>JAZKDU010000001.1:0-474504 GCA_040387415.1 Bacteroidota bacterium
AAAAAAAGAGCCGATGGAGGGATTCGAACCCCCGACCAGCTGATTACAAATCAGCTGCTCTGGCCAACTGAGCTACATCGGCTTATGTGTGGTAGTACTATATTTTAAAAGAACTTTTTTACTTTGTTAGTACTCTTCAAAGATACCCCCTTTTTTAAAGGGATTGCAAAATTATAAAATTTTTACGGAGTTACAACAATTTTATTCGTTTTTTTTCAAAAAAAATTGCCCCGATCACAAAACCGGGGCAAATTTAAGTAAATCTTTGGATTTACAAGGCTTATATTCCTTTAATTTTTTCTTTATGTTTTTTTACCTGAATTTTTAAGGCATCGATACTTGTATCAACTGCTTCTTCAAAACTTTTACAGTTCTTTTTTACAAACAGATCATTGCCTGCAATGTGTAATTTTATTTCAGCTGTTTTATTATCTACAATACTAGCTTTATCAATACGAAGAGTGACATCGCTGCTGATAATTCCATCATAATAGGTAGTTAATTTATCGATACGCTCCTGAATAAATTCTACTAGTTTTTTGTCTGCATCAAAATGCACTGATTGAATTTTAATTGTCATGGTTTTATCCTCCTATTTTAAATTATTTTATGTCGTTTTTAATATGTTGTCAAAGTTGTACTGCGAATATATAAATTAATTTAGCAAAATACTACATTTTAGGGTTAAATAATTTTTATGAGTCCATTTAGGGGTAACTATCCAACTACTTTTAGTTGCCTCGCTCCTAATACTCTTAATAAAACTTCCCATTTTTTTAGATTGCAAATAAATCATGCGTTTATACAATAACAACTTGCGCCAGCTTTTGAGATTAACTCTTATCCAAAAAATTTTGAGTGTATCATAACATTACCGCAACTATTGAAAATACTTAAACACATCAGCTTTTATTCGACAATTATTTTTCCTTTTCCGACAAGTTCATTTTTATTAAACACCTTAAAAAGGTATATTCCATTTGATAAATCCTCTTTGTGAATTTCGGATTTAGAGTTTGTGATGGTAGATTTTAAGACTTCTTTTCCAAGTAAATCATAAATTCGCAATTCGCAATTAAGCTGAGTAAGCCCTTTTATTTCTATCGTTGCCATTGTGCTGAATGGATTTGGATAAATACTAACGCTCACAGCATTATTAGCCAGATTTTCAATACCTGTGGTTATATTCCCTGTAATATTGATATCATCAAGATAGAGATCATTACCCCACCTGTTTATTGTTTCAAATTTCACTACCACATTGTTTCCCGCAAAAGAGTTTAGAGATATCGTTTCTGTACGCCAGTCACCAGCACTATTTGGAGTGTATTCAGATGTACTCGTGCCAGTAGCCAAGCCTGGCCCACCCTTTGTATAAACAGCTGGCCCATAGGTTGAACCGCAATCAGTAGAAACAAAAACCCTTAGTGTATCATAATAACCGGGATATGGAACATTTTTATATGCTACTTTAAAGGTTATTGCAGCGCTCGTAGCTCCAAGTAGGCTCACTCCGGTACTGATCAGATTATCTTTTTCTCCCAAGCTGGAGCCATAAAAATAATGACGCATAAAAGCACAGCCAGTACTTGCACCGTTACCGGCAGCAGTTGTATTTCTTTGCCATTTTATTACATCAACCGGGGTTTGCGTTACAGACCACTTTTCGGGAGGGAATGTTACATTTTCAAAATCTTCTGTAAATGGCAAAGCTGCGCTGCTGATAACAATATAATCCGTTTTGGTAAGTGAATTGCTTCCGTTAGCATTAGTAACTGTTAGTTTTACGGTGTATGTGCCAGAAGCGGTATAGGTGTGCGTTGGAAATTGTGTAGTATAATCTGTTGTGCCATTGTTATCAATATCCCATGCCCAGGAAGTTGGTGAGTTGTTGCTTTGGTCGGTGAAGGTAGCTGTAAACGGAGCAGAACAACTATTTTGTGAAACTACTGTAAAATCTGCCACGGGCAAAGCCCCTGTACAGCTTGTCAAACAAGTTGCAGCCACATAACCGGCTCTGATTGCGTCACCAGGGTGCTGGCCAAATCCATTTGCAACTGTCATCCCAACAGTTGCATAACAATAACTCATTATTGTGCCACCATTAATGGGTGGTGTAGGGCCTGGCAAACAACCTCCTTCTGTCGGGGCACAGTCGTCAATTGCTCCACCCGGCCAACCACACCAATGGGTATGGTGGGATCCAAAATTATGTCCCAACTCATGACATATAGTTCCTGCTTCATCCATGTAATTTGGGTAGACACTATTATCGATATTATATATATTGCTTACAGCGTAAATACTTCCAGGGTCGCATAATGTCCCTGTATTAAATGCTCTTCCTCCTTGACTAGGAAATCTAGTACTCAGCAAATGGGCGGCATTTCCATTATATGTTGTCCGGTAGCTCACGAAACTATTTATTTGATCCAAGGTTGTGGTATCAGAAATATAGGGATCTGCAGCACTCCAGACATATATTTGTGATATATTTGTGCCTACACTTTCATTTGAAAAGATCATTTGAACAAAATTGAACATCCCGGTTACATAATTAGCAACATTGCCAATATTGCTTCCTTTATCAAGATACATTTGATAATCACATTCAAAATATATTTTAATGCAATTGGTAAACTGGGCTTGAGGATTTTCCGGTGTAATTGACCTGAAAGTATTATTTTGAGCTGACTCATCAGTATGGCACTCAAATTTTCGCTCGTAAAGTACATCACTGTTTTTGTACAAAATGTATATATTGTTTAGAGAATTTTTTGATTTATCCTTCCAAAGACCTAATGTATAATTTTGGTTGTTGTATGAAAATACTGTCATTATATTATTCTCAAAAAAACTCCAGGCAGCTAATGATGGGGTACTCCCGGCAACGGTACCCTGGTAATATAAACCAGGAGTGTAATCTACTTTTTTATTATCCCCTGTGATAACAGAAAAATTATCGGACACTATATTTACAGCATTAAGGAAAAATTTCGTATTGCCATTGTTAGGTAAAGGCAGGTCTAAAATCAATGAAGCAGGTTTTTCCTTGTTAATTCTCGCTAATTCTACAAAATCGATTTCGAGAAAAACAGCATCTTTGATATCTTTTTTAATATCAATTTCGAAAGAATTTTCAAGTATTTTAAAAAGGCTGGTATTTCTGTTTTTTTCTGGTGACTGTCCAGCCTGACGAACTCCTTGTTTAGTTGAACTTTGAGCCCAGCTGTTTGTTCCGGACAAGATAAAGGCGGCAAATACAAGTACTTTTATTTTCATAGTTTTTATATTATAAATTTGATTTTTGTTATACAATCTCATATTGTCCAGCTCTTCGGAAGCGATGGTGTATTATCCTCTCGGATGCGCCTGTTTGTGAATATTTTTAAGTTTTTCTACCGTATTATGCGTGTAAACTTGTGTGGCAGAGAGATTGGCGTGACCAAGCAATTCTTTAATAGCGTTTAAATCGGCACCGTTGTTGAGCATATGTGTTGCAAAGGTATGCCGCAATACATGCGGACTTTTTTTATTTACCGTGGTTATTTGTGATAGGTATGTATTTACTATGCGGTAGACAAATTTTTCATATAGTTGTTTACCGTTTTTATTGATGAACAGGAATTCATTGTTTAAATCGGCTTTCGCTTCAAGGTACTGTTGAATCTGCGCTTTTAGCTGATTATTAAATGGCACGATGCGTTCTTTATTGCGTTTTCCGATCACTTTTATCTGACATTGATATAGGTCTACATTGGATTGCTTTAGATTGATCAGCTCGGATAAACGAATGCCGGTGGCGTAAAAAAGTTCTATTATCAACTTATTGCGCTGCCCTTCCAAATCATCACCAAAAACGGTATCATCCAGCAAAACATCCATTTTTTCCTTTTCAACAAATACGGGTAAGCGCTTGGAAGTTTTTGGTGAAAGGATCTTTAACATTGGATTTTGAGTGACTATCCCCTGCCTTAATAGAAATTTATAGAATGTTTTTAGTACCGTAATTTTTCGGTTTACGGAACGAGGTGTTATTTTTTGTTCCATTAAGCTTACAATCCAGGAACGAATAACGGTGTGGCTTACTTCGGATATATCCGTTACTTCGTAGGTGGCAGTAAGGTATTGAATGAATTGTTTTAGGTCAGTAGAATATGCTACCAATGTATGACTGGAGGATCGTTTTTCATATTGGATAAATTCTAAAAATTTATCTCTGCACACATCTGAATCCATAGAAATAAGAAAAGAGGAAAAATTATATTTTATACGGGTAGCCTCTTACAAAGATACCTAAATAAAATAAATTTTTCCTCTTTCGAGTATTTTTAAGAAAAAGAAGCTGAATACTATGCTTCTTCGCTTTCTTGCATTTTTTGTTTGTAGATCGCTTTTTTCTTTCCTTCGCGATAAACAATAGAAGGCTTAATGAACTTTGAACGTTCACGTAGTTCTTTTACAACACCTGTTTTTTCAAATTTCTTTTTGAATTTTTTTAGTGCTTTTTCGATTGCTTCGCCTTCTTTTACTGGTACAATTAACATGTTGCTATTTTTAGTTTGTTGATTTTTTGATTGATTGTTTTGTCGATTTTTTAAAATCAGGTTACAAATGTAAGGATATTATGGTTAATTAAAAAAATATTTTCAAAAAAAGTCATTCTTACCGAAATATCCCGTTTTGTGTTTCAAGGAACAAAAAACTGTGTGTTTTCTTTTTGCTTGAACAAAAAGAAACAAAAATTCAAGAACAAACGATTTCTCCCCACAAGCAACGCTGCATCGCGTTTGTTCATTCCTCACGCGCGATTTCATAAGTATAGTAAGCAAAAGAACGATCTTTAATTAATTTTCAGGTATATACCTTTATTTTAATATTTCACGCGCTATTACTACCTTTTGTATTTCTGAGGTTCCTTCGCCAATGGTACAAAGTTTTGAGTCGCGGAAGTATTTTTCGGCAGGGAAATCTTTGGTATAGCCATACCCACCAAATATCTGAACGGCTTCTGTAGAGGCTCTTACAGCTACTTCAGAAGCATAATATTTAGCGAAGGCACCTTCTTTTGTCATTTTTTCGCCTCTATTTTTTTTGTCGGCAGCTAAAAATGTCAACAATTCTGCTGCTTCAATTTCTGTTGCCATGGTCGCTAATTTAAAGGATATGCCTTGAAATTGAGATATTGCTTTTCCGAACTGTTCGCGTTCCTTAGAATATTTAATTGATGCATCCAAAGCGCCTTTTGCAATACCCACAGATAAGGCTGCAATTGAAATACGCCCTCCATCAAGCACTTTCATTGCCTGTTGAAAGCCCTCTCCTTCTTTACCCATCATCTGATCTTTGTGTACGCGGCAATTATCGAATATTAACTCCGCTGTTTCAGATGCACGCATTCCAAGTTTATTTTCTTTTTTGCCTGATTTAAAACCTGGTGTTCCTTTTTCAATAATAAACGCGGACATTCCTTTGCTATCGCCTTTTTCACCGGTACGTACAATTACAACGGCAACGCTTCCTGTGATTGCGTGAGTGATGAAATTTTTAGAACCGTTAATTACGTAGTAATCTCCATCTTTTTTAGCTGTTGTTGTCATCCCGCCTGAATCAGACCCTGTACCTGTTTCTGTTAAGCCCCAAGCTCCTATCCACTCTGCTGTTGCCAGCTTTGGAAGATATTTTTTCTTTTGTTCTTCATTTCCAAAAGCCAGGATGTGTCCGGTACACAATGAATTGTGCGCAGCCATTGAAAGACCTATAGAACCGCAAATTTTGCTCAATTCTACAATTGCTGTAACATATTCAGTATATGTAAAACCTGAACCACCATATTGTGTTGGCACCAATACACCCATCAATCCCAGTTCACCCAATTTTTTAAACACTTCTAACGGAAATTCCTGCGATTCGTCCCATTCCATCATTTTAGGGCGAATATGGTCGTTTCCAAACTTTTTAATCATATCAGCAATCATATGCTGGTTTTCGTTGATGCTAAAATCCATGTATGTAAGTTTATTTTGGGTGGTAAAAATAAGAAATTTATTGAATTAGGGTTTGTTAGAATGGGTAACTATTTGCGAAGGCTATTTAATATACCCCTAACAGGGTTTGAAACCCTGTCAGGGTAAGCAAATTAATAATTTACTAAACTAATGATGTTTTTGGAATATTGATTTAGTCTTTCTTTGCCTTTTAAAAATTCCAATTCAACAACAAAGGCAAAACCTGCGACCGTGCCCTGCTGCATTTGAATTAATTTAGCGGCAGCTTCCGCAGTGCCGCCTGTAGCTAATAAATCATCATGAATCATCACATTCCAGCCCGGTTTGATATCATCTACCTGCATTTCAACTTTTGCGCTGCCGTATTCCAAATCATATTCATACGAAATTGTTTTATAAGGTAACTTACCTGCTTTACGCACTAGAATAAAAGGGATATTCAATTTGCTAGCCAAAGCAAAACCGAATAAAAAGCCACGACTTTCAACCCCAACAATAGCATGAATATTTTTATCCGAGCAATATGCTGAAAATGAATTTACGATATCATCGCATAGTTCGGGATTATGTAATATCGGGGTAATATCTTTGAAAAGAATTCCAGGTTTAGGAAAATCCGGTACGTCACGTATTCCTGTTTTTAGTTTTTGTTCTAACATGTTACAAATATTGATTAAATAAATATTCTTATTTTTTATTTCCTGATCCAAATCCCCCTGCAGCACACGCTCTTGCGCGCGCCCCTTTTCAAGGGGAATAGCTATAAAGTTAAATAGGGTACAATTTTAAGGTATGTTTCATCGTCTACCAAGTCCGTTTCTTTTATGTCCTCTAACGTTTTGAACTTGCCATGTTTATTTCGATAATTCACAATGGCATTAGTTGCATTCCAGCTAAGATACGGATGTTTTAGCTCAGTTGCGGTACAAGTATTAATATTTATTGTTTTTATTTCTGAATCATCTACAACAACGTAATTTTTTACCGCCTCAAATTTCTCCTTATCAAATTTCCATATTTCCATTAATTGTTCTTTTGCGACAAAGCCTCCGAGAGAATTCCGGTATTTAATAATTGTTTTTGCATAAAATCCACCGAAACCTTTGACCTTAGTGAGCTGTGTTGAGTCGGCTGAATTAAGCTCTACCACTACATCAGGGTACTTTGTGGTTTTATTTTCAGCAAAATTTCTTTCTTTATTAAAATTGTTATTTGCTGATACTATTTCAGGAATACTGATGAAGGGCTCCAATGCTTCGTATTGCTTTGCAGGAAGGCAATACATCTTTTTTACATCTTCTTTAGTCCGGAATTTCCCTCCTTTTGTTTCATAATTTTTTATTGCTTTGATTTGTTTATCGGACAGACCGAGCTGTTGCCATTTATTTTCAGGCAAATAATTGGGGTTGAAATTAAAGTATTGAGCTTTTGTGTTTTCAGGATTATCCGATGCTAAGGAATCAGGATTTTTAATTTGCTTATCATCCGGATTAATATCGCTTAAGTAAGTTTTATTTTTGGGGGCTATGGAAGAATTAAGCTGCGCAATCTCTTGTTCAAATTTTGAAAAATCAATGTTTTCATTTTTAATAAATCTATCAGAAATATTCAAATAAAATATCAGTAACGAAATTATTACAAGTAACACAAATAAGCCATTTCGCTCACGTTTATTAAATGTTAGATAATCGCGGATAAATTGTTTCATTGTAAGTTACCGATAGCGTGATGTTATAAACTCAAGGTTACGGATAAACGAATTGTTTCGAATTTACGAAACTTTGTTTTACACTACTAAATGAATGAAAGGTCATCAGGCAAAAACAATTGTTAATGGTTATTCAACTTTCCTTTTTTGGGTAAAATAATATACCGGAACTCCTAAAAATACACAGATCAATCCGAAACCGGTATTTCTTCCGTCATAAATAATCAGAATTGTGCAGATTGAAAGTGCTGCAAGTATATAAAGTGCTGGAATAACCGGATAGCCGAATGCTCTGTATGGGCGTTCTGTATTCGGTTCTTTTTTTCTAAGTATAAAAAGCCCTGCAATTGTTACTATATAAAATATCATAGATGCAAAGGTTGAATAATTTACAAGGTCACTGTAGGTACCGGAAAGGCAAAGCGCACATGCCCATATACATTGGCTCCACAATGCAAAAGACGGCACTGAATTTTCATTTAACGATGCAGCCCCTTTCAGAAATAATTTTTCTTTTGCCATTGCATAATACACCCTTGCGCCTGCAAGAATTAATCCATTATTACAACCGAACGTGGAGATCATAATCAAACCAGCCATAATAAAGAGTGCAACGTTACCAAAGATCATGGTAGCAGCGCTTCCTGCGACTCTATCATTGGTAGCAAACTGAATTCCCTGTCCAAATGCGTCCGTTGCCGCAGGATCACCTTTTATTGGTAATAAAGCCAAATAGGCTATGTTTGCCAGGATATACAATAGCGTTACTATCAAGGTACCTAGAAACAAACTACGGGGAATATTTTTTTTGGGTTCTTTTATTTCCCCTGCAATAAAGGTTACGTTATTCCAGGCATCGGCCGAAAAAAGCGAATTTATAATTGTTGATCCCATTGCCCCTATTAATGCGAAACCGGCAAGGTGAGAAATACTTAAAGTTCCATCCGGGTTAACAGTTGTAGTTGTTGCATCCCAGGCATTTTTAAAGTTTTCGGCAAGTGTGCTGGTTTTAAATGCCATTGCAATTCCAAGTACAATAAGCGAAAACAGAGCAAGCAATTTAGTTGATGTAAAAACCAACTGAATTATTTTACCATTGCGGATTCCACGGGTATTAGAATAGGTAAGAAAAAGAATAGTTAAAATAGCCAAAATTTGTTTCCATGTGATCACAAAAGCACCGCCTGCAACGGACAAAATTTCATTCTTTAGTTCCGGAAAAAAAATGGCCGTATAATTAGTAAAGGCCACTGCGACTGCTGCAATGGTTCCCGTTTGTATAACGGTAAAAACGGTCCATCCGTATAGAAATGCTATTAAATTACCATATGCTCTTTGAATATAAACAAACTGGCCTCCTGCTTTGGGCATCATACCAGCAAGCTCCCCGTAGCTTAATGCAGCCATTACCGTTATTAGTCCGGTAATGATCCATAATAACAATAAATATCCTGCGGATCCAACTGCACGCGACATGCTGGCGCTCACAATAAAAATACCGGAGCCAATCATAGAACCTGCTACTATCATTGTTGCATCCACCAATCCAAGTGAGCGCTTTAATTCTGTGTTATTTTCTGACATAAGGGAGTGTTAATTGGAACTCAGATTGTTATGATTTATATGATTAAAAAATATTTTTTATAAATGCTGTATGTGTTTTTGATTTACATTTTTTAAATTAAAAAGGACGGTAATAACCGTCCTTTTTATAATTTGGGCAATTTGATTATTTTCTATTCGTACTCATTTTAACGATATAAAATATCAGATGTACACCAGCAATAACAATAGATGATAAAAATAAAATATTGTCTTCTGCTCCTTCTGTTAACGTAAAATGATGCAATATGGCTACTATAGCCAATAGTAAGGATAAAGAAAGTCCTGTTATGAACAAGGGTTTCAAGCTACTTATATTTTCAACTGATTTTGCTAATATACTGTTCTTTGAACCATACATTAAATAAACATCTATCCCTATCAACATCCAAATAATTAAACGCAACCAGGTATCTAGTGGTAAAAACAACATCATAAATAAGCAAGATGCAATACCTAATATAGGTATCAGTGGTACCAACGGTGTTTTAAATGCACGTGGAAAGTCTGGTTGTTTTTTACGCAAGACCCATACTCCTGCACAAACAAGGATAAATGCTAGTAATGTACCAATGCTAGTCATCTCTCCCACAACATTCGCAGGAACAAATGCAGCAAATAAACTAACAAACACCATAAACAGAAGATTTGATTTTGAAGGTGTCCCAAATTTAGGGTGTACCTGAGAGAATATTTTTGGAAGTAAACCATCTTTACTCATTGAAAAAAACACTCGTGACTGCCCCATAAGCATTACCATAATTACAGATGAATATCCTGCAAGGATTGCTATAATTATTGCCTTATTTAACCAAGGATAAGCAGGAATAACAACTCCATCCGGGCCAACTGTTCCCATATGATCAATCGCAACTGCCACTGGAGCAATACCATCAGCTCCCTGAAAACTTGTATAATTTGTTACTCCCGTCATTACATGCGCAAAAAGGATATACAATACAGTACAAATTGCTAAAGAAACCAAAATACCTATAGGCATATCTCTTTTAGGATTTTTTGCCTCCTGAGCAGCAGTTGATACTGCATCAAAACCTATATATGCGAAGAACACAATCGCTGCTGCTCTTACAATCCCACTCATTCCGAAACTACCAAATTCTCCAGTATTTTCTGGAATATATGGAACGTAATTATCTGCATTAATATATCCCCAACCAAGAAAAATAAAAACAAGCACCACAGTTACCTTAAGGAGTACTATGATCCCATTCACGATAGCAGATTCTTTAGTACCTTTAATTAATAATAAAGACATTAAGACCACAATAAAAACTGCAGGTAGATTTATCATACCATGAACAATGCTACCATCTGCAAGTGTCGCAGAATCAAAAGGAGATAAGGTCAAAGATGGAGGCAGATGTATTCCATAATATCCTAAAAACTTAACCAAATATCTTGACCAGCTTATAGAAACCGTTGCTGCGCCCACAGCGTATTCGAGTACTAAATCCCACCCAATGATCCATGCAATAAATTCACCCATTGTAGCATATGAATATGTGTACGCACTTCCTGCAACGGGAATCATTGATGAAAATTCAGCATAGCATAAACCCGCAAATGCACAAGCAACCGCAGCGATTATAAAAGATATTGTAATGCCCGGTCCTGCGTTATTTGCAGCAGCACCACCTGTAATTGAAAAAAGGCCAGCACCAATAATCGCTCCAATACCTAACGCAACTAATGAGCGAGCACCAAGTGTACGTTTTAGTCCTCCATGTTCTTCCGAAGCTTCCGTTTGAAGGGAGCTGATAGATTTTTTTAACCAAAGATTCGCCATATTTATTTATCTTTTTGATTTTGAATGAATTTCAAATATATACAAGTTTTAAATATAAATAGAAAAATATAATATTTGAATCTGTATTTTTACCAACAACTAATTAAGATTTAATATGAATACAATTATTATAGTACTATTCATTTTAGGATATCTTGCAATTGCATTTGAGAATTTTATAAAAACAAATAAATCAGCCACTGCTCTGCTTACCGGAGTTTTGTGCTGGGCTGTTTATATTTTATGCAGTAATAATCCTCATTTAATATCCGAACAGCTTACAGAACATTTAGGCGAATTGTCGGGAATACTTTTCTTTTTAATGGGTGCAATGACGATTGTAGAGCTTATAGATGCTCATGATGGGTTTGATCTAATAACCTCCAATATTAAGACTACAAATAAAAGGAAATTGCTTTGGCTTATTTGCTTTATTACATTTATACTTTCTTCCCTTCTTGATAATTTAACAACAGCCATTGTAATGGTTTCGCTGATTCGAAAATTAATTGATAACCGTGAGGATCGTTTGTTTTTTACCGGAATGGTTGTAATAGCAGCTAATGCAGGTGGGGCCTGGAGCCCTATAGGAGATGTTACTACAACCATGTTATGGATTGGAGGGCAAATCACAGCTGCCAATATTTGTGTAAAATTAATTGTGCCGAGCATAGTTTGTTTAATAGTTCCACTTATTATTACTTCTTTCAAATTAAGAGGAACTATTTCAAAGCCTGAAATAATACCAACTAAAACCGGGGTACCTTTAAGTGTAAGGGAACGAAATATTATATTTTTTACCGGGTTAGGCGGGTTAATTTTTGTTCCGATATTTAAATCGCTTACTCATCTGCCGCCATTCATGGGTATTTTATTCGCATTAGGGGTGTTGTGGATTGTTACCGAAATAATACATGGTAGTAAAGATGAAGAAGATAAAGATGCATTATCAGTTACCCATGCTTTAAGAAAAATAGACACTCCCAGTATTTTGTTTTTTTTAGGGATACTTATTGCCATTGCTGCATTGCAATCAACAGGCCTACTATCAACACTGGCGCAGCTTATGGACGAAAAGATTGGGAACCTTAATATCATTGTTCCTGTAATCGGGCTATTATCTGCTATTATAGATAACGTACCATTGGTAGCCGCCTCTATGGGGATGTACGATCTTACTGCTTACCCACCAGATTCTTACATCTGGGAGTTTTTAGCTTATTGTGCAGGTACGGGAGGAAGCATATTAATTATTGGTTCTGCTGCTGGAGTTGCAGCGATGGGAATTGAAAAAATTGATTTCATCTGGTATCTAAAAAAAATAGCATGGCTTGCCGCTATTGGCTATTTTGCCGGAGCAATAGTTTATGTACTGCAAGAGCACTTATTACACTTATAAATTCAAGAATACACACATCAAAAATGAAAATTTTTTGTTCCAAAAACGGATTTATTTACGCACTATTATTTTCTATTTGCTCATTTTCGGCCAAAAGTCAGACCGATAGCCTTAGAACAAACCAGACATTTGAGCTGAGTATGGGACAGTCCATGCTGTTTATTTCAAATAGTAAATTATTAAACATTCGTAAAAAAGAGGCAGTTGTTATACCCACCAGTGCTATTCTATTTTTCGTTGAATTCCGCCCCCAAAAAAAGCTTCGAATCCCTGTGTTTTTCAACTTACCGACAGAAACAAAACAATTTCTTTTAAATGGACAATTGGTAAATGAACGCGCCTCACCTACTTTTGGCTTTGGTGTTGAATACAAAGTGTTTCAAATAAAGATAGATTCAAAATCCCGTTTAGATTTCGAAATTGGCCCACTAGCAAGCTTCCTGATGAATAATAGAAATGTGATCAGGGTTGTGCCACTAATTGCAGGAAGAATACGTGTTATGAGAGGCGAAAATTTTGTTATGTATATAGGCACGAGTTATTCTGTAGGTATAAATAGTTGGGGAATACTGTACGGAACAGGAACTATTTTTTAAATATTGATTATACTTGAAGAGCGGAACTCCTCTGCTCTACTGATGAAAGAGATATATCACCTGGCTTTATTGAACAACTATTTTTTTATTATATAAATTACCATCCGCTAGTATCTGAATAAAATAAATACCCTGCGCAATATTCTCTATCGCATGTTCAGAAGTGTTCGCTTTGAGTTTTTCAAAATAAACTTGTTCTCCCAACACATTTACCAAAGCCATTTCCATTTTGATAAACAAATTATTAAATTGAATAGTAAATGAACCGTTATTGGGATTTGGATAAATTGTAACCATCGCTTCGATTCGCTTCGCTTCTGCTTTTTCTACACCTACATTTAGGGAATTCAAGGGGGCCGAAACCGCAGAGCATCCGGTAGCAGAGTCTGTAACAATTACAGTATAAATACCTTGTCCTCCCATTATGTGTGTTTGAGATTCGGCCCCATTAATTATAACACTATCCAAACACCATTGATTTCCTACTGATGAACTTGACGTTAATACACTATCAACGGCCAATATGGTGGGTACTTGCGGAGGAGCGTTTACAATAACTGAAACTGGACTTGCAGATGTTCCTACGCATCCATTAATACCTGTTACAGTAACTGAATACGTACCGTTAGTGGTAACATTTATTATCTGTGTTGTATCACCATTACTCCAAAGGTAAGAGTTGAAGCCTGCGCTGGCATCTAGCATTACATTTCCTCCCTGACAAAAAGTGAGAGGGCCATTTACCGAAATTGTTGGATTAAGGTTAGAACCTATATTAACGTTCAGAGATGCTGTTGCAAAACAATTTGATGAAGGGTTAGTTTCGGTGATTGAAAGAGTTCCATTGCCTGGTGCAGCCCAATTAACAGTTATTGAATTTGTATTTTGCCCCGATACAATAGTCCCTCCATTAATTGTCCATGAAAAATTATTTCCAGTATTTATAACAGAATAAGCAACTCCATTTGAATTTGAGCACACTGAATTTTGTCCTGAAATAGATGGAGAGGGATCAGGGTTTACAAGAACAGATACTGCTGCACAGTTGGAAGACCAACATCCTGCAGCACTTTTGGCTCTTAGTCTATAAGTACCAGAAAGTGGAGCAGTATATGTAGGAGATGAATTAGAAACATTAACACCACAAATGGTCTGCCAATAGTAAGTAACCCCTGCTGGAGGAGTTACTCTTGTTAATGTCTTGGCTCCACAAACATTTGTACTTACAGATGGAACTGGAGGGGTTACGGGAAGCACATTAATGGCTACTGTTATAGAGCTACATGTTGACCAGACACCTCCCGTGCTTTTAGCCCTTAAATAATAGGTTCCGGAAGCAGTAACAGTATAACTTGCCGCTGAATTAGAAGTACTCGTTCCGCAGCTTGTGCCTTGCCAGTAATAAGTTATACCAGAAGGCGGGCTGGCACGCACAATCGTTTTATTTCCACAAGTATTTGTACTACTTACTGTTGGAGCAGGAGGAGGATTAATTGTATTACACGATTGCAAGCTATTGGTTGAGGTATAAGAGTACCCGCGATGCGGAACACAACCACCACAGTCACTAAAGGTCGCGTATAGATTACCGCTTCCGCCAGGATATTCATACTCAAAATGTATATGATCACCGGATGAGTTACCTGTAGTGCCTTCAATTGAAATATAACAACCCTGCTGAACCTGCTGCCCCTGAGTAACTGCAATAGATTTATTATGTCCATATCTGGTACGATACCCATCAGAATGCGTGATAACAATACAATTCCCATAGCCTGTGTTTGAATACACCACAGAAGTTACTGTTCCGGCTGCTACAGCAAGTACCTTATCATCTGCATTATTAGGGGTATCAAAATCTGTTGCTGAAGGATAAGAGTGAGGTCCAAGGTTAGAACATGAACTGGACGATCCGGCAGAACCTGGAGCGGCATTGGAACCGTCACGTGTAACACAATAGTTAAGCCCCGAAACCCAAGGCAGTTTAAAATTCAGCTGCGCAATGTTTTCATTCGGATCTAATAATTGCTTTTTTTTTAATGGTTCATTTGAATACCACCCCAAAGCCTGAATATTTTCCCCCGGTGTTTCAGATAAAAGAATTTCTTCACGTTTTTCAAGTGAATACACCTTCAATTGATCTGCAATGCCATGTATCAACTCCCTTGTTTCAAGGCTTGTAGCTGTAAATAAAAAATGTTTACGATCAGGAGATATTAAAGGTGTGGTCATGTATTTTTCTGAAATAGCAAGTTTTTTCAATTCACCACTTTCAATATCATAACTGTAAACACCTTCGTGTTCAAGGCCAGTATCAAACTCAAGTAGTTCAATATAGATTACCTGTTCATTAACAGACCAGCTAACAGGTCGAAATGCAAAATTCCCAATCGAATTCGTGTTATTAATTATTATTTTTTTTGTACCCCTTTCCGTATCAAAAAGAAATAAATTAAAATCATTACCCATTATTGTTCTTTCCAAACACAACCATTTATTTGAATTATATGGCGATTGGATGCCGGAATAAAATACCCACTCTTCCTTAATCAGTAACTCTTTAGAAATTTGGGCGGGGAAACGCACTAATTCATCGTTCCAAATTTTAGCTTGTACAGTAGAAAAATCAACCATTTCTTCAGCTGATTTATTGTTCAGAAGTTGTAGATAGAAATTTTCGTCCTTTTGAAAAACAACCTGATCAGTTACTAATACTGATTTTAACGGCTGAGAAAAAGAATAGCTTGCAAGTAGAATCGCTAATAAAAGTATATTTTTTTTCATTCTTTAACGATTGTAACTTCCGTTATTTTTTGAAGTACTAATATACAAACTTAAATTCAAATTTCAAATTTTACGAACATATGATTTTAATTTTTACCCTTTTTAGGTTAAAAAAATCTTTTTGGCATGAGTTTTTTTTATTAATCTCCAAGACAAACTAATTTCTCAAATAATCTAAATAAAAACCTTTGTATTTAAAATGAATTCAGCTGAACCGTAAATTAATCTTTGCAAAAGTTCCTTTGTTTCCATTTGCTTAATTTTTTTGTACATTTAATTTTGATTTAAAACCTAAGTAAAATTTTAATTATGATATTACCTTTTAAAAAGATTAAAATCACAGGACTTATATTAATAATTTTTTTCACAACTGTTACCTATGCTCAGTCACAAAGAAACATTAGTGATTTCAACGGGATACATGTAGGGGACATTTTCAATGTTGTATTGATACAAAGCGATACAAACACCATTAAAATTGATGCTGATGAAAAAACACAACCATATATCAGAACAGAAATTAAAGATGGCATCCTGACTATATTAAGTGACAATTCAATTAAAAATGACCAACCGCTTCTTGTTACAATCCATACAAAAAAACTAAGTAGCATTATTATTAACGGCTCAGCCGATTTAAAGACAGAAAATCAGCTTATATCTGATACCATAACGATTGAATCAAGCGGAATCGGCAATGTATTGCTGGACTTAAAAACCACAAAAATTATAACAAAAGTTAAAGGTAGAGGAGACGTTACTTTAACAGGAACCACTCAAACCCTTGATGCAACGGTGAGCGGAGCTGGTGACTTAAAAGCATCTGATCTGGAAACAGATAATGCAATAGTTAAGGTAACTTCTGAAGGGGATGCTAAAGTATATGTTACGAAAAGTATAGATGCGGATGTTTCCGGAGCTGGTTCAATTATTTACAAAGGCACTCCGGCCGAACGCACAATAAATATAAGCGGATTGGGGTCTGTTCGAGAAAGCAAAAGTGGAACAGGAGACGAAACTGCACGAGACACAACAAAATTTCAATTTGGCAAAAAAAAATATATAGTTATTGACGAAAATAATGACAAAGCTGTTAGCGGAAAATATGATATTAAACAATATAATGAAAAATTCAAACACTGGACTGGCATAGAGATTGGCATTAATGGCATATTGAATTATAGAAATAGTACGGATGCTCCTGCCGGTGAAGAATTCATCGAATTGGATTATACTAAATCATTACAATTTGGATTAAACCTTCTGGAAAAAGATTTTCACATTTATAAAAACTACTTAAACCTTATAACAGGTATAGGATTTGACTTTAATCATTATGCACTAAAAAACAATGTGACATTAAATTCAGAAGCCTACTATTTAATTGCATCTACTGATTCTGTTAAATACAAAAAAAATATGCTAAATATAAGTTACTTAAAATTGCCGCTGATGTTAGAGTATAACAGCAGCAAAAACCCTGAAAATAATTGGCATATTGCTGTTGGATGTGAATTTGCGTACCGCATACATTCTGTAACAAAACAAAGATATTATGAAAATGATGAGCATTTCAAAATAAAGAAACGTGACGATTTTAATCTTGCTCCATTTCGTTACAGTTCCACTGTACGCATTGGATACAATAACGTAACTGTATTTGCAAATTATGGTTTAAACCGTTTATTTAAAAAGGATATGGGGCCACAGGTTTACCCTTTTACTTTTGGGATTAATGTAAACTTTTAATTCTCTTCGATTTAAACAGGCTGAAACCCTTAGTGACAGATTGGTTTTTCAGGATGATTTATACAGACAATAATTTGATTCTACACAATTTTACCTCACATTAAAATTATATTATCTTTGGAGGATCATGAAAAAAAATATCACCCTCCTTTGTTTGTTTATACTTACTGCCATATTACCTGCACAGAATACAAAGATTCTGCAGATATTTAAAATAGATTCGTCTGAAACGATTTCATTAGACAAATTCTGGAAATTTCATAATGGAGATAATTTAGCCTGGGCTTCTGTATCATTTGATGATAGTAATTGGGATACAGTAGATACTCAATTAAGCTTTGATAAGAAAGATTCGACTGTTTTTAAAGGAATTGCATGGTTCAGGCTTCATGTTTATATAGATTCTGCGTTAAATGATATACCACTTTGCCTTTTGGTTGAACAAGCTGGGGCCTCACAGTTATTTTTAGATGGAAAGCTTATACATTCCTTAGGCCAGGTATCTACAAATTTAAAAGAAGAAGAGAAATATACTCCAAACCAAATTCCCCTATCCTTTCAATACCTTAACCCAGGCAAACATCTTTTGGCTGTCAGGTATTCTAATGTAAGACACTTAGAATTTTTTAAAAAATATAATTCAAAGAAACCTGGCTTTACAATTGATATTACAAGGTTTGACGAAATAACAACCCGATTACGAGCTTCAAACGTACTAAGTAATTTTTTGTTAATTTCTCTTGCAATATTTTTTTTCACTCTAGGTTTTGTCCATTTATTATTTTTTCTATTTTATAAAAAGCAACGTACAAATTTTTACTACAGTATATTCGTATTTTTTTTAGCGGTTCTATTCTTTATACCCTATATAGCAAACAATTCTTGTGATCCGGAATTGTCTACAAAACTTTTTTACTATTCAAGACTTTACATTCTCTTGTTTTTTTATTCAATGTTGGTATTAGAATATTCCCTTTTCAAACGGCCTGTCGGCAAATATTTTTGGTTCTCTTCAATTGCATTAATAGCTGTAATTATTATACAGCTATTATGGCCGAGGGAAGAATTTTCTATTATAGTTCTTATAAGTTTTATAATTAGTACTGTAGCTGCATCATTTTCTATTGTTATCAAATCCATCTATCAGAAACTGGAAGGCGCATGGATTATAGGCACTGGCTCTCTTTTGTTTTTAATCTTAATTGTGATTATCCTTTTTAAAGTAATGTTTTTAAACGGTAGTTTACATACAAGTAGTTTTTTTCTTGTCATTTTGATATTTTTAGCAATAGTCAGTATTCCAATCTCTATGTCCATTCACCTTGCACGAGGCTTTGCTCAAACTAATAAAAATTTGAAAAAAAACCTTGTTGAGGTCGAAATCCTTTCCTTAAAAACAATAGAACAGGAAAAGGAAAAACAGAAAATTCTGGAGGTTCAAAAAGAAGTTTTGGAGTATCAGGTACAAGAACGTACCAAAGAAATTGTTGAGCAAAAAAATATAATTGAAGACAAAAACAAAGATATTACCGACAGTATTAATTACTCAAAACGCATACAGGATGCCATATTGCCTCCCAAAGAACTCAAATACAAAATTTTCCCGAATGCTTTTGTTTTATTTAAACCTAAAGACATTGTAAGCGGTGATTTTTATTGGTTCGCAGAAAAAGACGGCAAAAGATTAATTGCCTCATGTGATTGCACTGGCCATGGGGTACCGGGTGCACTAATGAGTATGATTGGAAATAATATTCTAAATCAAATTGTTAACGAAAAAGGCATCATATCTCCTGCGGAGATTTTAAACGAACTTCACAGAGAGATTAGGAAAGCATTAAAGCAGGACGAACATGCAACTAATAGAGACGGGATGGACATTGCCCTTATCACCTTTTACAGTGAAACCGAAATTGAATATGCTGGCGCACAGCGGCCATTATGGATTGTAAAAAAACAAATGGAGGAATTAGAAAACCTTCAAGGAGAAAAAAATGGCGCAGGAAAAGGTTCTCCTATTATAACTGAGATAAAAGCAGATAAGTTTTCTGTAGGGGGATACCAATCAGAAACTGAAAGATTTTTCACCAATCACCGTATTGTGCTTGCAAAAGATGATTGTATTTATATTTCCTCCGATGGGTTTGCCGATCAGTTTGGTGGTACGGATGGAAAAAAATTTATGAGTAAACGGTTTAAGGCTCTGCTTCTTGAAAACAACAAATTTACTATGTCAGAGCAGGAAAATAATTTAATTGAAACCATAGATACATGGAAGGGTAAGCATGAACAAGTGGACGATATATTGGTAATAGGAATAAGAATATGAAAAATGTTAAGTATATTCTTATTTTCTTTTTTGCACAAAAATTTATTTTAAGTGCACAAAACAATTTTGAGATTGATTCACTGCAAAAGTTTATTAATACAACAACAATTGATACAGTAAAGGCAGATGCATTATATAACCTCTCTAAAAAATTTCAAACCTATAATTTAGATACGGCACTGACATATGGCCAAAAGGGTCTTGCCCTTTCTATTAAACTAAATTATCAGCAAGGTATTGGCAAAGCCAATAACAACGTAGGCGATATTTATTGGTTTAAGGCTAACTATGACTCCGCATCAAGTCATTATTTTAAAGCCTTAGATGTTTTTGAATATCTAAAGGATAGGGCTGCAATCGCAGAGTGTTATCGAAATATTGGTTGGATATATCAAGGTCAAAACAACTTTAACCAGACACTAAACTATTATCTAAAATCTTTACAGATTAATCAACAGCTAAATTTAAATGAAAAAGTAGAGGCTAATTTTGATGATTTATCAATTCTTTACAGAAAGATGAAAAAATATCCCGAAGCACTTGATTACTGCAAAAAAACAAGAGCTATAGCTCAACGAACTGGAAGTAGAAGAGGTATCGCATCCAGTTACACTAATATGGGTGCCATTTATTTTGAAATGGGCAAATATCAATCCGCAATAGAAACCCTAAAATTAGCAGCAAAAATACATAAAGAGGATAAGGACGATTTTAACCTTGTTTGTGCCTTATTGGATATAGCCAAATCCTATTTAAAACTTAAACAAGTAGAATCTGCAATAAAATATGGTGAAAATGCTTTAAAGATTGCGAAACAATATGATTATAGAACTGAAATATCCTTATTATATCAATTATTAGCAATAGCATATTCCATAGAAAATGATTATTCAAAAGCATATACTTATTCACAACTTTATACTGTTCTTCAAGAGTCCATTTACAACGAAAATAACAGCAAACAAATAAATGAGATGTCTGCAAAATATGAGTCGGAAAAAAAAGAACTTATGATTAGTAATCTTGAAAAAGGAAAAGCACTTTCGGAAGAAAAATTTCAAAAAGAAAAAAATCTAAAAATATATCTATCGCTTTTTTGTTTGCTGATTGCAATATCTGCTTTTATACTTTTTAAAGGCAATATTCAAAAAAGGAAAGCAAATCAAAAATTGTCTCTGGCTTACGAACAAATTGAAATAAAAAACAAAGATATCACCGACAGTATTAATTATTCCAAAAGAATACAGGATGCGAGTTTACCATCAAAAAAACTCCTATCCAGCCTATTTCCAGAAGCTTTTATATTATTCAAACCCAAGGACATTGTGAGTGGCGATTTTTATTGGTACACAGAAAAAAACGGAAAAAGATTGATTGCCTGTTGTGATTGCACAGGACATGGAGTACCTGGAGCACTTATGAGTATGATTGGAAACAATATGCTGAATCAAATTGTAAATGAAAAAGGAATTACATCTCCGGAAGAAATTTTAAATCTTCTTCATAAAGAGGTTAGAACAGCATTAAAGCAGGAGGAACAAACTTCTAACAAGGATGGAATGGATATTGCATTAATTACATTCAATAGCACAACCGAAATTGAATATGCTGGCGCCAACAGACCTTTATGGATTATAAAGCCTTCTAATGAGGTAAAAAACAGCGTAAAAGTTGATACTGGTAAAAATGCTGTATTTACAACCGCACAACTAATTGAAATAAAACCAGACAAATTTTCAATTGGGGGGCAACAATCTGAAACGGAAAGAAAATTTATTAAACATTCCCTTTCGCTTGAAAAGGGCGATTCCATTTATTTATTTTCAGATGGGTTTGTTGATCAGTTTGGCGGTCCCGAAGGGAAAAAATATATGAGCAAACGGTTAAAGGAATTACTCTTTGCCAGCTATAACAAACCAATAAATGATCAGGAAAACATTCTGTCAAAAACCATGACTGATTGGAAAGGGAATCATGATCAAGTTGATGATATTTTGGTAATAGGTATTAATATTTAGAAACCAGCATTAGCAACCTTCAGCTGTTTATCCAATATTTCCAATCCTTCAACAAAAGAATGAGGATTATATCCTAAATCGTGTTTTGCCTTATTGATAACAAAACCAGTATATGGTGGACGTTTCGCTGCCTGATTCAATGTATTTGACTTGGAAGGTGTAATTAACGATTTATCTAGCTTCCAATAATCTGCCACTTTATAAACCAATTCCAGAATACTCATTGTTTCATTTCCAGAAAGATGATAAATTCCAACTGCTTTTTTATCAGCAATTAAAATACACCCCTCTGCAAGATCTTCAGCAAGGGTTGGAGAACGAAATTGATCATCCACTACATTAATCTTCTGCCCTTTTGTTAGTGCATCTTTCGCCCACAATACAATATTTGATCGGCTCATGTTATCAACTATACCATACACAATTATGGTTCGAGCAATAGTCCATTTTATATTGCTTTTTTCTAATACTTTTTCCGACTCAAATTTTGAAAGCGCATAATAGCTTTTCGGATTTGGCACATCCGTTTCAATATACTCTGAACCTTTTTCACCGTCAAAAATAAAATCAGTTGATAAATGTATTAAATGAGCCGATTTCCCATCAGCTGGCTTAGCAATTAGCTCTATTGTATCAACTATATTCTGAACTGCGGTAACATTCAATTCCCAGCATTCTTCACGTTTTGTTTCGCATGCATCTACATTGGTCATTGCAGCTGTATTGATAACGACATCTGGCAAATACTTTTTAAAAACAGTTTCAACCTCCGGTTTTTGAGTAATATCAAGAGATTCATAGATATAACCATCGGTGTGTACTAAACGGTTCGGCCCAAAAGAAGTGGCAATTACCTGAACATCTTTACGTTTAATTAAAGAATGAACCAACTTTTGTCCCAAAAGTCCGTTGCTACCAGTGATTAAAAATTTTTTCATAGAATGAGATATTCAGAAAATGAATATTTAGACAAATAATTCTTTCAGTTTATTAATTTGTTCATTAGTACCCAATACAAATAATTTAGCATCGGAAATGATGACTGTATCTGCACTTGGATTAATAATATATTCTCCTCCGGCAGTTTTAAATCCAATAATATTTGCACCCGATCTATTTCGGATTTCCAGGTCACGGATTGTTTTATTCTGATATTCAACAGAAAGTGTTTCAAACGTTATTTCCTCCAAACGGATATTATCTCCACCTTGTCCGGTAATAAAATCAACAAACTCCATAACATCTGGTTTCATGACTAATGAAGCCATATGAGCGCCTCCCAATTTATCCGGCATGATTACATTATCTGCTCCCGCAATTTTTAATTTTTTATCAGAATTATCTTCAGAGGCACGACTTATAATAGTCAGTTTAGGGTTTAATGCACGGGCAGAGAGCACAATAAAAAGGTTATCTGCATCAATCGGCAATGTGGTTATTAATGCTTTTGCTTTCAATATACCCGCCTTTAGAAGTACGTCATCGAATGTTGCATCGCCTTCCAGAACTAGTTCAGAATATTTGTGATTAATTGTAACAACAATTTCTTTTTTTTGTTCAATTACCACAAAACGTGTATCATGCTTTTTTAACACATGGGCTGCCTGTCGCCCGTTACGGCCGTAACCGCATATAATCACATGATTATCTAGTTTATCTATTGCTGTCAATAGTTTATAGTTTTTGTAATATTGATTGAACTCTCCATCCACTATATACTTAGAGATGGACGATACTGCATAAGCAAATGTACCAAAACTTATTATAATTAAAAATGCTGTAAATAATCTGCCATGATCAGTTAAAGGCTGTACTTCCTGAAATCCAACTGTAGCAACAGTTATGATAGTCATATAAAAGGCATCCAAAATACTATACCCTTCAATTCCTATAAAGCCTATGGTGCCAATAAAAACTATTAAAGTGAGGAGGAAGATCGAAATATAAACCTGGGAAAACTGGCGGTATGAAAACAAAACAAATAGTTATTTAGTATCAATTAAAATAATTAAAGAAAATAATTATAAATCCCAAACGCTTCTGCGTTTGCTGCCTGAGGGCTTAAAATATTTTTTATTTTCTAATATAAAAGCCATAATAAAATAGATAATAATTGGCGAACCTATTGTAAAAAATGACAAATAAATAAAGTACATACGAATCTTAGTAGTGTCAATCCCCAGCTTTTTACCCCACCATTCGCAAACACCGAATGCCTGCCTTTCAAACCAACTTTGTATTTCCTTAACCATTATTTTCGCGTGTTATTGAAAACTAAATTACTAATTTTTCAGCAGATAATTACCAATATTACAACTTAAACATTTTTTTAAACCACAATATTCATTTTTTAGTTGTAACAATGCCTGAGTGGAATAAGCTGTATTAACAGGCAAATTTAACATCTCCCACTTTTCAATTATTGAATTATTTTCACCTGCAGTTTGTTCCAAAAACTTCAAAGCCCTATCAATATATTTCGAATCATCTTTGTGTTTACCATAAACAAATAAAAATGGTACAATGGTGTTAATAATAATATTATTAACGGAAGCTTCACCTAAGTGTTTTGTTTGCACTTTTGATACCTTATCAAAAGTATAATGTGTATGCCAATATTCCGAAACATCTATATTCATTAATTTTTTGAGCTCTCCACATTGTTCCATTTCAATTATTTTTGAAAACAAATGAGTTGAATTAAATATGAGGCCGGCAAACTGAGCAATACGTATAGTCGGAAAATTAACGGGGCGTAGTCGAAGGAATTTCCATAAATGTTTAGCGATCGGCTCCAGCTTTAATTTATGTTTTAAAAAAACATATTCATTCTGTAATGCCTGTAAATATTTATCTTCATAGTGTTCATCCAATAATCCTGCCTGGCCAAACAACATTGCTTCCAGCTGCAATAAGCTATTTTTATGTTTGCCAAGAAAAGCAGAAGGCAGCGATTTAGCAAGCAATTCAAAAGGAAGCGCATTCGTTTTAAAACCAAAGTTCCGCGCGAGATGCTGGTAAAAGGTTTCTTCCCAATTGTTATTATTCAGTTTAAGACTATCAGAAATGGACGTTGATTTACGTTCTAGTCTTTCAAGCAGCAATCTATCAATGGTACTGTTTATAATCAATTGAGGAACTCCTTTAATTTGTTTTTCGCAGGGTATCCAATCACTACTGGATTTAAAGCTTACATAATTCTGATAGATTTTATTTCCTATCCTTTCTTTTATTTCAATAGTAGGGATGGCTTCACCAGAAGCCCTGTGTATGGGCGTATCAGCATTATACACTACATGCAAAACAATATTATCATACGCTTTATCCTGCTGATGTAAATGTTTTTTCCAATCACTTGAATTAATGTGAATCTCTACATTACCAGCCCAAAGCGTATTCCCAACTTTCAATTGAGCGTTGAAGAAATCTGGACCGGCATCAAAATTATGATTACCTACTTTTACAATTTCAACCGGCTCACCGCTGGTTGTTGTTAAATTCAACTGATCAAACAGTCTGAATTTCCATATATGATGCAGGAATTCTTCGGTCATAGATAAGAATAAAAGGAATGATTAGGACAATACAAATTTGAATGAATCTCCCACACAATTACTTATCGTTTAAAAGTAATCTATAAATATTCTTGCAACAGTACTTCCATTTCCTGTTGTAACTTCACCGCTTCTTCTCTTGCTTTTATAGCAAAGTCTTCCCCTGCACCTGCATAAATAATTCCACGTGAGGAATTCACTAAAAGGCCGCACTGCTTATTCATACCATGTTTCGCAACTTCCTGCAAGCTTCCGCCCTGCGCACCAACGCCAGGAACTAACAAAAAATTATCCGGCACAATTTTACGAATATCAATAAACATATCCGCTTTAGTAGCGCCAACCACATACATCAAATTATCAGGTGTTCCCCAATTTTTTGACGTATTCAAAACTTTCTCAAACAACCTTACCCCTCTTTCCTTCTCAAAATGAGGCACGATCACATTTGTTTGAAAATCGAATGCCCCCTTATTGGAAGTTAGAGCCAATAATATAACCCACTTGTTTTCGTATTCCAGAAATGGCATAACGCTGTCTTCACCCATGTATGGCGCAACGGTGATGGAATCAAAATTTAACGTTTCCAAAAATGCTTTCGCATACATTTGAGAGGTATTACCAATATCACCACGTTTTGCATCGGCAATGGTAAAAATATCAGGATATGTTTTATTGATATAATTAATTGTTTTTTCAAGGCTGATCCACCCTTTAGCCCCCTGCGTTTCGTAAAACGCCACATTTGGTTTATACGACACGCATACATCATGCGTGGCATCAATCACCTGTTTATTGAATTCAAAAATAGGATCTTCTGCTGTCAGCAAATGCTTTGGGATTTTTGTTATATCAGTGTCTAAACCAATACACAGAAAACTGTTTTTCTTTTTTATAATAGAAAATAATTCTTCTCTTTTCATGATCAAATTAATTTTTTGCTGCGCTTTTTAATTCCTTCGGAAAGTCCTGTTTAAGTATATATACACCATTCATCGGATTTTCCATTGGCAGGCCATCTCGTAAATAAAAATACAAATGTGTTTCGTTATTTTTATCATCAACTGTTTTTTCCGTTTTCTTCAGCAGTTTTTTGGAAACAGCAAACTGCATACTTTTCCCTTGTTCTGTAACACAATCAACAATGGTCATATCCCACACATCAAAACTGAATTCTGTATTATCAGGAAAATATCCGGCTAGTGTATAAATGGCGTTATTCCTTATTTTAAAGTCCTTCACAGGTTCTGAAACTTGAAATTCATCTTCCCATAAATGTTTGATATTATCCTCCGATTCCTGCCCTTCGTAAAGATCATTCGCTAAGCCTTGATTATATTCAGAATTAACAAGTATAAAATGTAAGTGTAAGTTCATATATTTTTGTTTGCGAAATTTTATTTAATTCTAATAATGCTCTTTACGATTTCGTTTCTTTCCAGGTTTTATAAATATCCTGTTGTTTCGGACGGTCCGATTCTATTGCTCTTAAGGGTTCGCAAGGTTTTAAGGTTGCTTTACAATCAGCAGGCAATTGCTGATACAATTTTGTGCCTTGTGTTTTCCAGGAAATCATTTCATCGCTTACCTCTTTCACTATTCTCGCAGGATTGCCCACTACCACTTGCCGTTCTGGAATAACCATATCTGCGGGTACAAAACACAAAGCTCCAACAATACAATTATCACCAACAACTACATTGTCCATCACCACTGAATTCATTCCAACTAAAACATTTTTGCCGATTGTTGCACCATGAATGATAGCGCCATGTCCAATATGAGCCGCTTCCTTCAATAAAACAGTTGTACCCGGAAACATATGTATCGTGCAGTTTTCCTGTACATTGCAGCCATCCTCAATAATAATCTGTCCCCAATCACCGCGAATAGCCGCACCTGGCCCTATATATACATCTTTCCCGATAATCACATTTCCGGTAACAGTTGCATTTGGGTGAATAAAGGCACTCTCGTGGATAACTGGTTTATAACCGTTGAATTCGTATATCATGGAGGATTTAGGATTTTATTGATTTAGGATTTCGTGATTTAGGATTTAGGATTTTTTGACTTTATGGTACGAATTGCAGCTGAGAATATTGAAACTAACTCATCGGATTCTTTCATTAACGAATTAAGTTCTTCTTTATCGCACTTAATTTCTAATTCTTTAATCAATTCAAGCCAAAATAAGGTTTCATCAGCCTCTTCATCAACAATTTTCAATTTATTAAGAAAATCTGCATCCGATTTCCCTCTGCAAACTGCACGATAATTTGCGGCAACAGATGAAGATGATTTTAAGATTTGATAGGTAATAACATCGATAGATTTACTTTTAGGTAATTCATCGATAAACTTAAATACCCTAATTGCAAATATTTTTGTTCTCTTTTTAAGTTCTTCCTTAGTCATACTTAAATGCTGATTCCAAATCCTAATTTAATTCCTAAATCCTGATTCCTTAAATCCTTAATTTTTAACACTTTTCTAAAATTACAGCATAACCTTGGCCTAAACCAATACACATTGTTACCAAAGCATAACGTTTATTTTGTTCCTGCAATTCAATTGCTGCCGAATTTAAAATACGTGCACCGCTCATTCCCAGCGGATGTCCAATCGCTATAGCACCGCCATTAGGGTTGATACGCGGATCATTATCAGCTAAACCCCAGGCTCGTGTACAAGCTAACGACTGTGCTGCAAATGCCTCATTTAATTCAATAATATCTATATCATTCATTGTTAGGCCAGCACGTTTCAATGCCATGTTACTCGCAGTAACCGGGCCGATGCCCATAATACGTGGCTCAACACCCACTACACCGCTCGATACAATTCTTGCCTTTGGAACTAAATTATATTTTTTAACAGCATCCTCCGATGCTAACAAAATAGCTGCAGCCCCATCATTTAAGCCGGATGCATTACCTGCTGTAACGGTCCCTCCTTCCTTACGGAACGAGGCTTTAAGCTTTGCCAGACCTTCCATGGAAGTATCCGGTTTTATAAATTCATCCTTATCAAAAATTTTCGGATCACCTTTTTTCTGAGGTATTTCAACTGGCATTATCTCTTTTGCAAAACGGCCTTTTGTTTGCGCTGCTGCAGCCTTTTGCTGGCTCCACAATGCAAATTTATCCTGATCATCACGGTTAATATTATCACGCTCTGCCAGATTTTCCGCAGTTTCTCCCATCGCATCAACACCGTACATCTCTTTCATTTTAGGATTGATAAAACGCCATCCAAATGATGAATCAAACAACTGCTGATCACGACCAAAGGCTGAACCTGCTTTCGACATGATCAAAGGTCCGCGTGTCATATTTTCAACACCACCGGCTATCATCAAATCTGTTTCACCTGTCATGATACTGCGGGCTGCTGCCATAGCAGCTGATAAGCCTGATGCGCACAAACGGTTTACTGTTTCTCCGGGTACTGTATATGGTAAGCCTGCCAGTAATAAAGCCATACGGGCCACATTGCGATTATCTTCCCCAGCCTGATTGGCACAACCTAAAATCACATCACCAATTTCTTTTGGATCAATGTTGGGGTTACGTTTTACCAGCTCTTTTAGCACTAACGCTGCTAAATCATCGGTGCGGATAACAGATAAAGTTCCGCCAAAATTCCCCACCGGAGTACGGATTCCATCAATAATAAATGCATTTTTCATGATTAATAGGTTACGGATAAACGAATGAATACGAATTTACGAAATACGTTTTTCCTTGTTCAATAAATCGATATTTAATACTCTTTTATATTTTACTTCATCTCTGCCAAAAGAAATTAACAAACCCAATTTCAATTTAGATACGATTAAATAATTAAGTAACTGATTATAATGGGACTTCGAAAATTTGTCCGCAGATTTTATTTCAACTACAATTTTGTCTTCCACTAAAAAATCGAAATAGTTTTTTCCGACAATTTTATTTCTCATCTCTACAGGAGCATAAACCTGTTGTTCGATCTTTAATTTGTTATTTTGAAAGATTTCAAATAATGCTTTTTGATATATACTCTCCTTGTGGCTACTACCAACATTGTTAAACACTTCGAATGCAGACCCAATAATTTTATAACTTAATTCAGGATAAATTAATTTATCATTTTTAACACTTTCCTTATCTCCCTTCGCATCCGAGTTCTTTTCATGACCGAAAATTGTAACTTTTTCCGTTTCGTAATTCCGATAGTTATCTAATTCTAAAACTTCATTATCTTTTTCATCAATATTATTATCCGAAGTACCTTTTTCACCGTTTCGTAAATCAGTATCAATTCGTTTATCCGTAACCGTATTACCTTGAATTTCCCATTCCTTGCTTGTCCGATAAATAGTGCCTTTAAACAATGCCACAATTTTATCCTCTTGATTTTTTATGGTCACATGGTAAATTCCAATTTTATTAGTAAGACTCATTTCTTCAGCAACTGCAGTAATTACATCACCTTCTTTCAGAGATACTGTGTGTGAAATACCTGTTTCCACAGAAACGCTCATTCTGCCATGTGAATTGGATGCAAAAGCCAAAGCGGAATCGGCCAAAGAATAGGTGATCCCACCATGCGCAATAGCAAAGCCATTGAGCATTTCCTTACGGATGACCATTCTCAAAATACAACTCCCATCCTCCACTTTCACCCGTTCAATTCCCAACCACTGGCTAAACCAGTCAGAATCATACATTTTACTGACAATTTTTTCAGACAATGAATTATCGGTCATTTTTAAAAATTTACTGTAAAGGTATTGATTTTTATCAGCCTTTAAAAGTAAATTAAATTGAAAGGTATATTGTTTGTTACAACCCAAAAGCAATATATACAATTCATTATCAAAGAATTACAGCAGCAACAACATTAAATCGGGAATAATAAAAAGGAAATATAAAACAGAAGAGGTTATTAAGCTGATGAAGCAAATTAGATAGCAGTAACGTAGATTTTAGGAAATTGAAAAATGTAAAAAATCAATTATTTCACTATAGCTTTTACAACACGCTTGAAGTCATTATTTGATACCCTTACCAGGTAATTCCCTGTTGCGAGTCCGTCAATATTAATTTTTGTTTCAACAGTGTTCATAATTGGTTTTATTGTTTTACTGCTGATTTTTTTCCCTTCCATACCAAAAAGTTCAATTAAAATATTTTCATTTGAAATTAGTTTTGCAGCTTTAAAATTCAAATAGTTTCCTGACTGATAAACCATTAATTCCGATTCATCCTTGTTATTAAATATTCCGGCAGTCATTTCTGATTCAAAATAATAATCGTCATTCCAGATATTTGTTTCCATTGATGTTAATGCAAGGGAAGTGGAATTTATCCTCCAATCATTTTCGGTTATTGCATCAAAAAATATCAATGCCCGCACTTTTGTAAAATCAGCTTTTAATTCCTTATCCATCTGCGAGAGCCAGTCAGCCTTTGTTTGTGATGTTGCATTTTCAGAAGATGCACGCTCTCTGCAACCCTCTTCACATATAAATAATGTTTTTTGTGGAAAATATTTAGTCAGATAATAATAACTTTCTATGGCCTTATATTTGAAGGACATCCACCAGGGTGAATTTACAGGAAAATGATTGTTGTAAATATCAGTAGCTATAATGTCCACATAATTATCACCCGGATAGGCTGGAACAATCCAGTTATACGCTTCGTAAGGTGCATAGTCCGCATTTGTGCACCACATCCATTTTACTTTAGTAGCGCCTCTGGCACGAAAACGATCTACTACTTTTCTGAAAGCAGTAATATAGTTGGAAGGATCCTGATTATTATGGGTTATTGACCAGGGATACCAATCCCCTTCAAACTCATGCATAAAACGTATAATAACTGTATCATTATATGATTTTAGAGTATCGGCAAAGGCATCAATATAAGTATCGAACTCTCCGTTAATAATGTTGCTCAAACGAGGCTGGACAGGATCAAGCCGTGCATACCCCGTATATAAAGGCTCCCAGGTAATGACGGGTGTATATCCATTAGTAAGTAATGTTTTGACTTCATTACCTGGAAATACATTGGCTGTAGTAGAACCATCCATTGCAAACTGAAGAAACCAATTTACATATTTAATTTTTTTTTGAATAGTCGGAAATAAACCTTCCACTGCAGAAGGAACAAGATGCTGATTGCCTGATGCTTTTTGCTGAAAAGCTCCTAAAGGGCATTTATCCGTTAATACTGGGTGAGGAATATCCAGAATGGTTGTTCCTGTTGGCATTGCTCCTTCTGCAAAAGCAATCATGTCGATATAATAAACAGCATTATCCGGTGAATTTTGAGTAAAATTGAATTCAACAAAAAGCAGCATTCCCTTTGCCTGAGTAAATGCCGCATCAAAAACACCATTTCCTCCCGGATTAGAATCAATTAAAGTATTTAGCGGAACAGATATTAACTGCCAGCCGGCATTCCTTGGAATGACTATACTTTTCACCCAAACATCATCTGTACCAATTGAAAAAAAATCACTTTGATCATCATCCTCCGAAAGTGCTACTTCTACAGTTGCATCAGCGGAATTTATGATAGGATTATAAAAATAAAAATGAAAAACATCAGCAGAGGGATCAAATTCTATAAAACGTGAAATCCCCCTTCCAAAAGTTCCGTTCCCAGCATTCAAATTCAACTGCAACACCCTGTCACCAAGCATATCACTTTCTCCTAAAGGGTTTGCGGCAATGGAATAATTGAGGTCATTAAGTTGATAGTCGCCTTCAGGCAGGTCTGTCTGCCCGATATCCAAGCCATCAAAATCATACACAATTGATTTCAATGTTTGACCATTCGCATTAAATGCGGTTGCCAAAACAACTAATAAAAAACATCTGATTATAAAATTTATCACTTCAATTCAATTTTTTTATTGATATGCTTATCATCCCCTATTATCTGAACAAAATAAATTCCCTTTTTTTGATTTTTCATATCAAATGATTTCTGATAACTTCCTGAAAATTTATAACGGTTATCAAGAAAAATAGTGCGACCTGATGAATCACTTACCTGTACAAGTAAATTATACACCATACCTTGTGGCTCGTAATCTATTTGGATATTTTGATGGCTACTATCTGAATATATTTTTATTGCATTTCCATCCGATTGCTGCGCGCTGGATAGCAAAGGAGAGAGCACCAGAATGAATATCAAATAAAAAAACAATGTTGGTTTATTTTGATTATTCAACTGATTTGTTTTCAAAAAATATATCATTGTTTCGAATTTTGCATAAAAATACCTCAGCATTCACTTGGCAAAAGGGCTATTCGATAAAGAGAAATTTTTAATAGCCGGACAGAAAAAATGGGATGATGCAATGTTACTGGGAGAGATAACAAATGAAGACCGGAAATAGCGGTTATAATCTTAAAGTAAATTCCCTCTATTTACTTTTGCCTTTCAAATAATCCTTAATTTAGTGCTTTGAATTCTCACAATTGATAATAAACGTAAATATATATGGCAAAAATCCACAATTTTAGCGCAGGTCCTGGAATATTACCTGCGGAAGTGTTACAACAAGCTTCTGAGGCTTGCATCAATTTCGACAATTTAAACCTTTCATTGCTTGAAATTTCTCACCGCAGCAAAAATTTTGAAGCAGTAATGGATGAATCCAAAGCACTAATAAAAGAACTGCTTGGATTGAAAGACGGGTACCAGGTATTATTTTTAGGTGGCGGTGCAAGCTTGCAGTTCGCAATGGTACCCTATAACTTATTACGTACTGAAGGCTCTGCTGGCTATATCAATACTGGGGTTTGGGCAGCTAAAGCGATTAAAGAGGCTAAAATGATAGGCAATACTGTTGTTGTTGCTTCATCGGAAGATAAAAAATTCAATTATATTCCTAAAGGATATGAAATACCTGCAAATCTTGATTATTTGCACCTTACGTCCAACAATACCATTTATGGTACACAGATGAAAAGCTTTCCCAAAACAGCTGTACCCTTGGTGTGTGACATGAGCAGCGACATTTTCAGCCGCCAGGTAAATGGAAATGATTTTGGATTGATTTATGCCGGTGCACAAAAAAACATGGGCCCTGCAGGTGCTACAATGGTTGCAGTTCGTGAAGACATATTGGGTAAAGCCGGGCGAAAAATGCTTTCCATGCTGGATTACCAAGTGCAAATCAAAGGAGAAAGTATGTACAATACTCCTCCTGTTTTCCCAATTTATGTATCCATGCTGACCTTACGTTGGTTAAAGAAAAACGGTGGTATTGCATGGATTGAAAAACTGAACCAGGAAAAAGCGGATGTGATGTACAAGGAAATAGATCGCAATTCTTTGTTTACAGGCACTACCGTTAAAGAAGACCGTTCCAACATGAATGTTACATTTGTGATGACAAAACCGGAATTGGAGCCTGAATTTGATAAACTTTCAAAAGAAGCCAATTTAAGCGGTATTCGCGGACATCGGGATGTTGGAGGCTATCGTGCTTCTTTATACAACGCGTTGCCACAGGAAAGCGTAAATGCATTAGTTGAAGTTATGCAGGCTTTCGAGAAAAAATTTGCTTAGAAAAACAATGATTATTAGCTCCAGTCAAAGGGATATTTCTCTATTGGCTGGAGCTCTTTTTTTAACAAGAAGGGGTGAAAACAACTACATCGGCCAAACCGATGAAAATATTTGATTATCAAAAACTTACAACATCACCCACATGTTTTTCCAAGGCAGCAATTGCACCAGCATCTTTCACATTTCCTTGTTCATCCAGTAAACCCAAAACACTGGAAACGGGTAATTTATTTGGATGGACATGCAAACCCAGGTAATGCAGGATTCCGGTTAAATGCTCCATCCCTCTAAGGTTACCTGCCCGGCCGCTGGAAACTCCAACCAGCGCCACTTTTTTCCCTCTGATGAGTTCCGGGTGCATCGCATCAATAAAGGTTTTAAGGATGCCCGGGAAGCTGCCATTGTATTCAGGAGCGATTATTACGTATTTTTGAGCAGGGATAATATACTGATCCAAAATTTGTTGAAAAGCCGTGGATCGGTTGTTGAATACTTCATTAAAAGCAATATCAGCAGGTAATTGTTCCAATGATAATAAACTTGCTTCAACACCCCTGTTTTTGATCAACTGAAGATAGTAGGTGGCAATTTTATGTGTGTTACTGTTTGGCCTGTTAGTAGCCGAAATAATAGTTATCATTGGAATATATTATTAACAAAAAACTGTTTAAAAACTCTTAATAAGTTTTTACGTCCTCACAGGCCCAAAAACCGTATTTTTAGTGAAAATTTAGATTTCGAAGGTACAAAGTAAAGTATTTTTTCACTATGAATATAACATATTACGGCCATTCCTGTTTTGGAGTTGAAGTGAATGGCAAACATTTACTTTTCGATCCCTTTATTTCTCCGAATCCCTTAGCAAAAGATATTGATGTAAATGCCATTAAAGCAGATTTTATTCTGATTTCTCACGGTCATGAAGATCATATTTACGATGCCATCAATATTGCACAACGCACTGGTGCTCAGGTAATTTGCGCCCACGAAGTACATACCTGGCTAAATAAAAATAATATTTCCAACACCCACCCAATGAATATTGGCGGTAAATGGAAATTCGATTTTGGCAATGTAAAATGTGTGTCAGCCGCTCACTCCAGCAGTTTTCCTGATGGAACGTATGCCGGAAGCGCAATGGGGTTTATTGTTGAATCAGCAGAAGGCAACTTTTATTTTGCAGGGGATACAGCACTTTCCTACGATATGAAATTGATTGGTAATTTCCGTACCATCAATTTTGCTTTTTTACCTATTGGAGATAACTACACCATGGGGGTTGATAATGCAATTATTGCATCGGAATTTATCAATTGTAGAAAAATTATAGGAATGCACTACGATACCTTTGAAATGGTAAAAATAGATAAAGATCTGTCCATCAGAAAGTTTTCCAGGGCAGGTAATGAACTGATCCTGTTTAACATAGGGGAAACTAAATCAATAGATAACGGATAGAAAAAGGAATTAAGCAATTAAGTAATTTTACAGTAGGCAATTTGATAGAAGAACGTTAGAATCTGCAACAGATAATCAACAAATTAACATAGACATCAATTCGCTAGATCACTAAATCAACAAATCAACAATTTATAAAAGGGATGGGAAAAATAATAGCAATAGCAAATCAGAAAGGTGGAGTTGGAAAAACAACAACAGCTATTAACCTGGCAGCAAGTCTGGCTGTGTTGGAATATAAAACTCTTCTGATAGATGCTGATCCTCAGGCTAATTCAACCTCAGGTGTAGGATTCGACCCGCGCAACATCAAAACCGGCATTTATGAATGTATTATTGATGGTGTAGACCCTAAAGATACTATTCTTCAAACGGAAACTCCTAACCTGTTTCTTTTACCTGCCCATATCGATTTAGTGGGAGCCGAAATTGAAATGATCAATCTTCCTCAACGTGAAAAAATGATGAAGATGGCATTGGAAAAAATCAAAAATGACTATGATTTTATCCTGATTGACTGCTCACCTTCATTGGGTTTGATCACAATCAATTCTTTATCCGCTGCCGATTCTGTTTTGATCCCTGTACAGTGCGAATATTTTGCATTGGAAGGTTTAGGGAAATTGCTTAATACCATCAAAATTGTACAATCCCGCCTTAATCCTGAATTGGCCATTGAAGGAATTTTATTGACCATGTACGATATGCGCCTTCGTTTAAGCAACCAGGTGGTGGAAGAAATAAAAACCCATTTCCAGCAAATGGTATTTGATACCATTATTCAACGTAACACTAAATTAGGGGAAGCACCTAGTTTCGGGCAAAGCATCATTATGCACGATGCAAGCGGAAAAGCTTCTATCAATTATCTGAATCTTGCTCGTGAATTGCTTCAAAAAAATGGCTTAACGCGCTTAACGGATGATGAAAAGATCATCAACGTTGAAGAAGAAGAGAAATAGATGATTATCAAAACAATTGCATCATTATCAAATTAAAAACAAATGTCAACAAAACGAAACGCATTAGGCAGAGGATTAAGCGCATTATTGGAAAATGCAAATACAGATATCACCAGCAAAAACAATAACAAGCCGGAAGCGGATGGTAAAGTAGTTGGCGCAATTGCACATATCGAAATTGCAAGCATTGAAACTAACCCTTTTCAGCCACGCACCAATTTTGAAGAAGATGCTCTTAATGAACTTGCTTCTTCCATCAAGGAACATGGTATTATTCAGCCGATTACAGTACGTAAATTAGGATATGATAAATATCAACTGATTTCCGGAGAAAGACGTTTCCGTGCATCGCAAATAGCTGGTTTAACCAGTGTACCAGCCTACATCCGTATTGCCAATGACCAAGCAATGCTTGAAATGGCACTTGTGGAAAACATACAGCGCGAAAACCTGGATCCTATTGAAGTGGCTATCAGCTACAAACGTTTAATTGACGAATGTTCATTAACACAGGAACAGCTTTCGCAAAAAGTAAGCAAGCAGCGCTCTACCATCACTAATTACCTGCGTTTGTTAAAATTACCGGTTGAAATACAGCTGGCTATCCGTAACAATGATATTTCAATGGGCCATGCACGTGCGCTGATCAGTATTGAAGATGCGGATAAACAGCTCGATATTTACAATCAGATTGTGTTGAATAACCTTTCTGTGCGTGATGTAGAGGATTTGTCACGTGGGGCGAAAGTAGAATCAGCTGCAGCAGGCAAATCTAAATCCGAGAAAAAAGCAGATAAAGGAAAATTAACATTTGAGCAGTTAAAGGTTGTAGACGATCTTCGCGCTGTATTCAATGCAAAAGTGAACATCAGCCGTGAAACAAATGGAAAAGGGAAAATTGTGATCCCTTTCAAGTCAGATATTGATCTAAAACGTATTCTTGACCTTCTGGATGCCTAAAATCCCCTTTTTAACACCTTTATTCATCAACAGGCTATGTTGACCCTTACAAAATTATATTGTTATAAAAACGGCTTATTGCAAGTCGTTTTTATACTCTTTTTTATATTTCTAAATTCAATTTCCGCATCTGCTCAGGTAACGGATTCCACCAAATCAAAGGATCCTGATCCTAAATCAGAAACCGCTTTAAAACCTGTTAAACCCTACCATTCACCAAAAAAGGCTGCGATAATGTCTGCAATAGTGCCTGGTTTAGGACAGATATACAATAAAAAATATTGGAAAGTGCCTTTGATATACGCAGGAATAGCGGGCCTTGCGTATTCATACAATTTGAATCAAAGTAAATACATCAGTTACCGCACAGCATTCAAAGCACGCGTGGATACTGATTCTACAACAACATCCATAAGTGATTATGATAAATATTCTAACGATAATTTGTATACGCTCTTACAATCTTATCAGCGTTATAGAAATCTGACAGTTATAGGCGGGGCGCTGTTATATTTGATAAATGTGGTGGACGCAAGCGTTGATGCTCACTTGTTTACTTTTGATGTTAATGATGATCTCTCCTTCAACATTCAACCCGTTTTGCTCAATAGTGTTAGCCGGAATGAATATACTACCGGATTTTCCTTGAGCATTAAATTCTAGCGGTCCGGGCCTAATACCCCTTCAACACTAAACATATTATTGAATTATTTTAAAAACGGCCGCAAAGTGTAGGACGGTATTTTCTTTTGCGTGTGGGCAGCCATTTTTTTAGGCGCTTTTTCACATTAAACTTTCTCTCGGTCAAAGAAGCCGATCTCTTTTTAGTCTTTTCATACTCACGAGAAGTAGATGCAAAAGCCGCACCTCCTGCCCCCCCTAAGCGCTCCGAAGGCTTATCATAGGATACTTCAAAACGCATATGAAAACCGTTTTCCAAAGAAGGAATAACCATTTCATTTTCCTGAAGTTTTTGCTTACGGTCGGGTGGTTCGTTATTTTGCGGATAGGCATTGGTATTCACAAAATCATGGGTATTATTTGCCTCAATAGGATCATCACCAATAATGGTAACAACCGCCTGATCCTGAGCCCGAATAGATGGAATACACAGCAACAGCCAACATAAAGTATAATATTTAAGTTTTGTTACTGTCACGGGTATATATATTTAAAAGTAAAGTAACAAAATAATTCGGCAAAAAGCAAGGTTTAATTGCACTATTTGCAATAGAAATCAAGCATAAACTTCCCCGTACCTTCTTTCTTATAGCTACTTTCGTATCAGCAAAGGTTCTATGAAAAATGGTTTTGAAAATTAATATTTATAAATAGGCTCGCATTATCTGCGCTCAAAAAATATATTGAATTTTAATTGCTAACAATGATTATAATGAAAGCGAATATTAAAGAAACGGATCAAAAACGAATTGTGATGATTGGCGGAGGCTTTGGAGGCCTCAAATTAGCACGTGAACTTTCTAAATCTGATTTTCAGGTTGTATTAATTGATAAAAATAATTACCATCAGTTTCAGCCCTTGTTTTACCAGGTAGCTACTGCCGGCCTCGAACCCAGCGCTATTGCATTTCCCTTTCGGAAAATATTTCAAAAAACTCAAAACATTCACATCCGTATAGCGGAAGTAACGCAGGTTATCCCGAAAAAAAATCAAATTAATACAAGCATTGGTTTTATCAATTACGATTATTTAGTAATTGCAATAGGTGCGGATACTAATTTTTTTGGCAACGCAAAGCTTGCAAAGCTGGCAATGCCAATGAAATCAGTAGCAGAAGCTCTTACCTTACGTAATACTATTTTACGAAACTATGAAGATGCCCTTACAACGGAAGATGCTGATTCAAGAAAAGGATTGATGAATATTGTGGTAGTTGGCGCAGGGCCAACCGGTGCGGAAGTTTCAGGCACACTGGCGGAAATGAAAAAATATGTACTTCCGAAAGATTATCCCGAGCTTGATTTTAAAATGATGCAAATTCACCTATTGGAGGGATCAGGACGTGTTCTCGGAACTATGTCTGAAGAGGCTTCTAACAAAGCAAAGCAATACCTGATTGATTTGGGTATTAATGTGTTATTAAATTCACGAGTAAAAGATTACGATGGTAAAAATGTTTTTCTGGAAGATGGTTCCAGTATCCGCACCAATACGCTTGTTTGGGCAGCGGGAGTTACAGGAAACAAAATAGAAGGTCTGAATCCGGAAACAATTACAAAAGCCAACCGGATAAAAGTAGATGCTTACAATAAAGTGGAAGGTTATTCCAATATCTTTTCTATAGGCGATGTTTCGGTTATGACAACCGATCCTAAATTTCCCAATGGACATCCACAAGTGGCGCAAGTGGCTATACAACAAGGTAATCTATTGGCCAAAAACCTTAAAAACAGTTTATTGAATAAGCCATTAAAGCCTTTTATTTATAAGGATTTAGGCTCCATGGCCACAATAGGCAGAAACAAAGCCGTTGCCGATTTACCGCACATAAAATTCCAGGGCTTTTTTGCATGGATAATATGGATGTTTGTTCACCTGATGTCAATTGTAGGCATAAAAAACCGCTTATTGATATTTATTAACTGGGCCTGGAATTACGTTACATACGATCAATCACTTCGTTTAATTATAAACAGTAAACCTAAACAAAATGACCTTTGAAAAACATTTTTTAGAAAATACGATTGGGGTTTTTAAAAATTACAAAACACTTGCTGAAAAATCTTTTGCGCAGTTAAGTAATGATAAGGATTTTCACTATCAACACGATTCTGAATCGAATAGTATGGCATTGATCATGAAACATATTAGCGGCAACATGATTTCACGCTGGACTGATTTTTTAACTACCGATGGTGAAAAACCCAACCGTAACCGTGACTCAGAATTTACTGAAGGATCAGAAACCCGCGAACAGCTCATGCAATTATGGGACAAGGGATGGAATGTTTTCCTAGACACCTTGAATTCATTAACGGAAGAAGATCTGATGAAAACGATTACGATACGCGGTGAAGGCTTAACAGTTACACAGGCGCTAACCCGCCAAACAGCTCATTATTCCTACCATATCGGGCAAATTGTATTTCTGGCAAAACACCTGAAAAATACAGAGTGGAAATCATTATCCATTCCAAAAAACAAATCAGGAGAGCATTTAAAAGGCTCGTATCTTGACTCTATTAAGTAAATTAATAATTTATTCGCATCAGTATTAAGTATTTAATTCGAATGATTTTGATTGCATATCCTGCTAAATTAATCCAGTTATCTTTACACTTATGATCACACTTATCATTATTGCTGTTACTGTAGTTGTATCAATCACCGCCATGAACAATGATGCCTTAAAAGGCAAAATGATGTTTAATGCATACCTTATTCACCAGCAAAAGCAATGGTATCGTCTTTTTTCAAATGGTTTAATCCATGCCGATTGGATGCATCTTGCCTTTAATATGTATTCACTCTATATTTTTGGCGGTAGTGTGGAGGCCATGTATCGCGACAGTGATGTATTTGGAGAAAAGGGTACCTTATTTTTTATTTTGTTATATGTGACCGGCATTGCTATGTCTTCCTTATACTCTTTTGAAAAACATAAAAACAATATTTATTATAACGCGCTTGGCGCTTCAGGGGCGGTATCCGCGGTTATATTTGCATTTATCGCACTCGCGCCTACGCAAAAATTAATGTTGTTAATTATACCAATTCCAATTCCAGCGTATCTGTTCGGGTTGATATTTTTAGGCATCGAATATTATATGGGAAAACGCGGACAATCCAATATAGGCCATGATGCACACTTTTGGGGAGCAATATATGGAGTTGCATTTACGTTTATTTTAAAACCAAGCTTACTGCAATCATTTATAGAGCAGATTACCAGATAGGTTACGAATAACGAATGCCATACGAATTTGCGAAATAGTGAATTCACTGATAATAACCTTATAATTTTAAATACTTGTTCTAATTTAGTATGTCATTTATTAAATCTCTTTCGTAAATTCGTATACATTCGTTTATCTGTAACCCAATTATGAACAAAGCAATATTTTTAGATAGAGACGGGGTTATCAATGTGGAGCGTGGATATACGCACAGGTTGGAGGACTTTGTTATACTGCCTGACCTGGTAGAGGTATTACAGTTGTTTCAGAAAAAAGGATATTTACTGATTATTGTTTCTAATCAAAGTGGTGTTGCAAAAGGATTATATGAACAAAGGGAGGTAGAAGTGCTTCATACTTACCTCAAGGGCGAATTGACCAAAAATAACATCACACTTTCGGAAATATACTATTGCATCCATCATCCGGATGTCAGCCGTTGTATCTGCCGTAAACCTGATTCCTTATTTGTAGAAAAAGGATTAGCACGTTTTAATATAGATGCATCAAAATCATATTTTATTGGTGATAAAGACCGCGATGTAGAAGCCGCTGAAAAAGCAGGAGTAAAAGGAATATTAATTGAAGCGAACATTTCATTAAAAACTATTTTAGATCAGATAGACTTATAAAAATGCAGCAATTTTTAAATCATAATGGCATTTATTTAGAGGCGGGCCAGCCTTTATTTACAGCAGCTAACAGAGCATTCTGCTATGGAGACGCCCTGTTCGAAACAATACGGATCGCCAATAGTAAACCACAATTCTTAAAGGAGCATCTGGAGCGATTATACGCAGGTATGACGCTTCTTAAAATGCAAAAAAATGCACTTTTTGATGAAGTATTTTTTGAAAATGCGATTATCGAACTCGCGAAAAAAAACGGCATTACGTCTGATGCCCGCGTAAGACTTACCATTTATCGTAATGAAGGAGGTTTGTATGCTCCGGATAATAATACCGTTTCTTATTTGATAGAAGCAACTGCATTAGAAGACAAAGGTTATTTACTCAATTTTAAAGGCTATACGGTTGATTTATACCCCGACCTTAAAAAATCACAAAGTGCATTTTCATCTATTAAATCCGCCAACAGCGCTATTTATGTAATGGCTGGTATTTTTAAAAATGAAAAAGAACTGGATGAATGTATATTGATGAATGATAAAGGCTGTCTTACGGAAGCAATCAGTTACAATATATTTGCAGTAAAAAATGGAGTACTATACACCTCTCCTATAGCAGATGGATGTGTTAACGGCATAATGCGCAAAAAAATTATCGAAATTGCTCAAGCCAATAGAATTGCGGTATACGAACTATCAATTATGCAGAGCGTTTTGCTTGGTGCTGATGAATTATTTTTAACCAACGCAATTAATGGTATTCGTTGGGTGGTAGCTTATAAGCAAAAAAGATATTTTAACAATACCGCTAAAAAATTAACCGAAAAATTAAATGAATTGATAATGCAGGAGAGTGTTGGAGTATAAGAGGAGTTGAGAGTTGAAAGTGGGGAGTTAAGAGTTGAAAATAGGGAGTTAAGAGTGGAATGAAAATTTAAGAATAAGAGTTAAAGTTTGGATTTACATCGTTTCGTAAATTCGTAAAAAATTCGGTATCCGTAACCAATGGAAGATTTAAGATTATATATCAATACCCTTCGCCACGACTTTGCTAAACAATCGCTGGACGAAAAAGAAGTAAACCCCTCTCCTATTCAGCAATTTGAAACTTGGTTTAAGGAAGCTGTTGATGCAAAAGTAAACGAACCTAATGCCATGACCGTTTCAACTGCCACAAAAGAGGGCAAACCATCTGCACGCATTTTACTGTTACGAAATTTTACTGATGAAGGCTTTGTTTATTACACCAACTACACAAGTCGTAAGGGTAGAGAACTTACCGAAAACCCTTATTGTGCATTGCTGTTTTTTTGGCCGGAATTAGAACGTCAGGTGCGTATTGAAGGCCGCATACAGCAGCAGACTCCAGAAGAATCTGAAATCTATTTTAATACCAGGCCGCGAAGCAGTAAGCTTGGCGCATGGACCTCAGAACAAAGTAAAGTAATTGCTAATCGCGAAGTTCTAAATGTACAGTATACAAAACTCTCAGAAAAATATCCGGACGAACAAGTGCCTCGTCCTCCGCATTGGGGTGGGTATCTGCTAAAACCCACAACTGTTGAATTTTGGCAGGGACGCCCCAGCAGGCTTCATGATCGTATTTTATATACAGCTGAAAATGATGGCTGGAAAATTGAACGATTGGCACCCTAATACACAAAAAAAATCCCTCATTAATAATTTAATGAGGGATTTTTTTTGAACTAATGTCTGATTATTCTGCTTTTTTTGCTGCTGCTTTTTTAGGTGCTGCTGCTTTTTTAGGAGCTGCTGCTTTCTTAGGTGCATCGCCTTTTTCTGCTGCTGCTGCTTTTTTTGCAGGTGCTGCTTTCGCTGCTAATGCTTTTTTATTTGGTCTTGTAATCCCGTAAGATCCCATTGCAATTTTACCTTTACGGCTTTTTTTATCTCCTTTTCCCATGATGTGTTTTGTTTAAGTCTTTATATTAATTGTTGTTGCAAATGTACGTCTATTTTATAAAAAAAAGCAAACTCTTTTTAGATGAATTAAAAGAAACAAAAGAATTGTAATTACAGCACGATTATATGGTCTTCCTTTTTTCGTAAAAATCTTTTTCAATCATCTCCACTTTACGTATCGAATTTTTTAACCAGGTTAACAGCATTTCCTCTTTTTCAGTCTCAGTCAAATGCCATTCTGCATTGGATTTGTGAAGCTTTTGAGTAAGTGAATACAAACACAACGCGGCAGAAACAGATATATTGAAACTTTCAGTAAAACCATACATTGGAATGGTCACAAACTCATCCGCATGTTCGCGCACCGTATCTGAAATCCCGGTCAACTCTGTACCAAACAATAAAGCCAAAGGCTTATCAACAGGTAGGTCTTCTATACTGCACCCATTCTTATGCGGACTGGTAGCCACAATACGATACCCTTTCGATTTTAATTTATTGATACAGGCCAGTGTATTATTTTCATCATTTTTATACGTCTGAATATTCAACCATTTAGGAGATCCCAACGCAATGTCACGAGCCACTGTATATGCATTTCTGTTTTCTATCACATGAATATCCTGTATCCCGAAAATATCACAGGAACGCAGCACAGCACTCGCATTATGCGGCTGATAAAGGTCTTCCAGCACAATAGTAATATGACGCGTACGGTAATTCAACACCTCATCAAACTTAGCTCTCCGCTTTTCGGAAATTAAATTCGACAAATAATCAATGAATTCTTTATTTAAATTTTTCGTTTCCATAAAAATACTCTCTTCGTATTGGGCTGCTCAGTAACCTGGCTTTAGCTCTTATCTCCCATTTGATTTTGCTGCCATATTTGCAATACGATACAACAACCGTGCGCCAACATTTGCATCCCATTCATCCCCGCCAGGAGCCACTTCATTAATATCAAATGCGATGATGCGTTTTCCTGAATCAACTAATTTTTCAATCAGCAGCAATACCTGCTCAAACTCAAAGCCACCAGCAACAGGTGTTCCCGTATTCGGGCAAAGTTTTGGATCAAGGCCGTCAATATCAAAACTTAAATAAACATCATTTGGCAATTGTGCTATAATCTCATTACAGATTGCTGTCCAGCTAACCCCATCATATTGTTTATGCTTAATATCACGATCAAAAAAAGTAACAATACGGCCATTAGATCCCTGTATTAAATCATACTCAGATTCACAATAATCACGTATACCAACCTGCACTAATTTGGAAACCTGCGGAATTTTTATGGCATTGTACATTATCGATGCATGTGAATATTCAAAACCTTCGAAAGCATCACGTAAATCGGCATGTGCGTCTATCTGTAAAATAGCGAATGAATTGTGCTTTTCGGCCAATGCCTGCATTAAACCCAATGGAGTACTATGATCTCCTCCAAGCAATGCAACAATTTTATTTTTATTAAGATAGGTAAGAGATTTATTTTTCACCCACAAGTTCAACTTTTCACTTTCCGCATTAACAAGGGTACGTATATCTTCCATTTTACTATTTGTTTCCGGCTGTTCGCCTTCTTCCAGCATAGCAATATAGCTTTCTGATTTACGTCTTAAACTTTCACTTCTGCTGGCAATGTCATCTGATACCGGTTCCATGGCAATCCCGATTTTCCAAGCATCTGTAATCTTCGGGTCAAACAAATCCACCTGAAAAGATGCATTGAATACCGCCTGCGGACCAAGTGCTGTACCGGCACTATAGGATACCGTTACTTCCCATGGCACAGGAATTATCACTACTTCTGCTTCATCAGTAGTGAAAGGCAATCCATAAATATTATTGTTAGCGTCTCCCAATGCATTGGGATCGAAATTATTTATTTTATCTTGTTTGCTCATCTTGATATAATATTGAATGTGGGATAAGGGAATTTGAGATCTGTTCTCCAATCATTTTAGTTTTTCGAATTGCAAAGGTAGTATCTTGCTTTTATTTACAAAGGCTTATAAATAAAAAAGTCCCGCATTGCTGCGGGACTCTTTATTTCGCTTAGTTGGCAAAAACTATTTGTTAACAGTTTTAGCTAAGTCTGCACCAGCTTTAAATTTAGCTACTTTTTTAGCAGCAATTTTAATAGCTTTACCAGTTTGTGGGTTACGACCTACTCTTGCAGCTCTTTTAGAAACTGAGAAAGATCCGAAACCTACTAATGCAACTCTGTCACCTTTTTTAAGTGCTTTTGTTGTAGCTGTTACGAATGCATCTAATGCTCTACCAGCATCTGCTTTTGTTAATTTCGCTTCTGCGGAAATTGCTTCAACTAATTCTGCTTTGTTCATTTGATTGTTTTTTTAGGGTTAAACATTAATTATTTATTAACACGACAAAATTACTTAAAATCAGTTACCACGCAACATACAAAGCAAAAAAAACGTGAAATTGTTTATAAATCACCCTTTTGTTAATAACTTGGTCTGAAATGGGACTTATAGCTACGTTTCAGGAATCAATTCTACTGAACATATATAATAGGTGTATCCGCAGGATTATGTGTATCTGAAAGCACTGATAGCGAAGGCTTACAAAAAAAATACTATTTTACCGTTTCCATCAATTTACTTTCCACTCATTATTTAACTGAAAACCGCGCAGAAACTCACTTACAGCCATTCGTTTCTTTCCAGCTACCTGCAACTCATCAATACAGATATAACCGTTTTTAACAGCTATTTTAAGGTGATTTTTTGAATCTGTTAAAACACTCATCATCACTGATTGGTGGGAAATTTCTTCTTTTTTACTGATAAATATTTTTACGGGGAATATTTTCCCTTCCGGTGAAACAAAATCTGTGAAAGCAGCCGGATATGGGCTTAAGCCTCTTATTTTATTGTGTATTTCGCTTACACTTCGGTTCCAATCAATGCGGCAATCATCTTTAAAAATCTTGGGGGCATTATTAACAGCGCCATTTGCTGCTATTAATTGCGACTGATCAATTTGTGGATAATCTCCATTTTCAATTGCCTGCACCGTTTTTAATACTAGTTGTGCTCCCGTAATCATTAATTTATCATGAATTGCACCTGCAGTATCATTTTCCGAAATTGTTATTTTATCCTGAAAAATAATTTTACCTGTATCGATCTCTTGCTGCAGAAAAAAAGTAGAAACACCTGTTTCTTTTTCCCCATTGATTACCGCCCAGTTTATCGGAGCCGCACCGCGATACTGCGGCAACAATGACCCATGCAGGTTTATAGTTCCTAAACGCGGCATGTTCCAAACCACTTCCGGCAGCATACGAAATGCAACTACGATTTGCAGATCCGCTTTCAGCGAACGAAGCTGCTCAAGAAAATTTTCATCCTTTAATTTTTCAGGCTGCAGAATTGTCAAACCTTTTTCAAGAGCAAACTTTTTTACAGCAGATTGTTGCAGCTGTTGTCCTCGGCCTGCAGGCTTATCAGGTACAGTAATCACCCCAACAATCGTATAATTATTCTTCAGCAACAGATCTAAGGTTTCCACCGCAAACTCCGGTGTTCCCATATATATTATTCGCATAATTTTTATTCTTTATTGTAAATACTTTAATTCAAACGGCACAATCACTGCTCTATTTCAGGTTTTTATTTCCGGATGAACTATCCTTTTCAATCTTAGTAATAGTTACCATTTGTCCTGCCATACAAATGCTGCTACCCTTATAGGGCACATATTTGAACCATACATTTGTATTCTCCTTTTTATATTCTTCCGAAAGATTTACTGGTTCCAGCTTTTTACCATCGGTTAATTGCAGCAGGAATGCACAACCATCAATATAATTTATTACGGTTGCTTTTATAAAGCCTTCCTGTTCATGAGTATCCTGAACAACTTCAACCGGGCTATTTTTAACTTTACAAAATGATGAACAGCTTTGAAACGTTAAAAAAATCGAAATTGCTACGGGTAGGAAGTAACCGGTAAGTGAAGCAATATTCTTATGTTTGTTCTTCATTGAAAAAAATTTGAGGGCTCGCAAAACTAAACTATTTTACACTTTAATAAATGAATTATTCAAAAAATATAAAACTTCTGCTGGGGCCCTTACTTGCGGTTATAATATGTATCAGCGTTGATTTATCACCGGGCAACCCTATACTCACCAGGATGGCCGCTGTAGCTGCCTGGATGGCCGTATGGTGGCTTACGGAAGCAGTTCATTTAGCTGCAACTTCATTACTTCCCATTATCTTACTGCCATTATTAGGAATAGCGGATTCGAAAACAACAGCATCTCAATACATGGACCCTATTATTTTCTTATTTATCGGAGGCTTTATCATTGCTTTCGCAATTGAACGTTGGCAGCTTCACCATCGTATTGCTTTAAAAATACTGATGACAGTCGGAAGCAGCCCTTCCCGTATTTTATTCGGCACCATGCTTACCTCCTATTTACTCTCCATGTGGATCTCCAATACCGCCACTGTAATGATGCTGCTATCCGCTGTATTAGCCGTGATTATTCAAATAGAGAAACATTTTACAAACGACCAGCATTCGCGTAAGATGGCTTCCGCTTTATTAATAGGTTTGGCATATTCCGCCACCATTGGTGGAATGGCCACCTTGGTAGGTACCCCTACCAATATGATTTTTTTAAGGGAGTACACAGAAAGGTTCCCTCTCCACAACGATATGAATTTTTTCGCTTGGTTTATTATCGGGTTCCCCCTTTCATTTGCACTGTTGTTAGTGGCTTTCTGGATACTTAAATTAATGTTCATTAAAAAAGAATGTTTATTGCTGCTTGATAAAAACTATTTTGCTTCCGCTTACAAAAAGCTTGGTAAGATGAGCTTTGAAGAAAAAGCCGTTGCAACAATTTTTTCTATAACCGCCATTTTATGGTTTACCCGAGTTGATATCGATTTTGGTATATTTAAAATGTATGGCTGGAGTAATTTATTTCCTCAAAAAAATTATCTTCAGGATAGTACAGTGGCCATTGTCATGGCTTTATCTCTCTTTTTTATTCCATCTAAAAATGAAAAAGGCAGAGCATTGATCATCTGGGAGGATGTTACCAGACTTCCTTTTGATATTGTTCTTTTATTTGGTGGTGGATTTGCACTTGCTAAAGGTTTTGAAATTTCAGGGTTAAGCACCTGGTTAGCTTCCCAGCTTCAGTTCACTTCCCATACTAATATTTACCTGCTCATTTTTGGAATGTGTATACTAATTACTGTAATCAGTGAATTTGCTTCCAATGTGGCATGTATCCAGCTAATGCTGCCCATATTACTCGCCATTCAAAAAACAATGGATATCCATCCCTTGTTACTAATGGTTCCTGCAACCCTGGCTGCTTCATTAGGTTTTATGCTGCCAGTGGCCACAGCCCCTAATACAATTGTTTTTGGAAGTAACCGTTTACGGGTAAAAGATATGCTTAAAGCCGGATTAGTACTGGATATTGCAGGAATTGTTTTAATTACCGTAGCCATGATCATTGCTGGCAGGATATTTTAGTATTCAAAAAAACTGTCTATTTTTACAAAAAATTAAAACACAGATGAAAAAATTAGTACTGCTGATTGCCGGAATTACATTATTATTAAACACCTCCCTGGCACAATCGTTTCATAGACGGGCCTTTGTAATTGATTTCGGCATTGGGGCAAATCTTTCAAAAATTGTAACCTCACAGGAATATAACGCGCAGATAGGACATGGAAGTAACACTCAGACAATCCGTATAAAAAAAGACACTACTGATAACAGTGGTGGCATTGTATTCCCATTAACTTTAGAATACGGTTTAAAGAACTGGCTTGGTATAACCTGTAGAGCTTCTTACACTAAATACTTTGCGGGTAAGGATTCCTTAACAGGCATAAAACCAGATGTAAGAGGTATTGATGGGGGATTAGGGCTTAATCTGCATGTAATAAAAACAAAACGATTTGATATGCCGATTGGCATAACATTAGGCTATTCTAATTTTCAGAGCATCAGCAATGACTCTATAAACAGCGTAGCAAAGGATCATGGATTTAACTATGGCTTTGCAATTGTTCCACGTATCTATTTTGCGGGACATATTGGACTTTCCATCAATTTAGGTTATATGGCGTATACCTATCCAAGTGTTTTATTCTCCAATAAAAACGATTCCAATATCAATGATAATAACAACCGCATTTTTAAGCTAAAGGAAAGTGGAGCTAATATAGGCGTAGGGTTGGTGATTAAAATATAACGGACATTCTTCTAATTATTATGAACAAAAAAAGAACGGCCATCGATAGCCGTTCTTTTCATTTATACTAAAAAATCATTTTCTTATTTTACGAAAGTCTGTTACAATTACTTATTTCCGTTATTCTTTAAGCCTTTGATGATTTGAACCAGCAGAACCCCAGCTAACGCACCGATAGCAAATATGGATACAAACTCCACCATCCGGATAGTGCTGCTGTTAAAAAGCCTGATATAATTCCCTATCGAGGCAACTAAAAGAATTCCTGTAAATACAATTGATTTATTTTTCATATTCTATTATTAAAAAATTATTTATCAAATATAAGCTTTTCTAACCTCCAAGCAGACAATAAAAAGTGAAAACCAGAAGAGCTTTTCTCATTCTGATACATCATTTCACCATCATTTAAACATGATCCGAATACTTACTTAATTACTATATAATTCCAGCCACTAGCAGAATTGCAAATACAAATAACATTCCCGCAACAGAATATTGAAGCCCTTTAATAGTTATTTTTTTTAAAAGCTTATTACCAATAAATGCGCCAGCAAAAGCGGAGAGTGTAGCTGCAATAATAAGGGAATAATTAAATTGCTCTTCTGCCGCAAAAATCTGTTTTCCATATATGGTTAACCTGGAAACATCAATTAAACAGGCAATTACTACCCCTGAAGCGATGAAAGATTCTTTGCTAAGATTAGCCCGCAATAAAAATGCCGAACGCAAAGCGCCTTGATTTCCCGAAAGTCCTCCAAAAAACCCGCTTAAAGCCCCTCCCAAGGTCAGGTATTTCTGACTGAATTGTAAATTAGCCAACCTTGGCACTACCTCAAATAAAGAGAATGCCATCAATAAAATTCCAATAACAAGCTTTACAGGCATTATTACAAACATTTTACTTCCAATGGAGTATTGATGCAAAGGTTGCAAATTTGTGAGCTGTGTGAGCAAAAAGGCACCTAAAAAGGCGAAAACAATTGCAGGGACACCAAAATTAACCACCACCTTTCTATTTGCATGCTTACCAACTAATACCAATTTAAAGAGATTGTTTAGAAAATGAACAATTGCTGTAAGAGAAATGGCAACCTCAATAGGGAAAAAGAGTGCGAATACCGGGACAAGCAGCGTACCGAGACCAAACCCTGAAAACAGTGTTAGTCCGGAACCTATTAATGCTACAATACAAATGAGCAGGTAATCCATTTTGTTTTTAATTAACCATTCATAAACAGCCTTTTTCGCCTTTAGAATATCTCCCAAAGAACTTTAAAAAATAGTTGCTGGCAAAATTCAGCCCGAAAATAAAACAAAAATCCCGTTTGGTAATAACCAAACGGGATCTTAAAAGTATAACAATTATATTTAAATACTTTCAGCAAGCACCACAATCTTATTGTTTAGCACTTCCACTACGCCACCATTGATTTCAATGCTCTCCACATTCTTTTTGTTATCGGTAATTTTAACAATTCCCTTTTTTAGTGTAGCAATAATGGGCGCATGGTTTTTTAAAATTCCAAAAGAACCTTCGGCACCTGGCAGTTTTACTGCTTCCACATCACCACTGTACACTTTTTTATCGGGAGTTATAATTTCTAAAAACATTTTGTTGAGTTATGGGTTTAAAGTTAAGAGTTATGAGTTATGCTTGATAACCCTTAACTCTTAACTCCTAATTTTTAACTTATTAAACTTCTGCTAAAATTTTCTTTCCTTTTTCAATTGCATCTTCAATTGAACCAACAAGATTAAATGCTGCTTCCGGGTACTGATCCACCTCACCATTTAAGATCATGTTAAATCCTTTGATGGTATCTTCAATAGAAACAAATACACCTTTTAAACCGGTAAACTGCTCAGCAACGAAGAATGGTTGAGATAAGAAACGCTGAACACGTCTTGCACGTGATACAACCAATTTATCCTCTTCTGATAACTCGTCCATACCAAGGATAGCGATAATGTCTTGCAACTCTTTGTAACGTTGTAAAATTTGTTTTACGCGCTGAGCCGTTCCGTAGTGCTCTTCGCCTAATACAGCAGCACTTAAGATACGGGATGTAGAATCCAAAGGATCCACAGCCGGGTAAATACCTAACTCAGCAATTTTACGGTTCAATACTGTTGTTGCATCTAAGTGGGCAAATGTTGTTGCAGGTGCCGGATCCGTTAAATCATCTGCAGGAACGTAAACCGCTTGTACAGATGTAATAGAACCACGTTTTGTAGAAGTGATACGCTCTTGCATCAATCCCATTTCAGTAGCAAGTGTTGGCTGATAACCCACCGCTGAAGGCATACGGCCTAACAACGCGGATACTTCAGAACCTGCTTGTGTAAAACGGAAGATATTGTCAATAAAGAATAAGATATCACGACCGCCTGATTTTTCATCACCGTCACGGAAATATTCCGCCATTGTTAATCCTGATAAAGCAACACGTGCACGTGCACCCGGAGGCTCATTCATCTGTCCGAAAACAAGTGTAGCCTGTGATTTTGCTAATTCAGCAATATCAACTTTCGTTAAATCCCATCCACCGCTTTCCATTGAATGTTTAAATGCTTCACCATAACGGATAACACCTGATTCAATCATCTCACGTAATAAATCGTTTCCTTCACGAGTACGCTCACCAACACCAGCAAATACAGATAAACCTTCGTAACCTTTAGCAATGTTGTTGATCAACTCCATAATCAATACGGTTTTACCAACACCAGCACCACCAAACAAACCAATTTTACCACCTTTTGCATAAGGCTCTAGCAAATCAATTACTTTGATACCGGTAAACAATACTTCCGTGGAAGTAGAAAGATCTTCATATCTTGGAGGAGTACGGTGAATTGGTGCACCACCCTCATTACTAACTTGTTGGATACCATCAATTGCTTCTCCAACCACATTAAATAAGCGGCCTTTCACTTTATCCCCTACTGGCATCGTAATACCTTTTCCGGTATTATCTACCGTCATTCCACGGTATAAACCATCGGTAGAATCCATCGCAATAGTACGAACAGTGTCTTCACCAACGTGTTTTTGTGTTTCCAGAATAACTTTCTGTCCGTTAGGTCTTACAACCACAAGGGCATCAAGAATATTTGGCAATGTAGCTCCGCCTTCAAACGTTACGTCAACTACAGGACCAATGATTTGCGCAATTTTACCAGATTGTTTTGACATTTTATATAAATCTAAATAGTTATTTTTATTAAAACGTTGCGAAATTACTATATTTAATTGAGCAAAAAAAGCGATTGTTCGTATTTTTATAATTAATTTTGAAAATGATTCCACCGATTACAAATGATTCCATTGATGGACAATTATGAAAAAGATTTATTAACCGAAAAAATTATTGGCTACTCTTATAAAATACATAATGAATTGGGGCCAGGTTTTCTTGAAAAAATTTATCATAACGCACTAATTCATTCTCTTAAAGGAATAAAAAATAAATTTTGATACGGAGAAAGAGTTTGACGTATTTTTCGGTGGAAATAAAGTTGGTAAATTTAGATGTGATTTACTGATCGAAAATAAATTAATTATTGAATTAAAGTCGGTAGAAGGTTATATGCCCAAAATATTTACATCTAAATTGTTATCTTATTTAAAAGCCGCTAATGTCAAAACAGGATTACTAATTAATTTTGGAAATAGCAGCTGTGATGTAAAACGCTTATAGGTGTAATCTATTAAAAATCTGTTTAATCATTTTAAAAAGAATGAAAGTTTATACAAATATTGATGATTTTAAAGACATTAAAAATTCAATAGTTACTACAGGAACGTTTGATGGGGTTCACCTAGGGCATCAAAAAATTATTTCACGTTTAAAAGAGGCAGCAAAAGAGGAGAATGGCGAAACCGTTTTACTTACTTTTTATCCCCATCCTCGCATGGTGCTTTTTCCCGAAGACAATGAATTGAAGCTACTGAATACACAAGAGGAAAAAATAGAGCTGCTTCGGAAATATGGCGTTGATCATCTGATAATCTACCCCTTTTCAAAGGAGTTTTCAAGGCTCACTTCTGTAGAATTTGTTAGAAATATTTTAGTTAACAAAATTAAAACCAAACGACTTGTTATTGGTTATAATCACCATTTTGGACGTAACCGTGAAGGCTCTTTTGAGCATTTGAAGGAATATGGTCCACTTTATGGTTTTGATGTTGAGGAAATACCGGCAAAAGACATTGAACACATTGAAATAAGCTCCACAAAAATCCGAAAAGCACTGCAAACAGGTGATGTTAAAACTGCTGCAACCTTTTTAGGACATTTTTACTCTTTAAGTGGTAAAGTGGTGGAAGGCTTAAAATTAGGACGAACAATTGGTTACCCAACTGCCAATATTGTGGTTGAGGATATGTATAAACTCATACCGGCCGATGGTATATATGCTGTTCAGGTGCAACACAAGAACAGCCGTTACGCTGGAATGTTAAGTATTGGTAATAACCCTACTGTTGAAGGAAAAGGACACAGTATAGAAGTAAATATTTTTGACTTTAACAAAGATATCTATAACGAAATAATTACAATATACTTTATTGAACGCCTTAGGGATGAACTGAAGTTTAATAATCTGGATGAATTAAAAGTGCAGCTGGCGAAAGATGAAGAGGATTCAATGCATATAACCGCTGCTATAAAGTCGTAAATTGAAAGCAAAATATAAACATCAAAGATTAATAAAAACAACTATCACCTTATTGATGGTGTTTATCTTAATTTTCCAAAAAGCAAGTGCTCAAACAGAGTTGCTGGACTCTTTAGCTTTAGACAAAGTGTTTGTGTATACAAGCATTGAAGAAGCGATGCTACAGCCAGAACAAGTAATCAGACTAGAGTTAAGAAAAAAACGTTTAAAAAAATTCCCTGTTGAAATCCTCGCATTTCATAATCTTCAATATTTGGATTTAAGTAAAAATGACATTGAAGAGCTTCCGGAAGAAATAGGGCAATTAAAAAACTTACAATATTTCGCGATTTCAAAAAATGGCTTACAGGAATTCCCGCATCAGCTTGGTGAATTGAAAAACTTATATTATCTGGAGGCCAATAACAATGAGCTGACCTCAGTGCCTTGGGAAATTGGTAAATTAAACAAACTCGAATACATCGATTTGTGGAGCAATGAAATTGATAAATTTCCTGAGGAAATAAAAAATCTGAAAAATTTAAAAATGATGGATTTACGTGTGATCATGATCCCGGATATGGAACAAGCGCGGATTCAATCACTATTACCACACACTAAAATTTATTTTTCTCCGTATTGTAAATGCGCGCAGTAAAACGAATTAGAGAGTTGGAGAGTTGGAGAGTTGGAGAGTTGGAGAGTTGGAGAGTTGGAGAGTTGGTTAATTAAAAAAGATATGTTTAGGTTCATAAAAAATATTTTTTTCTCAACAGATAATTAAATCGTCATTGCGAGGGTTCCGAAGCAATCATATAAAGCAAATAAATAATAAATCTCTAATTCACTAAAACTCCAATTCTCAAACTTTTATTTCTATAAATCTCCAATTTTCTAATTCCTTTTATGAATTTCCATCTTACATTCCCTGTTCCTACGTTTAAACAAAAAATTGACTACTCTCAAAAATTTCTGTTTATAGGTTCTTGCTTTGCCGAAAATATTGCTGATACAATGGGGCATTATAAGTTCAATATAAAACTAAACCCTCATGGTGTTTTATACAACCCTGCAAGCATGGCCGTTGCATTGCGCAGATACATTGATAATAAGGCGGTACAGGAACATGAATTATTTTCCGCTAACGAATGCTGGAACAGCTGGGAGCATCACAGCCGTTTTTCGAATACCGACAAACAAACCTGTTTAATTGAAATAAATAACAGCATTAATACTGCGCACAATTTTATAAAACAAACAGACTGGCTCTTCATAACCTTTGGCTCTGCCTTTATTTATAAGCTAAACGAAACGAATCAATTAGTTGGAAATTGTCATAAAGTACCACAAAAAGAATTTACAAAATCATTGTTAAATACAAATGAAATTGTTGCTGATTATCAATTATTGATTGAACAACTAAGAGCAATAAATAATAATCTGAAAATTGTTTTTACGGTAAGCCCTGTTCGTTATATAAGAGATGGTGCGGTTGAAAACACCCTGAGCAAAGCCCTTTTAATACAAGCTGTGCATAAATTAGTACAACAAAACCACAACGCATTTTATTTTCCAGCTTACGAATTAATGATGGATGATCTGCGTGATTACCGATTTTACAAAACCGACCTTGTCCATCCAAATGAACAAGCCATTACTTATATTTTCGAAAAGCTCATGAATATTGCTTTTGCAGAAGATACTAAACAATTATTTGAAAAAATAAAAGATGTTGTTACAGCACAACAACATCGCCCTTTTCATACAGATACAGAAGCTTACAAAAAATTTAAAGACACTTATTCAACGCGCTGTAAACAATTACAAAAAGACTTTCCTTTTTTAAATTTGGAAAATGAAACTAAAAATTTTGAACCCCAAAAATAAAACCTGGCAGGTCTTAAAGACCTGCCAGGTTTATAACTATTTTAACAACCTAATACGTAAATCCAGAAAGTACCAGAATTAAATATTCTAAAATTTAAAACTCAAACCAGCCATATAGTTTACACCAGCTTGAGGATAATAAAAATTCTCTGCGATCCGCTGTCCGCCATAGATATAACCCCATGTATAACCATTTGACTCATACTTTTCACTGAACAAATTATTAACAGCCACAATAATTCCAATCTCACGAATGTATTTAGTTTTGAAACTGTAGTTAATCCTTAAATCGTTTACAAAAAATGCGTCCAGTTTCCTGGTTGCAGTGGATGTATTATCTAAAAACTGCGCTCCAACATACTTACTGATAAAACTAAATTTTAAATTTTTAACAGGCTCAAACGTTAATGTACTCCCGGCAATCACATTTGGAGAAAAAGCAATATCTGTTTTTGAATACGTATTTTTTTGTTGACCTCCATTATCGTAATCATCCACAAACTCCTCATAATTTTCAATTTTGTTCTGGCTGAAGGTCGCATTCATATTCCAGTTTAAGCTTTTCACAATTCTTACTCCAAATATCGCTTCAACACCCTGACGGTAGCTTTTTGCAACGTTTGCACGATTATATGCCCCAACATCATTGATCTCCCCGGTTAACACCAACTGATTTTTATAATTCATTGAATACACATTCAATCCCCACATTGCAGATTCAGTATGATGTTTATAGCCAGCTTCAATATCATTTAATGTTTCATGCTTTGGACGGCTTGTGAGAGATGACTGTGTATAATCATCACGACTAGGCTCTTTGTTACCAACGCTGTAAGAAGCATAAACAGAGGCATTTGTACTAATATCATAATTCACCCCGATTTTCGGATTGATAAAATCCAGTAAAGCACTTTGCTGAATATTGTTTTGATTGGCATCATAACCAAGAAAAGAATACAAAACAGTACGGTGCTGTATATCAGCGAAAACATTGAGCTTTTCGGTGATCAGGTAATTTGCCTTTACATAAATATTTAAGTCTGTTTTATTCGCTGTGTCGTTATAATAGTTCTGATGCAACACGCCATTGCTGGCATATTGCGCCCATATTATCTCACCATAATGTAAACCAGTATATTTATTATAGGCACCACCAAGCACCGCTGATAATTTTTTATGACTGTTATAATTTAAAGAGAAGGTACCCCCATAAAAATCATTATCTAACCAGCGTCTGCGCACCAGGTCAGTGCTTGTGATGGTATCCGTACCAATAATTGCATCCTGCAATCCATATTTACCGAATGCCTGGGCTTTTTTATACTCTTCATAATACCCTTTACCCTTCGTATAATGGAAAGCAACATTCGCATTCCAGTTATCACTCAGCGCATGTGAAAAGTGCAATTGATAATAATCCTGTTTATAATGATCTACCTGGTTTCCATAGGTAAATTCATTATACGTTCTGCTGCTGGAGTTTAGTAAATGAGCCGCAGCTTCAGCATCCAGGCCGTTATTTACAATGTAATTATTCATTCCATCTACATTCCCTCTCAAACGCGCTTCAGGAACACCGTTCCAGGCTTGATAAGTTTCCTCTAAACCAGAAAATGTAATGAATTTTATAATTGTGCTTTTACCATAATATGCACCGGATAAATAGTAGGATTTTAAATCGGATGAAGCCCTGTCAATAAAACCATCCGAATTAATTTTGGACAAACGAGCATCTAACGCAAATTTATCATTGATAAGCCCTGAGCCAACGTTCACAGTATTCTTCAACGTATTAAATGAACCATAAGAAGTGTTGTATTCCCCATATCCTTTGGGATTTAATTTTGTGGTTTCTATATTTAAACTTGCACCAAATGCGCCAGCTCCATTTGTGGAGCTCCCCACTCCACGCTGCACCTGTATATTATCAATGCTTGATGCTATATCCGGAAGATCAACCCAGTAAGTCCCCTGAGATTCCGCATCATTTACCGGTATACCATTAATCGTAACATTGATACGTGTTGCATCTACTCCGCGAATACGTATACCCGTGTAACCCACCCCTGCACCGGCATCTGATGTAGTAACCACAGATTGCTGCTGATTTAACAAATATGGCAGATCCTGTCCTAAATTTTGCTCCTTTATCTGTTCCTTACTAATATTGGAGTATGCCATTCCCGATTTTTCATTAACACGGGTGGATGACACAATAACTGCTTCCATCAATACAGGACTTTCAGAGAGCTCAATGTTGAATATTTTATTTTCGTTCAACAGAATAGTATCAGTAAAATTTCGATAACCAATAAAGGATGCATTAAGGATATAGGTGCCGCCTGACAAACCCTTAATTTCAAAACTGCCATCCGCCTTACTTTGTGCGGCCAAGGCTGTGTTTTCAATACTGATCACCGCTCCTGCAATACTTTCAGCTTTACCTTTGTTTTTTACATTCCCCGTAATACTAAATTGGGAAAACAGCACACATGGCGACAGCATTAGCAAAGCAGCCATTCCACTTTTTTTTACATTAAACATTTTATATTTATTTTTTTAGTTAAACATATAGCAGCAAAGGGTAAGCAGCTACCATTAGTTATAACATTACCAATTCCCTACGCAGGCATTATCCTGATCAGGTGCATAAACAAAAGCTTTTGGAACTTTTATTTATTGGGTATAATCTCAGCCTGTTTATTTAATTTATAAACAGACACCCCTTTAAGATGCTGCGAAGCTAAAAATTAATTTTGGATAACAACAATTCTAATTTGTTTTTATTCAACAAAAAAGCTCATTGATGTAAAAAGCAAAAGCCCTTCCGATGAATCGGAAGGGCTTTTTAAAAATACTTTTCAGTAGTATTAGTATGGGGTTGTAAATGCTGTAGTATCCTTACGCACCATCGGGCGGAAGCTTAATACAGGGATTTCACTTTCGTTGATGATACGCTCTGCAACTGTTCCTATAAACAATTCTTTCACGCTTAATTCAGCTTTGCTCATGATTAATATCAAATCTGCTTCCACTTCACGTCCGTAATCAAGCACCATTTTAGGAATATCTTGTCCACGTAATGTTTTAATAGTACAACGGATCCCTTGATCTTTTATAAATTTCCAAACCTGGTTGGAATAGGAAATCAATTTATTTTCAGCTGCTTCATCATTTTCTGTTAGGATGGAAATCACACGGATGTCAGCACGGAAAAGTTTTGCCAATTCAACAGCTTTGGTTACTTTTTCTCTGGTTTCTTTCGATAAATCAACAGGTAATAATATGGTTTTACAGCCATCTCTGTGAACTTTACCACGTATTGTGATTACAGGGTGTTTAGATTCACGTACCATTTTAAATGCATTTTTACTCATTAGGTTTCCCAATGAAAGTTTCGAGGTGATACCAATCATCACGAACAATGGATTTAAAACATCTGCAACCTTATTTATTTCTTCGTATACATTTCCTTCACGAATCATTGTCTCAACAGGCTGTCCCGACTTTTGTGATGCTACTTTTGCCAACTCATCCAGCTTTTTTTTCACAGCAGGAGATTTATCTTCATCAACGCTAAGCAATACAATTTTAGAATTTGTAAAACGAGCCAAATTGTACGATTGACTAAGAGCAATCATAGTTTGTTCAGTAGAATCAATAGGTACTAAAATGGAATTAATTGATGTTTTAGTCATATACTTACAATAATTTTTTTGCAAAAGTAACAATTAAAGTTCAAATTTTTATATTTTAAGCATTAAAATTATGCAATTCGTTCTCTTTTTTTCGCTATTTATGGGAAAAATTGAATTTAACCCTTTTTATCTGAGCTCTGCAAATGCCTGTTTTGTATTTCGGAAGGCGCTCTTATCGTACAAAAAAGTAAAATCAGTCAAAATAAACAGCTTAAATTGCTGTTTGTATGTATTTATTTCCTAATTTTGCATTCCTACATAAAAAATGTATTAATTTATTAACCTAAAAAAATTAAAAAATGCCAGTAAAAATCAGATTACAACGCCACGGTAAAAAAGCGAATGCTTTCTACCACATTGTAATTGCGGATGGTCGTGCACCTCGAGACGGAAAGTATATTGAGAAAATTGGCACGTACAACCCAACTACAAACCCTGCAACTATTAACCTTGATGCTGATAAAGCATTAACTTGGTTACAAAATGGTGCGCAACCAACTGACACTTGTCGTTCTATCCTTTCTTACAAAGGGGTAATGTACAAAAACCACCTTAAAGGCGGTATTGCAAAAGGTGCTTTAACTCAAGAGCAGGCTGATGCAAAATTTGCTAAATGGGAATCAGACAAAGAAGGTAAAATTAACGGTAAAGTTGAAAAATTAGATAGCGCTAAAAAAGACGCATACAAGAAACGTATGAGTGCTGAAGCTGCTTCTAAAGATGCTAAAGCTGCAAAGATTGTTTCTAAAAACACTCCTCCTGCTGCTGAAGCTGAAACTACTGAAGAGGCTGCATCTGAAACACAAGCAGAAGCATAATTACAACCTTTATTATATTAAAAAAGGCAGTTGGCATAAGTCAGCTGCCTTTTTTGTTTGAAGTTGTTAATATTACTCCTCCTTGATAACTCGGGAGAGCCATAAAATAATATTGGTGATAAATTGCAACTTGTTACCTTTAAAATACGTTTTAAAATCTAAGTAATACAGAATCTTACATTATGACCAAAAATGAATGTTTTAATTTAGGGTATATCGCCAAACGGGTTGGCAACTTTGGAGAATTAGCTTTTGTACTGGATGTAGATAATCCAGGCAAATATCAAAAATTAGAATCAGTTTTTGTCGAACTAAACAATACCTTGGTGCCATTTTTTATTAAAAAAATTCATCTTCGCGGTAATACTGCTGTTGCCACTGTTGAGGGTATCGACACCATTGATAAGGCTGAAGAGCTTATAAAATCAGGATTGTATCTTCCTTTAAGTATGCTACCTCCCTTAAAAGGCAAACAATTTTATTTTCATGAAATGCCTGGTTATACTGTAATTGACAAAACGTATGGCGAAATAGGTGTAGTTGAAAAAGTACTTGATTATCCTCAACAAGCCATATTTCAGGTAAAAAAAGATGACCACGAAATTTTAATCCCGGCAAAAGATGATTTTATTGTGAGTATTAACCGTGATACCAAGCAGCTTCATATTAATGCCCCGGAAGGCCTGATTGATATCTATATCAGCAATAAAGAAGAGATACCGGATGTTGAGGAAGAGGAGGATAATTAAAAATCTGTAAATCGAGAATATTATTGTGTTTTCTTAAAATTAGATTAACTTTATTGCATAATTTTCAACCATCTATTTCACCTTTTTTCTTTTAAAGCGGAACATGTATGTCGAGCCAGGAATTTGTTTTCAAACAGTTTAAGATCCTCCAGGATAAGTGCGCCATGAAAGTGGGCACAGATGCTGTTTTACTAGGTTCATGGGTAAATGCCTCCCAGGCAAAAACTATTTTAGACATTGGTACCGGAACTGGAATTATTTCACTGATGCTGGCTCAAAAATCAAATGCGGAAATTGATGCAATTGATATCGACCAAAATTCATTCGATCAGGCAGCGGAAAATATATCTGAATGCAAGTGGAATAACCGGATTCATATTCATCATATTTCGCTGCAGCAATACGCAAATGAATGCAAACATAAATACGACCTGATTGTAAGCAATCCCCCTTATTTTATTGACTCCTCCAAAGCCTCTGAAGAATCCCGCACCAATGCCCGGCATACTGACCAATTACCTTTTTGCGACTTGTTGAAGGGGGTATTAAATTTATTAAGCAGCAACGGCCACTTTTATGTAATACTTCCAACCAAAGAAAGCCAGGTATTCCGTGAAATGGCAGAAGAACAAAAATTATTCCTTACCAAACTTACACGTGTTATCACCCGAACCGATAAACCTGAAAAGCGTTTATTAATGAAATTCGAGTTCACACAAAAAGCCATTGAAGAGGACGTTATTACCATTGAAAAAGATGAACGCCACATCTATACGGACGAATACAAACAACTGACTAAAGATTATTACATAGCATTCTAATGGTGCCCAGTTAAGTATAACCACACCTTATCAACAGTTTTCCTCAAATCGTTAATAACATATTTAGCCTTGTTGGAAATTTAGTTTTATTTTTGTAGAATACATTTTACCGCAATGCTGACGATAAATCCAAAGGACGTTACAACCTCTGTTTTACATAGTTATTTACTTGGTGCCGTAGCTCCACGTCCAATTGCTTTTGCCAGTACTATTGACAAAGAGGGTGTCCCAAACCTGGCACCATTCAGCTTTTTTAATGTATTCAGCGCAAACCCGCCTATTGCGGTATTTTCTCCTGCCCGCAGCGGACGCACAGGGCAAACAAAGCATACTTTTGATAATATAAAAGAAGTGCCGGAAGTGGTTATTAATATGGTTAACTACAGCATGGTGCAGCAAACGTCACTTGCAAGTACTGAATATCCAAAAGGAGTGAATGAATTTGTTAAAGCAGGCTTCACACCAATTGAGTCAGAGTTGGTAAAACCTTTCCGGGTTAAGGAATCGCCTGCGCAGCTTGAATGTAAAGTAAAACAAGTAATTGAATTGGGAGAAAATGGCGGATCAGGAAATTTAATAATTTGTGAAATTGTTCTATTACATATCAACGAAGGAGTACTTGATTCAAATAAACAAATTGATCCGGATAAAATAGACCTGGTAGCTCGCCTTGGAGCTAACTGGTATAGCAGAACCAATAAAAAGGCCTTGTTTGAAGTAACCAAACCAATACTGAACCTTGGTATTGGAATTGATCAGATTCCTTCGTATATTCGTAATTCGGATGTGTTAACAGGTAATAACCTGGGGCAATTAGGCAATATAGAAAAACTGCCATCTGATTCAGAAATAGAAACCTATAAAAATTCAGGAGCATTAGAGCAGGTACTTGAAGTGTATGGTAAAAATAAAAATTCGGGCGGAAATTATCATGATATAGCTAAAGACCTGCTTGAGCATGGGAAAGTAGAAGAAGCCTGGAAAGTACTTTTAGCCATACAATAACAATTAATTAAAAAGTAAATACCCCTTAATCAAATATAAAAATCAAATAATAATTAAATAAAAAAAACATGGACATCACAGGAATCTTAAAGGTAAAAAGCGAAGCACAACAGGTATCAGAAAAATTCAAAAAAAGAGAATTTGTTTTGACTGATAATTCATCACAATACCCACAGCACATTGCATTTCAATTGACTCAGGACAAATGTAATTTAATTGATAATTATACTGTTGGATCAGAAATTAAAGTTCATTTTAACTTACGTGGCCGTGAGTGGACAAGCCCACAAGGTGAAACAAAATATTTTAATACCCTTGAAGCTTGGCGTATTGAAGGTGGAGCTAATGCTGGCGCAGCAAAATCTTCTAATAAAATGGAAAGTGTTTCTGAAACATTTACTGCAGCATCAGAAGGTGATGATTTACCTTTCTAATTTAATTCGGTTTAACATTTAATAACTGAATGACGGTTACGGATAAACGAAAAAAAACGGATTTACGAAACAGTGTTTTGTAAATCCGTTTTTTTTCGTTTATCCGTAACCATTTTAATACATTACTTGTTCTTCGTCAATCACTTTTGTATCAATGGAATCACGCAAGCCATTACCCAGTAATACAAATGCAAGCACAATTATCATAATGGCGAATCCTGGCAAAAAAGCCAGATAAGGAGCGTCTCCTATAATATACCCTCTATGTGCATTAATCATTGAACCCCATGATGCCGTTGGTGGCTGAGCACCGATACCTAAAAAGCTTAAGCCTGCTTCAATCAAAATTGCTGCTGCAAAATTGGCAGCTGATATAACTATTACCGGCCCCATTACGTTAGGAAGAATATGTCTCATAATGATTCTGAAATTTGTAAATCCAAGCGCCCTTCCTGCTTCAATAAATTCCTTTTCTCTTAAGCTCATTATTTGTCCACGAATTACGCGTGCCACTTCTACCCACATGGTTAGCCCTACTGCAATAAATACCTGCCAGAATCCTTTACCTAAAGCCAATGTAATGGCAATTACAAGTAACAATGTTGGTACAGACCATACTACATTAATAAACCAAATGATAATATCATCTACTCTTCCTCTGTAATACCCTGCCAATGCGCCTAATAAAATACCAATCACTACTGAAATAAATACAGCAACAAAACCTACTGAAAAAGACACTCGGATACCAATGATTAAACGGCTCAACAAATCGCGTCCAGCGGGATCGGTGCCTAAAATAAATTTCCGGGTAACAATGTACTCTTTCTCTATTTCTGAACGTAATTCAGCAACATTTTTTGTGATTTTTTGGTTGCCGCCAAATTCATAAAAAGAGATCGTACCAGCCTCCATGTTATTTTCAATTGCTGAATTATAATTTGTAGCATACACAACATCAGCTACATTATACCTCGATTCAGCACCCGGGCGTTTATCATTTCCTGTGTATTCAATAAGAACAATATCATTCCCTTCAAATTTGTAGCTCGAAAATGGTACAGATCTAAAATCACTTACCTCTCCAAACAGCATTTTTGAAAATATATTCACCTGATGACTATTTTCATTTTTACGACATAATAAGGTTTGCACCTTAAAACCGGGTGGCTTTTTGGAAAGCTCCAGCAACTGCTCATTTGCATCAGGTGTTGAATCAGGTGTTATTAAATATCCAAGAACAGCCATTAACATACACAAGCCAATAACTATCAAACCAAACATAGCCAGCTTGTTCTTTTTAAACCGTTGCCAGGCAATGTAAGTAAGTGAATAGGAAGTATATGTATTGTCTTTTTTAGCCATTCCTTTATTACAGCATTAAATCTGCGAAAGCAGTGGTTAAAAATAACAACAAAAAATCAATAAAGTAATTTATTCCAATCAGAATAAGACCAATAGTATAAAACTTTGGATGGAAAGCTACATTTGTGTAATGGAATCCCCTCCTCAAACCCAAACAAATTCCCGTATTTTTTAATCAAATTAAATATGTTCATCTGTTTCAAAAACTTTAACTTTACAATCTGAGTATACATCCCAATATTTAAGGCTACGAAAACAACTGATAGAATAATTTTAGGAATAGATCCCGGAACTAATATTATGGGATACGGCTTGATACACATCAAAGGGAATAAAATGGAATTGATTGTGATGGGTGTATTGCGCCTTGAAAAAGTGGAGGGACATCCATTAAAGCTGCAAACAATATTTAACCGGATGATTTCCCTGATCGATGAATACAAACCTGATGAATTGGCTATTGAAGCGCCATTTTTCGGAAAAAACGTTCAATCTATGTTAAAACTGGGCAGAGCGCAAGGAGTAGCAATTGCGGGCGCTTTATCTCGAAATATCCCAATACAGGAATATTCCCCTAAAAAAATAAAACAATCCATTACAGGCAGCGGAAATGCGTCAAAAGAGCAAGTTGCATCCATGCTGAAAACTCTTTTAAACTTTAAAGAAACACCGGAATTCTTAGATGCTACAGACGGCCTTGCTGCTGCTGTATGTCATTATTTTCAGCGTAAACCCGGCACGGCACAAAAAACCTATACAGGCTGGAAAGCATTTCTTGCGGAAAACCCTGATAAGAAAGGATAATAGTATTCTCAAAAAAGTTTCGATTCCTGAAACAGTACCTATACCCTACCTCCTATAATTTCGCGCGGATCTTTTCAGCTGTAACACTTAGTTCATCCTGAGAAAGCTTTAATTTAGGCAGGGTAAAATTAAGATCATTAGCTGAATTTATAGGTACCAGGTGAACATGAGCGTGTGGTACTTCAAGCCCTATCACAGCAATACCAATGCGTTTACATGTAATAGCAGCTTTTTGAGCTTTTGCCACTTGCTTTGCAAATACCAGTATTTCAGATAAGTCAGCATCGGTAATATCAAAAATATAATCCGTTTCAACCTTCGGAACAACCAATACATGGCCATTTACTAGAGGAGACACATCCAAAAAAGCTAAGAACTTTTCATTCTCTAAAATTTTATGGCAGGGAATTTCGCCATTGATTATTTTTGTGAAAACACTTGCCATATCTATTGAATGGAATAATTATAAGAACATTAATTGTTGTAAAACTCCTTAACGTGATATTTCAACCACCTCAAATTTAATGGTACCGGAAGGTACTTTGATATCGGCTATTTCGCCTGCTTTTTTCCCCAACAATCCCTTACCGATAGGAGAATCTACGGATATTTTACTCAATTTTAAATCCGCCTCGTTTTCAGCCACAAGTGTATAGGTCATTATAGCGCCATTAGCAATATTTTTAATCTTTACTTTTGATAAAATAAGTGCCTTGGTAACATCCAGTGTAGATTCATCAATTAAGCGGGCATTACTTACTATTTCTTCCAGTTTCGATATCTTTAATTCCAGCAAACCTTGAGCTTCCTTAGCTGCATCATATTCAGCATTTTCCGACAAATCACCCTTATCACGCGCTTCAGCTATTTGTCTTGAAATATACGAACGCTCATGGGTTTTTAACTGATGCAATTCATCTTTCAGTCTTTTTAATCCCTCTTCTGTAAAATATGATACTGACATGTTATGTAATTTATATAATATTATTATTGACTATCTTGAAAACACAAAGAGAATCCCGCAATTAAACGGGACTCTCTTTAGGAATACAAATATATAAAAAATCAGGACTTTTTGGTAACGAAATACGACAAATTATAAGTTTATTCTTACACCAATTGAATGTGTTCCGTTAAATGGATTTGTAGCTCTGTAAGAGTAATCCAATCCGAATGTTGATTTATTTTTACCGAATGGCATCTCAACTGTTAAACCAGCTGTAGGACCTGTAAAAACTGTTGTTCTTTCTGATGTTTTTAAAATGCCGTTTTCGTAAGCATATCCAACACGAACCATCAACATGTTTTTCCATCCATATTCAACCCCAACATTAATTTGATCCTTCCCGAATGAATTAGAAGTAAAGGCAGCCATTGCAGTAATTCTGTTGGTTTTACTCAATACACTGTCCTTTTTCAAATAAAAGTCGTACCCGGCCCCAATATTAAGCAAAGAAGGTAATTCATACTGCGCTGCACGTTGTTCTACAGTCATTGTATTATTTTGAGTACTGCTAGGCACGGGTGCCTTAAACGCCAGTCCATCACCACTGAATTTCATTCTTGGCCCTACATTTTTAAGGGAAATACCAAATTTCAACTGCTCCAGCTTACCTGTTACGTATTGGATACCTGCGTCCAAAGCTATACCACGGGCATTTACGTTAGACGTTTTTTCAGTAATTACTTTAAGTGCAAGTCCGCCATAAATATTATCAGAAAATCCTTTAGCATAGGATGCCGTAATATTTAAAAACTGAGGTGAATAAGTCCCTAAGCCGCCTTCCGGCTGATCCACGGTAGTAATGTTAATATCGCCAAAATCCATGGCCATAATTGCTAATCCTATTGCACCTGTTTCACCTACGCGCTGTGTTAAGCCAAAAGCATTAATATTAATATCCGAACCTTTTAACCATTGGGTACGTGCAAATATTAATTCCGTTTTTTTTGTAAAAGCTGTACCTGCAACATTCGAAAACATTGCTTCCAAACCTCTAACTCCTGCAGCGTTTGACCCTGCCCATCCGGAGCTTCGTGCCCAAGGATTGATCAGCAATTCAGTAGCCCCTGCCTGGCCTCTGCGATCGGGATTACCCGCCTGCAATTTGTTGATCGGCATTATAAATAGGCCTGCCAGGGCAAAAGAAACTAATAATTTATACTGTTTTTTCATAATTAATTATTTTTTTTGAACTTAAAATCAGTAATTCCGAGCACAAACGCTACAAATTACAAACCTTCATCTTAATATGCTTCTAAATCTAAAGGACGCATCACACCCAGCCATTTCAATACCTTTTCTCCTACATTAGGCACATCAACATGGATAATATACATACCACTTGCAATAGGGATACGGGATTCATTTTTCATATCCCAATCCAATGATGCTTTTGCATCATTATCGCCTTTTTGCAATCTTCTGATCAACGTTCCGTTTAATGTATAAATAGATACAGTACAGTTTCTTGGCAAATTGGTGATTTTTACAATATTCTCACTTGTTTTTTCCTCATAAGCGGAGTATGAATAATAAGGATTTGGAACAATATTGATCAAATTTAATGCATCCGCTGCAGCTTCGGCATTTTCCTTATGAGCTGCAATATCTGAAGTATTAAATTCATAAACAGGATCTCCATTGTTAACAGTTGTTCTAACAGAAGCTCCGCTAGCCGAACTTGTCCATGTTGCATTAACTGCAACAAAACTACTTCCGATAGGACGACTTACTCCGTTATGCGTAACAGGGCCATGTTCAACAAAATAGGTTTCTCCGGCAACAAGATTACCTGATGCTACCTGATCGCCTGTTCCATATTTGTCGTAGGCTCTGGCAACTCTTAATCTTATTTTTACATCCGATTCAAGAAGTTCATGCCCATTTCTAAGTATTGGAATATTTACCCACATCACATCGGAAAAAGCATTACGCTTATACCCATCACTTGTAGTGCTGGTTGTCGCTGCTGCTGCTGCCAACAAATCATGAACAGTTTTACCGCCATCATAACGTGGAACATCAGTTAAGCCATTACCCATTAATGCATCATTATTATAGCTGGCATCACCGTTGTGGCCAAATACATAAATATAATGCTTCCCGCCAAATAAAATAGTTTCACCAGGAAAAGCTGCTATCCGAGATGTAGGATTCCACTTCATATCAGCACCATTTTCAGATGCCAGCCATGAGTCTTCCCCGAATGCCATATTCAGCCTTTCTCCTGTTTCAAGATTAATTGCATATCCGGGAAACCAACCCATCCCTTTTTCACCATTGTAATTTGCATCATAAATATTTGCACTGGTTCCACTGCCTGCTGCTGCAGGATTTCCTGACTGGTCAACCGATTGAGAGCTGCGCATGTGCAGTTTTTTAGTGCCACCTATTGCAAGCGCTGTTTCCTCCTGCAACTCCAATACAGGACAACGGGTCCATTTACTTCTATCGGATGTAATAATAACGTCAACACTAGAAGTGTTTTTAATCTGGTTTAAAGTGATGTATCCACCCCATGCCGGCCCACCAGCATAGATAATAGGGTTAGGAGTGGTTGTAGGGGTAGAACCGCATAATCTATATGGAGCCCAGGTACCTTCCAATACTTTTTCAAAAGCCTGAACATCATCCTCTCCCTCATAATCATTATAAACGGTATTTGGTGCAGTAAATGTAGCTGTTCCCGAACGTATCCAGTTATAATTGGTTTCACCGTCTTCATCCATAACTCCTGTTAACCAAGCTTTCGCTGGATCTGCAAAAGTCATAGTTGCCTCCAAAAAGGAATTGTTGGTTGGGAAAATTCCCGGTGTGATTTCTCCTGGACTATCTACATAATTTATATTTACAGAAAGTCCCCATTTAGGTATTACTGCAACCGTTCCTGTAGGCTGACCATTAACAATCTGTTCGTTAGGGAACTCAATAGTTAATTCAGAATGAACAGTATCTCCTGTTGTCAGATTTACCAAATCCCATCTGGCATCTTTAGTAACGCTAGTGGCAGTACCATAAATCAGAAAACGGAAATTGGTTTCTTCCGGAACATTTAATGGATCTACAATTTTAATTGTTGCTGGTCCTGCGCCATTTTCATACGTAGGATTTTTTGCCCATGAAGATGGATCAGATAAAATAGCTGAAACAGTTGAACTTGTGAATTCAAGTACATTTCCACCATTACCATTTCCTTCAATGCGTGTTAATTTAGGACCATTACCATAACTGGAATGCTGCTCAGTACCTCCTGCTTCAGCGGAAGGGATATGAGGTATTGCCGTATGACGGACAAATTCAGCAGCATCTGCATTTTTACGGCCTGCTATATAAGGTTTATAATCCTGTAAAATGCTATAATCAGGCGATACCAGTGACGGGGTGTGGCCATAAGCAATAATAGCGTAATAATATGTTTTGTGATTTACCAGACGATTATCACCTGTAGCAAATTTATCTTCTTTAATAGCTACCGAATGAACAATTCCTTTATTTGATCCGTTAACCATCTCCTGAGGAATTAATGCGGAAAGCGAAACATCATTTGTAAAATTTACAATTTGAGCAACGGCATCCACTTTATCGCACTGCAACACCAAACGTGATTTATTCACATCATTTAAGTCAGCAAGATTGACACTTCCATCTTTTAATTGAAATATCTGGTATCCCTGAAAGGTGTATGGTGTATTAGATGGATTGGATTTGTCATAATCTTCAGAATAAGCTTCATTAAAGTTATTAGAAGTACTCGGATTTGACCATGTTAAGATTAACTCTTTATCAAGCTCTTGTATTACCAAATTAGGAGCCGTAGGCCCATTAAGAGTCGAAAAACAGTTGTTGAACAATAACTGAGCTTTTGCATCAGCACCTTTTAAAAGTGCTACAGACGCAAGTGGTCCACCTTGTGTAGCTCTTGCCCAAGGCACCCCTATAGTTATTACGTTAACAGCACCTGGCTGAAGTGTAAAGGGACCAGAACTTTCTAAAAAGCGTCTGTCAGCAGGAACATTATTTTCTTCTCTTTCATCCCAGTTAAGTGTATTTATAGGATTAAGAGAATCACCGCCTACGCCAAAACCTTGCGGATCTGATGTACCAGGGAACATATAATCACATACTACTGAACCAGTTGTACCGTCTCCACCATAAGTGATTCGTGTACCATTACGCCATGTACCAGTTAAATACTGATAAAAGTCATCACCAGCAGTGGGGTTACCGTTAACGGCATTCGTATTGTTGTTAAAATACATAAATTTACACATTCCCAAACGCTCATTATCAGCAATTCCATCTCCATAATTTAAGAAACTGGCAGGAACAGTTGAGGAGGAATCATCAAGTCCATTCGGATCTGCAAAAGGTCCTTCAAAAAAATCAATTCCAACAGCAGGAGGATTTGCACCATAAGCCGTAGCCTGTCCACTTCCATCAACTTCGGCACCATTATACAAAATACCAAAACCTAAACTAACATCACAGCCCACATAGTCATCCTGGTACCAACCCAAATCGGCATCATCCCAAACACCAAAAAAAGTGGAGTCTAAACGAAATGATGATTTGTTGATAATCTTATATTTATAAAAAGTAGCGTTGTTTAATTCATCTGTAGTCGCAAAAGCAAACGCTTGTGCGTGAACTTCAATACCGATTGCAGACCCACCTGTTTCTGTATGGATATTTCCTTTATCATTAAATACCCAGAATATACACTGATCTCCGTATAATTGCGCTGCACAGCCACGTGTACCAGTAATATCAAAATCAGGTACGTCTCCGGAAGCCGGGTCATAAAATCCATCTCCCAGTACATCGTAATAGGGAGCTATCGGCTGGCCTTCCGGACCATATGCCGGCCAATTATTGATCACATCCATTGCATCTGGCAGAGTAGGGTTTGACAAAATTGGATTCTGCCCAACTGAACCTCCTGCAACCCAATTGTAATAGGTTTCTACGTCCGCACGGTTTATTTTATAGAATTTATCCCAGGCAATACAAGTAGAAGGATCAATGGTAGCTGTTGAGGTTAAAGGACCTGGCCAATAATCATTACCACCAAACTGGCGGTATGTTTGAGCTGCTGATTTTAAAGCTCCCCCCGCATCGTAACCTCCAATCCAAATTGAACTGGCAAATTGAGAACTTGGCCCAACTTCTCCCACCTGAGGTTTAGGAACGGCATATCTTGCATCGTTATTACCAAAAAGATCCCACCACATGTCTCCCCCGTTTAATATCTTGGCTCTTACGTTGTTAATATCCAAATCCGCCTGCGCTGTTGCGTTCACACAACCTGCCATAAGAGATTTAGCTTGATTATTTTGATTATTCTGGGCTATGCCATTGCCGCTTCCACCAACATTTTCCCGCGCATTCAGCTGGATAGTAAATGTTAAAATAAATAAATAAATACTAATTTTTCCAGATCGCATATTGAACCTCGCTTTTTTTGAATTGTTGCTTATTTTCATAATTTTATTTTTAACCTCCTGCATACTAAAATTCAGGCCGGACATTAGTTGTTCGTTTAAATTGCGTCCTTTTTAAAAGTCAAGTAATAAACCTAAACGGATTACTCGAGGACGGCTAAAATAAGACGGGTCATTTACTTTGATACTATACAAATCTGAATAGGACTGAACGTTTGTTTTATCCGACAATGCTGTTTGTCCTTCCGGAGAAGCCAGGTAACCATCATCATCCGCGTTACCTGTTGCTTTATACACATTAATAATATTTTTTGTATTCAAAAGGTTCAACACCTGTAAATAAATATTCAGGTTAGCATGCTTTTTTTCCTGTCCTTCTTTTTTACCCCCAAAGGTAAGTTCCATATCTTTATCAATTCGCAAATCAAGTTTATAGTTCCACGGCAAATTTGACCCGTTTACCATACCTGCTAAATTACTGCGCTGAGAAACTCCAATTACCACATTTTGAGAAGATGGATCACCTTGCGTAATGTTTCTTTGTCTACTGTAAGGAGTTCCTGAACCAGCTCTTGCCACAAGATTTGCACCTACATTTTCTAATAATTTGATTGTTTTTTCTTTGTCTGTACCTTTTCTGCGCGTCCATACTGGCCCACCGTACTCTTTTCCTGCTCCAAAACGGTAATCAATATTTAGTACAACTGTGTGGCGCTGATCATAATCCAATGGGTGAGTAGTTCTAAGGTTCGGCTGGCCTGAAGATGCTAAACTAACTCCATCCGTAGCACTTGAACCTGTACCATCAGCAAACTGTAAGGTATAATTTGCTGTTAATTGTACTCCTGTTGCCATTCTTCTAAGGTCATAAGCAAGAGAGAAACCTTTTACCGTACCAAAGTCAATATTGTCATAAGTAGTGTATGAAGTTGGATAAGCTTTATATATCTGTACTCCCTGGATCATGTTTCTTAATTCACGATAAAAGGCTGATAATGTAATTGCTGAGTTTTTACGTTCATTCAACACCTGACTGAAACCTAATTCATAATCGGTTGTTCTTTCCGGTTTTAAATTTGGATTGTTAATTACTGCCCCTGCATTACCTTGTATATTCATGTATTGAAGCGGGTCCAATCTCCCTGTATTTGAACCTCCAGGCCCACCATCACCAGGGCGTTGTGTTAACACATCATAATGTGCAAAGAAATTAGCCACATCAGATATAGGGAATGAAAAAGCAATACGCGGCATCATGTTTATTTGTGGCGTATAATCTTCAAAAACCTTTGATGATAATGTTTTATTTTTTGCAGCTGCAGGGTCCAGCAAATAAGGATTTATCTCACCATCCACTGTATTTGAAGAAGCCAATGATGCATTAGGGTCAGAAACTACTGCACCTTGCGCATTATACCAGGTGCTACCATCGCGGTAACCTACCGGACGTGTAGGATTATCTTTATTATCTACATATACCACAAAATCATCACCTATATTACCTGGGCGTTGTGTATCAAATTCGGAGGCAAAATCAACCTCTCCAGCTGTTTTTGCTTCATACAATAAATATTTATCCTTCAATACCTGCTGGTTAGCATCAAAGCGGTCAATACGTAAACCAACATTGAATTTCAAGTCTTTAAAATCAAATCTGTCCTGAATATATCCTGATATATAAATTGGCTGATATGCCCCTACTTCACGGGTAAAATTACCATTAGCATCCTGTTTAGTGAAAAAGTCATTTAAACTTGGATTACCATTTAGTTTTTTTCCGTCATGGGTATAACCAAAATAATCAACCAAAGCCCCTCCACCATTACTTCCTAATAAATCTTCTGCACTGAACATATCCAGGCTAAACATTGAAGGGTCATAAGAATCAATATCTATCCAATCTGTACCATTTACATCAAGTCCTAATTTTTGTCTTAAATTTCTGCTAAACTCGGTCTGCTGACCATCATTCAACCTGTTAAAATCATAGTATGCATATGTTCCGGATAGGTCTGTGTTTAAAACAGGCATACTATCTAACTGAGAAATATGTTTATTTGCCAATTGACGCATTTGCCCCCATAAACCTCCGCCATCATCAATAGTAATTACATTAAACTCACGTTGGGTTCTTTGCTCAAATTCAAACCCTAGCTGAATAGCATGTTTTTTAATATCAGCAGAAAAATTGGCAAACACCCTAAACTGGCTCAACTCTCCCAAATTATTTCCACGATACTGACGTCCAGTGTTATACCACATGGAATATACGTTTCTTGCCACATCACCATTTCTTAATCCCAAACCACCCTGAACATCAGTTAGGTTAGTAATTAAAGAAGGGGCGGTATTGTTAAAATATTGTGTTGTATAGGCTGCTCCTGTTGGATTTAAATCGCTTGGAGTAAATGTAAGTCCATTATCGGCATAGGCACTTAAGAAATAAGCCGACACTGTGTCTTTTATACCATCACCGTCCACATCGTATTTACCTTCATTTTCTCTAAATTCGTGAAAAGGTGTTTGAGACTGGTTGAATTTACCTATATATCCATAATCAAAATAATTATCCTTGTGGGTATCATCCTGAACTTTTCTCTTGGATTTAGCATAACTTACCTGAATGGTAAAATAAGCATTTGTAATATTTGAAGACGATTTTTCTTCTTCTTTAGAAGTAGAAGCGTTGAATTTCTGAGTTAATTTAGCAAATCCCCTCCAGGTATTTTCAGTAACTAATGGATTATTTACCGAATTAAATAACGCGTAGTCATACACCCAATCATGCTTTTTACCATAATCAAGTGATCCGCCCAGGGTTATCCCCATATTGTTAGTAGGCTGGAATTGAATTTTACCATTCAGACGAAGTGCGTTGGAGCGAACATTGTTTCTTGCTTTTATTTTCTCCAGATCATTTGCTGTTATAAACTCTGAATTAAGTACGAAACCACCAGCACCATTCGGATTTGGACGTAATGGATTTTGCTCCAGTTCAGCCAATTTATCTGCTTTTACCTGATAAAATCCTTTTGCAGCCGGATCAGGATCTTGCTCAGTAAACACCTCCCCTGATAAACTGAAACCTAAAACCGATTTTTTAACTTCGGTTGCAGAATCCGTATTTGTTAAAATTGGACCGTTTACAGAGAAACCAACAAAGTTATATCCGTATGCATCTAGTCCGCGGCTGTTGCCATTTTTCTCACCAATTCCCGAGGTGATTAACTCTATACTTCCACCATATGTACTTGCGGGGCCTCTTGTTGTAATAGCAATAATACCACCAGTTGCATCTCCGTATTCTGCAGGAGTACCACCAATAATGGTTGTTACCTGCTCAACACTTGCCTGAGAAACACCTGCACTACCAGTAACCTTCACACCATCAATGTAATAGGAAGTTGATGACGCTCTTGCCCCCCTAACGTTCAACGCACCACCTTCATCAGCCTGGTATACACCGGCAGTTGTTGCAGCTACTGAATTTATGTTTTTAGAAGCCATATTCTGGTACTCTTCACGCGTAACAGTTGAACCTGACTTTGTATCGGGGTCAATCAATGGTTCCGAATACGTAATCAACTCTACCGTACCAAGCTCAACACCGCCTGCATTCGACATTTCAATTTTCAATGGAACTGTTTTACCAACCGCTAAACTGATATCTGCAATTTCTACTGATTGGTATCCAACATAAGTCGCTTTAACTTTGTATTTACCTGGATTCAAAGGCTTTATAGTTACCTGACCGTCAATGTCAGTAGTCCCTACTCCAACCTGAATACCACCCATTTCGACAATCACATTGGCAAAAGGAATTGTTTCTTTATTGGCTTTATCGGTAAGTGTTACTTTGATAGCCGATTCGTTCTGTGCAATCATCAACCCGGCAGATGCAATAACAACGGACAAGACAGAGAGTAATTTTCGTAGCATATTATAATTAATTAAAAAATGTGTGTTGTATATTTCGATTAAAAACGGACATTTTGTTTCTCAAAAATCAAAGATGTTAACTAAAGTTAAAGTTTCATTTTTTCAAATGAGCGGTAAATATAGGAATTTTTAAAATTTATATACAAGTTTTTTTTTGCAACAATATTAACCTTCTACGATATTCTGTTTAACTTACTAAGGGACAGCAGAGTACCCGATTAACGGGCACCCTGCTAAGCTTTATCCAAGCACACTAAATAGCATAATAGCGATGGTAGCAAGTGCCATCAAAATAGTTACTGTTCCAACACCTTCCTGATGAAAATGTTTGCTTTTTCGGATTTCGGTTTTTCGGTTCATCTGATTTTCAGTTTTTAATTTAAAATTTGAATTAGAAAATATTTTAAGAAGGTGTGGGCTTGCTATTAATTTAAACAACATCCCCATGTGCCAATTAATCTTTTCCCGCAATGCCCACACCTGATAATTCGGAAGCTTTGTAATTGTTAATTTTTGTTATTTTATTTACTCTGATACAATATTACATCAGAAAGGAAGAGAATAATATCACATTGAGTGAGAGGAGCAGTTTTATTATTTAACGGCAGAAAATGGCAGAAAAGTGGTAATCAGGAAAAGCGATTAACTGGGATATATCCGTTTCCAAAGTAAGGGTAATTTGCAATTTGTGATATAAAACCCAGTCAAAAATGGGATTTTGGCTTGTTTTACAAATTTTAAGGGTGTTTTGAAGACAGCGTCTTGTTCTAGAGATAAACTAAAACGTGTGGCGAATGGAGGCCTTTCAAGCCTTATTGAAATATGGAAGGTTAAAACGTATTAATACGAATAACCAGTTCAGTATCCTTATAGAGAGAAGTAAAATTAAAGAAGGGAAAGTTTTTCTAAAAAATCCATTTTATTTCTTCGTGATACTTCAACCTGCGAGTTATCGCTCATTACAGCATATCCTCCTTCACCCTTTATGTATTTTTTCACATGCTGTAAGTTAATCAGGTGAGAGCGGTGTACCCGAAAGAAATTATCATCAGCAAACATTTGTTCATATTCGCCAAGCGTGCGGGATGCTATTATTTTTTTACCTGTTACCAGAATAAAAAAGGTGTAGTTGCCATCTGAATCACAGCGAATAATATCAGAGAGGTTAATGAATATAAGTCCATCCCCGTCAGGAATCCCTACTTTTTTAAGTTTATTCTCCGGCTTAATGTTGGAAAGCAGGGTTTTGAATTGCTTATCGAGGGTGTTTTTTTGCCCTGATTTTTCTTCAAAACGATGAACGGCCTGAATTAATTCTTCTGGATCAATGGGTTTTAATAAATAATCAAGTGCACTGTATTTAATACCTTTTATGGCGTAATGATCATAAGCAGTAGTAAAAATTATATCAAAATTAATTTTATCAAATTTCTCAAGTAAATCAAATGCATTGCCATTAGGCATTTCAATATCAAGGAAAACAAGATCAGGACTGTATTTTAAAATGGCATCATAGGCGCCAAGCATCGAATCCGCTTTAGCTACGATTTCAATGTTTTTACAATTTTTTTCGATCATTTTTAATAATGATTCACGTGCGCCTGATTCATCATCAACTATAATTGCTTTTATCATATCTTGAGGTATTTATTGTACAACCTATGGTTACGAATAAACGAATTTACGAAACGATATTAATTACAATAAGGTTACGAATAAACGAATTGTTACGAATTTACGAAACTGTGTTAATTACAATAAGGTTACGAATAAACGAATTGCTAGGAATTTCGTTATTCGTAACCTGCTATTCATTTACTTCCAGCGGAATTATCAGGTGAACCCTGGTTCCTGCAGGTTCACCTTTTTCAAACAAATCAATAATTTCACAATTAATATTACTGCTTAAACTGGAATTTAAAATATCCAGTCTTTCCTGGGTAATGCTCATTCCCATTGACTTATGCTGATGTACGCGATTCTTTTTAAATTGCATAGATCTCTCTCTGCCAATACCGGTATCTTCAATGATGCAGAGGATAGTATCATTTTGTTTTTTTAAAATAATTGAAATTTTTCCAGCTCCCTGCTTTGGCAATAACCCATGTATAATAGCATTTTCTACATAGGGTTGAATCAGCATTGATGGTATACGGTCATAATTTTGATCTATATCCGTATCGATAGTTATCTGGTATTCAAATTTTTTATCGAAGCGCATCACTTCTAATTCCAAATAAAGTGTAAGTGCATTAATTTCCTCTGCAACAGCAATCATCTGCTGTTTTGAATTTTCCATGATTTTCCGCATCAGCTTTGCGAACTTTGATAAATATTTTAACGCAGCATCTGTATTATTATTTGATATATAATGCTGAATTGAACTAAGTGTATTAAAAATAAAGTGAGGGTTCATTTGTGCACGCAAGGCCTGTGATTCAATATGTGCAATCTTTTTGTTCAGTTCAGTTTTCCGAATTTCTCTGCTTTTAATTTTACGTATCCGGTAACGAACCACTAGTATTACCGCTGCGGTTATACACAGTACGGAGGTAAAAATAAATGCCCATGATTTCCAAAAAGGTATGTCAATTGTAAATGTAAAACTTTCGGGAGTTATATTCCATACCCCTTCATTATTGGCACTTATTACCTTAAACGTATAGGTTCCAGAAGGAAGGTTAGAATAAGTAACAAACCGTTCTTTAGATGATGGCGACCAATTTTTTTCAAAACCATCCAATATATGTGAATACTGAACTTTTGCAGGGTTTGTGAGACTTATTCCTGAATAATTAAATGTAATATTATTGTTATCATAAGATAAATGAATGTTATTGGTTAGGGCTGTATCTTTGTAAAACAAACGAAATCCGGTAATACTGGTTTTTGATTCGGCCTTATTTTCTATATATTCTCTAGGATCATATCTAATCAGCCCATTCACTGTTCCAAACCAAATAGTGCCATCGTCATCAACCCAGGTTCCATTAGAATTACACTCCACACCAGAAAAGCCTTCTTTTTTGCCAAAGGGTATAATTATTTTCTGACCCGATTTTTTAAATTCAGCAATATCAATTTTATTTAATCCCTGATTGGTTCCTGTCCACAATACATTCTGCGTTTTTCCAAATGTAATACAGTAAATTAAATCTGAACTCATTCCGTCAGCTTCACCAAAATTAACCGGCTTAGCATCCGTTTCCGGATTAAACATCCATAAGCCATCAAGGGCTCCCAGATAGATGTTGCCTTGTTTATCAATCACTGAGGTTAAGTAGGAATCATTTACCAATCCAAGCTTTTCACTGCATTCAACAAAATCTTTTCCATCGTATTTAATCAATCCTCCCAAATAGGTTCCTATCCACAAATTGCCGGTTCGATCCTCTACAATGGTCCATACTTCCGCATTTTCAGCACGGCTTTTAAAAACATACCTGGTAAATTTTTTTCCATCATATTTAAAAACCTCGTTGTTTCCGCCTATCCAGATATTATTCTTAGTATCCTTATAAAAACAATTAGTTCCACGTTCAAAAACACCTGATGAATCAGCCTTCTTAATGAATTTTTTTCCGTCATAAAACGTAAGCCCATCTGTTGTACCAAGCCATAAATTGCCCGGAGTATATTCATAAATTGCATTTATGCAGTTTGCATTTAAGCCATCTTCCTGATTATACTGTGTAAATTGATCATTTTGGAATTTAAATAATCCGCCATACTTAGAACCTACCCAAAGTGCATTTTTTGAATCCCGCAGAATACCATAAATAAACTGGCTTGCTAATCTATCTTCAATGCCATAACTAACAAAGGGATTGCCTCTGTATTTGTATAAACCACTATACGTTCCGATCCAAATATTATGTTCATAATCTTCATATAAACAGCCCACCAAATTGCTGTTTTGATTTTTACTAATTGAGTAATTTGAAAGTTTTTCGTTTTCAAATTTCACTATACCGCTATCTGTCCCTACCCACAAAACTCCTTTAAAATCAACGATTACGCTTTTGATATCTGCATTAATCCGGTTTTGTTTGTCCTTATAACAAATAAATTTATTTTTATTGAATTTGCATAAACCTTCCGATGTCGCAATCCACATATTATGCTTAAGATCCTCTGTTATGCTATTTACCTGGTTAGCAAGCAAGCCATTTGAAGTATTGTAATTCACAAACTCTTTACCATTAAAAACGCTGATTCCGCCTGCAGTACCTATCCATAAATTTGCAGCCTTATCCTCAAAAATACACCTGACCGCATTGTTTATCAATCCATCTTTGTGAGAGAAATTAATAAAGGTACCATCTACCAGCTTACTTATTCCTTTGTCTGTTCCAAACCAAAGGTTACCTTTTGAATCTTTTAAACATGCTGTAACAGAATTGCTGATCAGTCCATGTTTAGTGGTATATCCAGCAAATTTATTTCCCGAAAGTTTATTGATGCCACTGATGGTTCCTATCCATAAATTATTCTGATCATCTTCTGTAATACAGGTAACCGAGTGATTGAGCAATCCATTTTTAGGAGTATAATTTGTAAAGGAAACCCCATCAAACTTACTTAATCCACCGTACCCTCCAGACCACAAATTGCCTTTGCTGTCCTGAAAAATTGCTGATACATTAATAAAAGGTAATCCGTCCTCTACTGAATAGTTTTGAAAAAAATATGATTGTGCTTTTCCTTTGGTGGAATAAAGCATTGGTGCGATTGCACATAAAAATATACAAAAAGATTTTATTAGGATCCTCATCAAACAGTATGATTATTTCAAAGATACTGAATAAATATTGGAAAAAGAAGGGAATTGTTACAGCAAAGGGGCACTGTGGAATCTAACCAAATTTAAGTGTGCCCATATTTAAACAACCGTACTATCTTCGGTTCTTTTTTATTCATCTTCAACCTTTCAGATTTACGCTTTTCTCTGCGCATTCTTTTACGGGTTTCTTTACTTTGCAATCGTTTATGATGATCCTTAACAGCCTTGCGTTGCTCTTTTTCTATTTTCCGGCTATCCTTCCACTTTTGTTTCGCTTTCTTGCGCTGCGCGCGGGATGTTGCAGGAGCTTTTTCTCCCTTAGGCTGCGCCTCCTGCGCATTCAGGATGAATGGCAGCAAACAGATAAACACTAATATAATTCTTCTGAAAATTTTATTCATATTGAGTTTTGCGTTGTACAAATTTACTAAAATTATACAGCTATTTAAAAATAATAGCATGGTTAAAGTAAGAAAAAATTATTAAATTTGTTATTGTAAAACCTGCATTTATCTAAGGTTTTAAATTAACAAGTCCTAAAATGAGAAGTTTAATAATTTTTATTTTTACAATAATAATTATTACAGTTAGCTGTAAAAAGGACACTGACAACGGTGTTCCCATTACTCCTGTTGATATCTATTTATATACTAATAACCCAAGTTTTGTAAATCTTTATGCCGTAGGTGGGTGGGTATATATTGCAGGTGGTGTAAGGGGAATTTTGGTTTATAGAAAATCAAACACCGAATGTATGGCTTACGACCGTAATTGTACGTATCAATCCAGCGATGCATGTGCAACGGTGTTTGTTGATGCCACCAATATTTTAGCTACCGATACCTGCTGCCACTCAAAATTTTCATTATATGATGGCTCCATAACTCAAGGACCTGCAGGGTTTCCTTTAAAAGCATATAATACTACTTTTGATGGTAATGTACTGCATATTTATAATTAGTTTATATATACTTTAAAATGAACTAAATTGTTTAGTTCATTTAATACTTTGTGTTTTTCTTTTTGCTTGAACAAAAAGAAACAAAAATTCAAGAACAAACGATTGCTCCGCACAATCAACGCGGCATCGCGTTTGTTCAATCCTCGCGCGCGTTTTCATAATCTTAATTTTACTTGGATAAAATCCGATTTGACAACATAAATATTAAGCTAATAAGGTATTAAATGAAACCAAATTGATTAATTCATAAAAAACTTTGTGTTTTCTTTTTGCTTGAACAAAAAAAAAATTCAAGAACAAACGATTGCTCCACACAATCAACCCGGCATCGCGTTTGTTCATTCCTCGCGCGCGTTTTCATAATCTTAATTTTACTTGAATAAAACCTGATCAGTATTCTCGAATCAAATTGTCCCCTATCCTTTTTTCAGTAGATCTTAAATAAATTTCTGTTTTTGAGAACAATTAACTCCAAATAAAAACGTCCCGCATTAAGCGGGACGTTTATCATTATAATCCTATTATATTTTAGTATCTGTAAGCATCCGATTTGAATGGACCTTCAACAGCAACACCAATATAATCAGCTTGTTCTTTAGTTAACACATCTAATTCACAGTTGATTTTTGAAAGGTGCAAACGAGCAACTTTTTCATCCAAATGTTTAGGCAATGTGTATACTTTGTTTTCATACTTATCAGTATTTAACCAAAGTTCTAATTGAGCCAATGTTTGGTTTGTAAATGAATTGCTCATTACAAATGACGGGTGGCCTGTTGCACAACCTAAGTTTACTAAACGGCCTTCAGCTAAAACAATAATGTCTTTACCATCAACTGTATATTTATCAACCTGAGGTTTAATCTCATCTTTAGAGGTACCGTAGTTTTTATTTAACCAAGCCATATCAATTTCGTTATCAAAATGGCCAATGTTACAAACGATAGCATTGTTTTTCATTGCTTTAAAATGACGCTCAGAAATGATGTTTTTGTTACCTGTTGCAGTAACAACAATATCAGCTTCTTTAATAGCTTTATCCATTTTCTGAACCTGGTAACCATCCATTGCTGCCTGAAGTGCGCAGATAGGGTCAATTTCAGTAACAATAACACGTACACCTTGTGAGCTCAATGATTCAGCAGAACCTTTTCCAACATCACCGTAACCAGCTACAACAGCTACTTTACCAGCTAACATTAAATCAGTAGCTCTGCGGATAGCATCTACTAAGGACTCACGGCAACCGTATTTGTTATCGAATTTTGATTTTGTAACAGAGTCATTTACATTGATTGCAGGGATGTGTAATGTTCCGTTTTTCATACGCTCGTATAAGCGGTGAACACCTGTAGTAGTTTCTTCAGAAAGGCCTTTGATGTCTTTTATTAATTCAGGGAATCTGTCAAACACCATGTTAGTTAAATCACCACCATCATCAAGGATCATGTTCAATGGCTTGCGCTCTTCTCCAAACCATAATGTTTGTTCGATACACCAGTCAAATTCCTGCTCATTCATCCCTTTCCAGGCGTATACCTGAATACCAGCAGCAGCAATAGCAGCAGCAGCATGATCTTGTGTTGAAAATATGTTACATGATGACCAGGTAACTTCCGCACCTAACTCAACCAATGTTTCAATTAATACTGCTGTTTGGATTGTCATGTGAAGACAACCAGCAATTCTAGCATTTTTAAGTGGTTTGGTTGCACCAAACTCAGTACGAAGTGCCATTAAGCCTGGCATTTCAGCTTCAGCTAATTTAATTTCTTTACGTCCCCATGCAGCAAGAGACATGTCCTTTACTTTGTATTTTTCGAATTTTTCCACGGATGTGTTTACCATTTTTTTCGTTTTTAATTTAGTAAGAAAGTGCAAAGATAGTTGTTATAGAGATAACGCGCAAATCAATTTGCTGATCTGCGGGCTTTTGAACCAAAAAGTTATTAACTAATTTCAAGGTTTTACAGGAGATGCGGACCAAATAATTTTACCTGTTTTATCGATGTAAGAGGGAATTCCATCATAGCTGACATAGGCTAAATCATTACTAAAATCAGCAGCCTGATCTGAACCACGCATAACAACAACTTTACCTGTTTTATCTATATACTGCCATTTGGCATCTTTAAAGCTGCCAATAACCCATGGAGAGGTGCTGACACATGCTAAGCCGTTGTTAAAAAAGAAAGCACCTGTATATACAGGATTAATTACCATTTTACCCTTTTTATCAATATATCCGTACTTTCCAGCCTTATAATCTCCAATACGTACACATGCTAAACCGTCTGAAAAAGTAAACACTTTATCAAACTGGCATTCGATAGCAGGTTTCCCGTTTTTATCAATATATCCCCATTTTCCTGTTTTCTGGTCACCTATTCTCACATTAGCAAAACCCTCAGAAAATTCGAATGTTTCGTCATATTTAAACGGAACAACAACTTGTCCGGTATTATCAATAAAGCCCCATTTCCCATTCTTTTTAACCCTTGCAAGACCCTCTTTAAAATCAAACGCACCTTCGTATTCAGGCTTAATCACCACATTACCGCTTTTATCAATATATCCAAACTTAATTCCAATTTGCAAACGAGCCATACCTTCCGAAAATTTGTAAGCATGCTCACATTTAGGCGTTAATACTACCTTTCCTGATTTATCAACGTAAACATATTTAACACCTTTTTTCACACATGCAAGCCCGTCTGAAAAATAACCATCTGTTTTTTGATCGTACTGAGGAGCTATTGCAAACTTTCCTGCTGCATCAATAAATCCAAACTTTCCACCTGTTTTCACTACTGCAAGATCTTCATGAAATTTATCAGCCGATTCGAACTGAGCGGGAATTACTACTTTGCCTGTTTTATCTATATAACCGTATTTGTTTTTTTCAGCAAAAGGATAAAGCACCTCTTGTGATTTAACGGTATACTGGCTTACTACACTAACTATAATCAGTATGGCTGTTTTAATGTTAAGTGTGAATGATTTCATATTTAGAGGTGCTTTAATATTTTTGTAAATGTATGAAAAAAAATGAAATTTTAAAAGGATAAATGGTAAAATCGAATCCAATAAATTTTTAATTATTAAGGCTCAACTGTTTTAATTAATATTGCGGAGAAAAAATGGTTTACTCAATAAATACAATGGTTGAAAAATGGATATAACTACTATTTCCGATTCTGTTATTTCCGCATTTCATCAAACAAGTGGTATTGAATGGCTTATATTCATTACCGCGTTGCTATACGTAATATTGGCAGGAATCGAAAACAGCTGGTGCTGGCTTTTCGGTATTGTTGCCAGTATCTTGTCTGTTTATTTATGCTATGAAGGAAAGTTATTTCTGGAAAGCGGCTTGCAATTATTTTATATAATTATTGGCATTTACGGCTGGTATCAATGGTTACATGGATCCAAAGAAAAAACTGAACTTCCTATAGTTTCCTTTTCATTTATAAAAAACATGTTGCTATTATCCATTGGCTGCATTCTCTGGATTCCGTTCGGTTATATAGCCAATCGCTATTCTACGCAAGTAATGCCCTACTTGGATGGGTTTATTACCGCATTCAGCCTTGTTGCTACATGGATGACCACAAAAAAAATAATTGAGAATTGGCTGTACTGGATTGTGATTGATGCACTCGCTATTGTGTTATATGCTTCACGTGGATTTTATTTACTGGCTCTACTTTATATTATTTACACACTATTAGCCGCAAACGGTTATTTTCAATGGCGCAAAAAACTAACATCATCCGTATTGCGTTAATTGGGCCTGAAAGTACGGCCAAATCAACACTTGCACAAAAGCTAGCTGAGCACTATCAGACAGTTTGGGTGAAAGAATATTCACGTGAATACCTTGCTAAAATTAACAGAAAATATACGCTTGACGATATTCTAATTATTGCACAAGAACAATTAAGCAATGAACTTCAACTAGTAACAAAAGCCAATAAATTTATTTTCGCAGATACCGAACTAATTATTTCAAAAGTATGGTGCGAAGATGTGTTTAATACCTGTCCTGATTGGATTACCGAAAATATAACCAATTACAAATATGATTTTTATTTGCTTATGTCACATGATATTCCCTGGAAAGAAGATATAGTAAGAGAAAATCCGCATCGCAGAGATTTCTTTTTTGATTGGTACGAGAAAGAATTAAAAAAAATAAGCGCGGATTACTCTATCATTAAAGGAGAAGGTGAAATGCGTTTGAATAACTGTATTGACGCTATTGAAAAACGTTTTTTTTCTACAGCATTTTAGTACGTTTCACCAGGTATGGCATTAACACCTGGTCGAAGCCCTTGTTAATATCAGCTTCCACAAAATCAATTTTGTATTGTCCGCATTTTAGCATCAATTCTTTTTTGTATTCAGCCATTGATGTTTGGTAGGTGTCCTTTATTTCGTTAGGGTGCAGCTTTACCTCTTCACCGGTTTCCATGTCAATAAAGCGATACGGACGGTTGTCAAAATCAAAATCCAACTCTTTTTGCTTATCAGTAACATGAAACAAAACCACTTCATGTTTCTTATGCTTTAAATGCTGCAATGCGGAAAATAACTCTTCCGAATTTGCCTTAGAATCCATCATATCACTAAAAATGATTACCATGGAACGTTTATGGATAGTTTCAGAAATCTGGTGAAGCGCCTGTATTGCAGATGTTTTTTTATGAACGTTTACATCGTGCTTCTGTATTAGCTTTTCCAACTCATGATACAACATTTTATGATGTAATGAACTGGATTTAGAAGGGGCATAAAATTCAATTTTGTCAGAGAATAAGCTCATTCCAACAGCATCACGCTGACGTTTCAGCAGCTCAATCAAAGCCGCTGCGCAATATACAGAAAAAGTAATTTTATTTTGTTTACCGCTCTTATCTTCTATTACCGGGAAGTACATAGAAGATGAATTGTCAATAATAATATGACAACGCAAATTGGTTTCCTCCTCATAACGTTTGATAAATAATTTATCAGTTCGTCCGAAAAGTTTCCAGTCAATATGTTTTGTTGATTCCCCTTTGTTATACAAACGGTGCTCGGCAAACTCCACGCTGAAGCCATGAAACGGACTTTTATGAAGCCCTGTTATAAAACCTTCCACCACTTGTTTAGCAATAAGCTCCAGGTGAGTAAACTGCTGTAAGGGTTGTTTATTGATGGTGTTCAAAGGAATAAATTTTACAATTATACAATTCAGCAGTAGGCAATTTTAAATTTAATTGCCTACTGCATAATTGCACCAATTGATTAATTGATCTAAAGAAGCGCTTTTAATTTCGCGTCCAATACCGATTTAGGCACTGCTCCTACTTGTTTGTCAACCACTACTCCACCTTTAAAGAATAATATAGTTGGGATATTACGTACTCCGAACATTGCAGAAACATTGGCGTTGCTGTCAACATCCACTTTTCCTACAAGAGCTTTTCCGTCATAATCTTTCGCCAACTCATCCACTACCGGACCAACCATGCGGCAAGGGCCACACCATTCTGCCCAAAAGTCAAGTAATACGGGTTTATCTGATTTTGCTACTAATTCGTCAAAATTAGCATCTGTGATTTCTACTGCCATAATTTTAAGTTTTAGATTTATTATTATTTAATTTTTATTATTATTCTCAATTATACCATAAAGATAGAATAGTGCTTTAATATTGGCAAATCATTTGCCAATTTGTTTTTTATGACTGATTGGCATTCGTATACCCAATTAATTCAATTTGTACTCCAGGTGATGCAAGGTCAACAAATCCAGCAAATCATTGTTAGGGTTCACTTTCACCTTCTTTGAAGGTAATAAAACCGAAATGTTCTCTTCTGTATCAAACACTTTGAACTTTAATGTACAGTTTTGTGGCTGCGCTTGCACATTAGCAGCAAGGATTTCATTAAATTTCACAATAAAATCATCTGACAAATCCTTTATTGGCAGGTTTACGGTAATGCTTCTTGCCAGTTTGTCGCGTAATTCGGATAATAATTGAATGTTAGTTACTTTAAATTCAAAGTTGCCTGAATTTCTGAATCGTTCCGATATTTTACCTTTCACATATAAAAAGAGCCCCTGAACCATGTAGGGCTTGAATTTCACATAATCTTCACCAAAAAAGGCTAATTCAGCTGATTCTCTATAATCTTCAACAGTAATTTTACCCCAGGGGTTACCTGTTTTTGTTACCCCATTATGCACATTGGTAACAATACCGCCAAAGACAAGGTCTTTATTTTTATTTTCTTCAATTTTTTTAATATCACTGACGGAGTGAAAACAAAAATTTTCAATTTCTAATTTATAGGTATCCAGCGGATGCCCGGAAATAAAGAAACCTACCACATCCTTTTCAAATTTTAATTGCACCAGATTGCTCCATACTTCACACACAGGAACTTTGGGTTCCGGAATCTCCACTGCATTGTCGTCACCAAACAACGATAAAGAATTATCGGTTCCCTGGTGCGAATTTCCGTAGCGGATTATCTTTTCTAAAAAATTAATATTATCATTTCCTTCCGTATGAAAAAAGGCTGCGCGATGAATGGCAAAAGAATCCAGACCACCTGCATAGGCAAGGCTTTCGAACGTTTTTTTATTGGCGGCACGTAAATTTATTCTCCGAACAAAATCATAAACGCTGCTGTAAGGCCCATTCAGATTGCGTTCCTCCACAATAGAAATAACAGCGGCCTCCCCTACCCCTTTAACAGCACCCATTCCAAAGCGAATCTGCCCTGCTTTATTTACGGCAAACTGGTATTGGCTCTCGTTCACATCAGGCCCTAAAACGGGTACTCCCATTCGCTTGCATTCATCCATAAAAAAAGTAATTTTATCAATATTACTTAAGTTATGAGTAAGTACAGACGACATGTATTCGCCCGGGTAATGCGCCTTTAAATAGGCGGTTTGGTATGCAACGAAGGCATAACAGGTGGAGTGTGATTTATTAAATGCGTATTGCGCGAACTTTTCCCAATCGGTCCATATTTTCTCCAATTTATCGGCAGGTAAACCTTTAGCAATGGCTCCTTCCATAAACTGCCCCTTCATTTTATCGAGTGTATAACGGTCTTTCTTCCCCATTGCCTTACGCAGTACATCCGCATCACCTTTCGAAAAGCCCGCCAGCTTTTGCGAAAGCAACATCACCTGCTCCTGGTAAACCGTAATACCATAGGTATCAGCAAGGTATTCCTCCATTTCAGGAACGTCATAGGTTATGGGCTCACGTCCATGTTTACGCGCAATAAAATTTGGGATATATTCGATAGGACCCGGTCGATACAAGGCATTCATAGCGATTAGATCCGCAAATTTATCAGGCTTCAAATTAATTAAATGCTTTTGCATTCCGGCACTTTCAAACTGGAATGTACCGTTGGTATCGCCACGTTGATAAAGTTCAAACGTTTTGGCATCATCCAGAGGAACATCATCAATTACGATATCCAGACCGTAATTCTGTTTAATTAACTTTAACGCATCGCGAATAATAGTAAGCGTTTTAAGACCAAGGAAGTCCATTTTGATAACGCCAGCATCCTCAATTACTTTACCATCATACTGCGTAATGTATAATTCTGTTTCCTTTGAAGCGGATATAGGAACAATCTCCGTTAAATCTTTCGGAGCAATGATAATTGCCGAAGCATGAATACCTGTGCCCCTTACAGAACCTTCCAATATCAATGCTTCTTTTAGCACTTTTGCCTGAAGATCAGTCCCTCCATGTATTGCACGCAGTTTTTTTATTTCTTCAATGTCATCTTTTGTTAAACCTTCCTTTTCTTCCAGACTATCAGCACCGATCAGAGGTGCCTGAATAACCCTTCTTAACGAGATACCCGGCTTTTCAGGAACCATTTTTGCAAGCATGTTTGACTCCTGCAAAGGCAGGTCCATTACACGTGCAACATCCTTGATGCTCATTTTCGCAGCCATTGTACCATAGGTTACAATCTGTGCTACCTGGTTTTTGCCATATTTATCCACCACATAATCAATCACTTTTTGACGTCCTTCATCATCAAAGTCCGTATCAATATCGGGCATTGACTTACGATCGGGATTCAAGAAACGCTCAAATAGTAAATTGTATTTGATGGGATCAATGTTTGTAATACCAATACAATATGCCACCGCAGAGCCTGCAGCAGAACCACGGCCCGGACCAATAAATACTCCTATATCCTTTCCATGATTGATAAAATCGGCCACAATTAAAAAGTAACCGGCAAAACCCATGATTTTAATGGTATTCAGCTCAAAATTAAGGCGCTCTTCAGCTTCCGGTGATATATCGATGTAGCGTTTTTTTGCACCTGTGAAGGTTAAATGATGAAGATAATCATCCTGCGTTAAAAAGGTAGACGGAATCTGAAAATTCGGAAGCATGATGTCCTGCTTCAGTTTCAGAGGGGTTATTTTGCTGACAATTTCATTGGTATTATCAATGGCCTGCGGAAGATCGCTAAACAAAGATGACATTTCAGACGTAGTTTTAAAATAAAACTGATCGTTGTAAAATGCAAAGCGTTTGCCTTTGGATGAAGTGGAATCATCATCACCAAAGTCCTTCATAGTAGGTGTACTCTGCTTTTCACCGGTATTTAAACACAATAAAATATCGTGCGCATTTGAATCGGCCTGATCAACATAATGTGAATCGTTTGATGCAATTACTTTTACATTGTATTTTTTAGCAAATTTTAATAATACTTCATTTGCCCTGTTTTGATCTGGAATATCATGGCGTTGCAACTCTACATAATAATCTTCACCAAAAATATCAAGCCACCACTTAAATTCTTTTTCTCCTTCTTCTTCCCCTTTTCTAAGAATGGCCCTTGGTACAGATGCCCCTAAGCAGCAAGTGGTTGCTATCAAGCCTTTGTGATATTGTAGAATAAGTTCTTTATCTATCCGGGGGTACTTACCATACAAACCTTCCATATAGCCCAAAGAACATAGTTTTAAAAGATTTTTATATCCTTCAGCATCTTTGGCAAGCAGCAATTGGTGGTAACGCACATCTTTATCTTCCTTTGTAAACTGGCGTTTGTGGCGGTTCTCCACCACATAGAACTCACATCCGACAATTGGTTTTATTTTATTCGGGTTATCAGGAGTATTGTGTTTAGCAGCTTCTGCAACAAATTTAAAAACTCCAAACATATTACCGTGATCGGTAATAGCCAATGCGGGCATATTATCTTTTACTGCTTTTTTATAAAGGGAAGATATATCGGCTGCACCATCCAACAAAGAGAATTGAGTATGTACGTGTAAATGGGAAAAGTTCATTTGGGTTAAGGATAACGAATCGTTAAAATTTACGAAACTTGATTTAAATTGCCTACTGTGTAATTGCTAAATTGCCAATCAACCTGCAGGGATGTAAATTTACCTAATAAATATCTTTGATTTTTAAGATGTTGAAAAGATGTGAAAAAAGAAAAATTTGTTTATTTCCATATAATCTTTAAAGCTTGTACTTAAAATAATTGTTATTTTGCAGTGCATTGGAACAAATATTTTCCTAAAACTCTGTTTTAATATAATTTAAAATTTCACAGAGAAAAAATGAGAAATCACAGAGTACCACGGAGATTTATAATACTTAAATGAGTACGCTTGAGTTTTTTTAATATAGATACTGATAAACTTATAGAACAGCTTACATACAATGCGAAAGATCCGCTATTGTTCAACAGTGGTTTCTTTTTGTTTTTCTTTTGCATATTCCTATTAGGTTACCAGTTTCTTTACAAACGCAAACTGAGCCGGGTAATTTACTTTACCATTTTCTCACTTTATTTTTTTTATAAGGCCTGTGGATTTTATTTTGGGTTTATTTTATTATCAGCTGTCATTGATTTTAACCTTGCCAACTGGATTTATTCTGCTGCAACAAAAAAGAAAAAGGATGCCATACTTATTTTCAGCATTGTTATTAATCTTGGATTGCTTTTTTATTTCAAATACACCAACTTTTTTATAGAGATTATTAATGACTTTAAACTCGGTGAAGTAAAGCCTTTGAACCTAATACTTCCTATTGGGATTTCATTTTACACGTTCGAAAATTTAAGCTATACCATTGATGTATATCGTGGCAAATTCAAGCCCGTGCAGAGCTTTTTAGATTATTGTTTTTTTCTTTCGTTCTTTCCAAAACTAGTGATGGGCCCCATTGTAAGGGCTTCCGACTTTATTCCACAAATCCGAAAGGACATTTACATTTCGAAGGAAGATGTTTCGGCCGGGCTCTATCTTATTGTTAGCGGACTTTTTAAAAAAGTGGTCATTTCTGATTTCATTTATGTAAACTATGTTCAGTATATTTTTGATGATCCCGCAAGGCATTCGGGAATTGAGTGTTTATTAGGGGTGTATGGCTATGCCATGGTTATTTACTGCGATTTTTCAGGGTATTCTGATATGGCGATTGGAATGGCACGATGGATGGGCTTTACATTAAATGAAAATTTTGATTCACCCTATCAATCCAGCAGTATTACTGAATTTTGGCGAAGGTGGCACATTTCCTTATCTTCCTGGCTAAAAGATTATTTATACATTTCGCTTGGAGGAAACAGAGCTGGAAAAGTTCGTCAATACATTAATTTAATGATCACTATGTTATTGGGCGGTTTGTGGCATGGGGCATCTTTTAATTTTATTGTTTGGGGCGGAATGCATGGACTGGCATTGGCTTTCGATAAACTTAGGATGACATTGGTTTCAAAGTATAATTCGTTTCACGAAGAAACATTCGGACGGATTTTAAGTGCTAAACTGGTCCATATTCTAGGCGTTCTGATTACTTTTCATTTTGTATGTTTCTGCTGGATATTCTTTAAAGCTTCATCTTTTGAGGATGCAGGAATTATTATCTCTCAAATCTTTACTAATTTCAACGCTTCTGCGTTTACCCCTATGATAACAGCTTATGGCAGCGTTTTGGGCATCATGCTAATTGGGTATGTATTTCATTTTATTCCTAAATCGTATGAATACTTTTCTATAAATTTCCTTTCTAAAATTACATTGGTTGGCCGTGTTGCCGTTTTACTCATTTTTATTTGGATTGTCATCCAGGTAAAGCAAGCGGATCAGGTGATTCCTATTTATTTGCAGTTTTAGAGCGATCGTATTATCATTATAAAGTACAATATTTACTTTTTAAAGTTAGTTCGTTAAACTAATTAAGTATCCATATATTTGTTAAAATCTAATTCAGATTCATCACTATGAAAAAAACTTGTTTTCCTTTTTTAGTTTCTATTTTTACTATATTAAATAGTCTTTTGTTTGCACAACCAATAATTACAACCTTTTCACCTGTTTCAGGCTCTATAGGAACACTGGTGACTATTACGGGTACTAATTTCAATACAACGGCTGCAAATAATATTGTATTCTTTGGAGCAACGCAAGCTGTTATAAATTCGGCTTCTTCAACTAGTTTAAATGTTACTGTTCCTGCGGGGGCTACTTATCAATATATTTCGGTTACAGATACTATTACGGGTCAAACTGCTTATTCTGCAATACCTTTTGATGTTACGTTTCCATGTGGTAACTTAATTAATTCAAGCTCCTTCTCTCCTAAAACAGATTTTTCTGCAGGAACTTATATTTATAGCTTAACTTCAGGCGACTTGGATGGAGACGGAAAACCTGATATTGTAACAGCTAATCCTGCAGACAACATAATTTCGGTATTCAAAAACACAAGCGTCAATAGCGCTGTTTCTTTTGCCGCTAAAGTTGACTATACAGCAGGAGTAGATCCACGCAGTGTTTTTATTGGCGATTTAGATGGTGACGGTAAACCCGACATTATTGCAGCCAATCATCAATCTAACACTGTTTCAATATTCAAAAACACCAGTGTAATTGGGATTATTTCTTTTGCCCCAAAAGTAGATTATGCCACGGGAAATAATCCTTTAAGTATTGCTATTAATGATTTGGATGGGGACGGAAAACCCGATATTGCTGTATCGAACCTGAATTCAAATACCATTTCCGTATTAAAAAACATTAGTAATAGCGGAGCAATTTCCTTTGCCACAAAAGTTGATTTTGCAACAGGAGGTACTTGCTTGGGCATTTCGATGGGGGATTTAGATGGAGATGAAAAATCGGATCTCGTTGTAGCAATTGACAACATACACACTATTTCTGTATTTAGAAATACTTGCACCAATGGTACGATTTCATTTGCTGCAGGAATGGATTTTCCTGCGGGAGATGGGATAAATAACCCCCGATTCATTGCTATAAGTGATTTGGATGGAAACGGAAAGCTTGATATTGCTATAGTAGATAATGGCTCTTCAATAGTTTCAATATTAAGTAATATAAGCACGATTGGAACAATTTCTTTGGCTCCCCCAATGAATTTTGCAACAGGAGGTACTACTTGGGGTATTTCAATAGGTAATATAGATGGCGACAACAAACCTGATCTTGCTATAACCAATGTACAAACTCATACATTATCAATATTAAAAAATACATCCGTAAGTGGTAATATTTCCTTTGCTTCGAAAATAGATTTTGCAATGGGAACAAACCCTTACAATATTGCTATTAGTGATTTGGATGGAGACGGGAGACCCGATCTCGAAGTAGCAAATGCTGGTTCCTCTACATTTTCGGTATTAAAAAATCTAATCGGTACCTTACCAACTATGACGAGCGCAAATTCAGTAACACTTTGCAGCGGTGAAAGTGTTAACATTCCATTGACAAGTGATGAATCCGCCACTTATATCTGGTCTGCAACAGATAATCCAAATACAACTGGAGAGAGTGTGATCTTAGACTCAACCAATAACCTAAATAATACTATAATAAATAACACTTCTTCTTTTCAAACGGTAACTTATAATATAATTCCAACCTCACAAGCAAGTAGCTGTGCTGGAACTTCGCAAACATTAACGGTAACAATCAACCCCACTCCTATTGTAGGTTTCACGGGTTTAAATTTAAGTAGTTGTCATAATGCTTCAGCAGAAACATTGACAGGTGTTCCTGCTGGTGGTACTTTTAGTGGATCAGGAATTAGTGGAAATATTTTTTCTCCTTCTCTTGCAGGGAGTGGTATAGATAGTATTACTTATACTTATACAGATGGGAATTTTTGCACCAATACTTCAATACAATTTACCGAAATACTGCCACTTCCTCCCATACCTACTATTTGCATGGTCACAGTTGATAGTATGTCTCGCAACAATGTCATATACTGGGACAAAACCATTTATACTACCGTTGATTCTTTTATCGTTTATCGTGAAACACTTTCCAATGTATATAAACGAATTGGAGTAGTTTCCATGGACTCATTAAGTTTATTTGTTGATACAGTAAGACATTTATATTTCCCTTTTACAGGAAATCCCAACGCGGGTACATACCGATATAAATTGCAAATACGAGATACTTGTGGAAACTATAGTCTTTTAAGCCCTTATCACAATACTATTTATGTTAATCAAACCGGAGGTACTTTTACTTTTAACGATTATCAGATAGAAGGTGAAGCAACTCCAATTACTAGTCTGAATGGTTATTTTTTATATAGGGATAATAACAGCACCGGAAATTGGGTAGTTGTAAATGGTGTTTCCGGTTCTCAATTAACTATTACCGATCCCGATAATGCGTCCTACCCAAATGCCAGCTGGCGTATCGAAACTCAATGGGATATCAGTTGCACAGCTACACGAGCCATTAATACTGCACGTTCAAATATTAAAGGTCAATTGGTAAGCGGGTTATCAGATATGAACCAAACTGATACACCTGTTTCAATTTACCCTAATCCCTATTCAGAAAACACAACCATAACATATACATTAAATAAAAAATCAAATGTAATTGTTGAAGTATACAGCACCATCGGACAAAAAGTGGAAACACTTGTAAATATAAATCAAACAGCAGGAGAATATAAATGCAGCTTCAGTGCGAGGGCAAACGGATTTAATGCCGGTGTGTATTTTGTAAAAATAAATATTGATGGGAAAGTAACAGTAAAAAGAATTGTAGAAATTGAATAAAAAAATAACCTTCAAAAAAAAGCGGATTGAAATGTTATTTCAATCCGCTTTTTTATTGTACTCCATTCCTCAAACTTTATTTCTTCCTCACCCTCTTCAACGAAAGCATGTTCATTGGATTAGAAGTTAAGCCACTGATATTATTATGAACCAAATGAACCACCTGATCATAGTATAATGGAACTATGGGCGCATCCTCAATTAACAATTGATCCATCTTTCTGAAATATTTATAACGAATGGAATTATTTAATTCTGCATTTGCTTTTTCGTATAACAGATCGAACTCCGCATTTTTATAGTGTGTATAATTAAAGCCTTTCGGACTCCAGTTTTTACTGTAAAATAAGGACAAAAAATTCTCTTCATCAGGATAATCAGCAATCCAGGATTTACGAAAAAAATCAACTTCCGAATTTGCAACAGTTTGCGACAATACAGAGGCCTTTTGAACATCTATTCTAATCTTGATTCCAAATTCGGCCAACTGTGACTGCATATATTCGGCCAGCTCCAGATATTGCTCACTTGTTGCAAGCGAAATTTCAGGCAATCCTTTACCTTCCGGGAATCCTGCTACAACCAACAACTCTCTTACTTTATCCGGGTTATAATCAAACCCATGAACAACGTTTGCATCGAACGATGGCATACCTGAAGGAACAAAACCTGCAGTAGCAGCTACGCCCAAATTTCTACGTAAGTATTTCACCATTTTTTTGCGATCAATCCCATAATTAATGGCTTTTCGAAGCGCTTTAATTTTCAAAGGTGATTTTTTTACAATTTCAAGCTCTTCATCAATTAGAAAGCCCAGATAATCGGTTTTCAGATAAGGTATGGTCTGCATTTTAAATTTATCTTTATAGATCTCCTTTAATGCGCCTTCAGGTGTAAGCACCTCATCAGTGTTTATTGCATCAATACCGGAAACCATATCAACATTGCCTTGTAAAAAATCGAGGAAGGAAGTCTCTCTATCTTTAATAAATGATATGGAAACAGCATCCAAATAAGGCAGTCGGTTGTTTCCCTCAAATTCAAAATAATTCATATTCTTTACAAGTACCATCTTAGAACCTTCTTCCCACATTTTTAATTTAAAAGGCCCTGTTCCAACCGGATTTCTTCGAAAATCATCTCCATACCTGATGACCACTTCTTTAGGAATTACCGAAAAATATTTCATTGTTAAAATCCCTAAAAATGGTGTAAAAGGTTTAACAAGGTGTATTATAAATGTAGTATCGTTTGGGGCCTCAAAACCGTTGTGTTCTGTCGTATCCACACTATTAAGCAATGAGGTAGCACTTGAAACAGTTGCATCCATTAAACGATTAAAACTATAAACAAAATCATCCGCAACCACTTTTCGGCCGATACCTTCAGTAAAATTTTCATTATCATGAAAAAACACATTACGATGCAAATGGAAGGTATAGGTGAGCCCGTCTTTCGAAATGTTCCACGATTTTGCAATGCATGGTTCCACGCTTAAAGAATCATTCATCTGCACCAATCCGTTGTATAATTGGTTAACTACCCATATATTTTCAAACGAACGCGCTGCTGCCGGATCCAATGAAGTAATACCGGCCATTTCGTTGTACTTAAATACGGTACGGGTATCTTTATTAGCTTCTCCCCCACCCGAGGAACAGGAAATAGTTAATATAACTATTGAAAAATAAATTAGTTGCTTCATTGATAGATTACTTATAATAACAAACCGTTGCGATAACCTTAAGATTTAAGGTTAGAAATCTGCTTAATCACACTATTTCCAAGTTCAAGTTTAAATAATCGCTTCCTAATAAAGCATCCTCCGCTAATTCAATTACCAACAGCTTTTTAAACAATACTTTATTAATAAGTCCAAATAAAATACTTTTTAGTGCTTAATTTCTCAATTTCGATTGGCTTTCCTATATTTGTACACATGCAAGAAACAATTTTAATCATCGATTTTGGTTCACAATATACACAGCTGATAGCACGCAGAGTGAGAGAGTTGAACGTATACTGTGAAATCCATCCTTTTAATAAAATGCCCGAAATTACAAGTGATGTAAAAGGGGTAATACTTTCCGGGAGTCCTTTCTCTGTAAGGGATCCTGAGTCTCCAAACCCGGACTTATCAGCATTTAAAGGTAAATTACCATTATTGGGAGTTTGTTATGGGGCACAATTAATGGCTCAAAAATTTGGTGGTGAGGTATTACCATCTAAACACCGTGAATACGGCCGTGCTAACTTAGCATTCGTAAAAAAAGACAATGAATTATTCGAAGGTATAAGTAACAATTCCCAGGTATGGATGAGCCATGCGGACACCATCACTAAAATACCTGATAATTACGAAATTATTTCAAGTACAAAAGATGTTGAATTTGCAGGGTACCAGGTAAAGAACGAGCAAACATACGGCATTCAGTTTCATCCGGAAGTATACCATTCCATAGAAGGCGGCATTTTATTAAAGAACTTTTGTGTGAATATTTGCGGCTGTTCTCAAAACTGGACTCCGGATTCATTTGTAGAAACAACAATTGCTGAGTTAAAGAAAAAAATTGGAGATGACAAGGTAGTATTGGGTTTGAGCGGTGGTGTTGATTCTAGCGTAGCGGCAGTATTACTGCACAAAGCAATTGGCAAAAATTTATACTGCATTTTTGTTGATAATGGACTATTACGCAAAAACGAATTTAAAAATGTGCTTGAGTCCTATAAGCACATGGGCCTTAACGTAAAAGGCGTAAATGCAAAAGATCGTTTTTATTCAGAATTAGCTGGTATCAGCGATCCTGAGAAAAAAAGAAAAGCGATTGGAAAAGTATTTATTGATGTTTTTGATGACGAATCAAAACGAATTGAAAATGTTACCTGGCTTGCCCAAGGTACTATTTACCCTGACGTTATTGAATCGGTATCAGTTAATGGTGGCGCTTCTGCAACCATTAAATCACACCATAATGTTGGGGGCTTGCCTGATTTTATGAAATTAAAAATTGTAGAACCCCTTAATACGCTATTTAAAGACGAAGTAAGAAGAGTAGGTAAATCTTTGCAAATTGATGACGCTATTTTAAACAGGCACCCTTTTCCTGGCCCGGGTCTTGCAATACGTATACTAGGGGATATCACTACTGAAAAAGTACGCATATTGCAGGAAGTGGACCATATCTTTATTGACAATCTGAAAACATCAGGCTTGTACGAGAGTGTATGGCAGGCTGGCGCTATATTTCTTCCAATACAATCTGTTGGTGTAATGGGTGATGAGCGTACCTATGAAAATGTAGTAGCTTTGCGCGCTGTAAGTTCAACCGATGGTATGACAGCCGATTGGTGCCATTTGCCTTATGAATTTCTAGGAAAAGTTTCCAATGAAATAATTAATAAAGTAAAAGGAATTAACAGAGTTGTTTATGACATCAGCTCTAAACCTCCTGCAACTATTGAGTGGGAATAATAAGTATTTAAGTATGGAGTACAATGTATTCAACATTGCTCAATCCTTTGTTTTGTGCTTGATTCAAATAAAAAATGAAATTAAATAGATTAAAGAATATAGTCTCTAAGCGTATAATGTACATATTACTTTGTACGTTATGCCTTTTACTGAATACTTCCATATCCTGGTCCCAGGAAAAAAATATAGATATTGTAAAAAGCCCAAACACTACTGTTATTAGTGGTGTAAAGTATTATTTACACACTGTGGAAAAAGGACAAACACTTTTCGCTATCGCTAAAGGTTACGATTTTAGTTTGAACGATATTGTGTTAGAAAATCCTGAAGCTATTAATGGAATTAAACCGGGTCAGGTATTAAAAATTCCATTTAAAAAAATCAAAAAAGTGGAACCTGCCCCTTTAGTAGCTGATGCTAATTTCAGTCTTCATAAAGCTGAGCAAGGACAAACATTATACTCGATAGCAAAACAGTACAATACAACTATTGAAAAACTAAAAGCTGCAAATCCTGAATTGGAAAGCGGTTTAAAAAGCGGACAGACTATAAAAATACCTAAACAAAAAGCTGAACCTTCAAAACCTGCACCTAAACCAGATAAAGTTGTAAGTACCCCTCCTGTCATTAAGGAAAAACCAATTGCCATAAACAAGCCTATCACCTTAACTGACACAACTTTTAAAATGGGTCCTTTGGATAGTATTACGGCTTTTATGATTGATAACAAACGTTTTGAAGATAGTGTAAAAGCTGCTCCAATAATTTATCCGGGAAAGCTGAAAAGCCAATATAACATTGCCTTGTTTTTACCATTCCACGCCAATGAAGCCAATGAAATAGATTTGGAACGAATCATAAAAGGGGATGATCAATTACCAAATAAGAGTGTTGTGGCACTGCAATTTTATGAAGGCGCTTTATTAGCAATTGACTCGCTGAAAAAACAAAAATTAAATGCTAAAATTTTTGTTTATGATGTGGATGATCATGATTCGCTGAATATTATAAACCTGGTGAAGAAACCGGAATTAGCTCAGATGGATTTAATGATTGGGCCTTTGTATGGTTCAAGCTTTATGCCGATTGCGAAATTTGCTAAAGAACATTCTATTCCAATTGTATCTCCGTTCACACAAATCAATAAAATTTTATTTGACAACCTCTACGTTTGTAAAGTGCAGCCATCCATTTCCAAACAGATAGAGCAAATGGCCCACTTCGCAATAGATACATTTCACTCTCAAAATATTATTCTGGTAAACAATGGAAATCCAAAAGAGATATCATTTTACAACACCTTTAAAACCGTTGCCAATAAAGAGTTACTTAAGAAAGGATATAAAGCTGCTGATACGCTAAAGGAATCAAAAAGCTTGGGAGCAATAGAAAACATGCTTAGTTCAACCAAAGTAAATGTAATTGTATTGCCTACAAACAACCAATCTTACGTAACAGAGTTTATTAGTAAACTGAATACTATTAAAAAAGGTAAAATCGTATTATTCGGGCTTTCCGGCTGGATGAATTATGACAATCTGGATTTCGAATATTTAAACGGCCTTTCGTTGCATATCCCTTCTAATAATTATATCGATTATCAAAACCCAATAACAAAAAATTTCACGACCGGTTATTATAATAAATATAAAACAGACCCTGGATTATACTCTTTTCAGGGATTTGATATCACTTATTATTTTATCTCTGCTTTACAAAAGCATGGCAGCGGGTTTTTGAATAATATTGTTGCTGAAAAATACAATGGTCTGGAAGCGAACTTTGATTTCATGCAATACTCTTCAAATGGAGGCTTCGAAAACAAATTCGTATACATCCTAAAGTATCAGGATAATAAGCTGGTAAAAGCAAATTAAATGCTTACAAAAGAACAAATAACAGAGTGGTTTAAATCTCTTCAGGACGCTATCTGCATTTCATTGGAAGACACCGATGGAAAAGGGAAATTCCAGGAAGAAAACTGGTTACGTGAAGAAGGTGGCGGTGGCAGAACACGCATTCTGCAAAATGGAAATATTATTGAAAAAGGCGGAGTTAATTTTTCTGCTGTCCATGGCGATGTTCCTGATTTTCTAACAAAAGAACATTCAACTTCTAAAACAGAAAAAAACACATTCTATGCAACTGGTGTATCTATCGTAATGCATCCGCATAACCCAATGGTTCCTATCATCCACATGAATGTACGATATTTCGAAATGAATAATGGAACCTGGTGGTTTGGCGGAGGTATTGATTTAACTCCACATTATGTCAACGATTCGGATGCTGTTTTTTTTCATTCTTCTTTAAAAGCAGCCTGTGATAAGCATAACCCAAACTATTATTCCGATTTTAAAAAATGGGCAGATGATTACTTCTTTATTCCTCATCGCAAAGAAACACGTGGAATTGGCGGAATATTTTTCGACAAATTAACACAACGTGAAACTTCTGCCAGCTCACCCACTATGGACCAATTATTCGCCTTTGTTCAGGAGATCGGTAATTCGTTTGCTCCAATTTATACTTCTTTAATGAATAAAAATAAAAACCTGCCTTATACGGATAATAACAAACAATGGCAATTACTTCGTAGAGGACGTTATGTTGAATTTAATCTGGTATACGATAAGGGAACAAAGTTCGGTTTGGAAACCAATGGCCGAATTGAATCTATTCTAATGAGTTTACCACAAACGGCAGGCTGGGTTTATAATTTCACACCGCTTCCAAACAGTCCCGAAGAAAAAACACTTTCTCTTCTTAAAAAGGATATTAACTGGCTATCAAAAGAACAGTCCATAAACTAATATTGACATCCATAAAATGTTTAAAATCTTAAATACTGCATTATCAAGAAAACTAGATATAACCAGCAGTTCTGGACGTTTAGTTGCTGTTAAAAATGGCATTTACTATTTTGAAATTGACAAAGAAGATAAAATTTTGAAATTGAAATGCTCAGAAGGTGCGTTTAACAAGCATTTCAAAACGGACAGCTTGCCAGATAATTCAACGGAGGTTGAACAAAAAATCGTTGACAAGGAGTATTCCGACCTAATGAAATTCTACAGTTAAAATTATCTGGCTAAATTGCTTTAACTAAAGTCCTTAACTCTTTAAAAGGATATAAAAAAATAAAAATAAATAATACTATTTTTTTTATACATTTGCCCGTATACTAATTCTGAGGTTAAGAAATCAACTTGTAAAAGAACAGCTACAAACTAACAATAATAGGCTTTCCATCGGTCAATTAAAAACAAAACACACAAATGAATATATTAAACTATACAGACGAATTGAAGAAGGTTGTTTCAATTGCACAATCACTTGCAAAGGAATACCAAAACAACAAATTTTCGGGAGCGCACTTGTTAAAAGCCTTACTTCATAAAGATATTGGCCTTTTGAATTATTTAATTTCTTTAGAGAAGGATGTATTATACCTTGAAGAATGGGCGGAAGTAAGAATAGAATCATTACCAAAATCAGGCAAGCTTGATTCAGTAATCAGAGGAGATGAATCAATTGCAACAATTTTTGAAGAAGCAGAAAACGTTCGTCTTAAACTTGGTAAACAAGAACTTGATCCAATTTGCTTATTAGCGGCACTTTCTACTGCTGGCGTGGCATTTTCATATGACGAGTTAAAAACATATCCTATCACTCAATCCGAAATCATTTCCAAATATAGTGAAAACGCTGATTTTCAAAATGCGGTAGGTACCCAGCCTGTTGCCTTTAAAGGAGGCGACAGTACGGAGCAAAAGCCAAGTGGCAATGCACTTCAAAAATATTGCGTTGATAAAACAGCGTTAGCAAGAGAGAAAAAGCTGGATCCGATCATTGGAAGAGATAAAGAAACACGTATGGTTGCTGAGATACTAGGCAGACGTACCAAACCAAATGTTATTATTATTGGAGAACCGGGTGTTGGTAAAACCGCTTTAATTGACGGGTTTGCAATAAATATTGTTGAAGGTAAAGTTCCTGACAATTTAAAAGGCGCACAATTATTTGAACTTGACTTCGGATCTTTGGTTGCTGGAGCGTCATACAAGGGAGAAGTGGAAGATCGTTTAAAAGGTATCATTAAAGAAATCAAACAATTTCCAAAAGCAATATTATTTATTGACGAAATCCATACCTTACTAGATAAGAATGGTGGTGCTTCTGGGACCGCTCAATTACTAAAGCCTGAATTAGCCAGAGGGGAACTGATTGTTATTGGTGCTACCACCAATGATGAATATAGAAAACATATTGAAAAAGATGAGGCATTCAGCAGAAGATTTGAGGTTATTAAAGTAGATGAACCCTCTGAAATTGTTGCTGCCCGAATGCTGGAGATGATCATTCCATATTATGAAAAGCATCATAGTCTAGGATTCGAAAAAGACGCGATTCTTGATACAATTAAACTTGCAAAAAGATACGATAAAGATAGAAGACTCCCTGATTCAGCAATCGATTTGATGGATAGAACAATGGCCGCAGTTAAAATGATGGCACAGACCTCTATGGGCGAGCTTGAATTGCTGAAAGCTGAAGTGGAAAAAATATTAGAAGAAAATCCTGACGCAACAGAAATAACAGATATAAAACTTCTTGCTGATCTAAAATGGTTTTACAACCAGTTGAAAGACAAAATCAGCCCTATATTAATGGCGCAGATTGACCAGGAATCTGAACCAGATAAAATGGAACTGACCTTGGAGCTTGGTATCTATCTGAAAGATATACTTGGACGTCTTATAGAAAAAGCAAAAGACAAAAAAGAGTCTGTAGATAAAATTGATGTTTTATCCGTAGTGTCTCACAAGATGGGAATACCATTAGGAAAAGTTCAGGCCTCTGAAAAAGAACGATTACTGAATATGGAAGACTGGTTGAAAAAGAGAGTTGTAGGACAGGATCAGGCTTTAAAAGCGGTTTCTGAAGCTATTTTAGAGTCCCGTTCCGGATTAAATAAAGCAGGTCAGCCAATTGCGTCATTCTTCTTATTAGGACCTACAGGAACAGGAAAAACCGAGCTTGCCAAATCATTAGCCGAATTTCTTTTTACCGATGAAACTTCTATGATTCGTTTTGATATGAGCGAGTTCAAAGAAGAGCACTCTGCAGCCCTTTTATATGGAGCGCCTCCGGGTTATGTTGGTTATGAAGAAGGAGGTATCCTTGTAAATAAAATCCGTCAGCAGCCCTACTCTATCGTTTTATTTGATGAGATTGAAAAAGCCCACCCATCTGTATTTGACTTATTTCTTCAAATTATGGACGAAGGTAAATTGCACGACCGTCTTGGAAAAGTGGGAGAATTTTCAAATGCTGTCATATTATTTACTTCGAATATAGGAAGTGAATTTGTAGCGGAAAAATTTATGGCCAAAGAAGTTCCAAAATCAAATGATTTGATGGAAATTATGCAACGCTTTTTCCGTCCCGAATTTTTAGCCCGATTAACAGAGATTGTTCCATTCTCCCCGATAATGGAAGAAAACGTTGTCAAAATATTTGACATTCACGTTAAAAGCTTGTTAAAAACCCTCGAAAAACAGGGTATCACACTTGTTATAGAAAATGCTGCGAAAGAAAAACTGGCCAAATCAGGTTTCACTCCTAAATATGGAGCTAGACCAATTACCGGAGTTATCCGTTTACAGCTTCGCAGGCCAATTTCTAAAATGATAATTGCCGGAACTGTGACCAAAGGCAACACGATCACACTATCATTAAATGAGGCTGGTGAATATAACTGGGATATAAAATAACCAGGTTACTCATTTTTGTAAAGTCGAATTAGAAAGACCAATACTTACTATGTATTGGTCTTTCTGATTTTACGTAAAACAGTTTTACATTTATCTGATACAAGTATGACAGGCGGTACAAAAGGAATCAAGGATATGCTATTGGATACTATGAGATATAAATATAGTGGCGATGGTGACCCGCAGCCTGATGGTTATAATAGATAGAACGATTCAACTCAGTTTTAATTAACACCTTCGGAATTACGGTTCTGTATCTTTAACCCAATAATCAACACATGATCATCCTGCTCCAGCGCACCTTTCCAAAATTCGAACGTTTTATTGAGCATAACTTTCTGTTCTTCAAGAGTGTTTTCTTGTATAGCAAGTAATGTTTCCTTCAGCCCTTTAAACATGATTTTCTTCCCTTCGCTTCCTCCGAATTGGTTCTCGAAACCATCAGTAAAAAAATAAATACAATCCGCATTTTGCAAATCAAAGGTGTTGTCGATTATTTGAAAAAACTGATTATTGGAAAACGCTGTAATAGTTTCACCATTACTTTTTAATTCAATAATACTCCCACCCCTGGCTATACAAACCGGATTGTGAGAACCAGAAAAATTCAACTTCATTGCCTTAAAATCAATTACGCACAATGAAACAATATCTCTTCCTCCAGAAAACATTACTTCGTCCATTTTTTTAGACAAATCGTTTTTAAGGCCGGTTCTTATTTCATTCAATATATCCGAAAGAGCCTTAACACCTGATTCTGAATCGGATACACCAACATTTAATACTAAATTATTTATACTGTTGGTAAACCCCTCCTGAACCTCAAGGCTTTTACAATCCACCGTTGCAATCAGCAAAACTGTATATTCTTCTAATAGGATATCACCATACTCATCAGGAACCCCTTTTGTAAATGTTACATTTTTAAACCAATAAAAATCTCCGCCCTCATAATCCATCGGTTTAAATAAAATAAAGGACTCAGGAGCATATTCCGCTAACTTTCTTTGGTCGGAAATTACCGATTGCTGTATACGCTTTAAATACTCAATATTTTCAGTTTTCTTTTTATCAATTCTCTCTTCAGGTAAAGGAATTTCTTCTTTTAATTCAATATGTTCAATAACAATATCCGCATTTTCGGTACTATTTTCTTCATTCAGTTCTTCTATGAGGACATTTGCAACCTTCTTATTTTTTGCTCCTCTATTAACATATGCAGCAGTAATAAAATTTATTACAACCAATACAGAACTGATTATCACTACCCATATAACGTATTGCATATCTTGGTATTTTATAACTTCCAATTAGCCTTGGTCTTAAGGCTATTGTAACAAATTAACTAATTAATTTTTTCTATATTCATTGTGACCTAATCTGATCGAAAAAATAATATTAAGCTTCAAAATATTAATTTAAATTGCCAAAATTGGCAACAACGTTTCTCGCCTAATCAAGCTACCCGATTCATCAAGCTTTGAAGCGTACTGAACTACCCCATTTGTATCGATTAAAAATATGGATGGTAAAGGAATTCCTTCTGTATACTTTTCTGCAAAAATATTATCATACTTCAGCAGTTGTACACCGTAATTCTCTGCAGTTGACTGCCCCTCATCGTATAATATTTTCAAATCCAGGCCCAGCTTCACTGCCATTTCATGATTTATTTCAATAGAATCAGGACAAACAGCTAATAGCTCCCAATCATTTCCTTTATCACTTTTATATTCTTCCTGATAATTGCACAACATCTTATGGCATCCGGCACACCAGTCTCCCCGGACAAAAATCAGCAATACATTTTTTTTACCCGAATAATCCGATAATTTCACTAAGTCTCCATCCTGATCACGCAATGAGAAAGCAGGAGCTTTAGTCCCTACTTTTACTATTCTTCCACCGTGATTATCAAAATCAAACAATTGCCTTTTTTCCTCTTTAGCCTCTTTAATTAACTGTTTCTCTAAATTAAGCCTCCACTTATAAAGCTGCTTCTGATCATTAAAAACACCACCAGACAAAACACCTTGAATTCCAATAATAAGTGCAGGGAACAGCCAGCCTTCCCATCCCGAAGGATGAATCAAATTTGCCGCCAGATATAATAAAGAAGCGAAAGAAAACATAAACGGTTCAAACCATCGATATTGCGAGTAACCAAACTTCCGAAAAAAAATAATCCGGCCTGTAGACCCTGCAGCTGCTATAATGCAGGCAAGGGTAAAAAAAGGTATACCCCACCACCTAACATCAATACTTAGCCCCAATGTAAAAGCGGACAGAAAAAGAGTGAAAAATTGAAATCCGGAAGTGTATTTTGAAATTTCTTTAAGACTAAAAAAATACCCCATCAGAGCATATGCAGAAGCTAACCAGGGTAATCCTGATTGAATTAAAGCAATTCCTGTTAATGCGAAAATAAGCCCTGCTGTGGTTAAAGCATGTATCCTTCTCATGCTTTCAAAAGTATAAAAATTAATAACAGTCTGCTTCCAATTTTTTTTTAACAAAGTAAAACTTTATTTGTTTTTTTTCGTACAAATGGAAATCTAAATTTCTGATTTACACCATTATCCGGTAAATTTGAAAAGTAAAAACAGATAAATTTAGTTCAACCAATTAAATTTGTTTTTAAAAAAAATAATTATTATGTTTGCCACAATACTTTAATTAACACATCTTATACTAACCAATTTTAAAATAAAAAACTATGCTGGAATACGGAATAGGTGGAACAGAGAGAAAATTAAATAATGCAAACGAAGCATTTGGAGATATTTCTCAAAACAGAACAATTTTCGTTCAGAAACTTACGCAAGAGGCTCCTTTTTCTCCGGAGGCTGTTTTTGATTTAAAAACAGTAGAAGAAGTGTTTTCACATTTCCAGCCATCTTCTGAAATTGATTTTGAAAATGCAGAAGGGGCTACTCAATCTGAAACAATTCATTTTAATCATTTAGGTGACTTTGGTCCAAAAGGGATAAAAGGTAAAAGTAAATTTCTGGAAGATTTATCCAATACAGAAGAACAGCATTTAAAAATCGTTAAAGAGCTGAAATCAAATCGTGCTTTACAAACTGTTGTTCAAAGTCCGGAAACAAAGCAAGCTCTTATCTCTGCCATTCAGGCAATGATTGCTGAGCTTGAAGAGGCTGGAGTTTAAATAACAAAGTATTAATCCTTTAAAATAACCTAAAAATAATTATACAATGAGTGCAGAAGCAAATCCTGAATTCGATTCGTCAAAAAAAGAAAAATTAGCTCATAAAGAAGGGGCCGTAGAAATTAATGAAAGCATTTCCAAACTTGCAAAATTTGGCGGTTTTAAAATTATTGAAGGGAGTATAAAAGGGACTCAGAATTTAAATCCTGAATCTAAAGCAAGAAAGAAAATATTTTTAACTGATGCCAGCAAAAAAAGTGAGCGCGAAACACTGAAAAAAAACTTACAAATCTGGAAAGATTTATTATCCGGATCAGGTGATATTGCTGAAATGGTTTCTAAAAGCCAAAACAGTGCTGATGTTGCATCTAAAACCTTAAGAACCAATCTAAAAAAAGCTGTTGAATCAACAAAAGAACTGGAGGCATCTTACCGTTCGCTTCAGCTTTTCTTCAAAAATACAGAATCTGACAAAATTAAAAATCTAACCATTTTTAATGCTGATCTGGAGCAATTAAAAGATTTGGATAACCCCACTTTCTTTAATGAAATTGCCGAGCAGATTAAAGGCGGATATGACAGAATGGATTTAAGAGAAAATTATTCTATCTTATCTATCCCAGGGTACCTTGGATCTGGTGCAGTTGTTGACAAATGGGCAAAATTATGCCACGACAATAAAGTAATGCTGGTAACAGATTTCGAAAATTTAGAAAATCCGGACGGTGTTTTAGATTTCTTTGAATCTTCTAAATTAACTGGTGGCGAAGCTCATAAATCAAATGTGATGATGGCTTGTAACTGGATAGTTGGCAGAGGCAAAGATGCAGAAATTGGAGAGGATGACGATGTACACGTACCACCATCATCTGCACTTGCAGGTAATGTATACAAAACATTAATGTCTCAGGTTGCTGCCGGTAAAAAACATGGTGGTTTAAATGAAGTAAGTGCTGTTAGATTTCCATTGAAAAAATCTGAAATTACCAGCTTAGAAAAAGCAGGACTTATTCCAATGGTTAATGAATACGGAAAAGTAATGGCAATGTCTGCAAAAACATTGTTTACCGGTGATAACCTTGGATTACAAACCTATTCTGTAGTAAGGGTATTCGATTATGTAATGAAAGTTCTAATGGACTTTTTGAACAGAAGAGCATTCGAGAATTTTGATGTGAACACTAAAAAGGATCTTCAGGCACAAATTGAAAAATGGCTGGATCAAATTACAGGGCCAGGCAAATTAGTGGAGAAATTTAAAATTCTTAAATTTCAACAGGATCCAAATCAAAAAGACAGAATATTTTTGGATATACACATTACACCGTATTTCCCAGCGAAAAACTTCGTTATTTCCTTAGATGGCCAAAAAGGAGATGATGTTGATCCAAACTGGAAAGCGGAATACAAACAACAATAAAATATTATTATCATAACTATTATTAACCCTAAAACTAAAAACGCCCATGTCATTTAAAGCAAATTTATCTATTGAAGGTGGAACAGAAATCAGATTATTACATTGCAGTTATTCTTTAAACAGAGATGTGGATGCAACAGGTCGTCCATCATCAATGGTAAGAGGTGGAACTGTACAGTTTCAAATTGAATCAACTAATGATACTCAATTAAACGAGTGGATGATTGATCAGTTTACAACTAAACAAGGTAGTGTTATTTTTTCTAAACGTGATTCTAACACTAAAATGAAAGAGTTGAAATTTGAAAACGCTTACATTGTTCATATTGCTGAAGCATTTGATTCAGTAGGAGAAAATCCAATGACCATTCATTTTACAATTACAGCTGAAAAAATTACAGTGGGCAGCGCAACCCATATTAATCCTTGGCCTAAAGAATCTTAATAAGTAGTAGTTATTCCTGGTGTGAGAAAACTTCACACTGTAATTAATCAATTTATTACTAACCCTAAACCCTAAAAACATGTCATTTAACGCAAAATTATCTATTGAAGGTGGAGCTGAAATCAGACTACTTCACTGCAGTTATTCCCTAAACAGAGATGTTGATGCTACAGGCCGTCCATCATCTATGGTACGCGGAGGAACAGTACAATTTGCTATTGAATCTACTCATGACACATCGTTAAATGAATGGATGATTGATCAGTTTACTACTAAAAAAGGTAATGTTACTTTTTTAAAGCGTGATTCTAACACTAAAATGAAAGAATTAACATTCGAAAACGCTTACATTGTATCTTTATCTGAATCTTTTGATTCTGTAGGTGACAATCCAATGACAATCCACTTTACTATTACTGCTGAAAAAATTTCAGTTGGTAATGCAACACACACTAACCCTTGGCCTAAAGAATCCTAATCGAAACAAAACGCAGTTAAAAGTTAATTACTAACCCTTAAATCTAAAACTATGTCATTTAAAGCAAACTTATCTATTGAAGGCGGAAGTGAAATTAGATTAACACACTGTAGTTATTCGTTACACAGAGATGTTGATGCAACAGGACGCCCATCATCTGCTGTAAAAGGAGGAACTGTTCAATTCGAAATAGAATCAACTCACGACACTTCTTTAAATGAGTGGATGATTGACCAGTTTACACATAAAAATGGGAATGTTATTTTTTTAAAGCGTGATTCCAATACAAAAATGAAAGAATTGAAATTTGAAAATGCTTACATTGTTCATATTTCCGAAACTTTCGATTCAATTGGAGAAAATCCATGTAAAATTAATTTTACAATTACCGCAGAAAAAATTACAGTAGGTAATGCTACTCACACTAACCCTTGGCCTAAAGAATCTTAACAACAAATCTGAAAAAAAACACAGTTGCAAAATACTGTGATTTTTTTTTAGATGTATCCGTTATTGAATTATTGGGTCAATTTTGTATTCCCCCTTCTCTACCATGATAAGGTTACAAACCTTGCCCCTTTTCTCTGATTAGTCTGAATTAAATGTTCTGGTTTGCCCATACGGGGAAATATTTCAGAAGTACTATTTGAAATCAAATTTTAATTTGAAAGATCATTTAAACTTCAGATTTTATTCTTAACTTAGTGATTATTCTTTACAACACCACTCAATAAAAAGTTAACTATTTTATTCATTACTTATGGAAACACATGTTAAGACCAATATTGAACTTGGTGGTCAAAAAAAAATAACCGCATTTAAAGAATTAACTATTAATCAAAGTGAAGATCAACATCATTCATTTGAACTTCGATTACCGCTTCAGGATGTTGAAGGTGCCGGAATTGTTAGCCTGCAAAAGAGCAAGGACTTTATCGGAAAACCAATTAAAATAGAAATATTACCAGAAAAAAACTCTAAACAAACCAGCCAGTTTAACCAGTTTAACGGAATAATTACAGATATTAAAATCTCCCGGTTTGGAGGCAATACAAGTGATTTAATTATATCAGGGTACAGCCCAACTATCATTCTTGATGATGGCCCTAATACTAGATCCTTTTCAGAAAAAACTGTTAGTCAGATTATTAATGAGGTATTAAAACCTTATCCAAAAAACGATTTAATTTGCAAAGTTAACCCTGTTCCGGATGTTGTAATTCCATTTTTAGTTCAGTACAACGAAAGCAATTTTAACTTCTTACAAAGAATTACTCAAGCATATGGCCAATGGTCATATTACAACGGAAGAGATTATGTGTTAGGCGGATTGGAATCTGTTGATGAAATAGAATTAAATGTAGGGCAGGATTTACTTAATTTCGAATTAGGAATTAAATTACGCCCCCTTAAATATAAAGCTACCAGCTATCAGTTTGAAGAAAATAAAAGCATAGAACATTCTAGTTCGCAGGTTGCCCTTTCAGGACTTGATCAGAATGGAAGCCTTGCAAGCACTGAGTCTGACAGTTTATTTGGTCAGGAACCTTTAATGAATTCCCATCAGTTTTTTAAAAATCTGAATGAACAAAAAGATTTTTATAAAATTAGAAAATCATATAACGCAGCAGGCCTTGTAATTGCTACAGGAGTAAGCGTAAATCCTAAATTAAAAGTCGGTTCAAAAATATCTATTCAATCAGCTGCTGATAAACAAAAAGAGAATTATGGATCGTATACCGTTATAAATGTTACCCACTATACGGATGGCATGGGAATCTATCAAAATAATTTTGAGGCTGTTCCTTCTACGCTAACTGTTCCACCTAAAAACAGCAACTTTATCACACCTGTATGCGGAGTTCAACCGGCTACTGTTAAAGACAATAATGACCCTGACAAGCTAGGACGAGTGAGAGTACAGTTTTTCTGGCAGAAAAGCCCTGAAAAAACCCCTTGGATACGTTTAGTTACCCCACATACCGGTAAGAATAAAGGTTTTCAGTTCATACCAGAAGTTGGAGATGAAGTTTTAGTAGCCTTTGAAAATAACAATCCTGATGCCCCTTATATAATTGGCTCACTTTATCATGGAAAAGCAAGCCATTCCGACAGGTTTGACAAGGATAATTATGTTAAAACAATTCGTACCGTAAGCAATAACGAAATAAAATTTTACGATAAACCAGGTGAAGAAACTATAACTATTCACAATAAAGATTCTGCAAATATTATTGTTCTGGACATAAAAAACGATAAAATATTTATTAAATCGAATGGTACCATCCAGATGGAGGCGAAAGATATAACAATAGACGCTGAGAAAACAATTAAAATGAAAGCGGACGAAATTACGGTTTCCTCAAAAAGTAAAATGCTTTTGGAATCTGAAAACTCTTTCACTGTAAAAAATAAGACTTCAAAAATGGAGTCTCAAAGTAAAGCTGAAATTAAGTCAGCAGGCAAAATGGAAATTAATGCTGCTGCAGGCTTAGATGTTGATGGAGGCCCTAAAGCATCATTAACATCATCAGCCCAGATGGAAATTAAATCAGGAGTGGTAATGATTAATTAACAAAGCTTCGCATTATTAAAAGCCTATCTTAATTAATGTGATCTTGTAAAAAATTGCAGACTCGGGTTTTATTATTGTAGCATGAATAAATAAACTCTGTAAAAAGCAGCGTATGCTTCAAAATAAAAAATAATTTATCATGAGTAAATTAAATACTGTACTAATAACAGTTTCAAATATTAAAACGGGTGAAACGTACCGATCTCGTTCCTACCCGAATGATGATTTTAACAATAATGGTAAAATAGAATTATATACAACCCCTGTTTTTAAAGTATTCATTGAAAATAACCTCCCTGCTCAAAAAAAAGAGTGGAAGGCGTTAAGGTTCATGCCCTATTGGAATGATCCCGCTAAACCAGATTCAAAATACAGAACAAAAGGCTGGGCTAATTCAGGACTAAGCCATTTCCCAAAAACAGTAGTATCCTATTACAATCCAAATTATGGTGTACATAACCGTTACTCTCCATATGGTGGTGCTATACAAATCAAGGGAAATTTCCTTATTCATGCAGGTCCCGAAACCATAGATGAATCTGGTTGGGGAGCCGCAGGCTGTGTTGAAATTATTGGTAATTTCGATTTATTTAAAGAAGATATCAAACTGCTTTCCGGAAGCACTGAAACTAATGCACATGATGCAATACTGAAGCTTGTGGCTGCCAAAAAGTTATTTGTGCGAGTTGATTTGGCCGTTGCACCCAAACTAAAAAATTTTTTGTGGGGAGAAGTAGAAAGACCATGAAAACAGTATGTTTGCCCATTTTTATTCTTTTATTTTTCGGTTGTAGTAATACTGTAAAAAAAGACACGGTTCAAAAAAATCCTGTTCAACAAGAAGAAGTTGAAGAATTCAGACTAGTTGCTAATTCTAACACTGTCCATTTTGAATATGATCCTCACTTGCAGAATACGATTGACAATGAGAAAAATGAAGATTTTTTATTTTCAAAAAAGCTTTTATTTTCATTAGACACCTCTTTAACAAGCCTAAAATACAATATAACAATAAGTGATGAAAGTGTAGGTTCAATAAAAAAAGACACATTTAACATAACGGTCTATGACTTTATTCTTACTAAAAAAAATAGTTTAATAAAGAAAGCTTTTACTAATTCTGACGTAATTGAAAAAAGAATTAGTACTTACGAAATGCCTGTAAGCTGTGTGTCTTTTTTAAATAATGATAATTTATGCTCAGTATGTAAGAGGGGTCTATCTATTGATACTACTCTAAAAAGCAAAAAATTTATAAATTATATCAAAAACAACTCAGCAAACAGGCTAAAACAACAATAAACTATTCTTTGCCTTCCTGAAACATGATTTTTTACTGTTCTTTAAAAAAAATTTAATAACTTTATATATGCAATTTTATAGCCTACCTCTATTATTTACGGACTTGTTAAAAAAAAATGATTTAGCAAAGTGCGGGGATATAAATGAATCAATTAGTCAGAATATTCATTTGATCCTAACCACTCATTTTGGAGAATATAAACAGGACCCAACATATGGATGTTCTATTTGGGATAACGATTTTGAAAATATTGTTTCAATAAATTTGTGGAAAGAACAGGTAGGCAAATCCGTTAAACTTGTTTTAATAAATCACGAACATCGATTAACAAATATTACTGTGAAAACAGATATTAGTCAGGAAGAAATTGTTAACTCCCACATTAAAAAGCTGAAGAAAAAAGTTGACGTTACTGTAGAAGCGAATATTGCAGAAACGAATGAACCTTTTTATTTTAAAGATAGTTTATTTATTAGTCCATTATCTTTTGATTAAACATGAGTAATAATACAAGTGATAAAATAAAAAACCGCCTGCTTAAAAATGCTTCCTTGTTATGGGGCGTTCAGCAAGCCGAATTAAGTGCATTTGATCCCGTAGTTAACATGTTGTTTGGCTCCTGCTCAAAGGAATTTGAGAAAATTTACAATGAACAGGATGCATCTCAGGCCAGAGTTTTAGAGCGACTTTCTAAATTACTTTTACCGGAAGTAAATGCCGGAGCTATACCATCTCATGGAATACTTCATGGAAGGCCGAATGAAGCGGTTTCTGTATTAAGCAAAAATTCACAATTGTTTTTCAGAAAAAACAGACCTGCAAGTGAAAGCAGCTATAAGGAAAATCATTTTGATATTTATTTTTCTCCATTAAGTGATGTATTATTATTAGATGGGAAAATAAAATATTCAGTTTCTCCATACGGTATGTATGAGCATAGGGATGTTTTTTTCAAAGAAAAAGTTTTTGGTTATGAAAACAACACGTCAAACAAACATGTTTGTTACCTTGGGATAGAGCTAAACTCAGGTATTGAAAACCTTGAAAAATTAAGTATCTATTTCGACTGGTCCTCAAATTCAGAAAAAGAGCGGTTATTTGATGCTTTACCCTTTGTAAAGGCTTCCATTAATGGCAAGGAAATACCTGCTTCGATTGGATTTAAAATGGGTAATTTAAATATAAAAAGTGAATTTGTATTGAATGAAGGTGTTGATCTGTTAAACAATGTTGAAAGTGCAATTGGCACCTTATATGAAAACAGATTTGTTACTTTAGGTCTAAAGAGTAAAAAAGGGGGACCTAATTCAATTGAAAAAGTTAAATATCCCTCTCATTTTTCTGAATTATTCGACCCCAAAAATTTAGATAAGCTTCAATCAGAGTTAGTATGGGTTGAACTTAAATTCCCTTCTTATATTTCTGATGAAGTGCTGGATGAACTCGTTTGTACCATTAATGCTTTTCCGGTTTGCAATAAAAAGCTAAATGAGTTAACATTCAGAATACAATCGAATTTCAATGTGGTTCCTTTAGGCACAGAAGAGGATTATTTATATAATGTGCAGTCTGTAAAATCATTCAATGGTCAGGAATATAATACCACTAAAGTTTCCGACACCAATAAAATAGAGAACGGTGAATATGTGGTAAGAAAAGGAGGAGTTGAAAGATTTGATCATCGCAATGCAAAAGATCTATTAAATTATTTAATTGATTTGCTAAGGGATGAAAGCGCTTCTTTTGCTTTATTCGGGCAGGAAGCTATCTCAACAAATTTATTAGAATTAAATCAGCAATTAGCAGCATTGGAACAAAAAGTAAAGAGAGGAAAAGCCGGAGAAGCTGCTAATTATATAATGGTAAAGCCTAAATTGTTAAAAGACAATATTTTTGTTGAATATTGGACCGCAGCAGGTGAGAAAGCAAACAACATACGTATTGGCTCTAAACTTCAGGCATCTTCAAGTGTTGATATAAGAGCAGATGAACTTGTTTTACTTTCAAATACCACTGGTGGAAGAGACCCTTTGAGCCAATCGGAGGTGTTAAACAATTTTAAGGCGTCATTAATAACAAGAGATAGAATTGTTACAGTAGCTGATATCAAAGTTTTTTGTTCCAAAGAGCTAAAAGGGCAGATAAAGCATATTTCTTTTGAAAAAAAGTTTGAAGTTAGCAGCAAAGCTAATGGAGGATTTATCAAATATTTTGAAATTGAAATAGAACCAATGCATTATGATATTTACAAAGATGACGAGTGGCAATCTATAAGTTCAATCCTTCAGTCAAAAATAGAAACAAAATCATCTTTTATTCTGCCTTTAAAAGTTCGAATTAAAAACAATTAGATGAATCCAATACTTTTAAATGTTGAAAATATAACTTCTGATATAAAAGCCGAGGTTATTGGAGCTGCCTTGGTTGAAAATGGTACCAGGATAGATGATGTTGTTATTAAGCCTGTTGGACTATCGCAGCGGAATGTGCGTAAAGATGTACTTGAAATCTACAATAAAAAAGGCGGCCCCGATAATGAAGAATACCTGTTTTTTGATGTTTCAAGAGAAGGTTTATATGATACTATTCCGCAAGGCGTTTTCCATCAGCCAAAAATAACCGGTAAAAAAAGAACTACCGATGATTTAATTGAGGAGATGAAACTGTTTAAAAAACAGGAAGAGGCTGCCAGGCTTTTTTTTCTTGCTCTGGAAAAGGAATATGGCAGGGTGCGCTTATCTGAAGAGCTGGAGGAACGGAAATCTATTCTGGGATTTTCCGAACATTATAAGTTTGATCTTTACTTAAAAATATGGCCGGAATTAAAAAAAATTGATCAGAGATATTTAACCCTCTTGTTTCAAATTCTTCCTGAAAGCTATAAAATAGCCGGCAATTACGATCTGATTTCAAAACTGCTTGAAATCGTTTGTAATAAACCTGTTGAAATAAAAATATCTGAAACCGTACGAATTAATCCTGGGAACAACATCCATAACAACCTGGGTGACTGTTTATTAGGACTTGATTTTATATTAGGAAACCAATATATTGACTTTGACCCCTATCTTGAAATTAACATCCGCGAAATTAAAAGAAATGAAATGGATGAGTTTTTACCAAATGGCAAACTAAGGAAGGTATTGGACCTTTTATGTGAACATTTTTTTTCTTATTCGGCTGAAATAAACGTACTTTTGTTCTTACAAAAAGAAGAGGAAGGTATTTATTTATCAACTGATGAAGTTGTAAGTTATTTAGGTTATAATTAGAAACAATGGTTCTACTTTCATTTATAAATAAAAGCCAATTTATACCGGTTATTTTTTTCACTATAACCGTTGCCTTAGCATCCGTGTTTTATGCCTTAAAAACCCACAATAAAGCCATCAGTTTTAAGGTTTTCATGATCTATTCAGTAATCACAATTATTGTTTACGGCTGTGCAGGCTTTGTTGGTTTTCTTGAAGTTGACAGTTCTTTAAAAGTTTTTATTATTTCACAGTTCCTCTTTTTTGTATTTGGAATTGTTCATTACATCTTTTTAAATAAATTTATTGCAGCTGGTAATAACAGCACCTTTTTTCAGGAAGTAATTTTCACCCTGTATATCGCTGTATTGGGGATATTAGTTTACCAGATCGTTTATTCTTTTTCACCATTAGCTAATTATTCGTTGCTGTTTACTGCAGCACAAATAATTTTTGTGTTACCTTTTTTAATCATTAAATCTGCGGAGCTGGCCATATTGATACCAGAAAAAATTTATACTAAATGGTATTTCCCGGCAGGTGACCTTGATTTTGACATCCCTGAAGAGCAACTGGAAGATAAAAATATTATCCTGATTGAAATTCAGATCCAAAGAAGCCTTGATAGCCCGGATATTGTACCTATCCGAGGAAGAGCCCCGCTTAAAATGGAATTTGGATTATATTTCGCTTTGGCGATTACGGAGTATAATGATTCAAACGCAGGGAAACAAATAAGGATAGAAGATGATACCGATTCTGTTTATGGTTGGAATTTTTATTTCAAACCTAAATTTTTTAGTTCGGATGAGCTGGTTGACCCTCTAGTTTCTATCAGGGAAAACGGTATTCGTGAAAACAATGTAATAATTGCAGAAAGAGTATAATAGACAAACGAAGGATTTGAAAAATTAATATTGTAATTACAAATCAATTTTACAATCAATCATTAAACCAAAAAGCCATGTCAAGAAAATATAACTTTATCAATTGGGTGGATGGGATGAAAATAACCCGTTCACATTTTGAGGCGGAAGAAAATTCACTTATTTATCAATTGGGAGAAGTAGCCTCTGTAGTGGTTAATAAATATAACTATGGCTTGATAATGCCTTCAACAGGTATTTCTTCATCTTTAAAAATCAATATGGATGTTGACAGGGCCAAATTATTAAGAATAACCATTTCAAGATGTAAGGCGGTTACTCCTGCCGGAATTTTGATTGATATCAATAACCAAAACGAAGTAAACAAACAAAATACGTTATCCGATTTATCAGAGGAATTTAAACTGGATGATCTTTCAAATGGTAAATCCTACTATATTACCTTATCGGTTGATCCTTATTCAAAAAATCCGGTAGGGAAACCGGATCCTTCGGAAAACCCTCCAAGATACCCTTTTGCTGATTACACCTATTCTATAAATCTATTGCCTGTTGGTGATTTAAATATCAGAGAAAACGGTGCTTATCACATTGCAATCGGTAAACTTAAAGTGGTGCCAAACGGTATTGAATTAGATGACAAATACATTCCACCTTCTTCCAGAAGTAATAGCCAGATTGACTTAGCTGAAGCCTGTAAAGATTTGGATGGGGCGTTAAGTCAAATGGAACTTCACAGCTGTTCTATTGTTCAGAAAATATACAAAAAAGAGCAACAGAATCTTTTAGCTAAAACGGTATTATATCTTGTTGAAGATTTAGTGAAATATTTAAGTACCAGTATTCACAATTTCAGATGGCAGATACCTGAGCAGCCTCCAATTGCCTTTATTCAGTATTTCGCAGCAATGGCACGTTTGATAAAAAACTCCATTGATGCTAAATCCGGAACCGGCAAGGAAGAAATGCTGAACTATTTTCACGACTGGGTAGTGGAAATTAACCAGGGAGAGTTTGAAGCTATTGTAGATGAAATGGTGAACGTTGAATATGATCACAATGATATCAATGAATCCATGCAGGTTGTGGAAAAATTTGTATTCACAATTTCTTCCATACTAAGCAAATTAAATAAACTTGATTTTATTGGCGACAAGAAAAAAACAGGAATTATTGTTACTTCTGAAAAGGCTGAAAATACAGACAAACCTAAGAAAAGAAATTTTTTAATATCATAAATTTATATGGAGCCATTAAACACCAAAGATCGTCTTTGGGCTATTGTTAAACTGTCGTTACTATTTTTATTGACTTTTATTATTTTCGTAATTGCAATATATTTTGACTATGGCGGGGTACCGTTAAAAGAGAATCAATTATTAAAAGAAGAAAATAAAAAATTTAAAGAAGAGCAGGCAGAACAAAACAAGCTGTTCGGACAACTGGATTCTGTATATGTTAATTTATTAAGATTGGATAATGACCCTAATGGCATTGTAAGAAGTACTATTGCAGCTCAATTGGTTTCTATTTCATCTTTTGCCAAATCGGAATCAAAAACGATAAGCAAATTTGCCAATAATGCCTTCAACGCTTATTCCATCATCCTTTCCGAAAAACAAAAAGTAAACGAGAATGCCGGATTAAATAAAGATTTAGGAAAACTTGAAAAAGAAATTCTAGATTTGAAAGATAATCTGAAGGAGATGAAAGAGGAATTAAAAGATTGTGAAACGGAATTAAGAGTAAGTTCCAGAAGCAATTAATCAGCCTACTTACATTTAGCATATAAAAAAAAGCCCTGTCAGTTTTTAAAAAACTGACAGGGCTTTTTTAGTATATTATGAGTGAGTAGTTTTATTTATTCATAAAACTTAAATCTTCTTGGCTTATCCGGATTGTCATTCTTAGGAGGTGTTTCCGGTTCTTTTGAAGAATCATCTGCTTTTTCTTCCTTTATTTCTTTATACAATGGCTTAGGAGGAGTAGTTTCGTCTTCATTAACCTCATTTAATACACCTATCTCCGGTTTTACATTTTCAATAGCACCGAATACATCCTTCACCGGTAGGCGCTGCGTAATTAGTTTTGTATTATCATGAAAAAAAACAAGCGCAAATGCCGGATCTTCATCTTCACATACAAATTTGGAAACGGGACCAAAAAATTCACGAAGCTGCACAGCATCACACGTGGGAAGAAAAATACGAAGCACCCTCGGATCATAAAAACGAAAGTACAGTTGTTCTCCTTCTTCCGTTTTAACCATCAAAAAACGCCTGAAATGACGGTGTAAATCAATGAATTCTATAGTACATTGAGCGAAAACACCCCATGATTTCCCCCATCCTGAATCAAGTACCCATTTTTGAAATTCGGGCTTTTTAAAACAGCTAAAAAGATACGGAGCAACGTCAGAAAGTTCTTCTTCCGGCTGCCCTTTATACAGCGACAAGCCTTCCGGATTTAATTCATTAGCAACGGCAATTTCATGCTCCAGCCTGGCAGCATCAAGAATTACGGTATAGTTAATATTACCTGCCATTGAATGTTTACTAGTGCTTAGCTCCGTTTTGTTGAAATTAATAAACTACTATTTTTTGTTATGCCTTAGAGTACAATTGTCATCTTACCATCTTTTTTACAAAGATATATTTTGTAAGATGTAGTTACTTCTGTTTCCGCATTATAAAACTGAAGAGGGGACCTGTTTTCATCATTCATTATTGTTACAAGCTTTCCAAAGGCATGTAGTTCAGGTTTTTTAATTTGAATATCAAAATCAATCAGCTCATTTTCAGCATCAGCAAAAACCGTTGTAAGAGATTCCCTTATACCCCCAACATGAGTATTTAAACTTTTATAGGAGGTATCGGCATACACCTTATTTTTGGCGCCTGTCAATTTCAAAACAGCGTCTATATTTTTACTTTTTAATGCATTAAAATATTCTTTATAAATGTCCATCACTTCATTTACAGTTGGTTCATTCAGTTTTAAAACTGGAGAAATAGTCCATAGAGGTATTTCTGTTGGTAAGGAAACCTGAAATTCTGTTTTTGATTTAAGTGTAGACGTTTTAAGCGTTTCATCAGTAATATAGTCTGGAAATTCGGCTGTAGCAAGTAATTTGCGCTGCTCCCTGTCATCATTTATATCTCTATAGAAAATCTCAAAATCACTTTTGGTATGACCAACAAATTCATTTTCATGCTTGGACGGCCATATAGAAATCTGAAGGAGATTCAATCCTTTTACTAACAAATGGTTAATAGGAATTTCAACTGCTGTTGAATATCCGGTAGACTCTGTGTGTAGAGGAATGTCATTTACCTTTATTTCGAAACAGGTAGAAATGGCATTTATCTGCAGTGTATAAAAAGTTTGGTTCATCATACAAATTTATTGGCTTTAACGTCATATTTAAAAAACACCTTTTCACTTTTTTCGTTGTCCAGCTCCTTTTTGTAAAGTATATGTTTGTCGGTGATTTCCTTTTTACTTTTCCCTCCATACTTATTAGGTTTTGTATCTTGACTACCAAACCCGTATTCAGTTCCACCGCTCCACCAAATTACTAAGTTAAGAAAGGCACCGGAACAAACAATAGAGCCATTTTCATATCTAACGCCAATTCTTAAGCCACAATCCACCCCAATTTTATATTCAATACTTGCGTGTACAAAGGTTGTATTCACTTCGCCTTTAATTGCCGTAAGTTCAGCCGAAACCGGTATTTTAGCATCTACTTTTCCTGTAGCTCTATCATAATCAAAGTGATTATTTACATATTTAAATATCCACGTTATTTCACCTTCAATTAATCCTTTAGCTTTTAGCACTAAATCGAGTAATCCTGCTTGCAATTTATTTTTAATTATATCAACCACTCCCCCACCAGGTATCGCTTTTAAAACAGTACTTGTAATATTCCATTCAAAAGATAATCCAAAAAATGGCTCCCCCCCCAACTTTATAACCCCTTCGTAAGCAACAGTAGGCTTTCCGGCTTGTTCCTTCCATGCACCACCAAAATGCAATTTTACAACAGGAAAAATCATACCTAAGGTTATTGGACTTAACGTGGAAGTTGGATTACCTTCATATCCTTTAATTACGCTGAGTGCCACCTTAACTCTGTCAGCCAGCCTGTTAATTTTTTCGACAGTTTGGAATGTTGTTTTGAAAACGGCCTCTATTTCATATTCCCAACCATCATATTTTATTGATCCACCAACAGCTAAACCTTTTGTTACTTCTTTTGTATTGGTTGGAGTTTTTTCAAGAAGACCAATCCCTTTTCGTTTGTTGGCTGCAGCACCTTTTCTATTACCTTTTTTTACTTCAATATTTTCACCCTTTTGCCAAGTTGTTTCCCCAAAATCCCATCCGATGAAAACATCTAATTCCAAATCGGGGTATACTACCACTGTTGCTGTTTCATTGGAGTGGCCGCATCGGTTTGTACTTATAGTAAATTTAGATTTTTGAACAGTCCAGGGAGTTAATCGCATCAAAGTATTAGAAACAAGATTAACTTCAAGATTGTTTTCTGTCAGTTGAAGTATTTTGTAAGTACCGCTTGCCAGATCGAAACTGCGTTTATTGTTATGAATTTGAGGGCACGGCCCTACTGATCCCTGCAAAAGAAAAGTAGTTTTTGCAGGCTTTTTATCGTAGCCTGCTACAATTTCTAATGTTCTACGGTTTGCAGGAGTGGAAGCGTTTACAATAAGATCAAAATTCCTCTCTTCTTTGGATATTTTTAATGAGGCAAAATTACACGCTTTATTATTGGGATTGTATTTAGGCTGATTATTCAACGGACAACTCTGAACAGTTGGTCCACTTTTCAAGTTTTTTGTATTATCGGCAATTTCCTTTTTAACAACTTTGGTATTATCTTTTTTAGGGGTAACCCAATTATCGTTAATAGGTTTCTTAGGTGGTGAAGATGCCATAATCTACAGTTTATATGTTTACAGTGATGGTTGATTGAGATTGTAAACTTCTTTACAAAGCTCCAATATTTTATTTTCTTCACTACGTCCCGGCCAGGTAAGTATATCCACAGCCCATTGGGGCATCCTGGGATGAAAGTATTGGGGATTTTTTGCAAGAGTGAGTATATACATGTATACGCTCTTAGCTTCATAAATACCAAAAGTATTTGCAGCCTTTATTTTAGCCAGAATAAAGGTATTCCAATCTTTTTCCAAACGAGTTTTAAAAATTTCTGGATGTTCATCCTTGATGAGTTGCTGACACGTAGAGGCAAAATCATACAGTTTATGATCCTTGATTTGTTCAATTTGTTGCTTCTTTATAATCAACATTTTTTTTGGGATTATTTTTGATTATCCACAATAACAATACGCATTCTATAATTACTCATTCTCTTGTTTGAGAACTTCACATTTTTCACAAAAAGGCGCTCCGTTTGCTGCGGCTTGTTTCAAAGCAGCCTGCTGTGCTAATATCGGAACTACTTTTACCATGTCTAACAACATATTAAGCGGCATTCCCCCAGATTTGTCACCTATTAAAACTGTAGGACACCCCACAGTAATCACTCCGCCATGCGCAGTTTTATCACCTAAACGTGCCGCAGGTTTTCCTCCAAATAATACACCTGTTGAACCAATTATTATAGTATCGGGGGGACCCATGCAAACACAGCTATCACTCATAACCGCGGCTGGCATTCCACCTATAATTACAGTTGGACATCCAGGGCCCAAAATTGGTCCCCCAACATGTCTTGACATTGCACATGTGTGCATATCGCCTATTCTTGCCGCTGGTTTTCCCATTGTTTATACTTTAAAGTTACAGAATTCTTAAAACTAAAATCAGCTTACTAGGCTCCCTGTACTCTCATAGTCCAGATAGATTTAAAATTCATTGCAATAGTATTTCTAATACTATCATAAATTACAATTTCCTGATTAGCCTTTTTTTGTTCGTTTTTCCACCAAAGACGTGTTGATTGCTTTGCAACAGTTGTTGCCAGCCTTTTTATTGTCCCTGAAAAATTTGCTTTGCTTCTAAAAACAGCCTCAGCAATCATCATTCCATTGCTTAAATCAATTGCTTCCACCAATAAAGCCTGAGCAAATGCAATATCGTCATCTGTCAAATCACCAGAGTTTAGCTTAAAATTCCCAAAAAAATATTTCAATATTTCAATGGCCTCATCCCTTGAAATTACTAGTTCACTTGAACTAAATTTTATTAAGTTTTTTTTATCCATAGCTCAGAAATTAAAGATTTTAATGATTTAACAAAGACTGGTATTTGAAAAAATTTTAGTGACAAGATATTTTATATTCAGTAATTTAATCTGGTTAAAATAACTAAGGACATACCCAAAGAGAAACCTGAACTAAAGTAACCCCCGTACCTGTAGTAGGCAAACTAAATTCATCACCATATAGAACTTTAGCCCCATCCCACAATGAAAAATGACCTGTTGCATCACTCCAACCCTTTACATCAAATGCAATGATACCTTTTCTATTATAAAAATCAGCTTGTTTAATTTTAGTTCCTTTTTCAATAAGCTTAGGAGAACCGTATATACTTTTCATGTACTTTTTAAGTTCGGCCACTCTATAACCGTATAAAAGACCATCTTCCCCTTTAACAACTTCCATCCCATGGCCACGCTTGATCCGATGAGCAACTCCGGCATAGTTTAACGCTTTAGACACTCGCATGGCGCAGGTATTATTTCCCAGCCAGGAAGCTGTAAGGCCTCCACCCATTCTGGCTTTCACGGCATTTGTATCGGAATCTGTATCGTAATTTTGTTCTAACGAAAAATATGAAGGTAGTTGCATATCTTTTATTTTTTATTTTATATAAGACTCTGTTTCAATCGTGTATTTAAATTCGGTTGCCTGACGAGCCGTCCATCCAATAGATTTAAATTTTTCAATATCCTTTTTTTCTATTCTGTTTAAAAAAACAATTAGTTCTTTTGATTTTCTATAAAGCGAAGTATCTGCAGCAGTGGTGTATATTAAATAATTCTCCTCCGTTTTTTTTCCTTTGTAGAAATATTTTTTCAATATTTCTGCCTCAACAACATATAAAACACCTGTTGATGTGCACGTTTTACAAGAATCAAGATGCACATTTACAACCTTGACTTTCAATGCTGCATCTGCTTCTTTCTTTAATTGTTTGATATAGCTTTTTGGTGGGATTTCATTGTCCTCTTTCGCTATAATTGCATTCTGTGAAAAGGCAGCAGATGCCGAAAAAAGTAATAAAAGAAACGTTAATAGTCTCAATTTTGATTTCATAGAATTACTGCAAAATTTAGTATTTGTAAGTAATGATGCAAAACAGCTGGGCATATCATTAGCCCTACTTACAAAGATATAAAAAAATGCAAATAAAACAAATTTTTAAAAAGCAGATTAAATAATGGACAGGAGACCTTTAGCCCCCAGACTTAGATAGCTGCTAGGATCAAAAACCTTGTTTAAAAAAGAGGCCTACATGCACCATAAGTAGAATAAACCTGAGTTAATAACCCAGCACCTGCAAGTACTCCTCCAACTCCAAAGGTCAAAGATCCTGCTGCAACAGTTGCCGTGCCCTGTGCAGCTAAAATCGCCACTGCAAATCCACAATTTGCTTTATCATTTTCTGAAACAAGACCGCCAATTAACAATATTTTTTTTACAGCTAAAGCGCTTAAAGCAACAGGATTAGAGGCATTTTTGGCAATCTGTACGGAAGTTATAACTTGCCCCGAAAGAAACTTGGCTGCTTTTGTGGCATTTTGACCATTTGGCGAATTTAAATAATTACTAGTTTGGTTGGCCAGCGTGTCCATATTTGCATTTATATGGGCTAATTGTTTGGCTACCGCTTCAAGAACAGCATTATTGTTAGCCAGATTGATAGCTTTAGGGTCACTTGAGGATTGCAAAGCTCTTCTCACTTGTGCCTTAATAGAATAATGATCTATGGTTTGTTGATTCAGTGACATAGAAATGTATATTAAATTAACGTTAAAAAACTATTAACATAGCCAAATATAGATTATAATGTCAAAATAATCAAGTAATTACAAAAAAATTGAACCGATTTTAATTACTTGGTGCTTAAAAACAACCTAAAAGGATGCTTTTTATCCATCACAATAACCTGCTTTTAAAATTAAAAGAAATAGATCAATTACCCCTGTTAAAAATTAAATCCCCAGGAGATTTATTTAACATCCTATTAACGGTGTACCAGGAAACCAATATTCCGCTTCCTATAATTACAAAAATGGAAAAGAATGTAAATGAATCAATTAATTTAAAAAAGGAGTTATTATCCTCAATAAAAATATATTCTTTAAGAACAGCATTAATCAATAAGCCCGCACCAAAAGAAAAAACAAAAGAGGCTATTAAACCCAGCAAAATAAATCTTAAAATAATAATGAAATATATATTTTGTGCGTCCTTATCAGCTAAACCAAAGGCTTTATAGGTGCCTATATTCATTTTGATTTTAGAGAGATGTGCTTTCAAAAGGTTGGAAATAAAAAGAATAACCGTAATTAAACCGAATATCAGAACCAAAAATGAAATGATTTTAGCTGTATTACTCAAAAAGAGAAAGTTTTCTTTTTCGCGGATATTTGCAAGATCAACTTCTATTAAATTACCCAATTTTCTTTCATCTACAGAATTAAAATTGTAACTTATATAGGAACCGAATTTCCTTACATTATCCAATTTTTCAAAATTAACAGACATGATATCAAAACGTGGAGGCTGTGAAAAGTCCTCGGAGAAATCATCATAACGATACAACCTAAAAATATCTTTTTTAAAGGGTTTCATTTGCACTGAATTGATCAATTTATCATAGATCTGATTTATAGTATTATCTGATTCAGGCCAAGGATAGAAACCGATTAGAAACTCATACGATTCTTTATAGGTATCCTTGTTAATTGCGGGATTGAACGGTAATGGATCATATTTTGAAAACTCCGTATTGGCCACAAAAAAATCTTTTACTGCCGCAATCACAGAGTTGGCAAGATTCTGATCTCCGTTAACAATAATTTTTATGTCATGCTTTTGTCTGATATCAAACGTACATTCATTGGTTTGCAGGTAGGCTTGTAAAAAATAAAGCGAATAAATAAAGTCAACTTTACCAGGCATCTCTTTAACAACACCTCTAATGCTTATAGGCACAGAAAGTGACACCCATTTGTTAGTTAGCGTGTCTTTAACAGGATTATCAAAATATACAATTGGCGTTTCTAAATCATAATTAAATTGTTTTAAGAATTTTTCTGTAACAATAATACTCAAATCTTTAGGACTGCGAAACCCTTTCTCATCGCCATATATCCTATTACTTTCTTTCATAATATCAATAATCATAGGGTCGTCACCGTATTCACCCAACTGAACTGATCGTCCTTCAGCCTGATTAAACATATTGTCTTTATTATTCTTAAATCCAAGAGCTTGCTCTTTATATGTAAGCACCGATTTAATGGAATATTCCTTTTTTATTTCATCGGAATTAAGCACCTGAAGCATTTTATCCGTTTGGTCTGCCCTTGCCTGTGGGATTGTAATTGTAATCCAATTTACAAATGGATCATTCAACTTTTTATTTAAATACTCTAAACTACCATTTGCAAAACCAATTGCAAGCAAGGTTATCGAAAGGATTGCCATCAGGGCAATTAAATTGGTATACCCCTTACCGGTTAATGATCTCCCCTCTTTAACAAGAAATAATTGTTTATACTTTATCTTGTGCTTTTCTTTTATTTCAACAACCACATCGTCTGCAACATCAGCTACTCTTGTGCTTAAGTCGATATCATAAAGTGAACGAATTTTGCCTTTAAAAGAACGAAGTTTAGCTACATCGAGGTTTTCCCAATGTTCTCTTTCAAAAATATTTTTTTGAAGTATTTCTGAATAATTATGAGTTTTAGATCTACTTAAACAAACTATTTTTGAAGCATGATTGAGTGCCAGATCAATATCATGTGAAACAATGATGGCTGTAGTATGAGGCTGAATATTTTCCTTAATAATACGGATGAGGGCATTGGCATTTTTTTCATCCAGATTTCCAGTAGGCTCATCTCCAAACAACACTGAAAAACCAGAATTAAGAGCTCTTACAAAAGCTACCCTTTGACGCTGTCCACCCGACAAATTAGAAGCAAGTGTAGTCTCGGAAATCTGATCTATTGGCATCCCAACCCTTTGCATAAGCTCCTTTGCCCCTGCCATCGCCTCACTTTGGTTTGCATCCTTTTGAATCATGGATGATAAACAAATATTTTCGTAGGCTGTAAAATTGTCCATCAGGTTTGTTTCCTGAAAAATAAAGCTCATGAAGGCTCTTCTGTCTCTTGACAGCTCTTCACTTTTATCATCAGCCCATAATTTTTTATATGAAATAACTTCATCACCCGGAAAGAATGTAATATCACCTGATACTAATGTATTGTTCATTAATCCAAGGATTTCGAGCAGCGTGCTTTTTCCTGAGCCGGAGGCGCCCAATAAAAAAACTACTTCGCCTTTTGGAATATCTAGATTTTCAATATATAAAACAATATCATCAGCGCTTCCACTATATGAACAACGTGCGGATCTTATTTCAAAAATATTTTTTGTCATAAAAATTTAAAAATTATTCAAGCCATTAATTAACACTAAGTAAAACTATAAAAATAGTTCCTGAGGAACCCAATAATAAATATTATCATCTGAGTTAAACTGGTTACTTTCCTTGCCACGATACTCTTCCAACTGGGCAGCAGATTCATCTAAAAGGCCCTTTATCTCGATAAATTGATTATAGGGGAATTTTTTTTCATCTGTTACATCGTTTAGGTTAATCTCAGTTAATATTGAATTCTTGGATGGCATTCCACTTATCATTGTAAGCAGATCAGAAACAAACAGGCTATTCATCGCGTTACGCGCTTCTTTGGGCCCATAATACCCCGCTACTATTTCCTTAAATGCGGCTTTCATATTGGCTCTTGCTTCCTTATCAGAACCTGGTTTCGAAATTTGTTTTATAACACTTATTATTTGTGATAACTCCTGGTAGGATAATAAAACACTATAGGTATACAAATCCTTTTTTAGCTTTGAACATTTCAATGATACGTAACCATCCACATACAATTGAAGATTATCAAAGGAGACTTTCTGTAATAAACTAACATCAACCTTCATGCTGCTTAAAAATGCTAACATTCCTTCATTCATGCTCACTTTAGAACCTTGCCCTTTAAGATACGATTCCATATTAGCTAACAATAATTCTTTTGATTCAACAATTTCCTCCACAGAATTAAGAATAAGGCCATTCAATACTTTTTCATCAATTGAAACATTTCTATCAGAAAAAACCACAACTCCTGGAAGAGGATCACTTTCCGGACATTCAAATTTGAAAGAATTTTGTCCAAGCGATTTCATTCGTCTTTTAACATTTTTATTTTTTAAAGCGCTGGCTGGAAATTTTGTACCATATTGACCTGCAATTTTATTGCTTACATTTTCAGCTAATTTCACCATTTGAATAGGGAAATCATTAAAGGCTGGCCCGCTAGGATTCTTCACCTGAAAAGAAAGCATACCAACCTTGTACTTCGCAAGATTATCCACTACTTCAGATTCTTTTATTTTTGTATCTGCAGGATCGTTTGATCCACACCCTATAAGAATTATTAAATTTGATTCAGATTCTCTTCCCTGAAACATTCGTGTTGCTGTATTGATTCCCTGGTAAACAGCCTGATAATCTGTTTGATCTTTGCAGTTTCCCATGATAACTTCATTATCAAAAAACTCACGGATATCACTGTAGCTGTCAGTAAGCGGACGTTGTTGAATAGAAATATCACCTTTAGGGCATTGTTTTTCAGCATAATCGCGATACACAACCAACCCAATTTTGTAATTATTTCCTTTTCGCTCATCCATCTTTAATTGTTCATTGCTTTCTTCGCATTGATTAATAACAGAAGTAATGGTACTGGCAATTGTGTTTTTAAAATCTTTTAATCTTTCAGATCCGTCAACAACAAATACAATATTAACATTTCTAAATTTTTTCCTTACTACGTTATACTCAGCATCAATTTGCAAATAATCATCGGAGGTAATAACAGCTGTTCCGTTTTTTCCGAATATATCCGTAACTATACCCGTTTTGATGTTGGTTTGATCTATTTTATTTATTTCATCTAAAAGAATTGGCATTCTTTTCCATTCGGCTCTCATACGTTCAGTTACTTTTTTCTCCCATATTACCGATTCCTTAGAGCCTCTGTCACAGCTCTTTTTGAAATTATCTAGTCCTGCCTTGTTTATAAAAACATAATTAGAAACATTTGCTTTATTTCTTTCCTGAATTGCTTCAGGCTCATAATTCGGTTCAAGGCATAAACGTTGCTTCCATTCCTTAATAATGTCATTTTTCACCCATCCCAAAATATATCTGGAAGCACTCTGAATCTGGTTAATTCCTCTCACTTCATTAATTTTGCCAACAAGACAAGCATCGCCTTCCTTTTTAAAAATATAAAGGAAATCGAATAATCTAAAATCGTTCTCATTTAATTTATTCAATTCGGGATCGTTATACAATGCAAGCTTTTGGCCAGACAGCTGAGTAGCATTTTTCTTTATATCACTAACAGTGTTTACTGAATTAATGGCTAAACCTTTAATAGCATAACGTTGAGGAGTTGTTAAGCAACTTTGCCACAATAACATTTTACTTTTACTTACCCATCCGTAATCTTCCAGGTTTTTAGCAATTATTAATTGCTTTTTTTTCTTATTGAAAGCATTTGGAGCATATTTCAAAATATGGATGAACTGCCCTTTTTCCTCCAGAACATAAAACGCATCCATAAATGCGAGTTTTTTAACTTCCTTTTTCCCGCCAGGAAGCGAGTAGGTTGGTGTTTCATTTCTATCAGAAAATACTATCCAGATATTATTGGTTGATTCCTCTACTTTAGTCAACTCATCCAAAGGTTCATTACCAGTTGGAAAATTGTAAGCTCGGGGAAAAGGCAATACTCTTTGTCCAACAAAATTTTTCTGAGCAACGCAAAAGAAAACAGATTGAAATGTAAAAAATGCTATAACAATTAATTTGTGTTTCATAATAAATACTAAAAAGTTAAAAATTTAAAAGTTATATTTTCCTGAGTATATTCAGTCCTATAGAAGTTGAGCGAAGTCTTTATTTCTTCGGGCTTGACAGGTAAAGTTGCCATAGGACAATTTATTGTTACATCCACCTTTTTATTAAATGCGAAAGCAATTTCAGCAGGAAAAAACTTAAATAATGGTGCTGGTTTGCTGCATATATTTCCAGCAGTTTCACCAATTATAAAAAACTCGAAACTTACATTGCCTTCGTATTTTTTTAATTTTTCATAAACCATGTCCCTCATTTTTTCTACATCAAAAAACTGATCCGGAACCGCGGTATTTGAGGAATACAATTTATCAGTAATCTTATCTAAGCTCGCTGAATTGTAGGTCATTGTATAATTAAGTCCATTGCTCAGAAAGAGAATAAACTTTTGATCTTTTGCTTTTATATTTTCAAAACTTTTTGATATTTTTTCGTAAATCATCTCATTTAAAACATCTTCTCTGGTAGGTTTACTATTATCAATATAAATAATTTTGAAGCTCTCCACCTGAGAAAAACAATGTATCGAGGAAAAAAGCAAACTATAAATCACTATTATTTTTCTCATTTTTTCTACCGTTTTAATGCTTTCTATTAGCATCCTATGCAACAATTATCGCTATTTCAATTTCTTAATATCTGAAATATTATTCCGTAATTTCAATATCGTTTACATATCCGTATTTATCCTTTTTTAACTTAATTGTTTTAATAGTGAAATCACCTGTTATACCTAGACGTTTCAGATAAGAATCGAACTCAACTATTTTACCATTTACCTTAATGGACATTGAAAAATATCCATTTATATATTTATCAAATGCTTCGCTGGAGATTTCCCTGTCGGCAATCTTTTTCAGCATGGTTTTAAAAGTCTCATCATTTATTTGAGGAGCTTTTTGAACTGCAGGTTCCGGAGAACCAGAACTTTTCTCGGAAGAAACAATTTGTCTTGGATTCACTTTAATTTCAAACTGTGCAATTTCACTGTCCCCATTGATTATCAGCGTCACCTTTTTCAAACCCGGCTCACGAAATGAATAAGAAGGATTTTGATCTCTTGAATCAACACGGCCAGTTTCGCTAAAAAACCACTCCCAACTTGTTGCAGTCCCTGATGTTTCTTTAAAAGTCACAGGAACCCCTACAGAAGCGATTTTAGGAGCTTCTATTTTTGGCACAGGTAATAATTTTACCACCTTTACTTCTTCCGCATCCTTTTGCAACACCTCAATAAAAGCAACCTTATCACAATCTGCAGAATTATTTGTTCTAAGCCTAACTGTGTAATTTCCAGGTTTCAAATAAATATGAGATTCGATTGAATGCGTACCAATGAGAGAGCTATCACCATAATCCCATTCCCATGATTTTACATCCGGGCTTTCATATCTGAAAGTAACTAATTCATTTACTTTTGGATTTTTATTACTTAGCGTAAATTCAGTATCAGAGCATTTATTACCCAATAACATTCTTAATACCAGAATGATTGCACCAATAAAGATTAGCAACAATAAAACAATAAAAACGCTTTTATCTACACCTTTTTTCTTTGCCATTTTCTAATTTTTGTTTAAATAATTATAGTATTAATTTTTATTGTCTGCGAATATACGTGTTGTCAATTTCAATAAATTTTTATTTAGTTTTACCTGCACTTTTATATAGCTTAACAACAAGCCCTACATTGATTCCTACATTAAGGTTACTGATTGCATTAACAGCAGAGAGCGTAGAATTATAAGTTCCCATATTTTCTGCCAAAGGCTGATTGTAACTATTGTTATTTTGAATTTTGAGATACATAATATTAATTCCCGCAAGAAACTGAATTGTTTCTGAAATAGGCATAGAAACCCCTGCTTTAATCAAACCGCCATAAGCTTGTTTGAATTTAAATTTCCCTGACTGGCCATCATCCTTTTTATCTATTCCAACATTAAAATCTGCTAACGATGCAAAGTATTCAGCTTCTGTCTGGGTATTCTGATCGGATTCATTAAATGCCTTTTTGGTCATAACCCAGTCATTTCTATCTATTCCCACAGCTGGGTCAAAGAAATACCCGCTTCCGTTATATTGATAAATGGCTTCATAATCAGCAGTTGTTGAATATTTTGAACTTGCCGTTGAAGATAAAATAAAAACCGGCCCGCAATCAAAATAAAAACCTGTTTTATCTGTTCCACTATTATATTTTAAAAGAACACTAATACCAAGATTATTCATTGAAATATTTTCCGAAATATCATAAGCCGTGTAGAACCTCATAAAGTCAGGAAGATCACCCTCATTTTGTCCTTTATATACCTGGTGTATGGTATCATACTTCAACTTAGCCTTTGAATAATTAAAAAATAAACCTGGACCAATCCCCCATTTTTTTGTTTTCCCAAACATAACGTTCACATCCATACCGGCCGTAATGGCTAGTCCGCCTTTTGCTGAAAAGCCCCTAATTGAATTTTTATTAGCAATTAAACTTTCATAATTCATTTTGGCCAAATCCGGAGCTTCCATGGTTACCGAATTCCCTGAAGCTGAAAAATTAAAACCTAGTGTTATTCCTGGTTTTTCTAAAGGCGTTTTTTCAGCTTTTACCTTAATCGGATCTTTAGAAGGAGTCACCACTGCTACTGCAGGTTTTGGACAAGTGGCACAAGTGATAGGATTACTAATACGTTTTTTAATACCAGTTATTTTTGCAGAAGTATAATCATCAGATAATTTTAATTCCAATTCCAAAACAACCGAAGGGTTGGAAATAAAATACTCCCCCATATACTCTCCTGAAATATTACGTTGAATTGCAATCTGAGCAGTTTTATTAGGTAAATTTTTAAAATTGATAGTTGAATTTAAATTTTTGATCGTAAGCCCTTCCGGAAAATATTTTTCATAATCCGCAATTAAATTATCAATAGTTTTTTCTTCATTATACAAAATTTTATTAGGAAAATTAATAGGAGTGATATCATCCCAAACTACCGCATCTTCTTCAAAAAGCGAAAGAAACGCCTGTTTCTTTTCCTCCGTGATTCCAGGCACCCCGGCCTTTTGAAGCTTGGAAGCTTTAAGGTATTGCTTTACCATTAAATAAACGGTATTAGCAGCCGTTTTTCGCTGCTGCAAAGTCATCGCTCCCTGAGCAAAGCTTACGCTAATTCCCAGGAAAACAAACACGAAAAAAAAGCAACATAATCTTTTCATTCCTGTCTGAATAATTTATTATCTGTGTTTATATGCATATTTACTTATTCCTTCAGCCTACTATTTTTAGTATCTCTGCAATTTTTGCAGAAGTAAAATCATCGGATAGTTTAATAACTATTTCCAAAACAGCTCCCTCATTCGTAATAAAATACTTCCCCGGATATTTGCCCGAAATATTTCGCTCTATTACAATACGGACGTCCCTATTAGACAAATTTTCAAAATTAATATTTGAGTTTAAAATCCTGACAATAAGCCCTCCCGGAAAATATTTTTTATAATCAGTAGTTAAATTCTCAACTGTTTTTTTTGAATTTTTTTCTGTTTTATCCGGAAAGTCAAATGGTGTGAGATCATCCCAAACCATAGCGTTGGGTTCAAATAGTTCAAGAAATACAAGCTCTTGCTCCTCTGAAATGCCATTAACACCTTGTTTTTGAAGCTTTGAAGCAGCCACATACTGATTAAAAACAGAATAGACAGTAGTCATAGCTGTTCTTATTTCATCTGTTGTAAGTACCTTTTGTTGTTGCGCACTAACCACGCTATACTGAAAAAGCACAAATAAAACAGAAAGCAAAATTTTCATCTTCATTTTTATTTTTGAATAATGAGTTTTTGTAAAAACTTAGTATGCATTATAGTTTCAAATTCTACCAAATATATTCCATTATTCAATTCTCTCGTGTCAATTACCACGTTTTTATCAGGGTAAACCAATTGTTTTACCTTTATAACTCGTCCGGAAATTTCAAAAATCTGACAAAAAGCTATATTTTCTGAAAAAGAAATGGTAACGCTTTCTTTGGCAGGATTAGGAAATAAATTAACTGTTTTATCATGCACATACTGATCTACACCTAAAAACTGGGGATTTAAATAAGATTTAGTAAAGCAATCACCTTCCTTCACTATTACCCAATATTCCCTGCTGCTGCTAGGATAGTCGGTAGCATGATATTGTTGAAATACGGCTCCATTGATTATATTGGGTTCAAGTGTTGGTATACTATCATACCCCCATTGATAAGAGACGCCAGAACCACTCAACTGACAAATAAGCCAATTGCTGTTTATAACGGAAATAGGAACAGGCAATGGAGCTGCCGTTGGTAAAACAGTGATGCTTTCTGAGTGGGTATTACTGCAGCCCGTTAATATAAAAGTGACCTGTAACGTTATTACTGCAGGACTTGCAGTACCAAAATTAAATTCGGAAGAAGATGCACCTCCCCACAATGTTGCTAAATTAGCATTTGTTGCTGACCATGCGAAAGACAGATTATCCTGAATACTGTCCAAAGTTACTGACATGTTTTGTGAACCAGAACAAACTGTTGCGGCATAAGGAGTAAAATCAGGTTCTAACGGCAGCGGGTTAACACTCACACTAACACTATAGGATGTTGGGTTGGTGCAGCTGTTAGCAGACACACTATAAACATAAATGACGCTTAAAGCATTTGACGAAGTATTCGTTAGTAACTCGTTTACATTATTTGTACCATTGCCAGCCACATTGCTTATTCCTGTTACTAAAGCCCTCGTCCATACAAAAGAGGCACCGGAAGTTGAGCTTGTTGGTGTATAACTAAAAATGCTGCCGCTGCATATTGCCGGAGCAGTTAAAGTACTGTTTAATACAGGCGTTGGGTTTACGGTAACAACTATACTATACGTATTGGGATTCGTACAATTATTTGCGGAAATGCTGTAAACATAGGTAACATTTACAGGATTTGTTGTAGTATTAGTAAGTATCTCATTAATATTATTTGTACCGTTGCCGGCCGAATTACTTATTCCCGTTACAGCCGCTCTTGACCAGTTAAATAAAGCACCGGTAGTTGCGCTCGAAGGTGAATAGTTGAAATTGCTTCCACTGCATAACATCTGTGATGCAATGCTGCTAGATAAAGCAGGTGTTGGATTTACAATTATTACTGCGGTTGTTGTACCACCCTGACAGCCAGTTGGAGAAGGTCCGGTAGGAGTTATTGTAAAAGTTACAGTTATAGGAATTGCAGTTGTATTTGTTAGTGCGGTCCCAATAATATTTCCAGTACCGCTTCCCGCAATACCTGTTACACTACCTGTTGTTAGAGTTCCGTTATTACGTGTCCAGGTAAAGGTTGTATTAGCAACATTATTGCTGGTACTAACCACTATTGTAGAAAATGAAGCGCCCGAACAAATGGTTTGGCTGCTGTTTGCAGCAGTTGCAACCGGAACAGGACTAAGAGTAATTTCAACAGCTGAGGAAACATTTGAACACACGCCTGATGTGATTACACGTCTATACCAGGTAGTTGCGGCTAAAGCACCTGGTGCATAACCAATACCGGTATTTGTACCTGATGCAGTTGTAAAACCACTACTATTACTAGTGGTTGACAGTTCCCATAAATAGGAATAAGAGCCATTTCCACCTGTTGGCATACTACCTGTTAAGGATGAGGGTGCAGTTCCTGTACATATCGTTTGTGCTGCTGTTACCGAATTATTTGCTAAACCTGGTGTAACGGTTATTTGTATAGCAGAAGATACGTTTACACAGGAACCTGATGTAACGGTTCTCCTATACCAGGTAGTTACAGTTAATGCAATCGGTGAATAACCATTTGAATTGCTTGCGCCAGATGCAGTACTAAATCCTGAAATATTACTTGATGTAGATGATTCCCATAAATAAACATAACTTCCATCTCCTCCAGTTGGAGTGCTGCCGGTTAACGATGCTGGTATGGCCCCCGAACATATAGTTTGGGCTGCTGAAACCACATTAGCAGCAATTACCGGGTTAACGGTTATTTCAACCGCGGCTGATACATCGGATGCACATGGACCTGAAATAACTGTTCTCCTGAACCAGGTGGTTACAGTTAAAACTCCCGGAGAATAACTTATTAAATTACTTGTACCAGATGCCGTACTAAAACCAGTGGTATTACTAGTTACTGAAGATTCCCACAAATAAGTATATAAACCATTTCCTCCTGTTGGAGTACTTCCTGTTAATGCAGAGGGTGCATTTCCCGTACAGATTGTTTGGGCCGCAGTTATTGCATTAACAGCAATTAAAGAATTAACAGTAATTTCAATAGCAGCTGAAAGATCTGCCGAACAAGGGCTTGAAGACACTGATCTTCTAAACCAGGTTGTTGTTGTTAAAGCACCTGGCGTATAACTAATACCGTTATTTGTGCCCGATGCAGCAGCAAAACCTGTAGAACTGCTTGTAGTAGATGATTCCCATAAATAAGTATAGGAACCGCTTCCGCCTCCGGGCGTGCTTCCACTTAATGCTGATGGGGTGACTCCGGTGCAAATGGTCTGCGCAGAACTCACTGTATTTACTGTAATTCCTGGATTAACGGTTATTTCAATAGCTGTTGACACATTGGATGTGCATGGAGCAGACTGTACGGTTCTTCTATACCACGTTGTTACAGCCAATACTCCTGGTGTATAAGCTATACCGCTGCTTGTACCTGATGCCGTAGCAAAACCTGTGGTACTGTTTGTTGTGGAGGATTCCCACAAGTACGTATAAACACCACTCCCGCCTGTTGGTGTACTTCCGGTTAATGCTGATGGTGTTGTGCCCGAACAAATAGTTTGTGCTGTACCTATTGTATTTGTGGTAATTACAGAATTAACAGTTATTTCAATTGCGGTGGAAACACTGGATGCACAAGGGCTTGATATAGCCGTTCTTCTGTACCAGGTAGTTGCTGTTAACGCTCCAGGAGTATATCCAATACCATTACTTGTACCAGATGCTGTAGCAAAACCTGTTGTACTGCTAGTCGTAGACGACTCCCATAAATACGTATAAGAACCACTTCCGCCTGTAGGAGTACTTCCGGTTAACGCAGAGGGTGAACTTCCGATACAAATTGTTTGCGCTGCGCTTACTGTATTAGCAGCAATTACAGCGTTAACAGTTATTTCAATCGCTGTAGAAACGTTGGATGTGCAAGGACCGGAGATAACAGTTCTTCTGTACCAGGTAGTTGCCGTTAACACCCCAGGAGTATATCCAATACCATTACTTGTACCGGATGCCGTAGCAAAACCTGTTGTACTGCTGGTGGTGGATGATTCCCATAAATAGGTATAAGCGCCACTTCCGCCTGTTGGCGTACTTCCCGTTAACGCAGATGGTGAACTTCCCGTACAAATTGTTTGCGCTGCACTTACTGTATTAGCACCAATTACAGCATTAACAGTTATTTCAATCGCTGTAGAAACGTTGGATGTACAAGGACCGGAGATAACAGTTCTTCTGTACCAGGTAGTTGCCGTTAACGTTCCGGGAGTATATCCAATACCACTACTTGTACCGGATGCCGTAGCAAAACCAGTTGAACTGCTGGTCGTAGATGATTCCCATAAATAGGTATAAGAACCACTTCCGCCTGTTGGAGTACTTCCGGTTAACGCAGATGGTGAAGTTCCGGAACAAATAGTTTGAGCTACAGCTACGGTATTACCGGCAATTACAGGATTAACAGTTACTATTATGTCATTTGTATTAGCGGAACAAGCCACACTGTTAAGAGTACTTGTGGTAACGCGCCTGTAGGTTGTTGTTGTTGTTAAACCAGAAGGAACGTCATGGGTTGCCGTAGTAGCAAGTGTAGCAGCACCAAACCCATCCGCATCAGATTTCCAGGCATAAGTAAGCGAGCCGGTCCCTGAAGTACCGCTTTCTGCAAAGGCTGTAGGGTTCCCACCAGTACAAACGGTTTGAGCCGCTGTTATAGTGCCCGCAGTTATAGAATTCAATACAGATGTAAGTGTTGCATGAATAGCACCATTTGCATCTCCTGCAACTACTGATGTACCACCCGTTCTTGTAACCGTGGAGGGGCCTGCCGCTGCAGTAATCCCTCTTATCTGAATTCCTGTAATTGATATTGAATTAATAACAGCTGTACCAGTTACGGTAAAGGTCAAGGTTATAGTAGTTGAATTGGTTAAAGCAACTGATACCCCACTAATTTCAGTACCTGTGGATGATGCACTGCCTGCTGCTGTAAATTCAAAATTAGATGGAGCAGAAAGAATCAACGTACCTCCCGTTATTATTGCAAAATCCGTTGCTACCGTTTCAGTAATAACAATATTTCCTAAGGTACTTGAGTTTGTTGGAAAAGGAGAACAGTCGGTAACCGTTAATGATGGCGCTGTAATGGCAACCTGTGCGAATGAACTACTTGTAATACACACTGCTAAAAAAAACACCGCTAGCAGCAATCTTATCGTTGTTAAAGACTTTTCAATTCTTTTATAACTGGAGAAAAATGATTTGTCTTTCATATCATTTTCTATTTAGAACTCGATAAAATAAAACACCTTTCTGCAGCTATTACATTAAAAGCAAAACATATAATATCTCTCGCATCTCCAATAGAACTACTTCTAAAAAAGCGGAATGGGGATAAATTTTTAACTGACATTTTTATTAAAGATTGATACAAATATAACAATATATGTTTAAAATTACAGGCATAGACAGTGACCGAAAAATTATTTATATGTTGAATAAATATCCACTTTTTTATTGTTTTTATTCATTCTGGAAACAATCTTATAATCACTGATAATTCTGGAAGCTGACAAACCATTTTCTACTAAAAATTTTTTTACAGCCTTTGCCCTGTTTTCTGCCAGGCTTAACAAATCTTTTGCCCCTTCACCCTCTTCAGCAAATGCCTCAATCATTATATCCGAATATGTATTTTCACTTTTATTCATAATTCCCACCAGCTTTTTCAAATCATTTTTATAAGATTCCTTCAAATTTGAATCTCCGTTATCAAATATGATTTCATTCTGCTTCGATTTATTTGATTTTGTTACTTTTTTTAGTTCAGGGCAGCCATTCGGAAGTGTTCCTGCAAGATCCCAGCACTCATCTAAATGATCCATTATCCCATCTCCATCTGAATCTTTGTAGGGGCGCCCTTTATTATCTTTTGGGCCCCACTCATTATCATCATCATCATCTAAAACATTTAAACCATCTTTATCCTTATCGGGACATCCCACAACTGGTCCTGCTTCATTTTTGCATCTGTCAACATTATCAGGAAATCCATCTTTATCAGTATCCGGACAGCCGAAAAATTTAACAGGCCCTTTTTCGTTTTTACAATCATCATCAATATCGGGCACCCCATCTCCATCAGAATCCGGACAGCCTTTATGTTTTTTTAAACCGAATTCATTTTTACATTTATCATTAACATCCAAAACCCCATCACCATCTGCATCCCCCTTTTTTTGAGAAAAAGAAGAGACAGAAATCGTAAAAAGTAAAAAAATAAAAAAAGTCTTTTTTAACACGATTTTTATGAAAGATTGATGTAAAATTATTTTACGGTAATTCCTGATTAAACATAGTTAATCATTAAAGCTACTGAAAGGTATTAGTAACAAATCCTTCTTTATAAACAATTTATCACCCAATAAATCGAAACCACACCAGAATAACAAAAATAGCAAAAATTATTAATTCCAGTTTAAGAGCACTAACTGAAATTCGGGAGAATTTTAAACAGTATATCTATCCGTAAATTTTCTGCAATAGAACACATAAACAGTAAAAAAAACGTTTTCGTTCATTATCAGAACCTCTCCAGTTTAAAATATTATACCTTTTTTCTGCTAATTAAGGTTCTACTGTTTTTTCTCCAATTTTTTTAATTCCCTGAAAAAATCAGATGCAACCTTATCCCCTCTAATTGCATCTTTCTATTTATACGGATATTTTATGCTTTTTCGTTCAAATTGTTTACTTTCGTGAGATTAAAGGGTGCTGTAAACATATTTTTAAATGAGCTGCTGATATTTAATTTTTTGAATAATGGAAAAAAATCAATTTAGTGAAACATTCCTGATAAAGTTAACTGTTTGGTTTTCCAATACAAATTTAAGCCTATTCAATACGTTTATCCTTTTCATTTTCGCAACCGGCCTTCTGGCTCAAAACCCTATAAAAACTAATATTTCGGAAAAATTTGATGAAAAAGCAGTATTGCAGGAATTCAGAAAAAGAGAAGGCTCTGAGTTAAAATATCCGAAAGCGTATGAATCATTTCTTTCCTATAAAAAACAAGAATTTGAAGGCAAAAAAAATGGTACTTGGCAAAAAAAATCTATTTCAGGCCCTCCTACTCTGGCATCTGGTGAATGCGGCAATATAGATTTTGAAACCGGTGATTTATCTGACTGGACTGGTTCCTCGGGAAATAATCCAGGATGTTGTGGAACTCCAGGTTTTGTTTCCAATGGCGTTAATGCTGGTGTAAATGATGGAAATGCCAGACATACCATTGTAAGCGGTGTGGGATTAGACCCTTGCGGAGGCTTCCCTGTTGTAGCCCCTCCTATGCCTGGGTACGTCCAGGGAACTTATTCCTGTAGATTAGGAAATGCTGTTGCAGGTAACCAAGCGGAGCGGCTGGAAACTGTTTTTACACCTTCCCCTACTAATAATGTTTTTACATATCAATATGCCGTTGTTCTTGAAAACCCTCCTCATGACCCAGACGATCAGCCCTTTTTCAGGGTAGAAATATTAGATGGAAATGGTAATCCTATCCCTTGCACAACTATCACCTATATTGCAGGCGGTGATTTTACATTTGAGAACTCAACCTGTGTTGGTGTACAATACAAGCCATGGGCAACAGTAAGTGTTGATCTGGTAGCCCATATTGGCAATCCGGTTACTATACGCTTTACAAGCGCTGATTGTACTGCAGGAGGACATTACGGTTATGGCTATGTAAATACTGAATGTAGCGCTTTAGTTGTTACCCAACAAGATTCTTTGTGTGTAGGTTCTTCTGTTACACTTTCCGCTCCATTGGAGGATAATAATACCTATAGCTGGACTGGCCCGGGCGGACCTTACAACGGTCGCGTTATAAATGTTACACAGGCTGGAACGTATGATGTTACAATGCTTTCAAGCACAGGATGTGTTAAATTAATCAGTTATGTGGTGGTGGAATATCCTACTGCTTTTGTAAACGCTATTCCTGATCAGACCATATGTAATGGGGAAACTGTTGCATTGTCGGGTTCTGTTGGCGGTGCAGCTACAAGTGGCACCTGGACAGGAGGAACGGGTGTTTTTACCCCAAATAACACCACTTTAAACTGCACCTATGCGCCAAGCGCAGCAGAAATCACTGCTGGAACCCTTACTTTGACATTAACCACGAATGATCCGGCAGGCCCCTGCCCTGCTGTAAGTGAACAAACAATTATCACCATTGAACCTGTAGCAACTGTTACTGCAGGCTCTGATCAAACCATCTGCAATGGCAATACAGTAATTTTAGGCGGCAGTTTTGGCGGCTCTGCCAGTAACGGAAGCTGGAGTGGCGGCACGGGAACTTTCACCCCAAATAACCTTAGCCCTGGTGCGGTTTACACACCCGCTGCAGCGGAAGTATTGGCAGGCACTGCAGCATTAACATTTACAACAGATGATCCTGCGGGAGCTTGTTCCAGCGTAAACGATCAAATGATTATTACTATTAATCAGCTTCCAACGGCTAATGCCGGATCGGGGCAATATGTTTGTACGGGAGCAACCATTTCACTGGCCGGGTCAGTTGGAGGTACTGCCACCAGCGGAGCCTGGAGCGGTGGCGGAGGAAGCTATTCACCGAATAATACTGCACTAAATGCTATTTACACGCCAAGTGCAGCAGAATACGCTTCCGACTCCATAATTCTAACCTTAACCACTAATGATCCTGCCGGACCATGTACACCTTCCTTATCCAATGTAAAATTCCACTTTTATCCTTTACCGGTGGTAGACTTTAGTGTGGACGATCCTTCCGGTTGTCCGGAGCATTGTGTTAATTTTACTGACCTCACTATCATTGCAGGCAATGATTCTATTACAGGTTGGAGCTGGGATTTTGGTGAGGGAAACAGTTATTCATCTATCAAAAACCCTGGAAATTGCTTTTCTGATCCAGGCTTTTATGATATTAAATTAATCGCAACGTCCAATAATGGCTGTACATCCACTTTAATCAAGCCTCAAATGATTGAGGTGTTTCAGGTGCCTGTGGCGGAATTCAGTCCTGATCCAGCCAATGCCACTGTAATTGATCCATCTATCACAATGAAAAACCAATCATCATCAGATGTAAATTATTGGCATTGGGACTTTGGTGATGGTGATACATTAGCTCCTTCAACGGCCAGCCCGCTTCATCTTTTCCCTTCCGAAATCTCTGCAAGTTACCTTGTAACGTTAATTGTTCACAATGCAAACGGCTGTTATGATACAATTCCTCACACGGTATTCATTGGCCCTGAATTTACTTTTTTCATACCAAATGCATTTACGCCTAATGGTGATGGAATCAATGATAAATTTTACGGATCAGGTGTAGGTATTACAGAATATGACCTATGGATTTTTGACCGATGGGGAAATACAATTTTCCACGGAGACGATTTGGATGATCAGTGGAATGGAAAGGCCAATAGCGGAGATGCTGTAGCACAGATAGATGTTTATGTATGGAAAGTAGAACTTACGGATGTGTTTAAAAAAGTTCATACCTATTTGGGTACTGTAACTATTGCAAAGTAATTTTTGATAACCAATGAAGAGTTTGACAACATTCGCTTTTTATTAGTTTATTATATATTAGTAACCTTTTTGTAATTTTTAATTGATGATAAATATCTATGCTGCTATAAAGGGTAAAGTGTTATTAACTTCAATGTTTATTTTCATTGCTTTCTCCCTTTTGTCTCAAACTCAAAAAAACGATTTTAAAGCTTCCAATAATTCATACGGAATACCTGATAAGGTATGGATAAGTTATTTCAATAAAACCGCACTCTTACTCGAAAAAGCCGATGCACAAAGCTTTTTAAATTACGTGGTGATGATTTCGGATGGCAACATGGCTGATATGCGTTATTTTAAACAATTCATTGCATCCTATTGGACAAAAGACATACATGAACTCGCTTACCAGGTAAGCAAGGGTAGTATTACTGAAAAAGAAGTAAGAGAGTATCTCGCCAGTATTCAACCGCGCTACAAAGAATATTTTACCGAATTTCAGAAACAAAGAAATGAAATTGTTTCTTCTGAACAGAGAAGGGGTGCACAAAATCCAAACCCTGAACCGCTAAATTGCGGTGCACCATGTACCAATCCAGGCTTGGAGTCAGGCTCTGGTTTTTGGGATTATTGGGCAGGAAACCCTGATACAAATACCGACCCTGATGATCTAACAAGTGGATTTAATCCCCCGCCTTCTAGTTTTTTAGGCAACGCTAACCCTTTTACTATTACTAATATTGGTGGTTTTGACCCTAATGTTGGAGGTACTATACTTCCTGTCGTTCCTCCTGGAGGAGGTAACAATGCGTTACAGATAGGAGATGCAACCGCTTGGGGAAATAGCCCATGGGGAGCAGCAAGGGCAAGTATCTCGTTCACTGTTTCAGCAAGTAATTCCAATTTTACCTACCGGTATGCTGTTGTATTGCATGACCCGACCACCGGACACACTGATGCTGAACGCCCTTATTTTAGAATAAAAGTAAGGGATGCCGGTGGTAATGTTGTTACATGTGGGGATTATGAAGTTCTAGCAAAACAAGGAACTCCTGAGTTTGCTGATTTTATTGAAACAAGCAATGGCAGTGATATGTGGTATCGGCCTTGGACCAGTGTTTTTATTCCATTACAGGCATATATTGGTCAATGCATAACTGTTGAATTCACTACATCGGACTGTACACAAGGCGGCCACTTAGGATATGCGTATGTCGATTGCTCTTGTGATCCTTTGGAAATAATTAGTTCATCCCCCAATGTGTGTGGTGGAAATTCTGTAACGTTAACTGCACCAGCGGGTGGGGCATCCTATGTCTGGACAGATTCAATTGGTGGAACCTCAGGTATCATAGGGTCAACAACCAATCAGACGGCAGAGGTTAATCTTGGGGGGACTTACCATGTTCTTGTTACTTCGGTAGCAGGACCCACCTGTCTTACTAATTTAGAAATCACCATTGGTTCAAACCCTAGTTTTCCTGTTGCTCAATTTACCAATTCCACCGTTTGTGCGGGAGCGCCTACACAATTTACCGACACCTCAACACCTGTGGGCAGTATCACTGCATGGGCCTGGGATTTTGATAATGATGCGGTAACAGATACCTTAATACAAAACCCCACTCATATATTTTACACACCGGGAACTTATCCTGTAAAATTAATAATCACCTGGGGTGGCTGTAACGCTGATAGTACAATAAATGTAACGGTAACCTCACCTGTTCTGCCAATTATAACAGCTGCAGGCCCTTTTTGTGCAAATGCAGCTCCTGTAAATTTAACAGCTGATATTCCAGGCGGCACCTGGAGCGGGCCCGGAATAACAAATCCCACATTGGGTACTTTTACCCCTTCCACATCAATTATAGGTAATGATACGGTTACTTATACCCTTAGCGGAATCTGTCCTGCTGCATCATCAAAAGTAATTGTAGTCAATCCTATTCCTACGGCTGATGCTGGTATAGATAAAGATATTTGTTCAGGTAACTCTACAAACATTGGCACCTCAACTACAACAGGTTATACCTATTCATGGCTTCCCACTTCTGGATTAAGCATCACCAGCGTTTCAAACCCCTCCGTAACTTTAACCAATCCTGTCCCTTTAACAACAATTGCCGCAACGTATACCGTTACAGTAGTTGCAGCAGGTTGTCAGGCAACCGATGTGGTAAATGTTACTGTATACCCCGTAACTACTGTTAATGCAGGATCGTCACAATACGTGTGTGCCGGTTCAAGTCTTACGCTTTCCGGCTCCTTTGGCGGTTCGGCAACTGGCGGAACATGGAGTGGTGGTACAGGCACTTTTACCCCCAATAATACTACCTTAAATGCTGTATATACACCAAGCGCAGCAGAATTTGCAGCAGATTCAATTATTTTAACATTAACAACAAATGATCCCACAGGGCCATGTACTTTCTCCTCCTCCAATGTTAAATTCTATTTCCTACCTATTCCTTTAGTCGATTTCAGTGCGGATGACCCCTCCGGCTGCCCAATACATTGTACCAATTTTACCGATTTAACATATGCTGGACTGGCTCAAACCATTGAATCCTGGAATTGGGATTTGGGAGACGGCACCAACTCAATTAATCAGAACCCTTCTCATTGTTATTCAACTTCAGGATCATATGATGTCAAATTAACAGTCACCTCCAATAATGGATGTGAAGCATTTGTAACCAAAACTCAATTTGTAGAAATTTATAATATACCAGATGCCGAATTTGAACCTACCCCCGCTTCGGCAACGCTTCTTGACCCAAGTATTACTTTTAATAATCAATCATCCTCCGATGTAAACTATTGGTTTTGGGATTTTGGTGATAGCACTACGTTAAGTCCGAATACATCCAGTCCGGTTCATTTGTATCCAAAAGAAGATGCCAGTTACCTCGTAAAACTCATTGTTCGTAATGCGAACGGCTGTTCCGATTCTACTACACATCCGGTTTTGATAGGTCCTGAATTTACTTTTTTTATTCCGAATACATTTACGCCTAATGGCGATGGAACCAATGATTACTTTTATGGTGCTGGCATAGGAATTATAGAATATGACTTATGGATCTTCGATCGTTGGGGAAATATGGTTTTTCACACCGTAGATTTAAATCAGAAATGGGATGGTAAAGCAAATAAAGGCGAAAATCCGGCCCAAATTGATGTTTATGTCTGGAAAGTGGAACTTACAGATGTATTTAATAAAAAACATACGTATCTTGGAACTGTAACTATCACAAAATAAATAGCTGCAACAAAAGCTAAAGAGGAAAATGAGACATTTTTTTATACTGACATGTTTTACAGGGGTGCTTATTTTCTTTGGCTTTAACACAGCTTATGCTCAGCTTACATTTAACAATGGACAAACGGCTTCGCAATTAGCGCAAATGCTTGCCGGCCCTGGTGTTACAGTCAGCAATGCTACTTTTAATTGTGCAGCCAATGCAATAGGTTCATTTACAGGACCATCCAGTATAGGGTTTACAAATGGAGTGATACTAACTACAGGAGATATTTCAGTTGCTTCACCTAATACAAACAGTGGTAGTGCACAAGCATGCAACAATACACCCGGAGATCCTCAACTCGCCTCAAATACTGATGACGCCTGTGCATTGGAATTTGATATAATTCCATTATGTGATACCCTGAAATTCAATTATGTATTTGGTTCTGAAGAATATCCTGAATGGGTTGGAACCCCATTTAATGACGCTTTTGCTTTTTATATCAGCGGGCCTGGTATAACAGGTCAGCCCAATATTGCCAAAATACCCGGCACTAATACTTTTGTAACAATTGGTAATGTAAATAGCAATACTAATTCACAATATTTTGTTACTAATTCCGGCTCCACTATTGAATATGATGGTTATACAACTACGCTTACCGCCTGGGCTTTGGTTCAGCCCTGCCAAACTTATCATCTCAAAATAGTAATTGCAGATGTGGCTGATTGCAATTACGATTCCGGAGTATTTTTAGAAGCCGGCAGCTTGCAATGTGCAACTGTTGTATCTGCCGAAGCTACTGTACAAAATGCAGTAGAAGGCTGCCATGATGGAAGCTTCCAGTTTTGCAGAGGAGCTGCCTCTGCTTCTGCTATCACCATTAATTATACAATTGCGGGTACGGCCACAAACGGAACAGATTATACAGCCATCGGCAATAGCATCACTATTCCTTCTGGTCAATTATGTGCAACGCTTCCTATTATTCCTATTGCCGATGGTGTTACTGAAGCAATGGATAGCATATTGATCATTTACCAGCCGGGACCCTGCCCTACTTTGGATACTGTTGTTATCACCATTACAGATACGTCCCCTCTTGACGCTGGTCCGGATGCAGCCTTTTGTGCAAACGGCAATGCAGTTATTGGCACAACATCTGTTCCGGGTACTACCTATGCATGGACTCCAACAGCAGGCTTAAGCAGTTCTACCGTTTCAAATCCTACGGTTACCCTTACAAATACAGGAACATCTGCTACCACCACAAATTATATTTTAACCGCAACTACAAGTAGCTGCATTGCAAAAGATACAGTGGCTGTAATAGTGAGTGCGCTAGCCTCGGCTGATGCAGGAATTGATCAGACGATATGCAGCTCGTCCGTAACGCTTAATGGTGCTATTGGCGGTTCTGCCTCTGTTGGTACCTGGGGAGGAGGAACAGGTATTTACACCCCCAATAATACAAGTCCAAATGCGACTTATGCACCAAGCTCCTCTGAAATAGCTGCAGGTACTGTTACATTAACATTAACAACGGATGATCCTCCTGGTTTGTGTCCGGCAACCAATGATCAGGTAACTGTTACCATCAATTTACAAACTATTATTTCTGCTGGTGCTGATCAATCTATCTGTATTGGTAATACGGCAACTTTAAACGGTTCTGTTGCAGGCTCATCAAGCACAGGCACCTGGAGCGGAGGTACCGGAACATATAACCCTGACAATGCAGATCCAATGGCTGTATATACACCATCCACCGCAGAAGAAACGTACGGTATGGCAACACTTACTTTTACTGCGGATGGCAGTGCAGGACCTTGTTCTGCTGTGAATGACGATGTTGTAATAACAATCAACCAGTTACCTACTGCTAATGCAGGTTCGAGCCAAACCGTTTGTAAAGGAACATCCATCACTTTAAATGGATCAATCGGGGGATCTGCAACAAGCGGAACCTGGAGCGGAGGCACAGGAACTTATTCACCTGATAACACAACCTTAAACGCTGTATATACCCCAAGCACGGCCGAATATACTTCGGGGTCTGTTGGTTTAACACTAACAACAAATGATCCTGCGGGGCCATGCACTTTTTCTTCATCAAATGTTACTTTTAGTTTTTATGAAAAGCCTGTAGTTGGCTTTTCCGCTGATAATACTTCGGGATGCCCTGTGCATTGCACCAACTTTACCAATACAAGCAGTATTGTTTCAGGCAGTTCTATTGTTACCTGGAACTGGGATTTTGGTGACGGAAGCACACCATCAACTTTACAAACCCCTTCCAATTGTTTTTTACAATCAGGTTTTTACGATGTAACATTAACAGCCACATCAAACAATGGATGTGTTACCTCATTAACCCAAAGCCATTTGGTGGAAGTATTTAATTTACCTGATGCCGAATTCACTCCCACTCCCAATCCTGCAACCATCCTGGAACCGGTCATTACGTTCAGTGATCAATCCTCTCCTGATGTCAATTACTGGTATTGGAATTTTGGTGATGGCAATAGCCTTGCTTCCGGCTCTACGGATCCTGTTCACATCTATCCGGATAGTGCAGCCGATTATTTGGTGACATTAACGGTTACTAATACCAATGGATGTTTTGATAGCATTAAACACTTGGTTACAATTAATCCTGCCTTCACTTTTTATATTCCAAATGCGTTTACACCTAATGGTGATGGAACAAACGATTACTTTTTTGGTTCGGGCATTGGTATAAAAAAATATGACCTTTGGATATTTGACCGCTGGGGTAATATGATTTTTCATGGAAATACGTTAAGTGAATCATGGGATGGAAAAGCCAATGCTGGCGACAGAACTGCTCAGGCAGATGTATATGTCTGGAAGGTAGGAATTACTGATGTTTTTAATAAAAAGCACATCTTCGTAGGAACAGTCACCATAACCCGATAATACTCAAGTAATATTTTTCACTATTTATTACTTAATACAATTACCGGGCATAGCTCCCTGTTTTTAAGGCTTATAGGTTATAAATTGAAATGCATTCTGTATTTCAAGATTTCCCGGTGAACTATGTATTGTAACAATAAGATTACCGCCTGAACTGCTGGTTTCAACTTTAGTCGGATTTCCTATAGCAGTTACCAAAGTAATATAATTTGAAGAGGTATAAGTCTCCCCTGCTATTGTTATCTTATATCTGTTGTTAACATTATCCCAAACTACTGTTATATTACCTGTACCGCTATTGATTGTGCCACCCGAACTAATATTTCCATATGCAATAGGTATCAAATTGGCACTACCAGTTGAACTGCGGTTTAATTCTCCTGTTGTACCTGATATTTTAATTGTTCCACCTACATCCAGCTGCTCTGAAGGAGCTCCTGTTACTCCCATACCAATATATCCATTTTGGTCAATCCGCATTCTTTCAGAACCTGTTGAAGTACCATTGGCTGTGGTCATAAACCTTAAATAGGATCCATTAGCACCGCTGCTAAAGCTTTCGGCTGCAACTGCAACAATTTCGGTCTGATCATTTGTATTAAAACCTATGCCGGTTCCATCATGGCCCCTGAATTTAACACTCCCTATTTCATCCCCCCCCTGGATGGCTAATGGCGAATTTTCGGTTCCCCTGGCTTTTCTCAGCCATATGTGTGAATCAGCTAAATAATTATTACTGTATTCCGTCCCTACAATCCCATGAAGCAAAGTGGAGGATGTGCTTATTACCTCTAATTCTGCATCCGGAGTAGTGGTTCCAATTCCAACTTTGCCCGAATTATTATTATTGTTGTTATGAATATCAAGACTAGAGTTAGTTGTCCAAACACTATTAAGAGTGTTACCAACACTACTTAATCCATTTCCTAAAATATATGGGGGACCAGGTGCTACCCATGTTGCTAAACCCGATGCATCTGAAGTCAATACCTTACCTGGTCCGGGAAGGCCTCCGGTAATTTTCACCTGGCCGGCCACTTCAAGCATTGCTGCAGGGGTAGCAGTTCCAATGCCTACCTTGCCAACTGAATCAATTATCATCCTTAAGGTATTATTAGTTCTGAATCGCAAAGAGCTGTTAATCGAGGTTCCAATGAAATTACCAGCAGTTATTGAATTACCGGATAACGACCAATTATTAAGGCTCAACCCTGAAGTTTTTGCATATAACGCATACGGTACACTTATCATTTGGGTTTTAGATATAATAAAAAAACCTGTACCCCCTGCGTCAATAGCCACTTCCAGAAATCTCTTTCCAGTAGTCCAGTTTATGCTATCAAAAGCTGTTGAATTGATTTGACCGATTACAATGGAAAACAAACCATAACGATTGGTATTTACAAGCGGATGTATTTCTGAAAACACCTGATTTCCGTTTACAATAGAATCAAAAATAGTGAACTGCACTTTTAGGCCAGTTACATTGCTCATTGGTAAACCTGCTGTATCACGTGCTATGGCCTGATAATTTATACCTGAGAAGGGAGCCTGAGAAAAGCATTGAAAACTAATCAGCAGCAATAAAATGCCGATATTTCTGAGGGGAATTTTATATGGAAAATTAAAAACATTCATTGTCCTTCTTGCACAATTTCCAAACTGTTAATTTATCATCAATCCCGCCTTAACAAATGCAACAGGATAAATAATTTGTTTAGGGATAATAACTATATGGGAATAAATATAGGAAATTTTATTGCCTTTTCAAAGTATTCAAATTAATATGAAGAATCACTGATTATTATGTATTCCTACAAAAAACAATTAATTATTCTCGCCTCTTGCTATTTCAAGCCATCTTGTTCCATTCCAAATGAGCGTTAAGGTTGATTCCGGATACATTTCATAATCCATATCATAATATAACTGAACTGTAGTGTTATCATCTTTTATTGTGATAATTTCAGCGGCATCAGCATTTTCAATAATCAGCATTTGTCCCGCTGTTAATCCGGCAGCAATACTGGTAATGGTTATATCAATAGTAGCAGTTAACCTTATATAACCGTTATTTAATGGGATCAACGTTCCGTCTGTTGCAAAATTTTGAAGTGGAGTGGGTGTTAAGGTCACAGCTCCATTAACTTCTAAACTGGTGCCGGGGTTAGTAGCTCCAATACCAACTTTGCCTTCAAACACAGCTCCATTAGCAGGGGCTGTAACCCCTGCGGCATAAGCGGAACCAACTGCAATACCGCCTGCTACCCCCAATTTACTAAGAGGACCAGTAGTGCCAATGCCGAAATTCCCTAATGCAGTAATAGTAGCTCTTACCGCTGAAGTTGTTGCAAAATGCAGCGACCAAAAGTAATCCGTTCCGAAAACAGCTGAATAAGGAGTTGATCCTGTAAAAGAATTTCCTCCGGCACCTGATTCTACAGCAATTTTTGCGTTACCGGAACCATTTGTCGCTCTTATACTTGCTCCATTCGTCACAGTAGTGGACAGCACCTGCAACTGCGCTGTTGCTGCCTGAATATCAAATGTATAAGCGGGCAAACTGGTATTAATACCAACCCTGCCCGTTGAAAAATCTCCATAAATTAATGGGGAATTTGTGCTGCTATTGGCAATATATAGTTTATTAGAGCCAGTTTCATTATAACCCGCCCTGTTGCCTATAAACACATTACCACTCCCCACAATGTTATTATAGCCAGCATTAGAACCCAATGCTATATTATTACTTCCAGTTGTATTTAAGTAAAGTGCACTATCCCCGAAAACATTATTTTTGCTTCCTGATGAATTTGACACTAGTGCACTCCTTCCTGCTGCGGTATTATAGCTTCCTGTAGTGTTACCATACAGAGCACCTCTACCAATGGCTGTATTTTCTACCCCAATGGTGTTACTTAAAAGCGTAGCAGCGCCAACAGCTGTATTCCTATTTCCTGTAGTATTAAAAAAAAGTGCATCTACCCCATTTGCCGTATTTTCATTTCCGGTGGTATTATTATAAAGTGCTTGGTACCCGCTGGCAGTATTCTTTTGTCCGTTAATATTGGAATAAAGCGATAATACTCCATAGGCGCTGTTGCTACTTCCAATAGTATTAAAAGTAAGCGCACCTGCACCACAGGCAGTATTTTTACTTCCTGTAGTGTTACTATACATAGCTTGATATCCATTAACAGTATTATCGTTCCCTGTTTGATTCAAAACAAGGGAATATCCTCCTATTGCCGTATTTCGAGATCCATTATTGGAGTATAGTGCAAAAGATCCTGCAGCCGTGTTGTACTTTCCTATTTGATTGGAAAAAAGAGAATATGATCCAATAGCTGTATTTGAATCCCCAATTGTATTGGAATAAAGTGAAAATGCCCCCATCGCAGTATTTTGAAATCCGCTAATATTAGAAGAAAGCGCTTCTATTCCATTCGCAGTATTATTCTCTCCTGTCGTGTTTGAATAAAGGGAATATATTCCAGTTGCTGTATTATTGTTGCCAGTCGTATTCGAATAAAGTGCCTGGTGGCCAATACCCGTAACTTCTGTGGCTGTGTTATTTGCCCCGGTCTCATAACCAAGGAACGTTGGGCCTGCCGGATCAATTAACCCTGAATTTTTATGATTTACCTTGAACCTAAGTGCCACACTATCCGTTGTTCCAATAAAATTAAGACTGGCAACAGTACCTGTATTTCCAATAAGCGACCAGGCGTTTAAGGCACCGTCAGCACCTGTACTTCCTGTCATACCCGTGCTACCAATTTCACCTGTTGCTCCTGTTTCGCCCATATTTCCCGTTACCCCAGTTGCACCTGTTGCGCCCATATCTCCTGTGGCACCAGTTATACCCGCTGAACCCGTTATGCCAGTTTCACCAGTTATTCCAATTATTCCAGCTGACCCCGTTACACCAGTGGCACCTGTTCCGCCCATATCTCCTGTGGCGCCTGTTATTCCTGTCGCGCCCGTTTCTCCTGTAGAACCTGAACCCGTAGCACCTGTTTCGCCTATATTTCCTGTGGCGCCTGTTATTCCCGTTGCTCCCGTTGAACCAGTTTCTCCTGTAGAACCTGAACCTGGAGCACCTGTTTCGCCCACATTGCCTGTTACACCGGTAATTCCTGTTGCACCAGTAACACCACCATTAACAGATCCGCTGCTTTTAGCGTATAATGCATAAGGCACACTCATCATTTGGGTTGTTCCTATAGTAATATAGCCAGTACCACCTAATGTATCCATCTCCACTTTTAAAAATTTGCTGCCGTTCGCCCAATCAATTTGGGAAAAAGAATTGGGGGGCACAAATACACCTTGTCCTACAATTACAGTAAACAAGCCATACATATTGGTTGTAACCGAATGCGTTTCCATAAACACGCTCGGACCCGAAACTGTTAAATCTAAAATGCTTAAGCGGATGTATAAGGGAGTGTTTGCAAGCGGTTTACCCAAATTATTTCTGGCTATCGCCTGATAATTGATCCCTTCAGGGGCTGACTGAGCAAATGCTGAGCTATTGATTAATAAGAGTAGGAATAAGATAGTTGAAAAAAGTAATTTTTTCATGCCCGGTAATAATTATAAAGAATTTGTTTGAACCTGTACGCTTTGGAAACACTAAAATTAACAATTTTTGCTTAATCGGTTACAGCAGAAATCATTAAAATTATGTTTGCATAACGAAATGTAAAAAATGTAATGGATAAAAAACTAGTGCGTTTCAATCACAATGTAACTATAGGTATGCAGCGTTGGTGATGGAGGAGTAAAAAAAGGCGCCTCAAAATTAATTGTAAAAGTTGTAGTAGTGGTACTTACCCATACATTCGGCATATCTGCTGCTGCTGCGCTGTTTGTTGCAGTTAAAACAACCATAGGAGCAGTGGTATAATCTTTATTGAATTTAACTGTTACGCTGCCGGCAGCAATAGTAGGTATAATTTTTAATGTCCCTGCCACATCGGTTGCATTTACCAAACTTTGTGAGCCTAGCACATAGGTAGTAACAGCCAAAATAGTTGGGGGAGCACTCTGCAGACTTTGAAAGTGCCCGTCTTTTATTGCAAGTCGCGCATTGGTAGCAGGTGCAGTAGTTCCGATACCTAAATTCCCCCCAGTCAAATAGGAGTCGGCATTGGCATTTAAAGAAATTTTCTGCACATTCGCATTATCATACATCCAAAGAACCCCGCCAGTACTTCCTGAATAAGATAGTAAAGCCCGATTGTTCCCCCCTGATTTAACAATTAAATCATTATTTAAGTGGATACGTCCATTTACATCCAGAGCAACCGCAGGATTTGTTGTTCCAATACCTACATACCCATTATTCTCTATACGCATCCGCTCTATGCCGCTTACGCTTCCATTAGGAGTTGTCAAAAATGCCAAATAAGAGCCATTAGCTGCTCCAGAAAAATTTTCAGAAGAAACTGCCGTGATCTCCGTTTGATTAAAAGTATTATTAAACCCGCCACCATAACCTCTGAATTTAATACTTCCAATTTCGTCACCTGATAAAATATTTGCCGGTACACTTTGTGTCCCACGCGCCTTTCTGATCCAAATATGAGAATCTGCCTGAGGGCTATCATTGTATTCGGTACCAATAATTCCGTGAGGCATGACTGCCGATGTGCTTACCACCTCTAATTCAGCAGCAGGTGCTATAGTATTAATACCAACACGGCCGGTAGAAAAATTACCATAAATTAAGGGAGGATTTGTGCTGCTGTTCGCTATATATAGTTTATTAGAGCCGGTTTCATTATAACCAGCGTGGTTTCCAAGAAATACGTTACCACTACCGGAAACATTATTGTTTCCGGCACTGGAACCAAATGCAACATTATTATTTCCAGTAAGATTAAAAATGAGGGCGCTGTCGCCATATGCATTATTGTTGTTTCCTGTAGTATTGTATGTCAGGCTTCTTCTTCCTGTGGCAGTATTATCATAGCCGGAAGTATTATCAAAAAGAGCACTTCGCCCAATGGCAGTATTATTAGATCCACTACTATTTAGATAAAGGGAAACATACCCCAGGGCAGTATTATTATTGCCAATAGTGTTGTAACTAAGGGCGCTTCCCCCCATGGCGGTATTTTCGATTCCTGTAGTATTATCATAAAGCGCATATGCGCCATTGGCGGTATTCTCGCTTCCGGTAGTGTTTGCCGAAAGCGCAGATGCTCCAGTGGCAGTATTATAGGTTCCTGTGGTGTTAAAATTGAGAGCATAAGCACCATTTGCGGTATTCTCGTTTCCAATGGTGTTGGCCGAGAGCGCAGATGTTCCACTGGCAGTATTAAAAGTTCCTGTAGTGTTTAAATTGAGAGCATAAGCACCATTTGCGGTATTATAATCCCCTGTATTTGAATAGAGTGCATATGCTCCATGCGCTGTGTTTTGATCACCACTACTATTATTTTCAAGTGCGCTAGAGCCGCTCGCGGTATTGTCTTGTCCTGTGGTATTATAATAAAGACTGTAATCACCAATCGCAGTATTGTCGCTTCCTGTGCTGTTAGAATAAAGTGCATTTCTTCCATTTGCCGTATTATATTCTCCTGAAGTGTTCGAATAAAGTGCCTGATAACCTATACCGGTAATATCACTAACGGTATTATTGCTTCCTGTCTCAAAACCAAAAAACGTGGGCCCTTCCGGATCAATTAGTCCTGAATTTTTATGGTTTACCTTGAAACTCAATGCAACACTATCAGTTGTTCCTATAAAGTTAAGGCCTGCAACAGTACCGGCATTACCAAGTAAAGACCAATCATTGCCGCCTGTACCTCCACTTAAGGATACCCATTTTGTTCCGTTCCAGTAATAATAACCAGGTATTACATTATTAGGTGCAAGTCCTGCCGTAGCAGTATTATATACTAACAAGCTAATTTTAGCACCTGTAATGGTTGTAATATCTCCAAGGCCGCTAAGCGCTACATTTGGAATTAATATCCCCTGGCTGCCGGAACTTACATCCAATAAAGCCGAGGTATGTGGTGCCGCTGTTCCTATACCAACATGCGCTAATGAATCAATAATCATTCGTTGAATATTATTGGTTCTGAATCTTAGCGATACATTATCAATTGTACCAATGAAATTAGAGCTTGCAGTAGTTCCTGTATTTCCCAGGAGTGACCAGGCATTTAAAGCGCCATCAGCACCTGTAATTCCGGTCATACCTATATCACCGGTAGCACCTGTATTACCAGTAAGTCCTATTGCACCTGTAGTTCCGGTTATACCTGTTGATCCCGTTTCACCAATTGAACCCGTAGCACCCAGTACTCCGGTGGCACCTGTATTACCAGTAAGACCAATTTCGCCTGTAGTGCCCGTTATACCTGTTGTCCCTGTTACACCAATTGCACCTGTAGCACCCACTACTCCGGTTGAACCCGTGCTCCCGGTTGAACCTATATCACCCGAACTACCTGTAACTCCAGTAGATCCTGAAGTTCCTGTATTACCTACATCACCAGTAGCACCCGTATAACCAATATCTCCATTGCTGCCAGTCACTCCTGTTGATCCGGTTGCTGCTGTATTAGCTGAGGTTCCGCTTCTTTTTGCATATAATGCATAGGGGACGCTCACCATTTGCGTTGTTCCAATGGAAAAATAATTTGTTCCACCTGCGGTGTCAATTTCTACCAGTAGGTATTTATTGCCACTCTCCCAAATAATTTCTGAAAATGAATCAGTTGAAACCAATGCACCTTGTCCAATCACTAGCGCAAAAAGCCCATATGAATTGGTTGTAACAGTATGAGTTTCTTTAAAAACAGCTGTTCCGGCAGGCAATACATCATTAATAGTAAAACGGACATTTAAAGGAGTATTAGCAAGCGGCTTTCCAATACTATTTCTTGCTACAGCCTGGTAATTAATACCTTCAGGAGAACTTTGACCGTACCCAATACGGATCAGCAACAACAAAAAAAGAATAGTTGCAAAAAGTACTTTTTTCATGCCAAGGTTATTTCTGAATTTGTTTCAATAGCCCTTTTGAGAGAATATGGAAACACTAAAATAAGCAAATTTCAGTACTTTAACCAAAAATACGATCAATTATATCATAACAAATAAAAATTATGTTGTTAGACAGCTATAATTATTGTGTTTCAATTACGAAATAACTAAAAGTGTGGGCTGAAGTATCAAATGTTGGAGTAAAATTAATGGTAAAACCAAAAGTGGTTGTACTTACATAAACTTTTGAGATATCATTAGCAGAATTACCATTTGTCGGTGTTATAAGGACTATAGGGGCAGTAGTATATGTTTTACTAAACGTAATTGTAACACTACCTGAAACACTGACATTTGGAGTAAAAGAAATATTACCAGCCACATCATTAGCATTTGACAAACTTTGGGCGCTTGTACCTGATGCACTGAGAAGAGGAACAATTGATTGCTGACTTTGCAAATGTCCGTCTTTAATCGCAAGCCTTGAGTTAGCAGAAGGAGTTAATGTTCCAATCCCTACATTACCATTACCTAAAATTGTCATTTTTGTGCTCATGGTTTGTAATGTTGTTCCTGAAGCAAGAGTAGTTCCGTTTTGAAACGAAATTGTACTTGCACCGGTACCGGTACCTAAACCTGCCTGTATAATCTGGCTTCCTCCTGGAATATCCGTCCCTCCAGAAGTACTACCCGCTGCTACTGTTAAATCTCTTCCAACAATACCGCTTGCACTATTTTCAATCCATATTTTACGTGTTGCGCCACTGCCAAAACTTAAAATATTGGTTGCAGTTAATGTCCCTATACCAATATTACCAGTAGCAGTAATTCTCATACGTTCCTTACTATCCGTTCCCATTACAAAGGCCTTACTATCCGCGGTTCCTACATAATTCTGCGCAAGGGGTATTGAAGTTCCAATTGCAACATTTGACGGAATTGTATTAATATTCCCTGTCAAGCCCCATGCACTAAGAACGCTAGTGTTTAGCCAGCTTAGACCACCCAATCCATCATTGAGCAATAAAGACTGAGAAGATGCTTGCGCTTTTGGTAAATATAAGGTATACGATGTGGTAGTAGAATCCGATTTAATTGTAGCGGTTTGTGCGTTCGCAACATTGTGAAACAATACGGAACCGTCTGTTGCCAAAGCTCCACCCAATCCACCCAAAGGAATACCTGTTTGAATTTGACCAGCAGTATGCAATGAGGATAAAGCGGAAGGTGCAGTAAGACCAATGCCGACATTACCTGCCTCAAAAATTGCAGCATAGTTGTTTGTTCCGCCAGAAGCAGCAAAGCGCCCTCCAATATTAGTTGTTGCTCCTGAAGTGGACGCAGAAAATACACCAGCAACGTTTGTTATTGCTCCCGAAGCCAGAAAAGAACCTGCTGTATTATTATTACCAGCACCCAGATTCGAAACAATTATACCATAATCAGTAGAATTACCACTTCCAAAATGAGTAATACTTAATCCCTTAGAATTACTACCAAATGCACTTATGTTGACAACATCAGCGCTGCTTACAACATTCGTATTGGTAAAACTTCCCGCAGCTCCAATACCGCCCGTTTCGCCTATAATGGCTGCAGAAGGATTTAAAATACTGCTAATTTTAAACATTCCTGCTGGTCCGGTTCCATCCGTTAAACCATTTACAGCAGGAGAAGAATTGGTAGGTGAGTTTATTTCAAACTCCCCTGCACTACCTGCACCATACGTTATTGCATATAAAGCATCGTCTGTTCCATTAGTTTCCACATACAATGCATTATCGGTGTTCGAAATATTACTATTAATGAAAACTCCTGCTGCTCCATCCCCTGTTGTTTCGGCAGACACTGCGTCACCATCACCATCAGTTATTACGGAAAGAGCATCAGAAGTGTTTGAAACATCGGTAATATAAAACAGTCCTGCAGAACCACTACCATCTGTAGAAACAACAAGTGCCTTATCAGGATTATTGGGGTCTGTAATCTCAAATTTACCCGCATCACCCATTACCCCGGTAGACATGACATGAAGCTTAGCCTCGGGCAATGCCGTTCCAATACCCACACTATCACTGTTATTATTATAAATATCATTACCTGCTTCTGTCCATACACTATTAATTGTATTACCGGGAGCTATTGAAATACCGGTACCGCCAGTGTATGCAGCAGAAGAATCAACTCGCCAGCCCGGATTACCAACAGCATCCACTTTCCATACTTTGTTCGCCTGCGAAAGGCCTGCAGCCGATACAACACCAGGACTAACAGCACTATTGTTCACTCCGGAAACGGTATAGGTTATTCCGCTTGTATTAGTCATGGAAGATACTACTCCATTGCTGCCTTTAACAGTATCTACCGTATAGGCCCAGGTTGGAGCAGCAGCTCCATTTGATCTTAGCACCTGTCTTGCAGTACCAGCTGTGGAAACCGCCATGCCCGAAGCATCCGTATAAACGATACCACCATTTATTGGTGCAAGCGCTGCATTAGTTCCTCCATTTGCGAGTGGAAGTATACCTGAAACATCAGATGTTAAACTAACGCTGCCCCATGTTGGAGATCCGGAAGTATTTCCATGCAATACCTGGGCAGAAGTGCCCTGATTTTGAAATAATGGGGAGGCCAGCAGTGGCGAAAAATAAGCAGGAGCAGCACTGGCATTTGTATTATTGCCAAATACTGTATAAGCACCTGCATTGGAAAGGTTAAAAGATAAAGCAGGTGTGGTTGTTGAATTAACTGTTACTGTTGTAAATAAAGGGCTTAAGTCAGCTGAGGAAAATGAAGAAACACCATTGATCGCGCTACCCCATGTTGCCAGACCATTAGCGTCAGAAGTTAACACTTTACCTGCTCCAGGAGAACCACCGGAGATTTTGATCTGTCCATTGACATCAAGCATTGCACCTGGCGTTGTTGTACCAATACCCACGCTATCGCCAAAATACCCTTTTCCACCTACTCCAACTTCAAATACTTTTGTAGAGTTAGCAAATCCTTGAATAAATCTTCCGGTAGGCGCATTGATAATTAAACCTGTTAATTTATCGTGCGTTGCAGGATCCCCCCCAGGAGCGGCAGTTAACTCCAATATAGAACCATTAGAGGCAGCCATATTACGTATGGTCGCAACAGGAACACCGTTTAAAAGGTCGGTTGAATCTTTAACATCTAGAAAACTGCCGGGGGTTGCTGTTCCTATACCTGTTTGACCATCAGATGTTACTCTGATTCTTTCCAAACTGTTTGTTTTAACTACAAAGTCTTTTGCATTTCGGGTTCCAATAAAAAGGGTATCAAAAATAACGTTACCGTTTAAGTTCCAGGAATTTTCTGAGTTTCCGGAATAAAGCGCATAGGGTACGCTCATCATTTGATTTCTTCCGATAGAATAAAAGCTGCCTCCAGCAGCAGCAATTTCTACTTCCAGATATTTATCCCCAATGGCCCAGGGTATACTTGCAAAATTGTTAGGAATCTGACTCCCAATTACTAAAGTAAATAATCCATATTTATTAGTAGGAACAGAAGGGTGAGTTTCAGTAAACAAGGGGACAGTTCCTCCTGTAGGAGTAGCCCATATGGAAAACTTCACATCCAAATTTTGGCTACTGATTGCTTTACCCGTTGTATCACGTGCTATGGCCTGATAATTTATACCCTGTGGGGGAGCTAATTGAGAAAATGAAGAAGTACTGATCAGAAATAATAATATATAAATGCTGATGGTACACAGAGATCCTTTTGAAGAAAATAGCTGTTTTTTCATAAATACGCGCTTAGTATGAGTATATCGTTAACCGGATTGTCAATTTTCGACAATTGTATTATACAATTAGTCGGAATAAAAGTACGTAATTTTCGGAACTTTACCTTAATTGTTTGAAAATTGGACAGATTGTGGATACTGAACTTATGGAGCTTAAAAATATAAGCAAGTTCAGCTTTGTTTTTGAAGAATTTTATTCGGGAATTTTAACACCAATAACCAGTATATCATCCACCTGATCAAGGTTGCCACGCCACTCTTCAATTGTTTTGTTAAGTATTGCCTTTTGCTTATCTATAGGCTGTTTGTGCATATCCATTAACAAAACACGGAAAGGAATGGCCATAAATTTCCGGCCGAATGGACCGCCAAACTGATCGGCATACCCATCAGAAAAAATGTAAACAGTATCTCCTTTTTGAAGTTGTATGGTATGATTGGTAAATTTCTTTTTTTCTTCACCCAAAAACAAGCCTATCGGGAATTTATCTGCCTTGGTTTGCAATAATTGCCCATTTCTTATAATATATAATGGATTATAGGCTCCTGCATACTGAAGTTCAAGTGTATTAAAATCAATAGTACATAACGAAATGTCCATTCCATCTTTTGCCTGGCCTTCTTCATGTTCGTGGCCATGATGCAGGGTTTCGCTAACTCCTTCATTCAAACTATCCAGTATAAGTGAAGGTGTGGTAAACTTGTTATTACTTACCACATGTTTTAATATATTGTGACCAACTATAGACATAAATGCACCAGGAACACCGTGACCAGTGCAATCTACAGCAGCAAACATGGTTTTACCATCTTTTTGATCTGCCCAATAAAAATCACCGCTTACAATATCTTTTGGCTTATACAATACAAAAGAGTTTGGCAATATTTTTTTCAACAGACTGTCTGGCGGTAAAATAGCCTCCTGAATCCTTTTTGCGTACTTAATACTATCAGTTACGTGCTTGTATAAAACTTCTAACTCACCATTTTTAGCTTCAATCTCTTCTTTTTGATGCACTACCTGCTCGGTACGTTCAATTACCTTTGCTTCGAGTACACGTTCATTTTCGCGAAGATCTTCACGCATTTTTAAAAGTGCAGCACTTAGTGTATCGTCCTTACTTAATGGACGGTAATCTGAATCGAAATTACCAGCACCCACCTGTTTTGCAAACTGAGTGGTACGATCCATCCCATCAATCAAATCATTGAGGGCATTAGACATTTCACCTATTTCATCGTTTCTACTTTTAATACGTTCCTCTGGTAAAATCCCTTTTCCCATCAACAATAATAACTTCTTTAACTGCTGAATAGGACTAACGATGGACTTGATGGTGAACCCAGCAATTAAAATACCACCAATGAACAGAATGATACCAAGCCAGATAACTACATTGTTCAAAAAGCTGAAAGAGTCCAACATTTCAATTGAATTTTGGGCTGCGCTTGAACTCTGCTTGTCAGTGATTTTTTGCAATTTAATACGGATTGCTAAAAATTCCGCACCCGAATCCTCAAAAACCTCGTTAGCTAAAAACAAAGTGGACATATCGTTATAGTCATCAATAGAACTAAGGGGTGCCATGATATTCTCATGGTATTTAGCGAATAGTTTGTCAATGGATGAAAGTAATTCCAAGGTAGCTTCCTGCTCTTCTTCACTCCATTTAACTAACAATTCCTTAATTGTTTTTTTTAATTGAGGGTATTTCTCCGTGATCAGCTTGGTAAATGCAGTTTTTTCCGGAGCATCTTTGGTTGTTAATGAAAACCATTGGGTGATGCCGAGCTGTGAAAGATTGAGCTGGTTATCAAGTTCTTTGAGTGCAGCAACTGAAGGGTTATAGATCTCAGTTACCTCTCTGGTTTTTACCAGGCTGCTATCTAATGTTGAATTAGTAAATAAAAATGAAACAATGGTTAAAAACACGATTACGCCAAAGCCTAATCCTATTTTTTTACCAATTGTAAATCTAAATCCCATAGAGTGTTTTTAAGAAAAAAAGAATTTTATTTAGGCTTTTCTATATCCTGAAGCTTTTGCCTGTATATATTCGATTTTTCGGTTTCATGCAAACTGAACCATATCCCCGTCAATCCCTGTAATGTTTCTGGACGGGTTGGGTCAAGAGTATACGCTTTTTCCATGAAAGGAAGTGATGCTTTAAAAAGCTTATCGGAATTATCCTGCAAACGTTCAAGTTCTTCCAAATCACCATACTCACTTGCCAAAATAAGCTCAACGGCCTGGTTATAGTATAAAATCCCCATACTATAATTCGCAGAAACATTATCCGGATCAACTACTAACACTTTGTTATACAAGTTTTTAGCCAATCTTCTGTACTTGAAGGTTCGCGTACTGTCTTTTTTACTGGACTCAATAAATGTATTATAAACAAGACCTAGTGCCAAATCAAATTCTATTTGTTTTTCCTGATTAACTGCCGGATCAGGATTTATAATTTTATAAAATTCCTGTGATTTTTTAAACAGCTCAATTGCAAGTTCATAATCTGCAGGATTCAGATTTTTATTAGCAGCTTCAAGACTTGCAGCAGCATCATTGTGTAAGGAATTGATCAAGAATTTTAAAGCAGTTGTATTTTCTGTATAAATCTCTTTCGCCTCATCTAAAACAATTGATTTTTTAAGTGAATTCAATGCTTCAATACGTGCCGGAGAACGTTTATTATTTTTTTCGGTTTTAAAATAAATTGATTTATAAACATAACCGCGCACCTGCCATGCCAGTGGATCATTTGCGGTTTCAGGAAGCACAACAGCACGATTAATAGCAGCTTTCGCGCTATCAAGATTATTTTGCTGCAAGAACTCAAACGCAACACCGATTATCTCCTGTTGCGCATTTGCAACTACTGCTCCTAAAAGCAGTAATCCCAAAATACATGTTCTTATATAATTTAACTTCCTCATTATTATATATACAAATTAATTAACTGGTACAGCCATTTCCACAAGGGAAGTAGCAACCTTTAATTTATACTTTTCTATATTTGTTTTATTCAATTCAATTTTTTGTTTGTTTTCAACAATAACAAAGTTTATCCCTGCCCCCTGTTTGGCCAGGCCAGGCTTTTCGGTAACAATCAAGGTACTTTTACTCTTCACTTTACTCAATACCTCATTTAACTGAGTGGAATTGTCAGAAAGAATAAAAATAATATTAAACTTGGTTGCGTCATCTACAGAAGAGATATTTTTAATCTCAATACTCTGATTTCCAACCTTTTTAGCCTGAGACATTTTTGACAACTCACCTAAAAGTGCACTGTTTGTACCCATAAAACCGATCACAAAATTACCTTGCTTGTAATTATCAGGCCATTCAATATATTTCGTGAAATTGTAAATGTAAATAGATTTAATCTTGGCTGAGGCTTCCTCGGATTGATCACGCATTACCACAACATTAGATGAGGTAAAGAGAACAAATGAGAATAATATGAATACGAGTTTCTTCATGCCAGCATTGCTAAAACAAATAGCGAGCCAATTTTATATATAAGCTGCAAATATAATTTTTTTTACCCATTTATACAATAATTTTTTCGCTTAGAGACTAATTCCACAAACCGCTGACTTACTGGCAATTACAGAAGAGCAGTGTTTATTCAAAATTATAAAATTAACTTTGGAAGGCAAAAAACATCAATGTATCAGCTAAAGCAGATAGAAAATTTCAGGCAAAAATTGAAAATCAGTACCAATTTAGTATAAATGAAATGTAAATAATGGACACAGTAAAAAAGCGATTCAAGGAAAACAATTTTGTATTTATTGGAATTGTATGCTATTTTATTGCTCTGCTTTTAATTGCAATATTTAAAGATGGCACTTGCGATTCGGGGGACAGCATTACTCATTTTTTGTTTTCAAAATATGCTTTTGAACATCCTGAAAACTTCCTTGATCATTGGGCCAAACCATTATTTGTATTACTGAGCAGTCCCTTTGCACAATTTGGTTTTACGGGAATAAAGGTATTTAACTGTTGTATTGCAGCATTAACCGTTTGGCTTACGTATAAAACAGCATTGATTTTGAACTATAAAAACGCCTGGCTTGCCGCGATATTTTTGTGTTTTACTCCAGGTTATTTTATTCATATTTTTTCTGGATTAACAGAGCCTCTGTTTGCCCTGGTTGTTATTCTCGGTATTTACTTATCCCTAAGCGGCAGATTATGGATAGCTGCATGCACTATTTCATTTTTGCCTTTTATACGCTCCGAAGGACTAATAATTATAGGAGTATTTGCATTTTATTTAATTTATACTAAACAATATAAATATTTGCCTATACTCTTAACTGGACATCTTATTTACAGTTTTGTTGGGGCATTTTATTACCATGATTTATTTTGGGTATTTACTAAAATCCCCTATGCCAATTCAAGCGGTAAATACGGAAGCGGCACTCTTTCCCATTTTTTTATTCAGTTAAACTACATTATTGGTGTTCCATTATACATTCTGCTAGGATGTGGGGTAGTCAAAAAAATTATCGAATTAGTTTCCGGAAAAGCCCCTGAACATTTAACACTAAAAGGTTCAGAAACCCTTTTGCTGTATGCAGTATTCTTTGCTTTTTTTACCGCACATATAGTATTCTGGTACTTTGGAATTTTTGAATCGATGGGATTGAAAAGAGTTTTGATCTGTATCACCCCATTAGCTATACTAATTGCTTTAAAAGGATTTAATTTTATTGCTGATTTTTTTTATTTTAATGCAAATAGATACCGTGTAATGGCTGGTTTATTAACTGGTATGGTTATTATTTTCCCTTTTGTCCCTAATCCTGCGGCAGTTGATTGGCAAAGGGATTTATCACCATCAGCTGATCAAAATTTAATTAAACAAGCTGCAAAGTATATAGAAGGTGACTTTCCGGGAAACACTTTTATTTATTACACACATCCCTTCATTTCCTTAGAAATGGATAGAGACCCATTCAACAAGCAAAACAATTCAGAATTAAAAGACTGGACTATAAAGAAAAAATCAGGTCACTACCTTATCCTTTGGGACAATTGGTTTTCGGTTCATGAAGAGGGAATCACATTGGAGCAGCTAAAATCGGATGCTACATTAAAACTTCTAAAAACTTTTCAAGTAACTGACAAAGGCAGAGAAATTCAAGTTGCTGTATTTGAAAACCAAACTAATTGAAAAACACTCAATACTATTTAGCCATACAGATCAAAAATAATTCTGTATTCCAAATCAAATCCACTAAAAAGTTATACTCCTGAAATTGAAATTTCCTTAAAGGGATTTCTCGGAATCCACTCTGTGGTTTTAATTGAGTCGATTAATGGTTTAATCAAATGATTGGAAAAGGGATTTCGGTGCCTGATATAACAAATTAGCTGATATGCTTCTGCACCTACTGTACTTTTAATTTCAGAAGCCGTTCGTCCCAGGGTAAGCTGCTGCAGGCTATTATCAATAGCTTCCTTAACATAATCATAGAGCATGTTCTGATACAGTTCAACCTCCTTATTCAATTCATAATTTAATCCAATAAAATGCGCCTCCACCGAATCCTTCAGTATAAACGAAGATCTGAAACCTATTAATTCATCTTTATAATAATAGGCAATGAAATTAAAATTGTCATGTAACACCTCCTTCATTTCAACAAAATAGTTGGTTGACAAGGAGGCCATGCGAAAAGTTGCTTTCAAATGTACATTATTGTATAATGCCTGAATTTGCTCAGAATTATCTTTAATATCTTTTGCTGAAAAATTTTTACGTTGAATCTCCTCTCCTCTTTTTAGAATTCCTTTAGCGCGATTACGATATTTTTTACTCATTGCGTTTAAGTAGTCTTCAAACGTTTTCCAGTGTATATTTAAAATCATATTGGGCTCCACTAAAAAATCGTGGTATTTAAATTCCTTTAGCTCATCTGAAGTTTCCTTTGTAGCAGAATAAAAGTCCTTTACCAATATCGCTGCAATTTTCCCTCGTTGTTTTTCTAATCTTCCAATTTCATAAATGATATCAGCCAGGGCATCAAACACTTCCGTTTTATTAATCTCCGGTGTACATGCAAACCCGTGCTCTCCGCTAACAAAAGCATTACCACAAATAAGTAAACGCATATTCAAACTATCAGCAGCACGTATTAAGTGATTGGTAAGGTATCGCTTCAAGTACCCTGTAATAGCGCAGGAAACCTCTGTATTTTCCTGATCCACCAGGCTTTCAAATGTTTCAGAAGAAAAGTCAATCACCTGAAAATAGGCTATTGCAACAGGATTATTATTATTATAAATAGTAGCATAATGAAAACACATATTGTCCGGATGCTCATTTTCCAAAACACTTAAATAAGGGATTTTTAAAAACGGACTACCATAATCTGCTACATAATTCCAATGCTCCGAATTAATTTTAGAAACGGAGTTACACACTGTAAAAGCAAAATCTGAACTTTTTTTGCGCAGAGCAGAACTTTTTTTATTTGGTATTTTATTGCAGGAAATCAGCATTCGTATTTTTTTTATTATGTAATATATTTAGGCACAAACATTGTATTATAAGCCTTTCGCTTCTGTCTGCATTAATTCTTTAATGTATTTCACAGGAGCGCTTCCGTAACTTAAAAACTTTTCATGAAATTGTTTTAAATTAAATTTATCGCCTTCCACTTTTTTCAACTCTTCTCGAAAATCATAAATTTCGGTATAACCGGTAAAGTAGCAGCACAATTGCACCTGAGTTACAGAAACTCTTTTCCATTTCCCTTCTGCTTCTGTTTTTTGTTGGAAGGCCTCATTTACCAACAGGTTCATTGCTTCCGCCTTACTCATGTTTTTTGTATGCACACTGTAATCCAAAATGGTATTACAGGTACTGCGCAGATTCCATTTGTAATACATCAACCACATTTCCGGAGAGTCATCATACCCGCTTTCCAGCATCATGCGTTCAGTATAAACTGCCCAGCCTTCAATCATTGTATTGTTTCCAAACAGAGCCTTGATCAAACTTGGTGATTGATTACTATACACCAATTGTGTATAGTGTCCCGGAATAGCTTCATGAATATTTAAAATCTGAAGAATGTAATGATTGTATTCACGTAAGTAACTTTCTGCTTTGTCTTTATCCCAGCCAGAAAGGCTTCCAACATTGTAATAGGTATTACCGTTCTTATCATAGGGACCAGGAGCTGAAATAGAAGCACCTGCCACACCGGCCATATAATCTGGTTCTTTACGCACCACCAAAGGCTTGGAAGGATCAATGTATATGAGATCCTTTTTCTTAATAAAATCAATCAATATGGGCAATTGTTGTTCTATTGCAGTTTGAAACGAATCAGGCTGTACATGCTTTTCAGAAATTTTATCAATAACCATTTTGATTAATTGTAAAGAATCTTTTGGTTTTTGAACTCGCCCGTTTTCACCTTTCGTTAATGGATTATCAACGTATTTTGTCCATAAGTTATCTGCAATTTTAAACATTTGTTCATGCAGCTCTTTTTTATGAGTAAGTGCTTTTTGATAGATTTGGTCAACAGTATAGCCGGACTGTATATCATATTCAAACTTTTTAGCATACAATTCTTTTCCTAGACGGAAACTTCGAGGAGTTTCATTTTCAAATTTTTTCAGCCATTCCACATACTCTTTAATTGCTTTTACCGCTTCCCTCGCATTTGCTTCCATCATTTGCTGCTCATGGGCTCCAAAATGTACTTTATTAAGAGCATCATGAAAATCATTTTCAAAAACGGAGATCCCACCGGTATTTTGATCGATTGCCAATTGTGTATGTTCTAACGTGGGATTCTTAATATATTTTTTCGCAGCTTCGTAATAGGCAGATACATTAGCCATTCTTAAATTAAAATTACGCAAACGTACATCCAAAGAATCATAACTACCATTTAAAATTTCTGCAAAAGCACCAGAAACATTATACTCAGAAGGATTCCACTCATACGATTTGAACTCATTAATAACCCACTCTGTGGATTTTAATTGATTTTCTATCATGCAATAATCCGTCTTATTATTATCCGATAAATTAGTCAAATCAAATGTTTGGAGGCTGTCCAAATTCGCTTTTACAAATAGTAATTCTTTTGCTCTTGCTGCATCATCTGGTATAACAAGTACACTGTCGTATTTATGATACCCCTGGCTACTCGCCCAACCAGGATATACTTCCCACAATGCCTCGATAAAATTGTTTTTATATTTATCAAACATTAAATTTATATCTGAAGTATTTTTTGATTCTGTATCCGTATGTTTATTCCCATTACAGGATGAAAACAGGATACATATAACAGGTAACAGAATTAATTTCCTCATTGATAATTTAATTATTTCAGGGTGTTAAAGGTAGCAAAAATCGGCATAACCTTAAACCTTATTTGTGTATTTGTTGGATAGAATTATTTTTTAAAATGCTTCTGGAAATTTATCTATTTTTATACTTTCAAAAAATTAAAAGTATGTATAAAAAACTATCTCCGATGATACTATTATCTGTGCTTGCCGCATGTAACAGCAATGAAGAAAAAGAACAGGCACAATTAAAATATCCTGCAACGCGTAAAGTAGATACCGTTGATACATACTTCGGCACTAAAGTAGCAGATCCATACCGATGGCTGGAGGATGATAAATCTACAGAAACGGCTGAATGGGTAAAAGCCCAAAACACTGTTACTTTTGATTATTTATCAAAAATCCCTTTTCGCGATAAAATAAAAGATCGCTTAACAAAAATATGGAATTTCGAAAAACGCAGCGCCCCATTTAAAAAGAAGGATTATTATTTTTTCTTTAAAAATGATGGTATTCAAAACCAAAGTGTATTGCTTGTGCAAAAAGGCATAAATGGAACTCCTAAAATCCTTTTAGATCCGAATATTCTGGCAGCTGATGGCACTGTTTCCTTAGATCAATTATCTGTAAGCAAGGATGGTAAATATTTAGCATATAGCATTAATAGGGCCGGCAGCGATTGGAGCGAAATTTATGTTCTGGAAATTGAAAGTGGTAAAAAATTAAGCGATGAAATTAAATGGGTGAAATTTTCTGGAATTGCCTGGAAAGATGATGGTTTCTATTATAGTGCTTATGATACGCCAAAAGAAGGGGGTAGTGAATTATCAACTAAGAACGAATACCACAAAATATTTTTCCATAAAGTAGGAAATATCCAAAGTAAGGATCAATTAATCTATGAAGATAAAACGCATCCTTTGCGCAATTACAATGCTTCAACTACCGAAGATCAAAAAATACTATTGTTGTATGGTTCAGAAAGCACGAGCGGTACCTCTCTCATAGTAAAGGATCTGGAGAAGCCCAATTCGGCATTTGTTACCCTGGTTGACAATTTTGACAACAATTATACTGTAATTGATAATGAAGGAAAAGACCTATTCGTTATAACGGATAAGGGCGCACCAAAATATCAATTACTAAAAATCAATATCAACGGTAAAACTGAATACGAAAACTGGACAAAAATAATTCCTGAAACAGAAAATTTATTAGAAGGAGTTTCATTTTGCAACGGAAAAATAATTGCAAAGTATTTAAAGGATGTCACTACGCGCTTGTACGTTTATGACATACATGGTAAAAAAGAAAATGAGATACAACTACCAGGTATTTATAAGGTAGAGGGCTTTGACAGCGACAAGGACGACAGCCTAGCGTTTTTCTCTTATAACACTTTTACTGCTCCTCCAATTATATATAAATATAATATTACCAATAATAAAATGGATATATGGTTTAAGCCAGAAATCGATTTTAAATCTGATGATTATGAGACCAAACAAGTGTTTTATGCAAGTAAAGACGGGACAAAAATCCCAATGTTTTTAACGCATAAAAAAGGACTTGTACTAGACGGAACTAACCCTTGCTTTTTATTTGGTTACGGAGGTTTTAACTCCTACTACTCGCCTGAGTTTAGAATTGACCGTGCTGTATTCCTTGAAAATGGCGGTGTATATGCTGTCCCGGGATTACGCGGTGGTGGTGATTATGGTGAGGACTGGCATAAGGCAGGCATTAAATCTTTGAAGCAAAATGTATTTGACGATTTTATTGCCGCAGCAGAGTATCTGATTAAAGAAAAATATACTTCTTCTTCAAAGCTGGCTATACATGGCCGGTCAAACGGTGGTTTACTAGTTGGCGCTGTAATGACTCAGCGTCCAGATCTTGCCAAGGTTGCAATACCAACCGTTGGTGTTTTAGACATGCTGCGCTATCATAAATTCACCATCGGATGGGCATGGGCAAGTGATTACGGTCTAAGTGAGAACAAAGAAGAATTTAATTGTTTAATAAAATATTCGCCATTACATACAATTAAAAATGTTGAATACCCAGCAACACTGGTAACTACAGGAGACCATGACGACCGTGTGGTGCCGGCCCATTCTTTTAAATTTATTGCAACGCTGCAGGAAAAACAAAAAGGCTCTAATCCTGTTCTGGTTCGGATTGACACGAATGCAGGGCATGGTGCTGGGAAACCAACTACCAAGCAAATAGAAGAATACAGCGACATTTGGAGCTTTGTGTTTTATAATTTAGGAATGAAACTTTAATTGATTATAGTTCATTAAAACACTTTAATCTATAATTGAAATCAGCAGCGTATTAAATACATTATGCTCAAAAAGCTATTTTACACTACATTTATTGAGGTTGAAAAGGAACGAGAAAACTATTCCTCTGTGAACGCTTCCATTGATGTAAAAACGATTGGCATCTGTGTACTTACAGCTTTTTCATTAAGCATGATTTATTACATTGGTCATTATGATTTTCTGAGAAATATATTATTGGATGCAGGGGCAACGGAGCTATTAAAAAAAACTGATGAATTAATATACAGTCATAAAACCAACCTGGGAACACTTTTCTATTGGGTGATGATGCTGCTCCTTTTTTATCTCGTTTTACCTGCCCTTACCATAAAATTTATATTTAAAGAAAAAATATCTGACTACGGAATCCGATGGAAAGGCGCATTTAAGGATTATCATTTGTACATTATAATGCTGATGGTGATGATACCCTTAGTTGTTTATTTTTCCGGTACGAAGGTATTTCAGTCGAAATATCCTTTTTTAAATATGCAGCAAGAACAGTCACTTACCGCTGATTTTTGGAAATGGGAATTGCTTTATTGCACGCAATTTTTCGCTTTAGAATTTTTTTTCAGGGGCTTTATACTTCATGGTTTAAAGCCTCGATTAGGGTTTTACTCTGTTTTTGTTATGACAATCCCTTACTGTATGATCCATTTCGGAAAGCCAATGCAGGAAACACTTGCAGCCATTGTTGCGGGAATAGTGTTAGGCTGTCTTAGTCTCAAAAGCAGATCCATATTATTGGGCTGTCTGATTCATATGTCAGTTGGCTTAGGTATGGACTTTGCGGCTATGTGGCAGAAAGGCTTTTTTAATTAATAGCATCGTAAAAAAACTACGAACATAAAAAACAAAAAACTCAAACACTCCTCAGCCTCATATTAACAGGAATAATAACAGAAACAGCAAAAGAAATATTAATATTATTGCTACTTCTACGCCACTGAAAATAATTCCAAATACGGCCATCCCTTTCCCTTTGTATAGTTCAGGGTTACGTTTTATTTCCTTTAAGGCAATAATTCCTAAAATAATGGGTACGGGTGCCAGAACGATTAACCAAGGTACATAGCTTAGCGCCAAGGGTATCCACACAACAGATGTAATTGCTGAAATCATACTGGCAAGAGCAAATTTATTTATTATTTTTTGATCTGAATTGTACCTTTTTACGGGAGGAGCTTTAGCACCAGGTGAATAATAATCCGGCTCCTCCACCTTTTTAGGACTTTCTGTCCTTATTAACTCAGTTGTGCCATTCGCATATTTGATTTGTGTTACACCAGCCTTATCTATTATTATAGTTGGACCTTCCAGGTTATCACATCTTTTATATTTTATTTCTGTCTGACTAATCTCTAATACCTTGCCGTTTATTTCTTCGCCATTTCTCAATGTTATCAAGTCACAATCTGCGGCTGACTTGGAAACATTACGTTTTTCTACCAATTTTAAATATAATGATGCGGGCTTTTTTACTATTTCAGTTTCTGCAGTTGACGCACTTACAGGCATTTCAGGCTCATCAACCGAATTAGAGTTATTAACATATTCTGAAGGTCCGGAGGGAATAGCGTTTAAGCCTTTTTCCATTTTATTCGCTGTTCTCCATTTTACTGAATATCCAGGCAAATAGTGCCTTTTAGTGATTGAGCAGGATGAAAAAACCGATACTATGATAAACAGATTAACAATCGTTTTAATATTTTTCATGTTTTTTTTATTTACCTTTTAATGTTGGAAACATTCTTCTTATTGAAGCAAAATTACCTGTTGGCTTAGCAGTGAATACACCCTGACTGATGTCCTTAATATCTTCAATCGAATAAAATGCAGTTGGGTTATGCTGCCGTATCAAACGCACAACATGCTGCGCATTTTTACGCTTGATAATTGTAAAAATCATCTTTACCGGCCCTACTGCACCTTGCGCATCCACTACTGTTACCCCATGATTTTCATGTTTTAAATTTTCAAGTAATTTATCGCAGTTTTGATTGGTGATAATACGTATTACCTGCAAACCCAATGCAAGGCGCTCTTCAATGCGAAGGCCTACATAAGTACCCATTGCAAAGCCCCCTGCCCAGGCCAGATAACAGGCTATATTATTCAGATTTTTCATAATCTGGGCCACAACAATAATCCATATCAGCACCTCAAAAAAGCCTAAAACAGGCACAATCTGCCGGTAGCCCTTTGAAATAAATACATGGCGCAGTGTTCCAAGACTAACATCGCCTAAGCGAGAAAAAAATATAATCAGTGGCAATAATACCCAACTATAATAATCAAACCCTCCAAAAATAGAATTAAGCATAGATCAAAAAATTTAACGGTTGACTTACAATTTATAATAAAATGTGCCAGCCACTTACATAAGTACAAAAAATTTATTGGGTAACTGCTACTATTTTACAATTACCATTTTATTAGTTTTACGCGTATTGCCTGTTGCTAAACAATAATAATAAATACCCGCATTCAAACTCTTTCTATCAAACAAAACAGAATGCTTGCCTTCCTGTAACGTTTCATTCATAAGCGTTTCGATAAGGCGTCCGCATTCGTCCCAGATTTGAATGTTCACTTTTGATTTTTTATTCAAAGTGAATTCAATTGTAGTATTTTGTGAAACCGGATTGGGATAGTTAATCAGAGCTAAATCTGATTTTAAATCTTTAATATCATTTACGGTAACTAAATCATTTACTGAATTAATATTTGCTGAATAAATACCACATGAATGAGTAGCTATTACAATTAAACCATCCGAAATACGGGTATCAATCATGTCACAAACTGAATTACCAATTGTATTAACACCTTGCTGCACCCATACTGTAGACAAGCCATTCAAACTGTCGGTAGCATATAGCCCCGTACTTGTAGCAGCTAAATATATTTTACCATCAGCAACAGGCAATATACTTACCCACCTAATAGATGGGCCCGCACCTGAACCATTTGTACTTTGCTCTAAATTACCAGCGCATTTAGTCCAGGTGATTCCGGCATTTGTTGAATAAAACATACTATAAACTCCATAGTTTGAAAACACCGCCACTACTTTGTTTCCATCCGTTGGATCACTTGCAATACAGCTTACATTACCCGAAGTTGGAAACAATGCTCCTGTAGTGGTTGAGGTAATATCTATAGGAGTAGGAGTTCCGGTATTTGCATTATCTACTTTATATATTTTCTTTTTATCAGTACCATAGTAAACCCTGTTAACAGGAGTTTTGCAAACGGAAAGTGCCGTTATCACAGAATTAGCAGTAGGAACAGAATCTGTAAATTTAACCCAGTTTGTATTGATTGAGTCCCAATTACCAACAAGGGGAATGCCTGACAGATCATTGTTTCTCCAAAGGTATTTACCCCCTGCCAGATACATCAGATTATTATTATTAGGGTCCAATACAAATGGATTAATAAATTCCTGTTTTTTTAAACCAATTGGATCTATTCGTGTAAACGCAGTTTTATTTCCAGTTGCATCACAGGTTGCCTTCACCATTTTTGCATTTTGAATCGAAAAATAATAATTGGTCTGGTTGTCAGCAATGGCACAATACGAACCGTCTCCTCCATGTGAATGAAACCAAGGAGATGTTGGTACAGAGCTGCCTGTAAACCAGGTTCCATTATCCTGAGCACCGGCAATAATAATATCATTACCAGATGTAGCGTGATCAATAGCAATGGTATAAAACATTGTTGTTAAATAACCATTATTTAAGGATTGCCAAACAACCGAATTAGCAGTATTGTCCATCGTTTTAAAAACACCACCATCATTGGCACTAATCATAATATTAGGATTGGATGGTAAAAATTCCAAACAATGCTGATCCGAATGATGGTTGGCATAGGAGTTTACCACTGGCAAGGCAGTGCCCTCTTCATATCCACCAATAAAAGTGGTATGTGTTGAATCCTGAAATCCGCTAGTAGAGCGGTACAGGTTAGTTCCCCCAATAAAAACAGTGTTGGGATCATTTGGTTTTACACGAACCACCATATCATAAGACCCCTGAACATTCCATTTATCAAACTGACCTCCGGTTGCAGGTAAATTTATTGTCAGATCCTGCCAGGTACCACCTAAAGTATCCCCGTTTCCGGACAGATAGGTATATTTCCACAAACTATTCCATTCAGGGTCACCCAGATAATTATAGGTTACTTTTCCAAAACCCGGAGTATTAGCTAAAAAATAAACTTCATTTTCATTAGATGGATTTATTCCTATTACAACTCTATTGTAAGCCGTTGGAAAGCCAGAAGGAATAATATTTGTAAATGAAGTTCCATTGGCCGATCGCCAAATGCCCTTTTGTGTTCCATCATCGCTTAAGGTTGAATACACAACACCTGTTGTTGTAACGGCAACGTCCGTGTAATAAGAGCCGCCACTTTTCACTGTTGTCCATGTTGCACCGCCATTAACACTGCGCATAATGGCGCTATTAATAGCAGCGTAAATTTCAGATATGGAATCATTGGCTGATACATCATTGGCTACATTCCAGACTAGCTGCCATCCTGTAGAAAAAGTTTGGGCTAAACCTCCAGCTGTTGACGTTACCGATTGCCAGGATGCACCACTATCCTCAGATTTGAATAATCCATCTCCAAGGTAATACGCTCCTCCTGAGCCTGCTGAAGCACCATACGCCTCACCGCTTCCGTAATACCAAACATTTGTATGACCAGAACGTTTATCCTGAACCAAGCAAGTAGAATTTTTTAATTGTGATAATGCAGAGGTCATATTCCAAGAAGTTCCTCCGTCCGTTGAAAGCCACATTCCACCTGAACATGACCCTGCCAACAACCTGTTTTCATTAGTCACATCTATACCAAAGGCTCGCGTACGTCCCCCCACATTCCAGGGCCCCCTGTTAACAAGTGTTAACGCACTCCTACCATTCAGCGATGCTTGTGCGTCATTTGGTAAAGTAGAAGCAAAAGCCAATTCTTTTTGACGAATATTATCCGGAATTCTCCCTGTGGCAGGATCAGCTAAACGCTTTAACTCCCAATTGATACGATTTTCCGCATCAACCTCCATCCCCTCACTTGAAGCTTTATTTTCTCTGTTATTTTTACCTGGATTTGTTAAAGCTATGTACCCAATAGCTGATAAGGATAAAAAAATACTGGTAAGAATTGTGAATGACTTTTTCATTGTTATTATTAGCAGATTCAAATATAGCGATTTTTTATTTTATTCTAAACGGTTTGATAAACAACCAATAAAAAATAAATCCACTACTTTTCTCTATACCAGTATGTTATTGTAAACCGCTACATTATTGATTTCAAGAGCTATTCTCCAATTATTTAATTGCAATTACACTAATTTCAACATTTACATTTAATGGCAGCTTTGAAACCTGAACCGTTTCTCTAGCGGGATAATCACCAGAAAAATAAGAGCCATACACTTCATTCACGGATGCAAAATCATTCATATCTACAAGAAAGATTGTGGTTTTGCATACATGAGTAAAATCCATACCCGCATCATTCAAAACACCCTTAACATTATCCATTACCTGCTTTGTTTCGGTTTTAATGTCACCCATCATCAATTCTCCTGAAACAGGATGCTTGCCCACCTGTCCGCTTACAAAAAGCATATTACCTTTTAATACTCCGTGACTGTATGGCCCTATTGGTGCAGGTGCGTTTTTAGATGTAATTATTGTTTTCATATTTATTTTTAGCTTACTGAAATTAGTTAATTACAGATTTGAGATTCTAATTCATTTAACTATAACCGAAATAGTTATTTCGATATTCAACGAAATTTGTATTCGTTATAATTACTGATAATCGTACCAGTCTTTTTTTCTGGTCAGCTTTAAATCCTTTAACATGGCTGATTTAACATTCAGATTTAAAGAAAAACTTTGGCGAAAACCGAAAGGTACCCAGGTAAAGAACATTTCCCAACAATGCAGGTCACGATAAACATTAATGGATGTTACGGTCACTTTTTTATTCGTTAAATCATAACCGGATGACAGCGTTAGCTTCCATTTTTTTGTAAGGCTCAGATCACCCATAAACGTTACCGTTTGCGTTACATTTTTTTCAAAAGCAGGTTTACTGTAATTTAAATTATAGTATACACTTAAATTCCATGGCACATCAAAATCAACATACATATTAGGATGGCTATTGATATAATCGTAATCCTGTATTAGAACAGGAGCTGCAGTCGGATTAGTATTAGCTGAAGTTTTTTCTTTCGTAAGCTTATCTTTATTTAAGCTTGTACTTATAGACAGCATGGCGGCTGTCAATCGTCCAATGCGCCTGCCTTCCATAATTGTACGCGAAGGCTGACGATTCCATTCCAGACGATTCACCCTGGTTCCTGCTGAATCAAGCTGATAGGGATCGAATGAGGCACTTGTATTTACATCGATTTCCTTAAACAGTTTGGTACGTGCATTCAAATTTATATTCGACCAGTTAAACTGTTTAACGGCAACATTGTAAGAAACGGAGCCACTAAAATTATCAATCAGCGACACTTTTTTATCAACCGATCCCGAGTCTGTTTTCTGCCTGATTTTTGCTTCCAATGTATTGTTTAAACCAAAAGAAATGATCCCGGAACGGCCAGCACCAGGCGAACCATATATTCCATTTTGGAATATAGAATATTGCTGGGTATTTCCTGCGCTATCTATTTGAACATCCCTGTAATAACCGTATTGACTCTCGCTGAAATCCGGACGATAGCTGGCTCCGAGCGAAGGTGTTGCAACATGCCGTATTTGTTTCAAACGTTTGGTCCTGAAAAAATAATCGCCATATAACCTTGTATTTAAGCTTGCTGACAAACTAAAATCATTCGCCATTTGAGCCACGTGAACTGTATCAATATAAACTCTATTGCTGTCAATATTATAGCGTTTGCTAATTGTTTGACGGTAAATAGTGCTTCCTGTTGAAATTGTTGGACTAAAGGTAAAATATTTCAATACGTTCAGGGAAGTGCTAATAGGTGCGGCAAACCGAACACCGTTCTGCATCTGCTTTACAGTAGTATTTGTAAAAAGTAGGGAATCATAGGTATGCACCTCATTACGGGCATTTGCCGTTGCACTTACACCAACTTTATCATACCACTTATTACCTACACGCGAATTATTTTTAAAAGGATAGATCCTATTCATCGTTAGGGCTAGCTCTGGCAGGCTGATATCGATTTTTTTAGTAATCGTATTCTGACTGTGACGCGCATTTGCAGAAAAATTAAAAGGTGTACCTGGCAGCACCTTGGAATAAGCAATATTGGATTGCAACGTATTTGTCAGATAGCTTCCATTCACATTCCCATTGAATTTATTATATGAGCTGCTGCCGGCATTAACATTCGCAGAAAAACGGCTGTTCGGGTTAGCCTTTGGATCCTGAACATGATTCCATTGAACATTAAAAACATTGCTTCTGGTCGTATTTGGAAGTTCTTTGTCACCGTTTATAATTTCGGAATAACCGATGTTAAAATTACCATTGTAATGATAACGATACGCATAATTACTGGCTGCTTTACCGCCAAAACTTCCATTTGCATATATATCACCGCGCAAAGCCAGGTCAATAAATTCATTCATACCAAAATAAAAACCACCATCTTTTAAAAAGAAGCCCCATTGATTTGATTCTCCATAAGTAGGTAAGAGTATGCCTGATGCCCTGCCTTGCTTATTTGGGAAATAGCCGAACGGAAGCACCAGAGGCGTAGGAACATCAGCCACATACATTTGAGCCGCACCGGTAACAATTTTATCGTTAGGTATTACTTTTATTTTCTCTGCTCCAATGTAATAATGGGGATGCTCCAGATCACAGGTGGTGTATTTCCCGTGAGCTACGTAATACACATTACTACTGTCCTTTTTTATATCACGGCCATGAATAAAACCATCACCCTGCTGGGTAATTACATCTCTTATTTTCCCCTTCTTTGTTTTAAAATTATAAGTGATTTCACCGGCATTAAACTTCTCCCCGGCTTGCGTTGAAACAGGCTTTTGTATGATATTCCCGGCACTATCTTTTATACCCCTTGAAAACAATACATTTTTCCCGAAATCCAATTCAATATAACCAGCTTCCAGCCTCATATCTTCATAAACCACTACTGCTGTATTATAAAGATATGCCTTTTGATTGGCCATATCCAGCACCATTGAATCTGTAGCATTGTAACTTATCTTTTCCTTTAAAAACGAGTCGTTTCCAGAAGGTGCAATAGCAATAATGGTATCACTTTTGATTACAGTATCAGTAACCATTAGCGGATCAGTTGAATTATTTTGAGACGAATAGTGCGCGGCAATTAATTTAACCCGCGATGCACCTAGCCGATGAAAAGGCGCAGCAGAGCCATAGTTCGCTGTAGTTATTAACAAACAAACGAGGAAAAAAAATGCTTTTAAAAAAAAAGTATGCAATTTTAAAACTATTTTTGTGTTATAATTAGTATTAAAGGCTCAAAACTAACTAAAAAAAGATAGTTGGCAATCCGTAATCGGGTAAATTTAAGCTTATTTATCATCTGCAAAACAAAGAATAACGCGTGAAAAAATACATTTACATCTCCATTCTTATTGTATCTGCGTTAATTGCGAGTTCGTTTACTCCAAATATTAAGCCAGTATTTGGTGTTAAAGTAATTGTAATAGATCCCGGCCATGGTGGAAAAGATCCGGGATGCCACGGCAGTAAACACAATGAAAAAGATATCGCACTTGCTGTTGCTCTTAAATTAGGTAAGTACATTGAAGATAATTTAAAGGATGTAAAAGTGGTTTACACCCGAAGTACCGATATATTTGTTGAATTGCAGGAGCGCGCTGAAATTGCAAACAGGGCGAAAGCCGATTTATTTGTATCCATCCATTGCAATTCCGCCTGTGTAAGAGATAAAAAATTAAAAAAAGATGTTTGCCGCGATCAGGTGCATGGTGCTGAAACCTATGTAATGGGGATTAAAAATGAAAAAGGTAAGCTGGATATTGCCAAACGTGAAAACTCGGCCATTTTACTTGAAGATAACTATGTAAAAAAATACGATGGTTTTGATCCTAATTCGGATGAATCATACATCATTATGAGCATGTTTGCTGATACTTATCTGGATCAAAGTCTGAGCTTTGCATCCAAAACGCAAAAACAATACAGCGTTCATGCAGCAAGAAATGACAAAGGGGTAAAACGGGCCAGTTTATGGGTACTTTGGCGTACTTATATGCCAAGTGTATTAACTGAAATCGGATATTTAACAAATAAAGAGGAAGAGGAATTTTTAGGTTCGGCAAAAGGGCAGGATTATGTTGCATCCGGCCTTTTTAAAGCTTTCCGCGAATATAAAGACGAAATAGAAGGTAACATAAAAAAATACGATGATGCTATTGAAAAAAAAGTGCCTTATAAAGCAGATTCAATGGCAATTGTAAAAGAAATACCAGTTCAAAAAGCGGTTAAACCGGACACCATTGCACGAGTGCCAATTGCAAAAAAAGAAATTGTTATAAAAGAAGAAAACAAAACCAAAACCATTGAAGAAAAGAAGAAAACCGATACAATTGCAAAAGCACCAACAATCACTAAAATTGAAATAAAAGAAGAAAACAAAACGAAGCCTGTTGAAGAAAACAAAAATTCGGACCTGATTAATGTACCTGACATTACCGTTAAAACGGATAATAAATTAAATGACCCTTTAAAAAATACGGTTGTTTACAAAGTGCAGCTGTTATCGTCAGACAAAAAAATACCTTTTACTTCCGATAAATTAAAAGATGTTCTGAAGCCAGGAGAGTATGTAGATAAGGGAGTTTATAAGTATACTGCCGGAGAATTTTCCAAAAAAGAAGATGCAGCCCAACTGCAAACAATATTACGCCAAAAAGGCTTTAAAGATGCTTTTGTAATTGCTACCCAGGATGGCAAAAGAATCGCCCTTAAATAACTACAACAACCTGACATTCTGGTATTTACAAGAACGCATTTAGTTGTTTTAAATAGTTCCGCTTTATTAAGCCCTTCCTTTTATCTATCTGATTTAGGTTTTTTCAATATAATTCCAATAATTCCTTAAATTTGTAGAATATTCGAACTAATATACACTCGTGAAAATATCAAAAGAAGTCAAAGTAGGAATAGTTACAGTAATTGCCATTGTTTTATTTATTTATGGTTTTAACTTTCTGAAAGGCAAAGATCTGTTCTCCAGTCAGCGTAAATTCTATGCTATTTATCATGATATAGATGGCTTGGTGGAGGCAAACCCCTTAATGGTGAATGGTTTCAAAGTAGGTATTGTTGGGGATATAGAATTAGCTCGTGATACTTCAAACAGAGTAATTATTACCATGTTTTTAGACGATGAAATACGTGTACCTGCTAATTCAATTGCGAAAGTAATCAGTTCTGACATTTTGGGTTCAAAGGCTGTGCAGTTAGTGCTAGGTAATTCAACGATGTATGCAGAGGATGGAGATACACTTCTAGCGGCACAAGAAGATAATCTGAAACAATCTGTTAACAAAACCATTGCCCCATTACAGAAAAAAGCAGAAGGTTTAATTGCTTCTATTGATTCGGTCATGATAGTTGTTCAGCAGGTATTTAATGAAGGTGCCCGTCAGAACCTTGCAAAAAGTTTTGAAAGTATTAAACAAGCACTTGCTTCCCTTGAAACAACCTCCTATCGTTTAGATACCTTGGTAATCAGTGAAAAACTTAAAATTTCAAGTATTCTTACCAAGGTAAATGTTTTAGCCACAACTTTGGCAAGTAATAGTGATAAGCTTTCCAATGTGATCAGCAATTTTTCAAACATCAGTGATTCACTTGCCAAGTCAAATATCACTTCCGCTATTAATAATGCGGATAAAACGTTGTCACAAGCGTCCAGCATAATGAACAAAATAAACAGAGGCGAAGGTTCAGTAGGGATGTTAATCAACAACGACAGCCTGTATCGCAAGCTGGATAAATCTGCTGCTGATTTAGATAAATTATTATTGGATTTAAGAATTAATCCGGAACGATATGTTCATATTTCTGTTTTCGGAAAAAAAGACAAAAATAAACCGAAAGAATAAAGCAATTTAAATTGTTAAATTTAAAAATTCAATTTTATTACCATGATATCAACCATTGTTTTTATTTTATTATTTGTTGCAGGAACCGCTTTTTTTGCAATCAACGTTCGCAAAGTTTTACGCAATATCCGTTTAGGAAAAGAACTCAATCGCAGAGATCGGCCTGTGGAGCGTTTTAAACTAATGACCCTTGTTGCATTAGGACAAAAGAAGATGTTTAAACGTCCCATTCCGGCTATTCTGCACTTGTTTTTGTATACAGCTTTTGTTATCACACAAGTTGAATTAATTGAAATTATCTATGATGGTATTACTGGTAACCATCGTGCTTTCCGTGCGGACCTGGGAGGCTTTTACACCTTCATGGTCAGCTTTATTGAAATATTATCTGTGTTGGCGTTTATTGGCACTATTGCTTTTTTATCCAGAAGAAATTTATTAAAAATCCCTCGTTTAGTGAAAAGCGAATTGAATGGCTGGCCAAAGCTGGATGCCAATCTTATCCTGATTGCTGAGCTTACCTTGATCTGTTTTATTTTTATGATGAACGGTGCTGATGAAGTGTTGTATTCTCAAGGTTTATCGCATGCTCAGAATATGGGTGACGGCTCATTAGGCTTAACAATAAGTAGTAAAATAGGACCTCTTTTATTTGGAGGGTTAGATGAACACACGCTTCATATTATTGAACGGATCGGCTGGTGGGGCCATATTTTAATAGTTTTCGGATTCCTTAACTACTTGCCTTATTCCAAGCATTTCCATATTGTATTAGCATTCCCGAATGTTTATTTCGCAAATCTGGATCTCTTGGGCAAATTCAATAACCTGGAATCAGTAACCAATGAGGTGAAAGCGATGATGGACCCATCATTTGTGCCTCCTCCGCCTGCAAATCCTGATCAGCCAATGCGTTTTGGTGCAAAAGATATTACTGATTTAAGCTGGAAACAATTATTGGATTCTTATAGCTGCACTGAGTGCGGACGCTGCACAGCATCCTGCCCGGCAAACATTACCGGTAAGCTTCTTTCTCCACGCAAAATAATGATGGACACGCGCGACCGCATGGAGGAAGTTGGAAAAAATATGGATGCCAATGACGGCACCTTTAAAGATGACGGTAAATCATTGTTAGGTGATTACATAACTCCTGAAGAGTTATGGGCATGTACATCCTGCAATGCATGCGTGGATGCTTGTCCGGTAAACATTGACCCATTGAGTATCATTATGGATATGCGCAGATTTGTTGTAATGGAACAAAGTGCTGCACCTACCGAATTAAATGGAATGTTCAGTAATATTGAGAATAACGGTGCTCCTTGGCAATTCTCTCAGGCCGACCGATTAAACTGGAAAAACAGCTAATAGATTATAACATTTTCGATTATTGAATACTTAAAATTATTCAATCACTGTGAAACACAAATTCATACAAATGGATCTAATAAATAAAGAAGAAAACGGTAAAGCAATCAGTCCTGTATTACCATCTAATGTAAAAAATTACCTGATTGATATTGACGGAACTATCTGCGATGATATTCCCAACGAGCAGCCTGAGCGCATGGCTACCGCTGCGGTATATCCCGATGCTTTGGAAATACTGAACAAATGGTACGATGAAGGACATATTATTACTTTTTTCACATCCCGTACCGAAGCTCATAGAGTGGTTACAGAAAAATGGCTGGCAGATAATGGTTTCAAATACCATGGTTTACTGGTAGGGAAACCACGTGGTGGTAATTACCATTGGATTGATAATCATATGGTACGTGCAACACGCTATGAAGGACGCTTTACCGACCTGATTCAAAAGGAAGTTACTATAGAGGTTTTCAAACCATAATTAATTTAAATTAATGCACTGCAGAATGTTTTAATATAAACCATTCTTGTTTCATTATAAAAAAAACAAACATGAGCGAACCGTTAAAAGTGTCTACAATGGCCGATTATATGGCAACTGGTGAAGTACCTGAAATTTTATTTTGGGTAGGATGTGCCGGAAGCTTTGATGACAGGGCAAAGAAAGTGACCAAAGCTATTGTTAAAATCCTTAATTACGCCAACGTAAAATTTGCGGTATTAGGAACAGAGGAAAGCTGTACCGGTGATCCAGCAAAACGTGCAGGAAATGAGTTTTTATTTCAGATGCAGGCAATGACTAACATTACGGTGTTAAATGGATATAATGTAAAAAAAATTGTGACTGGATGTCCGCATTGTTTTAATACATTAAAAAATGAATACCCTTCTTTAGGCGGTACTTATGAAGTAATCCATCACACGCAGTTACTTCACGATTTACTAAACAGCGGCCGGATCAAAATTGAAGGTGGAAGTTTTAAAGGAAAAAAAATAACCTTTCATGATCCATGTTACTTAGGCCGTGGAAATGGCGTATACGAAGCACCACGTGAGGTAATGATAAACCTGGATGCAGAACTTGCTGAAATGAAACGAAGCAAAGCCAACGGCTTATGCTGCGGTGCCGGTGGCGCACAAATGTTTAAAGAAGCTGAAAAAGGGAACAGAGAGGTAAATGTAGAACGGACAGAAGAAGCATTGGCTTTAAACCCTGATGTGGTTGCTGTAGGCTGCCCATTCTGTAATACAATGATGACGGATGGTGTAAAACATTTCAATAAAGAAAACACTGTAAAAGTATTGGATGTTGCTGAGCTGATTGCTCAGGCAAATGATTTATAAATTGCAGATTGCCGTAATAATTTTTTGAACGCTAGTAAGGTTATCATATAAAAAAATTAAATGTTATCAATTAAAGAAATGCCTTCCGATGCCCGTGTTTGGGTTTACCAAAGCAACAAAGCTTTGTCGGATACAGAGGTTGCTGGTGTTGCAAAAGCAGGCAACACCTTTATTGCTGACTGGGCTGCTCATGGAGCGAGTCTTAAAGCAAGCTTTGACATTTTACACAACCGTTTTATAGTTCTTGCTGTTGACGAAAAACAAGCAACTGCAAGTGGCTGTAGTATTGATAAATCAGTACATTTTATTAAGGAGTTGGAAAAACAATTTAACCTTAATTTATTTGATCGTATGCAGGTTGCATTCCGAAAAGAGAATCAAATTATAACCTGTCACTTTAATGATTTGCTAAAAGAATTGACGAGCCAGATATCTTCTGATTTGGATGTTTTAGGCAACGTGACCGTTTTTAACAATATGGTTGCATCAAAAGCCGAGTTTGACACTAATTGGGAGTGCAAGTTAAAAAACAGTTGGCAAGGCCGCGTTTTACCTGTTAAACAAAATAGTATTTAATGCAGTTTTCCTATGATGAAAAATAGGGATAACTATTCCCAATAAAGAGTTCCGCCTTCAAGCGGAATTTTTTTTTATACTTTTACAATAGAATTTATTTTTTTGTATTGAAATTACAAACTCGCTTTTCAAATTAATCATCCACCGGAATGCTCAATAAACCTTATCGCTGGGCAGTATTAATGACTTTTTTTGGTGTAGCTGCCATGAGCCAGATGTTATGGCTCAATTTCGCAGCATTAATTTCATTTTTACAATAAAATATGGTGTAAGTGAATTTGTAGTAAGTTCCCTACTACTATCTCCCCATTATTCTAAAACACCCTTCATTGGCTGCTTTTAAAATATTTAATGAAATCTTAATTCTCCTTTGAAGTTTATATTTATTTTTGGCATTAAAATTGAATTACAATCCCAAATTAATTTTAAATCTATCTTATGAAAAACATTTTCTCATTACTTCTAACGGTATTTATTTTTAACAGTATCGTTGCACAAAACAATCACCTTATTGTTTATTCGCAGGAAGGCTTAAAATTCTCCGTAATTCTTAATGGTATCCGCCAGAACAGCGACCTTGAAACCAACGTAAAAATCACTGGCCTGAATGCACCAAATTACCAGGTAAAAATTACTTTCGCTAACAAAATGCCTGACCTGGATGAAAATGTTTATCTGATGTATGGCGGTGAACAAACACAAAACACTGAATACACCTACTCTATCGCGAAGGTGAAGGAAAAATACAAATTAAAATTCCGAAGTGCGGCTCCTATACCCGAAGTAGTAAATACTGTAGGTGTTCCAGAGCAGGAAATTTTAATATTTACTCCTATTGAACGCAGTACTACCAGAACTACCACTACTACAACTACAACCAATTCAATGGATCCCAATTATGTTAATATGGGCATCGGAATGAATGGAGTAAATATGAATATGAACATTAATGTAAATGATATGGAGTCAATGGGCGGTACGAGTAACGGTTCAACTACCACAACTTATAGTACTACAACTACTACTACTTCAGGCGGTGGAGGAAATGGAAACTATCAGAATACAAATAATAATAATAATAATAATAGTTACGTTTTACAAGGTTACAACGGAGTATATGGCTGCCCCTACCCTATGGGATCAAGCGATTTTGAAAGCGCAAAAGCATCCATTAAATCAAAATCATTTGATGACAGTAAATTGACACTTGCTAAACAAATCATTGGCAGTAATTGCATGTTATGCTCTCAGATAAAAGAATTAATGCTATTAATCACATTTGAGCAAACCCGCTTAGATCTTGCTAAATATGCATGGCACCATAATCTGGACAAAGGAAATTATTACAAATTGAATGATGCCTTTACCTTTGAATCTTCAATTGATGAGTTAAATAAATATACTCAAACTCATTAATACAGTAGGATTAAAACTGGCAAATAAAAAGCGAATAAATGTGTTAAGTAAAAAAGCGTTCTGATTTCGGAACGCTTTTTTGTTGCTTTTTTCTGTTTGACTATTTATCTTCATTAAGCGCTCTTACCCTGTATCAATATATACGCAAGTAATTTTAAAAGTAAGAAAACATTAGATTTTTTTTTAATATTCCAATTGCATGTTATGCGTTGAATCCATTATTATTTTTAATTTCACTGTTGAAAACGGATATATCTTTTTACAAGAAAGATAAGTATAAGAATCCTATTAGATATATTAGCAAAATTCTCCTGTTAAAGCAATTTTTAATTAATAAATATATTTTCATTTTTATGACAATTCAAAAACGACTTCTGGTTATCAGCGCATTTTCTGCAGCTATTGCTGTTGCTTTAGGAGCAATGGGCGCACATTTTTTGAAATCTAAATTGGAAACCGGCTTGATCACCGAAACCAATCTGCAAACTTTTGACACAGCTGTCAAGTACCAAATGTACCACTCCCTTGCCATACTTTTTGCCGCATTATTTTTTGAAAAGATAAAAGACAAATTGATTTCAGCAGCGGCCTACAGTTTTATGGCCGGTATTGTTCTGTTTTCAGGTTCGCTGTACTTTCTTTCTACTGCGGGTCTATTAGGCTTAGGTAACGTGAAATGGCTTGGTCCAATTACACCTTTAGGCGGTTTGTTTTTTATTGCAGGATGGATGTTATTAGGATTTAGCGGTTTTAGAAATAAAACCACTTAAAAAAAAACCGTTTATACTATTACAGTATGCTGATTAACGCTCCAGGCTTCTGCTTTAGCAGCGAACAATATTTTTGTTTTACTCCACACCTCTTCAAACAATTCCGAATTACGGTAATTATTTAAATCTGTTTCACTCTGCCAGTGGCTGTATGTAAAATATATTTCAGGAGAATTTATATCATTCCATAATTCAAGGTGTGAACAACCTTCCCTGTTGCGAATGTATTGTTTGTAGATATTAAAGGTTTCCAAAAAATCAGTGACCTTACTCTCTTGAAAGGTCATCTTAACAATTCGTATGATCATTGGAAGCGCACTGTTATTGAATCGTTTAATTTTAAATTTAGCATACTGCTTACTTTCCCATTTCGCATTGCAATTTCAAGATGCTGCGATGAATTAAACAGTGCAAGAATCTCTCCTTCAGGCACCCTGTTATATTCTAAGCTAATGCGGTCAATCTGGTTACTACGCGCCAGTTCTATAATAAAAGGTTGGCCTTTGCCCACCTGATCAAATAAATTACGGTTAATATTAGTAATCACATTTCCATACGAATCAACAAATACAATAGAACCTCTGATAATATTGCCCATAGAAGTTGCACGAAAAGGAAGGCGTTGCAATAAATTTTCTTTCGGATTACCCAAAGTGTTTATATCAGCGCCATTCGCCAGCTCACAAGCAACTTTTGCAAAAATATCCCTAACAGGAAAACTTAAATTCATTTTTGTATCTACAGGTATTTCAATAATTTTTTGCGGAGCCTCATCAAACAGCAATGAAAATGCACCATTATCGGCACCAATAAAATAATGGCCATTATTTTCCACGGCCACATACCCTCCGGTATTTTTAAATTCAGTAATCAACCCAATAATATGAACTGTTTTTAAGGGGAAATTGGAATATGATTCTTTTAAAATAAAGGCGGCATCCTGAATATTGAACTTTTCTATCTGATGTGAAATATCAACAATAGTAACATTTGGTAACTGCGTTAAAATAGCTCCTTTAACAGAACCCACATAATGGTCTTTTAATCCAAAGTCGGTGGTAAGAGTTATAATCGCCATTTAGCAGTAATTGAAATACTTCGTTACTTTTACAGTATACAAAAATATATTATTTTCGTTGCGTTAAAAATAAAAAAATAAAATTTCGTTTTCAGCCTTCAGCAAAGCGGTATGTTTTTTTTATGAGAAAATTGAAATTGATCACATAAACTATGAGCGAAAAAAAAATAATACTGGAAGATATTGCACCTGTTGACTTATACGGAGTTAACGATTCCAAACTGGAACTGATCAAAAAGCGTTTTTCTAAATTAAAAATAGTCGCACGTGGGGAAGTGATTAAAGCCTCCGGGGATGATGAAGAACTGAATCAGCTTGAAATGGTACTGAATATACTCACAGCCTATTTTAACCGATATGGAAATCTGACAGAAAATGCAATTGAACAAATTCTTGGTGGCACAAGTACCCGAAGTAAAAATAGTGAAACTGCGGAATCAGATGATGTGCTGGTTTTCGGTAACAGCGGTTTGATTATTAAAGCCCGTACAGCCAACCAGCGTAAGATTGTGGAAAGTGTAAAAAAGAATGACATGGTTTTTGCAATTGGACCTGCAGGAACAGGGAAAACGTATACCGCGGTGGCACTGGCAGTAAAAGCATTAAAAAACAGGGAAGTAAAAAAAATTGTTCTTACCCGCCCTGCGGTTGAAGCTGGCGAAAACCTTGGCTTTTTACCTGGAGACCTTAAAGAAAAACTAGATCCTTATTTACAGCCATTATATGATGCGCTTGACGATATGATTGCTCCCGAAAAGCTTTCCTATTATCTTGAAAACAGAATAATTCAGATTGCCCCCCTCGCCTTTATGCGCGGACGCACCCTTGATCATGCTTTTGTGATATTGGATGAAGCGCAGAATGCTACGGAAGGACAATTAAAAATGTTTTTAACCCGAATGGGCTCATCTGCCAAATTTTTAATTACTGGTGATATCACTCAGGTAGATTTACCTAAACATCAACCATCCGGGTTGATCCAGGCCATGAGGCTTCTGAATAATGTGGAAGGAATTGAATTTATACAATTGGATGGAAGTGATGTTATTCGACATAAATTAGTAAAAAAAATTGTTGAAGTATATGACACTAAATAAACGAACAATCATACACCATCAGTAATTTAACAATTACTATTTCAACAGAAAGATTATCTAACTATTTGAAATTTCCAACAGGTAAAACGGATCCTATTCTACTTGTTTGATATTAACAATAACATGTTAGTATTTTTTAAATTAAAACCCTCTTTACATCTGTTTATCGCTCTTTTTTGAAACTTAATGCTTATAAAAGAGCTAAAATTCCGCTTCTCACAAACCCGCAACACAACAACCAACACATTGATTAACTGCATATTAATTACGAAAAATAGATAAAAAGCATTTTTTTATTTGTTAAATTGTGTTTAAGCGTTATAATTTTTACCTATTTTTGCCTTTCTGAATTTTACGGCCATTCTTTATAATTTGATAAAGAAATATTGTTTTATATTATTTTGAACAAAAACTATAAGCATAATATCAACTAATCAATAATTTAATTTTTTTCCATGAAAACAAAATTACTCAGCACTTCCAAAAATGTTTTTCTTATGCTTGTGATGTTTATCACAAGTATAAACATGGCATTTGCTCAATCTCCTGCAAATGACTTTTGCGGTAACGCAGCACCTTTAACTGTTTATGGTGCTACCTGCACTTCAGCGCTTACTGGTAACGTTTCAGGTGCAACCCAGTCTTCTCCTGCAATTCTTTGTAATAATTTAACGGGTACTGCTGATGACGATGTGTGGTATAAATTTACTGCTACTGCAGCATCACATATTATTACTGTTGTTGGTTCAACAAGCATGGACCCTGTGGTTGAGTTGCTTAATGGTGCCTGTGGAACAAATATGAGCTGCGCTGATGCTACAGCATCGGGTGGAACAGAAGTTTTAACTGCTACCGGCCTTACACTTGGTACTACTTATTTCGTACGTATATACTCTTATGGCAGCACAGTGCCTGCAACTACTACTTTTACTGTTTGTGTTACAACACCCGCTCCTGCTAATGACGTTTGTGCGAATGCAATAGCTTTAACAGTGAACGGTGCTACCTGCGGTACAGCTGTTACAGGAAATGTTGCAGGTGCAACACAATCATTACCTGCTGCACCTTGTACAGGAACAGCAGATGATGATGTATGGTACAGCTTTGTTGCTACTTCAACAGCTCATAAAATTACAGTGGTTGGTTCAACAAATATTGATGTTGTAGTTAATCTTCGTTCCGGTACTTGTAGTTCAACACCAAACGTAACCTGTATGGACGGGTCATCAAATGGAGGAACTGAAGTTATCAATGCTACCGGCCTTACTGTAGGTGACACATATCTTGTCAGAGTTTATCATTTTTGGAATACAATTCCATCCACTACCACATTTACTATCTGTGTTACCACTCCTCCTCCAGCAAATGACAATTGTGCAAATGCTACGCCTCTAACAGTAAATGGTGCAACTTGCAGCAATGCAATTACAGGTAACACCCTTGGTGCAACACAATCATTAGCGGCTACTTGTGCTGGAACAGCTGATGATGATGTTTGGTATAGTTTTGTTGCTACTTCATCTGCTCATGATATTACTGTTGTTGGATCTGCCAGCTTTGATGCTGTAATTGATTTACGTTCAGGTTCATGCAACGGTTCAAATATCAGCTGTATTGATGCTACTTTTGCTGCAGGAACTGAAGTAATACATGCCACCGGCCTTACTATAGGTAGCACGTATGTACTTAGAGTTTACCATTACGGAAACACTACTCCGGCAACCACTACTTTTACAGTATGTATTACAACCCCTGCTCCTGCTAACGACAACTGTTCAGCTGCAACGGCATTAACTGTTTACGGATCAACTTGTGGCGGAGCAGTTACAGGAAATACAGCTGGTGCTACTTCTTCATTAGCTGCAACTTGTGTTGGTACTGCTGATGATGATATTTGGTACAGCTTTGTTGCTACTTCTACTTCACATATTATTACTGTAGCTGGTTCAGCAAGTTTTGATGCTGTAATTGACTTACGCTCCGGTGCATGTAACGGGACTAATTTAAGCTGTTCAGATATTTCTAATACCGGTGGAACCGAAGTATTAACTGCTACTGGCCTGGTAGCCGGTACAACTTATTTAGTAAGAGTGTATCATTTTTTCGCAACCATCCCTGCAACTACTACCTTCACTATTTGTGTTACTACACCAGCTCCTGCTAATGATAATTGTTCAGGTGCTGTTGCATTAGCAGTAAATGGAACTACATGCGGTCTTGCTGCTGTGACAGGAAACGTTGCTAGTGCAACTCAATCTTTATCTGCAACCTGTGTTGGTACTGCAGACGATGACGTTTGGTATAGCTTTGTTGCTACCGCAGCTGCACATGACATTACTGTTGTTGGCTCTGCTAGTTTTGATGCTGTAATCGATTTACGTACTGGTACTTGTAACGGTACAAATATTGACTGTGAAGATGCCGTATTTACTGGCGGTGGAACAGAAGTATTAAATGGCACCGGCCTTACCATAGGAAATACCTATTTTGTTAGAGTATATCACTGGGCAGCAAGTGTGCCTGCAACAACAACATTTACTATTTGTGTAACAACACCTACACCTCCTCCACCAGCTAACGATTTCTGTGCTAACGCAACAGCTTTAACTGTATACGGGGCAACTTGCGGTGGATCTGTAACCGGAACTGTAACAGGCGCAACCCAATCAGTTGCACCAATTAGCTGTAACAACTTTACCAGCCCTGGATCTAATGATGTATGGTATAGTTTTGTTGCCACTTCAACTTCTCATATTATTACCGTTGCCGGAACAACCAACTTTGATCCGGTTGTTGATTTACGTACAGGCGCTTGTCCGTCTGGAACCAACGTAAGTTGTTCTGATGCTACAACCATGGGAGGTACTGAAGTTTTAACCGCTACCGGACTTACTGTAGGAACTACTTATTTTGTAAGAGTTTACCACTACGGAAGTACAACCCCGGTAACACCTACATTTACAATATGTGTAACCACTCCTGCTCCTCCGAACGACAATTGCTCGGGAGCAATTTCCTTAACAGTTAATGGAGCTACTTGTATCACCTCTGCAAATGGAAACGTTGCCAGCGCAACACAATCATTAGCAGCGGATTGCGGTGGAACAGCAAATGATGATGTTTGGTATAGCTTTGTTGCAACTGCAATTTCACATGATATTACAGTTGTAGGTTCTACCAGCTTTGATGCTGTAATTGATTTACGTTCAGGTTCTTGCAATGGTACAAATATATCATGTAAAGATGTTACCCTATCTGGCGGAACAGAAGTACTTAATGCAACCGGCTTAACAGTAGGAACTACTTATTTTGTTAGAGTTTACCATTGGTCATCCAGTATTCCTGCAACAACAACATTTACAATTTGTGTTACAACTCCGGTACCACCGCCACCTGCAAATGATGATTGCGCAGGTGCTGCAACTTTAACGGTTTATGGAGCAACTTGCGGAGGAGCTACTACAGGAAACGTACTTGGTGCTACACAGTCAATAGCTGCAATTACTTGTAACTCTTTCTCAGGAACAGCTGATGATGATGTATGGTACAAATTTGTTGCAACTTCAACTGCACACAATATCACTGTTGCAGGTTCTGCAAACTTTGATGCTGTAATTGATCTTCGTTCAGGTAACTGCAGCGGTGGAACAAATATAAATTGTGCTGATGCAACCACTTCAGGAGTTGCCGAAGTATTAAACGCTACAGGCTTAACAATAGGAACCACTTATTATGTAAGGGTATATCATTATAGCAGCTTAGCTCCTGCAACCACAACCTTTACAATTTGCGTTACAACTCCTGCACCATCTAATGATGACTGTGCTGGTGCTGTTTCATTAACTGTGTATGGTACCACATGTGGTGGAGCTACAACAGGCAATGTTTTTGCTGCAACACAATCAATAGCTGCTGCACCATGTGCCGGTACTGCTGATGATGATGTTTGGTATAGCTTTGTTGCTACCGCAACATCACATATTGTTACAGTTACAGGATCTGCAAATTTTGATGCTGTAATAGATCTTCGTTCTGGTTCTTGTAACGGAACAAATATTACTTGTCTTGATGCTGGCGGAATGGGTGTTACTGAAACATTAACTGCAACAGGATTGACGATCGGTTCAACTTATTATGCTAGAGTATACCATTATTATAATACAGCTGCTGTATCTACTACATTTACAATTTGTGTTACAACGCCTGCACCTCCAACACCTGCTAACGATGAGTGTGCTGGTGCAATTTCTTTAACTGTTTTTGGCACTTCATGTGGAGGAGCTACTACAGGAAATGTTGCTAGTGCAACTCAGTCGCTTCCAGGAATTACCTGCAACACTTCAACCGGTAACGCTGATGATGATGTATGGTATAGTTTTGTTGCAACAGCAGCATCACATAATATAACTGTTATTGGTTCTGCCAATTTTGATGCTGTAGTTGACCTTAGATCAGGCGCTTGTACAGGAACAAATATTAACTGCTCTGATTCTTCCTTTAGCGCTGGAACAGAAGTAGTAGTTGCTACTGGACTTACCCCTGGAAATACCTATTTTGTAAGGGTATATGATTATTATGCAGGCCCACCTGCTACTACAACATTTACTATTTGTGTTACTACACCTACTGTACCACCACCACCTAACAATAATTGTTCGGGTGCTATTGCATTAACTGTAAATAGTGGTTCTGTATGTGGTGCTCAGGTTACCGGTGATGTTGCTGGTGCAACACAATCCATTGCTGCAATAAATTGTAATGGAGCAACTGGTACCGCTAATGATGACGTTTGGTATACATTTGTAGCTACTTCAACTACACATGAAGTTTCTGTACAAGGATCAGCAAGCTTAAACGCTGTAGTTGATGTACATGCAGTATCATGCTCAGGAACAAATATGGGTTGCGCTGATGCTACAGGTAATGGCGGAAAAGAAATTGTAAGTCTGAACGCACTTACAATTGGAACTACCTATTTTGTTCGTGTTTACGATTTTGGTAGTACAGTTCCTTTAACTACAACATTCACAATCTGTGTAACAACTCCTTCAACTCCTCCTCCTGCAAACGATGATTGTTCAGGCGCTACTGCTTTAACTGTTTACGGTGCGGCTTGTGGCGGTGCAACTTCAGGAAATGTGGGCGGTGCTACACAATCTATTGCAGCAGCACCTTGTACAGGTACTGCAGATGATGATGTTTGGTATAGCTTTGTTGCTACTTCTGCAACACATGATATTACTGTTGTTGGATCAACAGGATTTAATGCTGTTGTAAATTTACGCTCTGGTGCTTGTACCGGAACTAGTGTTACTTGTATGGACGGTACACTTACGGGTGGAACGGAAGTTATTAACGCTACCGGGCTTACTATTGGAACTACTTATTTTGTAAGAGTTTACGATTTCGGTTCAACCGTTCCTTCCACTACAGCATTTACAATTTGTGTTACAACACCTACTTCTCCTGTTCCTGCTAATGACGAATGTTCTGGTGCAGTTTCATTAACTGTATACAGTGCTACCTGCGGTGGTGCTGTTACTGGAAATGTTGGAGGTGCAACTCAATCAATAGCTGCAATTGCTTGTAATTCATTTACAGGTACTGCTAACGATGATGTTTGGTATAGCTTTGTTGCTACTGCAACTAATCATACAGTGACTGTAGTAGGATCAGCAAGCTTTGATGCAGTTATTGATTTACGCAGCGGTGCTTGTTCAGGAACAAACATCAATTGTGCCGACACGTCATTTGGTGGCGGTACTGAAATATTAAATGCTACGGGACTTACTGTTGGTAATACTTATTTTGTAAGGGTTTACCATTACAGCAGTTTAATTCCAGCAACAACAACATTTACAATTTGTGTAACAACTCCTACTCCACCGGCACCTTCAAACAATGAGTGCGCTGGTGCTACATCTTTAACAGTATATGGTGCTACCTGTGGTGGAACAACTGCAGGAAACGTTGCTGGTGCAACTCAATCAGTAGCTGCAATCACTTGTAACAGCTTAACTGGTACTGCTGATGATGATGTATGGTATAGTTTTGTTGCAACTGCAACTTCTCACGATATTACAGTGGCTGGTTCAACCAACCTTAATGCTGTAGTAGAGCTTCTTTCAGGTGCTTGTCCTGGTACAAACGTTAATTGTGCAGATGGTACTTTGGCTGGAGGTACTGAAGTAATTAATGCTACTGGCTTAACTATTGGAAGTACATATTTTGTTAGAGTTTATGATTTCGGAAGCACAGTTCCTGCAACTACTGCATTTACAATTTGTGTTACAACACCGTCTACTTCTATACCGGTTAATGACAATTGCGGTGGCGCAACAGCGCTAACAGTGTTTGGCGCTACCTGCGGTGGAGCAACTACAGGAGATGTTAATGGCGCTACACAAGCGATATTGCCTATTACTTGTGGAGGCTTAACGGGAACAACAGCCAATGATCTTTGGTATAGCTTTATTGCAACTGCAGCTACCCATACTATCACAGTAGCTGGTTCTGCTAGCTTTGATGCTGTTGTAGATTTACGTTCAGGAAGCTGTACAGGAACAAACATTGACTGTGCAAATATTACTTTAGGCGGTGGAACCGAAGTAATAACTTCTAACGCACTTACAATAGGTACTACATATTATGTACGTGTATATCATTTTGGAAGTACACCTCCAGCGACAACTACATTTACAATTTGTGTAACTACTCCTTCTTCATCTAACAGTCCTGTTAATGATGATTGCTTAGGCGCAATATCTTTAACGGTTTATGGTGCAACATGCGGTGGTACAACAACCGGTGATATTGCTGGTGCTACACAATCTATTGTCGCAGCACCTTGTTTTGGTACTTCTGATGATGATGTTTGGTATAGCTTTGTTGCTACAGCAACTGCTCACGATGTTACTGTAATTGGTTCTACTGGTTTTGACGCAGTAATTGACCTTCGCTCAGGAGCTTGTTCCGGAACGAATTTAAATTGCGCTGACGCTACTTTCCCTGGTGGAACGGAAGTATTGAACGCTACAGGACTTACTATTGGTACTACTTACTTTGTAAGAGTTTATGATTACGACAGCAGTGTTCCTTCAACTACTACATTTACAATATGTGTTACTACTCCTGGCCCACCTCCTCCTCCGCCAGCTAACGACAACTGTTCTGCAGCTGTAGTATTAACTGCTTATGGAGCAACTTGCGGTGGAACTGTTACTGGTGATGTTGCGGGTGCAACACAAACGGTAGCTGCTACCTGCGGAGGTACTGCAAATGACGATGTTTGGTATAGCTTTATTGCAACTTCAACTTCACATAAAGTAACTGTTGTTGGGTCTGCAAGCTTTGACGCTGTAGTAGAAGTATTAAGCGGTGCTTGTACTGGAACAAGTGTGAATTGCGTTGATACTTCCTTAAACGGTGGTACAGAAGTGATATTAGTTCCTAACCTAACAATAGGAACAACATACCTTGTAAGAGTTTACCATTATAGTGCTCTTATACCTACAACTACTACTTTTAGTATTTGTGTAACTACACCATGCGCTACTCCGAATACTGTTGTAACACCATCTTCAGCAACTATTTGTACTGGTAGTTCAACCAGCTTGGCAGCGAATGGTGCTAGCACCTATTCATGGTCGCCTTCTACAGGATTAAATTCCACAACCAGTGCAACTGTAACGGCTAGCCCAACTGCTACTACTACATATACTGTTACAGGAACGTTAGCTGGCTGTTCAGGTACACAAGTGGTAACAGTAACTGTTGATCCGGCTATAACAGCAACTATCACTCAAATACAGAATTTACTTACATCTACTCCAGGTGCAAGTTACCAATGGTATTTAAACGGTATAATTATTCCGGGATCAACTGCTCAAAGTCATTTGGCAACTCAAAATGGAAATTACACTGTGGTAGTTACAAATGCTTCGGGTTGTACTGCTACTTCTCCACCGTTCCCTATCATCAGCTTCCTTGGTATCGACAAGCTTGATGGTACTAATACTGTGGTAAGTATCTATCCGAATCCGTTCAGTTCTTCAGCTACAATTGAAATAAAAGGAGCTGTTGGAAATGGAGAAATTGGAATCATTGTTTATGATATGCTTGGAAAAGTAGTTAAGAATGTGGCTTTATTACCGAATGCACAAAGTACTACTTCTCAATCAGGATTGTCATTTACACTTGACAGAAACGATTTACCAAATGGTATGTATTTCTATAAATTAACGAATAAAAATGAAACTATTGGAGGCGGTAAATTCTCAATCCAATAATGGCAATCATTATAACTATCTCTGGAATTCAGAGATAGTTATAAATTAAGGTAATGTTTGTTGTGAATGTAAAAAGGTTATATGGACTAGTTCATATAACCTTTTTATTTTAACCTAAAACTATAGTCAATAATTGCTGGAGGCATTATTCCCCTAGCAAACAAGTACGGACACCAAACAACAGGTAACCCATTAACTGTATGTTACTACTCTGCCAGAATTAAAAACCAAGGAATTTGAGGCTAAAAGGCGGTTAGGAAATAATAGCCGCTTTAGGTTTTTATTGAACGGATCTTCACGGCCCTAATGACTATTATTATATCAAGAATTTTGCAATAATTGAATTCTGAAGGGTTATTTTACCATTTCATAATCATTAATCTTATTAAGATCTTGTGTAGTCTGCCCGTCTTCATTTAAACCGAACACACTAATGAATTTTGCCCCACAAACAACCTCTTCATGCGTATAAGAGAAACGAGAACTTACTGTTTGTGAAAATGTATCATCAAAACCGTTAAGTAAAATCATAAACTCTGCATCTGATTCTTTAATATCCTTTTCTGTCATTCCAAATAAAGGGCTATTTTCATCTATCGGATGATTAATTGTCCAGGTCATTGGAAAAAAAATAATTCTCTTTATTTCCAGCTCCAAGGGGCGAAACCTTCTAATAGGAACACCATTTTCAACTTCCAGCTTTGCTACTGTTACCCTTGCTTCAATATCAGTAATTTGACTGTTTCTCATTTTATTCGCAATCCTGAATTGGAATGCTGTAGTATTCTTAAAAGGTGCAATTATAGCCTTTTCACTAAAAATAATACGTGCTTTCGGACGTGAAAACCGTCCATAAATTAAACCTGTTACAATAGCAAAGCCTAGTAAGCCTATTAGTGATTCTATTGCCGCAAGTACACTAATTGAATGACTACCAGGGCTTAGCCTGCCAAAACCAACAGTACTAACTGTTTGAGTACTAAAAAAGAAAGCTTCAAAAAATTTGTCGGTATCCGTTGTTGCTTCCATACCTCGCAATCCATCAAGTCCAATAATGTAATAACCTGCAGCAAAAACAAGATTGATAACTATGAAATAACAGAAAATAATAAAATTAAATTTATACCAGGGCATTTTAATTAACGCATGGTATATACTGGTTGAACTCCATCTCGACTGCTCAATGCGTTTAATATTAAAGGAACCATCGGTATTAATTAATCTTGTTTTTTGAGAAGATGTTTTAGAGCCAAAACCTAACTCTTTGTCCTCCGTTTTATTTGCCATTTTGTAAAGTTTGAAATTAAAAGGAAACCGTTTAACAATTTAAAATTCTATTATCCGAAGAATCAGTTAAGCCAGCGCAAATATAGAATTAATTGATAATTTTGTTCTCTAATTACAATGGGAATGGAATATATAGGTAAAAGGATAAGTATAAAACGTACTGAAAATGAATTGAGTATTGTTATTCTATCAATGACAGATAAACTAAAAAGCAGGTTTTTATTTGCCTGGCTTCTTCTTTGGTCACTGAGTGGAATTATTATATTATCTCAATATTTTATAATGCCCGATCCAAATACCAAAACAGCAATTATTGTCTGGATGGGTTTTTGGGTATATTTTGAATATAAAATTCTGAATGCTTATTTATGGCGTAAATCCGGCAAAGAAAAAATAAAGCTACGAGATAATAAATTTCTTTATAAACGTGATATTTCTGGTCGTGGTAAAATAAAAACATACGAAACTGACTTTATAAAGGATTTAAGAATAGTGGAGCAGAAAGAAAACTCTTTTTCAGAAAGCTTAAGTAATTCGTATTGGGTAATAGCGGGTGAAAAATTGACTTTCGATTATTACGGCAAAGAAATTAAGTTCGGGATACAGTTGGACGAAATAGAGGCCAAAGCCTTACTAAAGGTAATTAAAAGCGAAATAAACAGCAAAAAATAATTTTTCTCGGGTACTATTAGCAATACTCTCCATACGGTGTTTCCGACAATGGTTCTATTTACTTGGTATAGACCATCTCCTATTTCCCCTAAGACATGCTGGTTCAATGAATGGATACGTTGAAAAGAACAAGTAACTAAAGAACGAGTAACTACCAAAGATTATCGCAATAAAAATGGCGGTACTTTATCTGCACCGCCATTAAAAGGTTAATTAGATTTGTAGTTAAGCCTTAACCAATACAGGATATTTTGTTTGCACAAAGTAAAACGAACCAAATAAAATACCATTAAATAATAAATCACCCACTAATGTTGGTGCAAAAAATGGAAGGCCAAGTAAATAAGTAGTATTTAAGCCTGCAAGTCCCATTGAATAGCCGGATGCTGCCCATACACCAAAATTAGTGATGATAAAAAATAATACAGATGAAATAATTGAAGCAGCACCTATAGACAATACACTAACATTACGTCTAACCATCATACCAATAATTGACGTTAATACGAAGGCTATGTAAACATAGATCATGGTATTATGAAATCCCCAGCCAAACATAAGCTGAAGCGCTACATCACTTAAAAACATGGCAACTAATGGAATAAAAAAAGCCATTTTTTTATCCGAAAAATTAACTCCTCCGAATAATGCCATTGCAGCTACCGGAGTAAAATTTGGAATGTGCGGAAATAACCGGCTTACAGCAGCAATTAATATAGCCGAAGTAATAAAAATAAAACGAGGTGTAAAAATTTTCGATTTCATAGTTGAAAGTTTTGCTTTAACAAAAGTAAGTTTTTTTAATTATAATTGTTGAATTAACATACATATTCGTATTCGATGAAAATCCCTTTGCTTTACTATCACGTTTGGATCACTCCTACATTATAAGCTTTTGTAATTGGAGCATTGTTAGCCATTTCAATACCCATTGATATCCATTTTCGGGTATCTAAGGGATTTATAATAGCATCTATCCACAAACGTGCCGCGGCATAATATGGCGTTGTCTGCGTATCATAACGGTCCTTGGTTTTATTATATAATTCAGCTTCTTTTTCGGGGGTGATTACCTCACCCTTCGCTTTAAGCGAAGCCACTTCTATCTGCACTAAAACTTTAGCTGCCTGCGCTCCGCCCATAACTGCTATCTGTGCAGTTGGCCAGCCAATCATCAAACGTGGATCGTAAGCTTTACCACACATAGCATAATTACCGGCACCATATGAATTACCAATAACAACGGTAAATTTAGGTACTACCGAATTAGCCATTGCATTTACCATTTTGGCGCCATCCTTAATAATTCCGCCATGTTCAGAACGTGATCCAACCATAAAGCCGGTAACATCCTGTAAAAACACCAATGGAATTTTCTTTTGATTACAATTCATTATAAAACGGGCAGATTTATCAGCACTATCGCTATAGATAACACCACCAAACTGCATTTCTCCCTTTTTACTTTTCACCACTTTGCGTTGATTAGCAATAATACCAACGCTCCAGCCATCCACGCGAGCCAATCCGCAAATAATACTTTGTCCGTATGCTTCTTTATACTCTTCAAAATCGGAATTATCCACTAAACGCGCAATAATCTCGTGCATGTCATATTGTTTGTCGCGTGCATCGGGAATAATGCCCACCATCTCTTTTTCATCTTTTTTAGGTGCGGCAGCTTCAATGCGATTAAATCCAGCCTTATCAAAGTGGCCAATTTTACTCATAATGTTGCGGATTCGCGTAAGGCAATCTGCATCGTCCTTACATTTATAATCGGTAACACCGGATATTTCACAATGTGTTGTAGCCCCACCTAATGTTTCATTATCAATATTTTCACCGATAGCCGCTTTTACCAAATAGGATCCAGCCAGGAATATACTGCCGGTTTTATCCACAATCATTGCCTCATCACTCATGATGGGTAAATAAGCCCCCCCAGCTACACAGCTTCCCATAACAGCAGATATCTGAAGTATGCCCATTCCGGACATGATCGCGTTATTGCGGAATATCCGGCCGAAATGTTCTTTATCGGCAAATATCTCATCCTGCAACGGAAGGTAAACTCCTGCACTGTCTACCAGGTATATAATCGGCAAGCGATTTTCCATCGCTATTTCCTGTGCTCTTAAATTCTTTTTTCCTGTAATAGGGAACCATGCGCCTGCTTTAACTGTTGCATCATTCGCAACAATAATACACTGTCTTCCACTCACATATCCTATTACAATAACTACACCTCCTGCAGGGCATCCCCCATGTTCTTTATACATGTCCTCACCTACAAAAGCACCAATTTCAATTGTTTTAGAATCCTTATCAATCAGGAATTGAATACGTTCGCGGGCAGTCATTTTACCTTGTTCATGCAACTTATCAAGCCTGCTTTTTCCTCCCCCTAAATAAATTTTCTCCAGCTTTTTTTCCATTGCGGAAATAAGCAGGTTCATCTTATCCTCATTTTTATTGAATTCTATATCCATAACTGTATTTGTTCAATTTATTATAATTCTTCTTAAAGTTGCCTCAGAATAAAGCTTGTCAAATATAACAAAAATTGGCTTTATTAAGAGTTGTATTACTCAGGCCCTTTCAAATTCAACTGTTCAAACTTTACACATTTTTACTTATTATTTAATAACAATTTAAATAAACTCCAATGCCCTCGATCCTTGATTAAACAATAAATCTATTATACTTAAATTAGGTATAAACCCATGCCTGGTTTCAAAAACCTGAGCGTATACTTTCGGGTGAAAAGACTGATCATCATCCAGGGATTGTTTCGGTGAAATAATATTCCTGAAATCATCGGCATCTGAATACGTTTTATGATATTCGGTTGTAAAAGAATACTTTAATTTTTGTTTTAAAAGCACTAACACTTCCTGCTGCAAAGCTTCATTCAGATCAATTAAAAAGTCAAATTTTTTATCGTGATAAAACGGATAAAAATCATCTTCAAAATATTCAAAAAAGGGAGAGCGTCTATAACCCGACTCTATTGTTCTCCAATGCATTTTTTGCCAATCGTGGTCATAGGATATTTTCAGATCTTTTACCGCCTGCCGATGGCCGCGTTTCACCAAAGGAATACTGAGTGTTATAGAGCCGTTAGGGGAATACATATCACAACGGCTTCGATACGTTTGTTTCGTATAATTTTCGTAGTGTTCAACAATGCTATTGGGATACCGAATCAATTTTGAATAATACTGAATAGGGGCTAGATATGCTGTTGATAGTATAGCTGTTGATTGCATAGTTTATGTTTAGTAATCTAACACGAATTTACAAAATATTCATGCCCAAATTACCCTAATATTTTTGTTATTGCAGGTTAATATTATTGAACTTTTCTAAACCATCTGTCTTGCCGAATGTGGCTCTCTCCTTCTGATTTATCAATGGATAAAAGTATTACTACGGCCTTGCCTACAATATGATCTTCGGGTAAAAAGCCCCAGAACCTTGAATCTGCGGAATTATGGCGATTATCTCCCATCATAAAAAAATAATTCATTTTAAAAGTATAATGATTACTATAAATATTGTTTACGAAAATGGAATCATTGCTGACAGATAAATCATTTTTTTCATACACACGGATAATCCTTTCATAGAGCGGAAGGGATTCAGTATTTAATTCAACAGAATCACCGGCTTTAGGAATATAAATTGGCCCAAAAAAATCTACATTCCACAAAAAATGTTCGTTTTCGGGAAACATATAATCACTATAGCTGCCTTTTTTTTCGATCATAGGAATAACACTGGATACATTGGCTACCTGCTTTAGCTTATCTACATTTTCAGCATTGAGTGTAAACCAGTATTCGCCCTTGTTGCGCATTTTGCCCCCCTCTGTAATGCCTAATTTTGTAAGCGTATCGGAATCCATACTATCTTTATCCGTTATAACCTTATAATTAAATTGCAGTTTTTCTGCAACATCATTGTACACATCATTTATGTAAACCTGTCCATCACGAATTTCCAAGGTGTCACCTGAAATGGCTACACAGCGCTTAATATAGTAGGTTCGCTGATCAACAGGGTGCTCTTCTTCCATTGGATAATTAAAAACCAAAACATCATTGTGCTTCACTTCCGGTGCACCGAACAAGCGTTTATAAGGAATTTTAATCCAGTCGAGATAAGAGTGAGTTGATTCAGTAAAGGGTAAACGCTGATGAGCAAAAGGAAATGAGAGCAGTGTATTAGGAAGTCTTGGACCGTAACTTACTTTACTTACTAGAACATAATCCCCTGTAAGCAAAGTCTTTTCCATTGAGGGAGAAGGAATAGTAAAAGCCTCAAAAAAGAAAACACGAATTAATAATATAGTTATGAAAGCAAATACTATTGCTTTAAGCCATTCTTTCATAGCAGATTTTTTCGTTTAACCTTACCCTGTCCAACGAATAACAAATTATAAGGTTACGAAACGCCAGGCCGATTGTATGTGCCCAGCAGCAGCTATATTTATATCTATTTAATATCGAGCGACTTACGCTTCTCGGCACGCTTATTTTTAAAATAAACAAAGCCTGTAATTCCAAGCACAATTATAATAAAATGAACTAAATACGATCGGGATAAGCCATCCTCACTTACAAAAGTAAAAAAGCGTGCTCTTCTAGCAGGATCACTAAATAATGAGGTTTTTAATTTTTTGAAAAAACTACTTTGTTGTTTTGTTATATTTTTATTGTCTTCCTTAATACTCATCCAAACAAACACGGGCTTTCCAACAACATGGTCTTCAGGCACAAATCCCCAATAACGCGAATCAGCTGAATTGTGACGGTTATCACCCATCATAAAATAATAATCCATTTTAAATGTATAGGTGTTTGCTTCAACTCCATTAATAACTACTTTACCATCTTTTATCTGCAAATCATTTCCTTCATAATTTTTTATAATCCTGTCATACAACACAATATTAGTTGTATCAATATTAATGGTTACACCAGCTTTAGGAATATACAATGGACCGAAATTATCGTTGTTCCACTTATAGGTTGGTTTATGCGGGAAAATACGGGGATTGTAAACTCCCACAGATTCAATTATTGATTCTACCGATTTTACATTACTTAATTTTTTAAAATCCTCAACCTTATTGTTTGGTAGATTCACCATATAATAAACACCTGTACTATCCTGTTCGTTATGTATTGGATCTGTAATATCAAACTTTTCAATCAGTTTAGGACTAAAGCTGGTCCCATCGGTTTTTACTTTGTAAGTATATTGCATAGTTTCAGCAACATATCCTGGTTTACTATTTAAAAACAACTTTTGATCTTTAATAGTAAGGGTATCACCTGCAATTGCTACACAGCGTTTTACATAATTTTCACGTTTATCAGGCGGCCGGGCCACAATATCACCAAAATAAGGTTTACCCGTTTGAGGATTTAATTCCTTATTCGTCCACACAACATTATGTCCATAATCTCTCACCAGCTGATAATAGCTTTGATCCTGAGCATACAGTGCTACGGTATCCCCATCAGGATAATTAAATACCACAATGTCATTATTTTTCACAGAACCCAATCCCGGCAAACGGAAATAAGGAAGCTTAAACCATTCAAGGTATGATTTTTTATTTTCCGTTAAAGGCAAGGTATGATGAGCAAAGGGGAATGATAGTGGAGTATTCGGAACCTTTGCACCAAAACTCACTTTGCTCACAAATAAATAATCTCCCACCATCATTGACTTCTCTAATGATGAAGTAGGAATTGTAAATGCCTCAAAGAAAAATGTACGGATAACAGTTGCCGCAACCACAGCAAATACAATAGCTTCAGTCCATTCACGTGCTATGGAAGGTTTCATTTTGGTTACATCTTCCGGACCAACATATTTGGTATCTTTTTGAAAAGCGATATAGGGCAGGTAAATAAATCCGAATAAAAATGCAATTGCTTTTTCCTGAAAAGATCTTTTATTAAAGGCTTTTGCCAGTAATAAACTCATCACACCAAACATTAAAAAATTTACTCCGGGTGTGATGATCAGAAAAAGCCACCACCATGGTTTCTTAATTAATTTCAACCAAACAATAAAATTATAAAATGGAACCAATGCTTTCCAACCTTCTTCCCCTGCTATTGAAAATAGCTTCCAAAGTCCGATAATAGTTGTAACTGAAAATAATATCAGCAATAAATAAGAAGTATCCATAATTTTTTAATCCAGGTTATATTAAATGAAATGCGAATGTTTTCCAAACACAAGTATGTAATTTTTATTGTATTTCTAAATGTTAATTTTTGTAAATTTTAATATGTCTAAATCATTTCAATTTAAGGCATTAAGTCCTTCATTCCGAAAACGCCCTTTTTACCTTTTATCCATTCTGCAGCAATTACAGCTCCTAGTGCAAAGCCTTTGCGGTTGTGCGCCAAGTGAGTGATGCTTATTTCATCTACATCAGATCCGTAAGTGATTGTATGCGTTCCAGGAACTTCATCAATACGCTTTGAAATAATTTCAAGTTCTGCTGCATTAGCAGAGGGGGTATTCACCCATTTTTGTTTACGGTCAATTTGTTCCAATACCTGATTGGCAAGAGATATAGCTGTTCCACTTGGTGCATCAAGTTTATGCACATGATGAACCTCTTCCAATGATATATTATAGTCAGGATACGAATTCATCAGTTTGGCAAGGTATTCATTCACTTTAAAAAACAGATTCACTCCTATACTATAGTTTGAAGCATAGAACAAGGTTTGTTTTTTGTCCGCGCAGTTCTGCTTCACTTCTTCCAGTTTATCAAGCCAGCCTGTAGTACCCACTACAACAGGAACACCTGCATCAAAACATTTATACATATTATAAATTGCAGATTCAGGAGTGCTAAATTCAATGGCAGCATCTGCTTTTTTTAATTCATCAACAGAATAAGTAGCTGCATTGTTAACGTCTACCTTTAATACAATGTTATGACCTCTTGATAAAGCAATTTGTTCAATTTCTTTACCCATTTTGCCATATCCAATAAGTGCTATATTCATATATGTCCCAGTACTTTTAATGTTCTACAATGAGTTTAAGAGGACTAAAATACAAATTTAATGTGATTGAATTACTTCATGAAATTTACAATTCACATTCTATTCGCACTTCTTAAATCATTATTCGTAAATTCGCGGATATATATAACTGGAATCTTTCAATAATAATATTCCCTTACTATATTAAACCCTGCTAAGGATTAAACCCTTTCAGGCAAACGATTTAATTATTTCAACTATGTATCCATCAATATATTACGCAGTAAAAGATTTATTTGGATTGGACCTTCCATTTCTTAAAATGGTTCAGAGTTTTGGTTTTTTTGTAGCCATGGCATTTCTAGTTGCTGCTTACTTATGGTCGAAAGAACTGAAACGAAAGGAAGGGGAAGGACTTTTAAGTACCAGCATTATTAAAGTACTTAAAGGTCAAAGAGCAACAGTTGCAGAGCTCATTACCTCTGGTATCATTGGTTTTTTAATCGGTTACAAAGTATTGTACATTGTACTCAATTTTAACGCCTTTACTGAAAACACACAAGGCTTTTTACTTTCAACTGAAGGCAGCCTTATTGGCGGGCTTTTAGGTGCTGCCATTTCGGCTTATTCAAAATACCGTGAAAAAGAAAAAACAAAGCTTGAAAAGCCCTTGCTGACTGAGGAGAAAATGCATCCTTATGAGCATGTAGGCACAATGACTCTTATTGCAGCCTTTGCAGGGATATTAGGTGCTAAAATTTTTCACAATCTTGAAAACTGGGATGAATTTACAGCAGACCCCGTTGATGCTTTATTATCATTCAGCGGTTTAACCATGTATGGCGGTCTTATTTTGGCCGCTGCTGTATTGATTTATTATGGTCCAAAAAACAATATACCGGTACCTCATCTGATTGATTCTTCGGCTCCTTCATTAATGATTGGTTATGCTATAGGTCGCATAGGATGTCACGTTTCCGGAGATGGCGATTGGGGAATTGATAATGTGGCACCAAAGCCAGGCTGGCTAAACTGGGCACCAGATTGGTTATGGAGTTATGATTACCCCAATAATGTGAACAGTGTGGGAGTGCCCTTGCCTGACTGCTTTAGCGACAGATACTGCAATCACCTGATACCCTCAGTGTTTCCTACTCCGTTATATGAAACAATAATGTGTTTGGTCTTATTCTTTGTAATATGGTATCTACGTAAACGTATATCCACACCAGGAGTGCTATTTTCTATTTACCTTATTTTTAATGGAGTTGAACGCTTTTTTATTGAAAAAATACGAGTGAATACCTTATACCATATTGGAGACTTTGGTTTTACACAAGCAGAATTAATTTCCACCATATTATTTATTTTGGGCCTCTCAGGTATTTGGTATTTTAGAAAAGCAGACAAAAAAAATCGAGTGCAAAAAGTATAACAAGCTTTTACCAGTTAATCAGGGGTATTCCGTTTCATCTGTAAATGTTTCGCCTGTAATATTTAGGCCATTCTTGTAAAAATAAGTACCCCAGCTGAATTCTTCTTTCTTGTAGGTATGTTCTTTATCATTTATAGTAACAATGATAATCGTTATCTTTTTGGTATCCTCCTGAATCACCCTTTTTTCTTTAATTTTCCCACCTCTTTTTGTTACTTTCCCCTGTTCAGTTTTCGAATCGTTCATCTGCTCTGATGTGGTTGCTTTTGATTCTGGAATGGCAGCAATTTGGGGGGTTTTAACAGTTTTAGCTTCCACTCTAACAAAATCAAAATCACCAATTTTCATACTATATGCAATTCTATTAACCGGCTCGGTATTGTTACCCGGCAGCTTTTCAAGCTCTATCATAAACATTTGTTTTAAAAACTCACGGAGCTCTCTGTTTTCAGGAACATGCGTATCAACACTAACACTTTTTGACGCATATCCGGGTTTTGAAAATGTAATTACATATTCAAACCCTAAAGGCAGTTCCACATGATCTTCTCCTAACTCAGGACTTAGGACTATGAACTCCTCATTTGTTCTTCCAATGGTGATCAGCGAATTTTTTAAATCCCCATTTTTTATCTTCAACGTAAACGCCAAATTAAGTTTCGGGGTTTCCGCAGCAGATACACCGGTATATGGAAGAAATAACAGCACTAGTATCAGAGCGATATTTCCAAAAATTGAATATTTCAACGTATATTTTTTCATTATATCAAAATTACAGATTTTTATTTAAAAATCGCGAAAGCATAGGAATCAGCACTTTTAAATAAACAAAACAATTCCTTATCACTGATATTGAAAAAATTCTGCATTTTAAAATGTAATTTTGTAAAAACCACTAATTAATTATTTAATGCAAGAACTTTGCCAGAATGTATGTTCACTGACTAGAAAAGTTGGCTCTTTTATCAAGAATGAACGGATTAAATTTTCGATTGACAATATCGAAATTAAAGGTAAAAACGATTTTGTATCTTATGTAGACAAAACTGCTGAAAAACAGCTAGTAGAAGGACTTTCCGTTTTATTACCTGAAGCCGGATTTATTGCCGAAGAAGGAACTTCATCTAAAAAGGGTGAGCATTATAATTGGATTATAGATCCCTTAGACGGCACCACTAATTTTATACATGGAATACCCTGTTTTGCCATTAGTATTGCGTTAATGCGTGATGATAAGCTGGTTATGGGAATTATTTATGAAATTAACCTTGATGAATGTTTTTATGCCTGGGAAGACAGCAAAGCTTATCTAAATGGTAAAGAAATAAATGTATCCAAAGCCCCAACAATGGCTGATTCCTTATTAGCTACAGGCTTTCCTTATTATGATTACGAACGGATGGAAGAATACATGGAACTGTTTAAATATTTCATGAAAAACACACGAGGGTTACGCAGACTTGGCTCAGCCGCAACAGACCTGGCTTATGTTGCCTGCGGACGTTTTGACGGCTTTTATGAATACAGCCTTCAACCCTGGGATGTAGCAGCAGGTGCTTTTATTGTGCAGCAGGCTGGCGGCAGAGTTACAGACTTTAAGGGCGGTGACCAATATATTTTTGGAAGAGAAATTGTGGCTGGCAACAGTGCCAGTTTCGAGGAATTTTTAAAAACAGTAAAAACTTATTTCAATTAATTTTTATACATGAACCAAATAAAAGGCATCTGGAAAACTATTAAAATCTATTTCCCTGATGTATGGCAATACCTTATCATTATTGCAATTATGATTATAGCTGCCATTTTTATTTTATAATATTATAAATGAATTTTGAAAAAAGGAAGCAAGTTATACAGTATATTTAAATTAAAGTGCCCAAGGTGTCAGGAAGGAAATTTGTTTCTTACCAAAAATCCTTATAATCTAAAAATGTTTGATAAAATGCCTGATAAGTGCACTGTATGCTTAGTAGACCTTGTTCGGGAATCAGGATTTTACTGGGGTGCAATGATGGTAAGCCATGCTACAACCACTATAATTGCTGTTATTGTCCATATGATCGTTTTTTATTTTTATGGCTGGGAAATAGCACCCAATGTAATTTCAATTGTAACTATTATTTTATTACTTTTCCCAATGATTTTCCGGAACTCAAGAGCTATCTGGATAAACTTTTTTATTGATTACGATACCAGATATTCAGAAAGCAAATTAAATAATACTCCCATACGATGAGTCAGACGCTAATACTAAATAGTAAGCAGATCCAGCAAAAAATAAATCGAATTGCATATGAAATATATGAAAACAATTACGATGAAAAAGAAATTATTGTAGCCGGTATAGCTAACAATGGCTTTTTGCTCGCGAAACGCATAGTAGCAGTATTAGAGACTATTGCTCCAATTAAAACCAAATTGATTGAAATTGTGCTGGATAAAAAAAATCCACTTTCGTCTGAAATAAAAATTGCTTTAACTGATAAAGAGATGCAGAACAAAGTAATCATATTGGTAGATGATGTATTGGATTCCGGACGAACATTGATTTTTGGAGCTAAACCATTTTTAAACAGCCCAGTTAAACGCCTGACTACAGCAGTTTTAGTTGACAGGGGACATAACCGTTACCCTATTAAAGCCGATTTTGTTGGTTTATCACTATCAACCACCTTACAGGAGCACATTACTGTTGAGATCAATAAAAAAGGGAAGGAAATTGTTTATCTGAGTTAATCTGGCTTTAGAAGAGATGCACCATTTCAGAAATAATTGCAGCCGGTAAATCAGGAGGAATAAAGCCCCTTCCCTTCGGTAGATCAGCACCGTTAATGAATTACATATAACGGCCGAAAGGAAGAGGCCAAAAATTAATTTAAACGCTGTGGAACGATTAGTTCAAATTCAGGAATTGTCACATAAAAACGAGCTTTATCCGTTTTACGTTCCATTAGATAAGTTCCGCTCATTTTGCCAATATCTGTGGTAAGACTGCAAGCTGATTCATATTCAAAAACCTCTCCCGGTTCCAAAACAGGTTGTTCCCCAACTACGCCATCTCCATCCACCTCACTATTTTCACTGGTAGAATCAAATATGTCCCAATGACGTGAAATTAACTGAACGGTATAATCGCTTTTATTTTCGATGGTGATTCCGTATAAAAAAAGAAAATGACGGTTTCCTGCATCTGAATGTTCTGTGTGAAACTTGGTTTCTACACTTATTTTAATTCCGTGGGTTACTTGTGTGGCTTGCATTCCCATAATATTTTAATTTAACAGGTGAGTGATCACTATTGCAATATTAAACAATCCTTTATCAAACGTAACAAGTATTAAGCCATTATTTTTTAACAGAGCTCTCTGATAACTTTTAATACGATCTGTTATGGCTTAATTACTTATAAGATGCAAAAAAAATAAATAGGTTGCATGCTGTTTATGCCAAATTAGGCAACCAATACCTATCTCATTGAATTCAAACGTTTCACTCCAATTAATTGGTCGTAAAAAGTGCCTTGTTTTCTGTGGTAAACATAAATGGTATAATCATTTTCCGTTTCATAGTGCATTCCTTCTATAAGTGTTTCATCTGCTGCGGTTGCACCATCTTTTAAAAAGACGTATTCATAATTGTAATAACCTTGTTTTAAGTAAACTTTACCTTCATAGCCAAAACGTTTATTATTATAAACCATTAAATTATCCTGGTTGCATTTCCAGGCATTATATGCACCCAATATGTACAAGTTACCATCAGTAAGGACATCGTCATAAGGCAGAAAAAAATGTACATAACAATAATCGGCCTCCACCTCGCTATTCCTACCCTCCTGAACTTTCACCAGATAATTACCATTGATATCAGCATTGGTATAATACCTTTTAAATGTACGTTTTTCATCAGGAAGCAAATACACCTGATTACCGGCTGAATCGCTTTTGACATAACCAATTCGCTCGGACTGGTAGCGGATACTTTTTATGTCAAAATTTCTAAATTCATTTCCCCCGGTAAAAACATTATCCTCATCAAAATCATAAATAAGCTCCATATCCTTCACAAATAAAGGCTTCAAGGTTGTTTTAGCGTTATCCCAGCGATTATTCTGAGTAATTACAACATTCAGGTCAGTGAACGGATTTGTAATTGTGTAACCAGTATGATTAATTGTAAAATCAATTTCCTGCTTAAAATTTCTATCGGAAATAATACTTGCTGCAGAGGACTTGGCTGTAATCATTACTTTATTTTCATACACCATAAAGCGCCTGGTAAGTATAATTTTATCGGCATTTCCATCCTGATAAACTTTTAAAATATAGTTTCCTGATTTTGTAAGGCGGGCGGAATTATTGGGAAATAATGCATTGTAATGCGTGTACTTCTGCAGGGTGTTAAAAGAATAACGGTAGTCGTTAATAGTGATATCCTGAAAACCAGCCAGGTATTCAGCCGTTACCAGCCCGGAAGGCTCCCAATTGTTTGAACAATGAATAACAGTGAATGAATAATTTTTCAAATCAGCATCCAAATCATCAAAGCTTAATTTTAATTTTTCAGCAGAGTTAAGGTTTAAAATCGGCTGAGATAATTCAAAACTCTCATCACGCAGTTGCACTGTTTTTATATTCGGTCTATACACATAATCTTCGTACCGAATCTCGCTATTACCATAATAATCATCGTCTTCAGCACCTGATGCTGCCGGAGTATTTAGCGCTTTCCACAATCCATTCTTTTTTTTCTCCTGAGAAAAACAAATGAAACTATACCCTAAAAAAGCTATTAATAGCAGGCCTTGGAAAACGCTCTTTTTATTTAACATTACTAATAACTTAAATATTGTTCATATAAAGTTTGTAAATAAGCCTGTGACTGTGTATTAAGCGTATCACCCAAATTTGCCTGTTCATTTGTTTTATTCCCTGTATTATTTTTTGAGCTAAATGAATATACGGCACTTTGTTTTGGAACAACCCAGCCTAAAACATTCTCATTGGAATAATACGCAAATTCCTTTGTGCTTTCATTAAAGATATCTTTACTCCAAACAAAATTAGTGTACGGCAATTTTAAAGCGCTCAAAACAGTTGCTGGTAAATCATTTTGGTTCACAACCTTATCAAACGTTTTCCCTTTCAACTCATCTAAAAGAGCTCCTCCCATAATCATAGCAGTAATTCTTCGGCCTTCAGGCAAATCCATGTTTCTGTTTTTTGGGAGATGATGACCATGATCAGCAACGAGAATAAACAAGGTATTATTGTACCATGGCTGTTGTTTTGCTTCATTAAAATAATTATACAGGCAATAATCGGTATAATAAGCGGCTTTTTTAAAACGCTCTGGCTCCTCGCTTCCACTGAATGGTGTTTGCATTGTTACTTCAAAAGGCTCATGGGTACTTAATGTTAAAACAATAGAAAAGAATGGCTGCTTTTCAGTTTTCAATTCCTCCAGTTGTTTTTTAAATACAAATTCATCATGTGCCCCCCACTTGCTGTTCAGTTGCTCTTTACTGAAATTATTTTTGTCAACTATTTTTTCAATATGGGTATTCAAAAGATAAGTTTTCATATTTGCAAATTCAACTTCACCGCCATAGTAAAAGGAAGACTGGTACCCCTGTTTTCTCAATTCTACATTCAATGATGGCAACTGTTCCGCTTTGCTGGGTGTTGTAATGATTGAATTATTTGGTTGAGCTGGAAAACCGCTGAGGATAGAAACAAGCCCTTGCTCAGTCCTGAACCCACTTCCATACATTTGTGTTAACAACAGTCCTTCTTTTTGGAGTTCGTCAAAATGAGGTGTCACATTTTCTTCACCTCCCAAAGCCTTTATAATATCAGCTGTCCAGCTTTCTAAAACAATAAATACAATATTAGGTTTTTGTATTTTTGAAATTGGTTGTGTTTTATTTGAAGTTACTTTAAATAAGTCCGCAGTAATTTCCTGCGCCTTTTTTTTATCCATAAAAACATATGGATTTTCTGTATCGTTTGCTTCAACAATACTATGAGCCAAATACCACATATTGTTTGTTGCAATGTGATTATTGATCTGTAAATTGGAGTAGTAGGAACTACTTTCATTAATAGGGGCTAACTGAAATCCGCCTCTATAAACAACTATGAGCAAAGCAGGTATAATTACGATTTGAACAATTTTCCATTTCTTATTCTCCACCGGATAAGAAAAATTGACAATGAATTTACGATACAATTTTATGCCGATATATGTGAATACTCCACAAACGCTAAGCAAAAGAAGTACCGACCATATTGATATAAAAGACAAAACTTCTTTGGGATACAACAAATAACTAAATGCCCTTGCGCTTAAAGGAGTTCCCCACTCACCATACATTTTTAAATTAGCGATATGCAATATAGAAACAATTGTAATGCATGCAATATTAAAAGCAAGATTAATATTATGGATAAAACGGCTTCTGTAAAACTGCTGAAAGGTCCATAGAATATAAGGAATTGTGATGGCAACGCAGGCTGCCGACAAATCCAGACGCAATGCGTATAAAAAGCTTAATCCAGTTTCAGAATGCTGACCATCCGGTATTTTAGTATGGTGATAAATAATAAATACTAATCTGTAAAGAGCAAAAAACAGCAACCAGAATATCAGCAACCTTAATAAATAATGTACTTTAATCGAATTTAATCTTATTTTCATTTTATATATAATTGTCCCTGCCCTTTTTGAACTTTTTCAATTGTAACAGGATTTCCATAACAATACACATCTCCGATATTATCAATCAGGCAGGTTAAATTTGCAGTATTAACATAACATAAACCGGTGGTAAATGTATGTACCCAAGTTAAATTTGTTTGTAAATCTGCACATCTTAAAAAAGAGGTACCGCCAATATCACAGGCGTGCTCATTGGTTTTACCGTGCAATGTTATATCTCCAGAACCATGCATATGGGACAACACCTTAGAATTATCCAACCACAATTCAATATTTCCAGAACTTTTTGTTTGCACATCTAATTCAGGAGTAGTTATTGTATTTAAACCTATAATATCATTTGTCCCATCAGATGTTAAGTATTTTATCACAGGCATTGTAATGTGCACAGCAAGTGGTTTATCATAACTGCGTGTCCAATTACAACGATTATTATTTCTTATAACTAAAGTTCCTTCTGTAACTATAGTTTCTATCAGTGGAACAATGTTTTCACCACCTTCCACCTTTACGCTAAATGATGAGCCTTGGGTTATATATACTTTCAGATTATCTTCCAGATAAATTTTATCAAACCCATTAATTTCACGTGTTTCAAAAATAATAGTACCAGTGCGTTTTATGCAATCGCATCTGTTTTCCTTTTTGCAGGCAGAAAACACCAGTATGAACAATACCAAAGCTACGCTATTTAAAAAAATATTTTTCTTCATTACAAAAATTGTAAATAACAGCATCAATAGCTCGTTACATTCAGATTAAAATTGGTAACCTAATCCCCACTCAAAATAATCCGCCTTCGCAAAATGTGTAAGCAGTGTGGCGTTTGCAATAAGATGTTTATTAATTAAATATCTTAGGCCAATACGGTGAAAGAATAAACCATTGTATGCTTGCTTTTTATAGACATACACTCCAAAATCTACTGGTAAGGAAAACCTGTACATATTAAATGAATAACTGACCTTTGCCCCAACCTGGATAATATCAGCAGGAGAGTTTGTAAATACAGAATCATTCTTCCACACCTGCTGGGTTGCTGTATTGTATGCCATTTCAACACCGCCCCCTAATTTATTTTTATAATTTAAAGTTCTGTATAAATTAGCCTGAAGGCCGTATGCAAAATACTTAGGCCCTTCCGGATTTTCAAGTTCTTTAATACCAACAACAGCAAGAACAGAAGGCTGCCAGCGTCTCACTGCCGGCATAATAGTATCTTTTTTATACACACATGCTTTATTACCAAACGCATAACCCAAGCCAAGATTAAACGTTGCGATATTCAAACCTAAATTAGGTGTGCTGATTGCTCCGTTTGAAGCATGAGTCAATCCAACACCAGCATCCAGCCTCCAGGATTGAGACAGCATTACATTAGTACTTAACCGCAAATTCACAAAACCGTTAAGATAAGAGCCGATTGCAGCATTTTGATGATTTGTTATTCTATCGAAAGGTTTACTTACGTAGGCCACACCAACGCCCATCCTTAAATTGAATCCCATTTTCCATTTAAGCTTATTTAAACGAATATTCGCATACGGGTACAGAGCGTCTAAATTGCCCAACTGCTGGGGATTCGCGAGATACAAATGAAGAAAGCAAACACCTATTTCCGGATATTTATGAACCTGTTGCCAGGGCTTACAGCCATCTGTTCGAAAAATATAATTTAATTCACCCCCATAAATATGGCCCTTTATTAAATTCCCCATATTATTACGGTGGCTAATGATATAACCATAATGCCCTTGTCCGGATAATATAAAATCGGTTTTAGGTGAATTCTGTCCCTTTAATAAAAAGGGCAATAACAACAACACTAATTTAATAACCTTAAGGTACTTATTCTTCGTATACATTTCAAATAATGGCATTACTACAAAAATATCAAAAATTATCGATTTTTAAGGCATTCCCCTTTTAAGGATTTTACAGAAATTTACTAAAAGAGGCGTATAATGCGTAATTTCGGGATAGGATTCTATATTGTATATAGTTCATACAATTCACGAGCTGTATTAACGTTATAATTCACATCATTTATTCCAATTTAATATGCAGGAAAAATTAAAAGCATTTGAACGTTTATTAACTATAATGGACGAATTAAGAGAGAAGTGCCCATGGGACAAAAAACAAACTATTGAAAGTCTTCGCCATCTAACAATTGAGGAAACATACGAACTGTCAGATGCTATTGTTGACAAAGACATGGTCAATATAAAAAAAGAACTTGGCGATGTTTTACTGCATATTATTTTTTATGCCCGGATTGCTTCTGAAACCGACACATTTGATATTGCTGACGTTATTAATTCACTTTGTGAAAAATTAATTTTCCGTCATCCACACATCTATGGTGATGTTAAAGTTGAGAATGAGCAGGAGGTAAAAGAAAATTGGGAAAAATTAAAGTTAAAGGAAGGTAACAAATCTGTATTAGGAGGAGTTCCTGTTTCTTTACCTGCCCTTATAAAAGCTTCCAGAATACAGGAAAAGGCACGTGCAGTTGGCTTTGACTGGGACAAACCAGAGCAGGTATGGGAAAAAGTACAGGAAGAAATTGCAGAATTTAAACATGAAATTGACACCAATTCATCTAAAGAAAAAATGGAAGGCGAATTCGGAGATGTTTTGTTTTCTCTGATCAACTACGCTCGTTTTAAAGAAATCAACCCAGAAGATGCCTTAGAAAAAACAAATAAAAAATTCATAAAACGCTTTCAATATCTGGAAACTGAAGCGGCTAAATCCGGCAAACAATTAAGTGATATGACTCTAGCCGAAATGGATGTTTACTGGAATGAGGCAAAAAAACTATAAAAGATTTAACGAATGAATTTCTTGTCGCATTTATATTTATCGGGAGATTCTGAGGGTATTATTATTGGAAATTATATTGCGGATTCAGTAAAAGGAAGCGCCTTTAATAATTTCTCAGCCGATATACAAAAAGGAATAATTATCCACCGTAAAATAGATACTTTCACCGACTCGCATTCAATTGTAGAATTTAGTAAAGAACGCTTACGCGGCAAATATAAAAAATATGCAAGCGTTATTGTTGATATTTATTATGATCATTATCTGGCAAAAAACTGGAATAACTATTCCAATATTACGCTGGAGGTATTTATACAGGATGTATATAAAATTATAACCGCAAACCATTCCATTTTACCGGAAAAATCAGCACATTTCACCAAATACATGCTTCAACACAATATACTTTTTGCATATTCAAAGCTGGAAGGAGTAAATCAAGTACTGCAAGGAATGGCCCGCAGAACAACTTTTGAATCAAATATGGAATATGCTATCCAGGATTTGAAAGAGCATTATTTACTGTTTGAAAACGAATTCAAACTCTTTTTTCCGGAACTGCAGCTGTTTGTAAAGAATGAAATTGAAAACTATAAAGAAAATCCTTAACCCATTCTCAAACAGAGCATGAATTAAGGATATCTCAAAAACAATAACGAATATAATTAAGCTTTCTCTGTATCGTGAATTATTACCTTTTCCATTACATCACCCTGACGTAAATCTTCAATAATATCAAGTCCTTCTACCACTTTTCCAAAGCAAGTATGCGCTCTATCAAGATGTGCAGTTTGTGCACGGCTTATTACAATAAAAAACTGGGAACCTCCGGTATCACGTCCTGCATGAGCCATAGAAAGAACACCCTTATCATGAAACTGATTACCTCCGGTTAATTCACATTTAATTTTGTAACCCGGGCCACCTGTGCCATTCCCTTTAGGGCATCCACCTTGTACAACAAATCCAGGAAGTACACGATGAAAAGTTAAACCATTATAAAAACCTTTGCTGGCAAGGTCACAAAAATTTTTTACCGTTCCGGGTGCATCCTGTTCGTAAAATTCAATTTTCATTGTTCCTTTTGCAGTTACTATTTCCGCTGTTTTCATTTTATATCATTTTAAAATTTATTTCACAAAGATACGAATTCAATACTATTTGAAAATGTTAAAAATCAATAACATTTAATTATTTTTTTTCTTTCAATCTTTTAAATAGGTTAAATCTATTGATGTTTAAAGATTTTTAAGTATATTTAAATATTAATATAAATACAACATTTTAAAATCCTTTGAATGAAGCGGCTATTAATTATTTTCTTATCTCTAATGATTGTAATTTTAACAGCTTGCGACAGTTCTGAAAAAAAATCAGAAGTAAAAATACCCACTACAAAAGAAGAATTAGGCGAGCTTCTCTTTTCTGACCCGATACTTTCTCAAGGCAATCAAATCAGCTGCGCTTCCTGCCATATCCCAGCATTTGCTTTCTCAGATACTGTTGCCTTAAGTAAAGGAGTAGATGGAAAACTAGGTACACGTAATTCACCAAGTGCTATGAACCTAGCTGCACGAAGCTCTTTTTTTCATGACGGAAGAGCCGGAACACTTGAAGAGCAAGCTTCGGGGCCAATAGAAAATCCGGTAGAAATGAATTTACCTATTCGTGAAGCCGTTAAAAAATTAAATGCTAATGCCGCCTATTTAAGTTATTTCAAAAAAATATTTAACAAAAGCGCAGATACCGCAAATTTAGTTGATGCCATTTCCTCTTTCGAACGTACCTTAGAAACCGGCAACAGCCCTTTCGACAGGTATATGCATGGTGATACCACAGCTATTAGTGAATCCGCAAAACGCGGACAAAAAATATTTAATGTAAAGGCAAAATGTTTTGATTGTCATTTCGGCCCTGATTTTACAGGAGATGAATTTAGAAATATTGGTTTATATAATTCAAAAGAACTGAATGATGCAGGCCGTTATGAAATAACCAAGAGCACTTCTGACATTGGTAAATTTAAAACCCCAGGGTTACGTAACATTGCAGTAACAGGGCCGTATATGCATAATGGAATGTTTAAAACATTACCTGAAGTAATAGATTATTATGATAAACCTCAGCAATTTGTTAAGGAGAGTATGAATACTGATACATTATTATCAAAACCTCTGAACTTAACAGATGCAGAAAAATATGACTTACATGAATTCCTAAAATGCCTCACTGACGAGCGGTTTAAAGACGTTGTAAAAAAATAATCACAATTCATTTTAACCTTTATTAACACTATCTTTTTTATAAAAAGCTGATGCAACATTTGGATTTTTAAAAAAAATTTACATCTTTGCATATCTTAAAATAAGATGAAACCTGATACTATTACTATTTATTGGTTTATTAACAACACACGTGGTGTGGTTTTTTCATTTAATAGCAATTAACTGCTATAGATAAATTTCTATCACACAAAAATTTCCTCGTGTGATAATTTTTTTATTTATGAAAAAAATATTTTTACTGTTATTTCTATTTGCTTTTCTTTCTCCTATACTTGCAATAGCTGTAACCAGAGATTCAACATTTGCGAAAACCGCCCCCGATACAATTCCTTTTGTAATTGAAGAAGAAATGGAAGAAATGGAAGATTCTCTTGAATCTTTACCTGCATTTGATCTTTACTGCGGATTTGATACTGTAAACATGCATTCTGTAAAATTTAACATCGAATCATTAGCTGATGACGTTAAAGAAATTGCGCTTTATGATAAAAACAGCTGCGGATATGTACATCCTTTTTCTGGAAAAGTCACTTCGGGTTTCGGCCCTCGTAAAAAAAGATATCATTATGGAGCCGACATCGATTTGGAAACAGGGGATTGCGTTGTGGCCGCCTTTGATGGAAAGGTACGTATTGCAAAACTGAGCAAGAGCTATGGTAACGTAATTGTGATACGTCACAGTAATGGGTTAGAAACTTATTATGCTCATTTATCAAAAATAAATGTTGAAGTAGGTGAAGAAATTTTCGCAGGCCAAACCATCGGATTGGGTGGTAATACAGGTCGTTCACGTGGCAGCCATTTACATTTCGAGGTTCGCTACTTAGGGCACCCTATAAATCCTACGGAGCTTATTTCCTTTACAGAACATAAACTAGTGGCTGATACGCTTTGTTTAAGTAAGAAAACATTTGATTATGTTGCTGAAGCAAAAAAAGCAGCAAGCAAAAATTATGCGAACTCAAAAAAAGGCAAAGTATATATTGTAAAAAAAGGTGATACGCTTTATGGAATCGCAAAAAAATACAAAACTACACCAAAAGCCTTGAGCCAGAAAAACAGATTAAAATCTAAAAGCATATTAAAACCAGGTCAGCGAATTAAGATATAAGTCTGAAAGTAGTAGTGTTGGAGGGCCAATTGCTTATTAAAATTTACAAGAAGGGTTTTGAAATTACCTGTAATTTCAAAACCCTTCTTCTTTCCAAAAATATTCGCGTGTCAAAATATTATAATACGCCATCTTAGAATTTTTTTCCAATTTCAAAACAGTTATATTAACAGGTGTGATGGCATCCAATTCACACGGAATGATTGAAGTTCCTGTATAATCAATAATACCCATCTTATCTTCAATTATTACATTACACAATCCATTTTTAAAATCAGCGGCTTCATCAAATAAAAAGTCAATTGCAACCTTTCCACTATGATTAATAAAACCAGTCTTTTTACTCTTATCCACCACTTTGGCTATGCCTTCAATAAAATTTCCTGCTGATAAATATTTAGATTGTATCTGTAATTTCATCTTCCTATCAATGTATCCCCATTTATCTTTACGCTGAACGGCAGCAAGATCTTCGCTGAAAGGCTCTATTTTATTAAAATCTTTGGGAGTAATATACTTCCCTGTTTTATCAATTAATCCTTGTTTCCTATTTTTTTCAGCAACAGCCCAGCCATTTTTAAATTTTATAGACAGCATAGAAGTTCCGCTATAATCATATTCAAGAGGTATAAATACAGTACCATTTTTGTCAGCGAACCCATATTTCCCTTCGTTAACAACTAGTATAGCGTCTTCGGCAAATTCTCCTAACAAATCATACTCGCAGGGTAATACCTGAGCACCGCTTTTATTAATAATGCCAAACTTTTTCATTGCTTTTACTTTAGCAAGCCCATTGTTGAATTTTTCAACCCAATCATATTTGCAAGTAATTACAATGACACCAAAACTATTTATAAAACCATTTTGGCCATCTAATTCTATGGCTGCAAGCCCTTCACTGAAGTCACCTGCTTTAGAATACTGAAGGGGTATCGCAACATCACCGGCTTCATTCAGGTATCCATACTTATCCTGTTTAACAGCAGTGGCAAACCCTTCAGAAAATTCGGAAATTTCATCATATTCAAATGGTGCAATCAATTTTCCGGCCTTATTGATAATTCCATATTTACTATTTTGTTGAACAATGGATAAGCCGTGTTTAAAGGGTTCCACCTGATCATAAACAAAAGGAATCATCAGCTTACCTGCTTTATTTATAAAACCGGACTTTCCATTTAAACCACACTCAGCAAAACCTTCAGAAAAATCTTCCACCCACTCATACGTGCAGGGTACTGCAACTTTACCCGTGCTGTCCGCAAAACCCCATTTACCATTCACACGCACCCCGTACAATTCCTTTTGGGATAATTCGATTTCCTGATTTACAACTTCGGAAAAAGGATAATCTGGGTATTCAAGTTTAAAATCAACAAGAGATTCTGTTTTATAATCCGCTGTATATATGGTGTATATACTATGCCATGCTGCTGCTGTATTACGATTCTTACCGTGTTTTTTAATAAAATTGTGATACTCATTAATTAATCCATGGGGAGTAGATAAAACATAAATTGAGTTTTCAACTTCTTCCAAAAAAGGAGTATCTGGCCTCTTTTCAAGATATTTTTCATATTCCTCCAAAGTATTATTTTTGGTGGAAGCCTCAAAAAATGTAAATTCATAACGCTCCTTTGCTTCAGGTATTTCCTTTGAAGCAGGATACGTATTAATAAATTGCTGGTACGCCTGATGCGTATCTTTCTTTTTCGCCTCTTTAAAAGCAATACTGTTACGCAATTCAATGGCTTCAATCTTTTGAGGAGCTGAAGGATAACGTTCAATAAATTTATTCAAATCCGAAATACTGTTATTGTTTTTATACACATCGAATGCTTTTCGATGTACTTCATTCTTCATTGAATCTATTGAACGCTGTGTTACATTGTACTTCAGATAGCGTGTTTTAGTTTTTGTAGTTAATTTCCGGAAGGAGTTACCCGCATTAAAAATAAACTTATAAGCGGTGTCAATGTTATAAAAAGGATTATCATTTCTAAAATAAATAATACTTAATCCGTAGGAGGCTGCTGCTTGCTCTTTTTTAAGTGATTTTTCGAACAAGCGTTTTGCCTCAAAATAATTATAAATCTTAAGAGCTGAAAAACCTTTTGTAATTGGACTTGCTTGTATAATAGTGCTTGTGGCCAATAAAAAAAACAAAAACACTATTTTAAACTTCGGCATAAAAAAAATTAATTTTTGTAAAATTAATAATATCAATCAATTTGTTCTATTTCTTTTTGCATCAGAATATTTAGTTTGTATTTTTACAATTATATCAGCTAACAAACAAGTTATGTTTTCAAAAGGACAAATCATTTTTGCAGTATTATTCTTTGTAGCCTTTGTTATAGGCATCTTCCTCGCCTACCGAAAAGACAAAGAGAATAACTTATTTCTTTTTAAAGGATCCTATAAAATAGTGCTGTTAGTTCTCATTATCTTTTTTGGGCTTTTTGGAATTGTAAAAATAAAGCATCTTTTTTTTCCATAGGAAATAAATATGCCATACCACAAATCAGCCTTACACTCTTAATCGTTTAAGGTGTTCTTCTTGGGGGAAATCGATTATTAGAACCACCTGGCTTATTTGGCCTCTGGCTATTGCTTGGGTTCGCATTACGAGAATTATTCTGACCATTTGAACTACGTCTCTCAGATCGTTCCTCAACAGGTTTTCTGGCATTATTAAAAGCTGGCCCTTCTGCCACTTCCATTTTATTGGCACCAAGCAGTTTTAATATATCTTTAAAATAGGCTTTTTCCTCTGAAGCACAAAACGAGATTGCAGTTCCGCTCTCTCCCGCTCTTCCTGTTCTACCGATACGATGAATGTATGTTTCTGCCACTTCCGGAAGCTCATAATTAATAACATGCGTTAATTTATCCACATCAATTCCACGGGAAGCAATATCAGTAGCAATTAATAAGCGAATTGTCCTGTTTTTAAAACCTTCCAATGCTCTTTGTCTCGCATTTTGAGATTTATTGCCATGAATTGCTTCGGCTATAATACCTGATTTAGCAAGGTCCTTAGCCAATTTATCTGCACCATGTTTGGTTCTTGTGAATACAATGGCATGATTGATCTTTTCTTTTTCCAACACGTATTTCAACATGTCTTTTTTATCTTGTTTTTCAACATAATAAACAGATTGTTTTACCGCTTCCGCTGGCGCTGAAACAGCGGCCACCTGAACAGAAACAGGGTTTTGAAGCAATCCTTCAGCCAATTTTTTTATTTCAGGTGGAACGGTTGCAGAGAAAAATACGGTTTGTCTTTTAGGTGGAAGTTTTGCAATAATCCGTTGTATATCTCTGATAAAGCCCATGTCCAGCATCCGATCCACTTCATCCAGCACAAAAAACTCAACAGTATGCAATTTAACAATGCCTTGATTCATCAGATCCATTAATCGTCCCGGAGTCGCAATAAGCACATCCACGCCCTTTTCAAGAGCCTTTACCTGATGAAATTGCGAAACACCACCAAAAATAACGGAATGCTTTATATTCAGGTTTTTTCCGTAATCAGTAAAGCTTTCAGCAATCTGAATAGCAAGTTCCCTGGTTGGTGCAAGAATTAATGCTTTTATACCAAATGTTTTTTTTATTGATTGTTTCGCATGAAACAACTGCAGAATTGGTACAGCGAAAGCTGCTGTTTTACCTGTGCCTGTTTGCGCACAGCCGAAAACATCTTTTCCTTGTAATATAAACGGAATAGATTTTTCCTGTATTGGACTTGGGCTTGTATACCCCTTTTGTTTCAAGGCCTTACAAATTGGCTCGATTATCTGTAAATTTTCAAATGTCATAATAATGCTTTAATTGTATAATAGAATGTATATAGTTATGGAATAATCACCTTTAAATTGTAAAGGGTTGATAAATTCAAAGAGGTGTGAGAAAGCGCGGGGTGAAACGATCTTAATATCAAATCTAATATTCTCTGGTACAAAGATACTGAATTAAATGAGAACAGCTACAATTCCAGAGAAAGAACCTCTGGCCTGCGAACGATGGCAGTTCAACAATAATAAAATTTAAAATCTCATTATTAAATTATTGAACCCAGGATATGGAAGTAATGCTATAAGTTTCTTATCGGGTTATTTGATTTTGGCACTTGCATTCCTACCAAAACCGCAACACAGCCCTTTTTCACCTTTTCAGATGGTATTACTTCAACAATTAAATCCTGTGATGAATTAGAATAAAAATTCCAAAAATCAGATTTACCATCCGTTGTACTGTTATAAACTTCTTTTTTATTTTCATCAAGCACTCTAAAATTTACTTTACCAAGTGATTCCTCAGAGCTGATCTGCAATTTATAATACAAGCCTTTATAAAAGCTCAAGTGAATTTCTGCCGGTTTGCCTTCTTTTACAGTAACATTATTTACCTGGCCATTATGCGTATAAGGACTAAGTTTTTTTATACCATCTTTTACAACAGATTTACATTGTGCATAAGCTGAAACGCTCAAAGCCAAAAACAATACCGATACAAAAACTGATAAACCTATTTTATTTAATGTTCCCATAACTAATTTTTTTAAACAGTTAATTTATTTCTTAAAGCACCCACCTTTTGAACAATTGATTTTAACTGCTCTTTTGTTAATTCATACGACAGGTTATTACCAATACTTACAACATTCTTTTCAGTTGATGTTGTAGCGCCTTCCTGAACAGGAATTAAAGATTCGTATATAGAAGAAATATCTTTTATATCCGTTAACAAACCTGCTACTTCCTTATCTTCATTAAATTGTTCAAGAACCTTCACCAGATTTTTAATTACATTTTTTTGTTCCGCAACTAAACTGATAATATCCTTCTTGTGAGTTTTGTCAGCGATGTTTGAAATAAAATACATTCCTTCAATCCAGCCTCCGGTAGTGATCAGCGCTGTAATATTGTCACGCTGATTTTCTTTGAGATATAAATCAGCATTGACAGTTGCTTCTGAAACAATTTGCATAATTGAATCCAGATTGTTAGTGTTGGTTTTCAACCTTTGTGCTACGGCCTGAACATAATTACCGTCAATATCAAGCGATGAAGTAAGTTCATTAACGTTTTTTAGATAAATATTTACATCCTGATTTTGTTTATATAATAAGCAAAAAGAAAGATCGGCCGAATAAATTCCCAGGTTAACTGATTTAGAGAAATTAGATGCATATTTTGAAATGTTATCCACTGGATTCAGTAGAGCTTTATCAAAGGTTGCACCTGATATTTTAAGAATTGTGAACGTTTCGATTGGCGATGGAATATTATACATTACATTGCTTTGAACCGAATCATCAGTAACAGTAGTTTTCACAGAATCTACAACAGTATCAGTATTAGACGTTTTCTCTGGACCGCCACAGCTTACTATAGTAACAAATACTGAAAATAATGAAATGCTTATTAATATGTTTCTCATTTTAAAATACAATTTAAAGTGTCGCTTTCAGCAAAATTAATAATATTATCGGAAGGATGAAATGTTTACTGCCATTTTCCGTTTTAAGTAATTGTTTTACCTTTATGCAATGCGTCAACAAACAATACCCCGTTTTCTTTTACTAATTATTATTTACATTCTTTCACCGGCAGTTTTAACTGCACAGCGCAACGATAGTATAACTAAACCATATTTATTAGAACTGAGGGTAACGGGCAATTCTGCACTTATTAAAAGGATTCCCTACAAAAAAAGCTTTAGTGATAAACAAGAACGCGAAAAAGAACTTTGGAACATTTTACTTGCATGCTATGACCTGGCTTACCTAACAGCCTCGTATGATAGTGTTATTACTGATTCCATAATACAAAAGGCCTATTTGCATTTTGGACCTGAATATAAGTGGGCTCAATTAAAACAGGGGAATGTAGACGAAGGCGTATTAAGCGAAATTGGCTTCAGGGAAAAGGTATACAGTAACCAGCCTATTTATTTTAAGAACGTAAAGCGACTCCAGGAAAAACTAATTACCTATTACGAAAACAATGGCTATCCCTTTGCTTCTGTTAAGCTTGACAGTGTTATTATTAATGGACAAACCATATCCGGAAGTCTGTGGCTTACAAAAAATTCCGAAGAAAAAATTGATAGTATTATTATCCGCGGAACAGCAAAAATCACTCCAAGGTATTTACATAATTATTTAGGCATTAAACCCGGAAACTTGTATAATGAAGCACAATTAAAAAAGGTAAATACCCGGCTCGCAGAACTCCCCTTTTTAAGATCTTCAAAACCCGCAACTGTTACTTTTACTCATAAATTCAACAAACTAATATTAAATCTTGAAAAAAAACAGGCGAGCCAATTTGATGGTATCATTGGAGTTTTGCCAGATAATAAAACCGGAAAAATTTTATTTACCGGAGATGTTCGTTTAAAGTTACAAAATGGCTTGGGCAAAGGAGAACTGATTGACCTGAACTGGCGCAGGTTACAGACACAAACACAGGATTTAAAATTACGGCTGGTATATCCTTTCATTTTTCGCTCCCCTTTTGGTGCGGATTACAATTTTAAACTTTATAAAAAAGACACCACCTTTCTGGATGTTAATCAAAATATAGGACTTCAGTATATTTTAACCGGTGGAAATTATATCAAACTATTTTATGTCAATAAAACGTCTTCACTTCTTTCTACAAAAGGGTTAGAATATGCAACAACATTACCTTTGAACGCTGATGTTCAAAACAATATGTATGGTATTGGGTTAAAATATGAAAAGCTGGATTATCGGCTAAATCCCCGAAAAGGCTTTTCTGTACTAACCAATATTAGTACGGGAACAAAAAACATTAAAAAAAACACGAAGCTGAATCCTGTAGTATATGAAAAAATAAAACTAAATTCTACACTTTATACTGCCGATTTTGAAGGCAGTTTTTTTATTCCTTTTAAAGCCAGAAGCACTTTTAAGTTAGGCATGCAGGCTGCATTCCTGTACGGTGAGACTATTTTCCAAAATGAGTTGTTCCGTATTGGTGGATTAAAGACTTTACGAGGGTTTGACGAGGAATCCATTTACGCTTCCGCATTCTCCATTTTCACCTTAGAATATCGCTATTTATTAGAACAAAATTCTTATTTATATGTATTTGGAGATGGTGCTTATTACGAAAACAACAATGTAAAAACATTTGTGAATGATACTCCATTTGGTTTCGGTGCTGGCATTAGTTTTGAAACCAAAGCCGGAATTTTTTCCATCAACTATGCGCTTGGAAAACAATTTGATAATCCTATCCAGTTAAAGAGCGGCAAAATCCATTTTGGTATTGTAAATTACTTTTAATTCAAATTCCTAATCTATCCTAAAGAAGCCAAAATCTCCGCTTTATCTTTTTAAAAATCTTACACAATTTAACCAATAAATTTCTTAAATTAGCCCTCCGTTAAAAGGAGGATACTAAATGGAATTTTTATTTATTGCTGTAGGTTGTGCGTTTGGTTTTGTAATTGCATTTTTGTTTTTAAAAACAAAACAAAATGCAGGTTCAGACACATCCTTACTTGATGCCCGAATAATTGAGTTGGATAAAGAGAAACTGGTACTTCAAACTAATTTTGCGAATGCAGAAAAAGAAAACCAACGTCTTCATGCTGAATTGAAAAGTGTGAAGGAACAGCTTTCTATAGAATTAATCTCCGAACGTGAAAAATACCTAAAAGAAATTAATACGGAAAAAGATAAGCTAAGTAAAGCCGAAAGCCGCCTGGCAAAAGCAGAACAAATTTTCCAATCACAGGACGAAAAGCTTACCACTCTTAAGGCTGAACTTGAAAATGTTCACAAAAAATACACTATTGAATTCGAGAATATCGCCAATAAAATATTGGATGAGAAATCAAAAAAATTCACAGACCAGAATAAAATTAACCTCGAAACCATTTTAAATCCGCTGAAAGAGCGAATTAAGGATTTTGAAAGTAAAGTTGAGAAAGCCTATAAAACAGAATCTGACGAGCGCATTACGCTCAAAGCGGAAATCAAAAATTTAGTTGACTTAAATAAACAAGTAAGTGAAGATGCCAACAACCTTGCAAATGCATTAAAAGGTGAAAACAAAACCCAAGGAAACTGGGGGGAGCTTATTCTGGAAAAAGTATTAGAACGTTCCGGCCTGGTAAAAGATCAGGAATACCGGCTGCAGTTCAGCACAAATAACGATGAAGGCAAGCGTATTCAACCAGATGCTGTAATAATGCTGCCGGACAACAAACATATTATTGTTGATGCAAAAGTTTCATTAGTCGGATACGAAGCTTACGTAAGTGCTTCACTTGCTGATGACAAAGAAAAATTTATTAAAGAACACATCATATCTGTTAGAACACATATAAAAACACTGAGCGATAAAAACTATCAAAGCTCAACAGACTTTAATACACCCGATTTTGTTTTATTATTTATTCCTATTGAATCATCCTTTAGTATTGCCGTACAGGCCGATCAGGAATTATTTAATTTTGCCTGGGATAGAAAAATTGTAATTGTAAGCCCTTCGACTCTTTTGGCTACACTTCGTACCATCGCTTCGGTATGGAAACAGGAGCGTCAAACTAAAAATGCAATTGAGATCGCGAAACAAAGCGGTGCACTATATGATAAATTTGTTGGCTTTATTGATGATATGGAAAAAATCGGTAAGAGTATCGATGTTTCAAAAAATGCATATGACAGCGCTATAAACAAACTTCATAAAGGATCAGGAAACCTGGTAAAAAGAGCACAGGATATTGAAAAATTAGGTGCAAAAACAACCAAACAATTATCACAGAAATTTATTGAAAGTGACGATTCATTATTCATTCTTCCCGCGAACCAGGAAAAAGGACAATCAATACAAGATACAGAGCCACAATGAAAAAAATCATTTTATATTTAATCTCTGTCTTAGTTATTATTGCATGCGGCACTCCTCGCAAGGCGACTACAGTAACGCATACAGGAGCTTATAAACATGATGCGAATACTATCCGGCCACAGTTCACCATATTTCATACCAATGATTCAATTTCGGAATTGCACTTTAAAATAAGCAGTAAGGAATTATTATACATGCGCCCTGATGGGATTAATTTCCATTCAAATGTTTTGATCTCCTACCGCCTGCTCCCAACATATGATTCAAAAGAAATCATAGATAGCTCATCCGTAAGAGTAGTGGATGAAAACAATGATGGTACTGACAAATATTTACTTGGCAAAATCAATATAAAAGCACCCTCCGCACACAGCTACTTTTTACGAATAACGGTTACGGATCTTAATCGCAATATTGAAACCACGAGTGTTATGGCAGTTGAAAAAGATAATGATTTAAACCGCCAGAATTTTCTTGTAAAATCAAAAACAACAGCAACTGTTCTATTCCGAAATCATATTAAAACGAATGAAGCCCTTTCCATCAGCTACAAGGCAAAAATTGGAGTGAATATATACGTACGTTATTATAATAGAGATTTCCCTTTAGCGGCTCCACCATTTTCAACAACGGATCCTAAACCATTTCAATACAAACAGGACAGCATGTTCACGCTTCAACTATCCGACCAGGGAAATGTGGATTTCACTGCTTTAAAAAAAGGATTTTATCATTTTCAATTAGATACATCAAAGCGTGAGGGACTGACATTATTTAATTTTTCTGAAGTTTTTCCTGAAGTGAAAAAAGCGGAGGACATGGTTTCTCCACTGCGTTTTATTACTTCAAAGCAAGAATACGAGGATTTAGAGTTGAGCGACAATAAGAAAGCTGCAATTGAAAAATTCTGGATGAACAGTACCGGAAATCAGGAACGCGCAAAGGAAATAATCCGTAAATTTTATAACAGAGTTCAGGATGCAAATCAATTTTTTACTTCTTATCTGGAAGGCTGGAAAACTGATCGCGGAATGGTTTACTTAATTTATGGCTCGCCTAATGTAATATACCGTACAATGAATTCGGAAACCTGGATATACGGTGAAGAAAACAATGTGAATTCCCTCTCCTATTCTTTTTCGAAAGTTAATAATCCTTTTACAAATAACGATTTCACACTTGAACGTTCAATTGTTTACAAACAGTCATGGTACACTGCCGTTGATATATGGCGGCAGGGAAGAACCTATTTACAGGATTAAAAATCATAGACCTAAACTTTCAAGAGAGAGAGTACTACTTAAATTATATTTATAAGAAAACATGCAAACCAAACAACAAAAAAAAGAAGAGGATAGTTTAATATTTGGCTTAAGGCCTGTTATTGAAGCAGTACGTGCAGGCAAAGAAATTGATAAATTATTTGTTCAAAGCGGTTTAAAAAGTGAGCTCTCAAGTGAATTGATGAGCGTATTAAAACAATTTAATGTTGCTTTCCAATATGTTCCGGTTGAAAAACTTAACCGACTTACAACCAAGAACCACCAAGGCGTTGCAGGATTTATTTCAGCCATAACCTATCAAAAAATTCAGGATATATTACCTACCCTTTTTGAACAAGGAAAAGTCCCATTGGTATTGATCTTAGATAGAATAACTGATGTTCGTAATTTTGGAGCGATTGCCCGTACAGCTGAATGTTCCGGTGTGCACGCCATCATTATTCCTACTCATGGTGCGGCTCAAATTACAGCCGATGCTATAAAAACATCCACTGGCGCGCTTCACAAAATTCCAGTATGCAGGGAAGAAAATTTAAAAAAGGGTATTGATTTTTTAAAAGAATGCGGCCTACAAATTGTTTCCTGTACTGAAAAGGCAACCGACTATTATTTTCAGATGGACTTTACCGTACCTACTGCCATTATTATGGGTTCAGAAGAAGATGGAATTTCAAATGAATACTTACAAAAATCTGATGCAAAGGCAAAGATCCCATTAATGGGTGAAATAGGCTCATTGAATGTTTCTGTTGCTACCGGAATTATTTTGTATGAAGCAGTAAGTCAAAGATTGGTAAATTCCTAATGATCATTTTTTTTACAATAATCGGGTGTATCTATTTGTTTTCTTATTTAAATAAGAAAACTCATTTTTTAGCTCGATTATTTTTAAATAAAAATGAACAGGATTATTTACACTTATTCTACACTCGAAATTTCAGCTATTACAATCTGCTAGACACTGATGAAAAGACAAAATTCATAATTCGCGTAATCAACATTCGGGAACGAAACCAACTGAATATAAGTCCTGAAATAAAAAACAGAAACAGTGATATAGAACTATTAATCTGCGCAGCCTTTGCGCAGATCACTTTTGGTTATGACGATTATGAGATTACTTCATTTAATAAAATCATTATAAATCCCAACACCTTTTATTCTAAGCTCGCAAACCACCAGGTAAAAGGCTTAACTATTGGAACTGGTTATATTTTTTATTCCTGGATAGATTTCCTGAGAGGATATAAAAACAAAAGCGACAGAATCAATTTAGCATTGCACGAATTGGCTCATGCCTTATATATTGACCGATTCCACAACACAGAGAATGAAAATTGGGATTCATGGGAAACGAATGCCAACTACGTGTTAAAAAAAGATAATAATACTTTACCCGAATTTTTCAGAACCTACGGCAAAACCAATCTCAACGAATTCTGGGCAGTAACTGTAGAATGTTTTTTTGAAGACCCTATAAACTTCAAAAAACAATATGCTTATTTTTACGATGCCACTGCTACTATATTAAGGCAGGATATGGCAGAACGAATGCTTCAAAAAGCGGGATAATGAAAACGTAAATTTTAAAAAATGAATTTTTTTGATAAAAAGTTATTCCCATTCATTACACTTTTCCTTATCGTATTAATATCCCGGATTCCTTTTCTGAATGCGGGATATGGAGTAGAAGAAGATTCCTGGGGAATTGCATTGGCAGCATTTCATACTAAGGTTTCTGGCGTATATGAACCTTCACGTTTACCAGGGCACCCGGTGCAAGAATTAATTTATTCTGCGCTATGGGGGGCGGGTCCTATTGTATTTAACGGCTTATGCGCGATTTTTAGCACAGTAGCTGTCCTTTTTTTCGCACTTATTTTAAAGCATTTACAATTTAAACATTTCTTTATTGCAGCATTAGCCTTTGCCTTTATACCCGTATTTTATATCAGCAGTACGTACACTATTGATTTCGCCTGGACACAGGCATTTGTAATGATTAGTTTATATTATTTACTTAAACACAAACTGCTAATTTGTGGAATTTTTCTTGGGCTCGCCATTGGCTGCAGAATTACCACAGGGGCTATGCTCCTTCCTTTTATGATAATAATCTGGCAGGATAAAAACATAAAGCACAATTGCATTAATTTCTTAAAGATTTCAACACCAATGGCACTGCTGGTTATTCTTGCCTTTATTCCCGTAATCAAAGAATTCGGATTATCATTTTTTATGTATTACGATCAGTTTCCATACCCTCCCATTGCCAAAGTAATTTACAAAATGACTATTGGAGTTTTTGGTACTGTTGGTATAGTGGCCCTGGGAATAAGTGTGCTACTAATTTTGCTAAACAAAAAAAAACAAACCTTTGGTGAAAACTTCGAAAAACATCTGAATAAAAAAATAATTATTGCAAGTGTTGCAGTTATTGTCTTGTACATAATTTCTTACTTCCGGCTGCCACAGAAATCCGGATATATGATCACAATTATACCTTTTGTTATTATTCTTTTAGGTTATTACCTGAACAGTAGCCATTTCAAATTTTTGTGCTGCGCTTTTTTAGTTTCTTCATTTGTGTGCAGCATAAACCTAACTGATAAAGCGCGAGGCGCAGCCTATTCCAAACATGCAGTTTTATTTGAGGTATCTGGGCAAGAGATTTTTTTCGACCCGTTTTCAGGACCTATATTTTCTGATTTTTCAAAACGGAAACAAAAAATTAAATTTACAGAAGACGTATTAGAAAAAACAGACTCCATTCCGTCCAAAACAGTTATAATAGCCGGTTGGTGGTATAATGAACTAATGGTTGAAATGATAACTAAAAATAGAAATAATTTCGTTATTTTTGAGTCCTATATTGATTCATCCAAAATAGATAAATATCTGGCGGAAGGTTATGAAATAACTTATTTACCTGAACAAAATATTTATAATGACCTGATGTATAAAATGGACAAAACCAACAGTGTTTCAAAAGCATTTTATTTTCCAACTAATTAAATTAATAAACATGAACAATTTTTTTAAAACAACCGGCACCATTGCAATAACAAGCTTACTATTAAGCAACGTTTATGCTCAGACCGAAAGAAAAGATAAGGCTTTGTTTAAGCCGAAATCAAATGAGTATTACGAACAGATGAAAAAAGGAAACCAAATATTTGGTGAGCCTAAAAGCACTGCTCCTTTAGTATTACGTATGGACCATTCGGGATTGGATGTACCAAAATCTATTGCCGAATTTAAAACGGTAATATATCAAAAACCTGAATCACAAGGAGAAACAGGCACCTGCTGGTGTTTTTCTACTACTTCATTTTATGAATCTGAAATTAAACGCTTAAGTAATCAGGACATACAATTGTCCGAATTGTATACTGTTTATTGGCAATACGTTGAAAAAGCAAAAGAATTTGTTCGTACCCGTGGAACCTCTTTGTTTGATGAGGGGTCTGAAACAGAGGCCGTTGCAAAAATGATGAAAACGTATGGAATTGTGCCCTTAGAGGCATACAGTGGTATTAATAAACCCGGACAGCCTTTTCATGATCATAAAAAAATGGTAGAAGAAATGAGAAACTACCTGAATTTTGTAAAAACGTCCAATCAATGGAACGAGCAAGAGGTAGCGGGTACTATTAAAGCAATCATGAATTTCCACATTGGTGAGCCACCGGTAACAGTTACTGTTGCTGGCAAAAAAATTCCCCCTCAGGAATATTTAAAAACCGTTGCAAAATTAAACCCTGAAGATTATATTGACGTTATGTCGCTAATGGAAAGTCCATACTGGACACAAGCAGAATACAAAGTTCCTGACAACTGGTGGCATTCAGCAAATTATTATAATTTACCCTTAGATGATTTTATGACTGTTATTAAAAATGCGATCAAAAATGGCTACTCCATGTCTATTGGCGGAGATGTATCAGAAAGCGGAATGGATAATAAAACAGGAGTTGCAATGATTCCAACCTATGATATTCCATCTGCCTATATTGATGAAAACGCACGTCAGATGCGTTTTACAAATGGCTCAACAACAGATGATCATGCTATGCACCTTATAGGTTACGCAGAAAGAAAAAATGGCACCTGGTTTTTAATTAAGGATTCCGGCAGTGGCGGGCACAACAATCAAACCGCTCCTGGATATTGGTACATGCATGAGGATTTTGTTAAATTAAAAATGACAACTTTTACTATTCATAAGGATGCTGTTAAAGATATTATCGCTAAATTTCAGAAAAAAAGTTAATCATTAATTTCAAATAAAAACATGCCTACAATTCAAAAAACGTATGAAATGAATGCTACTCCGGAAGAGGTTTTCGAAGCATTGATTAATCCTGATCTTATCCAGAACTGGTCTGGAGATGAAGCAAAGATGAGTGTTGAAGTTGGGGGAACATTTTCACTATGGGGTGGGCAAATGTTTGGAATAAATCTTGAAGTTGTAAAAAACAAAAGATTAGTGCAGGAATGGTCATATGATCAGTGGAAAGAGCCTTCCAAAGTTACTTTCACGATTAAAGCAAAAGGAAAGAAAACAACTGTGGATCTATTGCAAGAAAATGTGCCTGAGAAATCAGTCAACAGTATTTCAGATGGCTGGGACTCTTATTATCTTGGAGCAATGCAGGATATGTTTGAAGAAGTAAAATAGCTAAATTGTCCCGCAAAACTGCGGGACAATTTAATTTTTAACCATTGGATTATTGAAAAATAATTAATCCTGATCAGAATGAAAAACACTTTTTTTTTCTTCACTTTAATAATATTCACTGCCTGTAATAAGCCAAATGCTGATATTAAACAGTTCAAGTGGCTGGAAGGCAAATGGGAAGGTAATTACAACGGCATGCAGACATTTGAAGAATGGCAACCATTAAAAGACAATGTTATGGCTGGTATTGGAGGAATGATTTCTAATAAAGATACCATGTTCGTGGAAAAAGTTAAAATTGAAATCCAGAATGGTGAATTATATTATGTAGCTACCGTGCCGGAAAATCCAGAGCCAGTGCCCTTTAGATTAATAAAATCAGTTAACAACAGTACCACGTTCGAAAATCCTGAACATGATTTTCCTCAACGTATAATATATACTCAAAACGCTGATGGCTCACTTTATTCATCAATTGAAGGTAAGCGTATGGATAAATATTCAAAAAAGGAGTTTCACTTTCAAAAAGTGAAATAACAAACTGCACTGATCCTGTTTCATTATTCAAATATAGCAGGTATCAGGGTTTCAGGTAAAACAAATCATATTATGAAAAAAAGCTTAGCGTATTGCATCATTTTCGCATTTTTTATGTGTAAACTGAATGCTCAGGAATGTCAGAAAAGAAAGCATCAGCCTGAACAGCACAAATCTTTACTGCATGATATTCAATTGCAGACAGCCAACTCCAGAAGCGACACCGTTGATATATTAAACTATAACATTACCCTCAATATAACTGATTTCACAACCCATATCATCCACGGAAATACACAGATAAAATTCACCCCCAAAATTAATGGAGTGAATAAAATAAATTTCGATCTATTAGAACTTACAATAGATTCTATCAAAATAAACGCGACCACTTTAACGTATAATTACAACGACACACTACTGCAGGTTAATCTCCCAATCACCTATAATATCAGCGACACCGGAATTGTAACCGTTTATTACAAAGGAACGCCACAGGGAGATCCAACCGGCTGGGGGGGATTTTATTTCGACAATGGTTATGCGTATAATTTAGGTGTTGGTTTTGGAGCAAATCCCCACACATATGGCCGGGCATGGTTTCCATGTTTCGACAATTTTGTTGAGCGCTCTACTTATGAATTTAATATTACTTCCGAAAGCACTAAACTGTCCTATTGCAATGGATATCTTGTAAGTGACAGCATCGACATTAGTGGCGGACATATACGAAAATGGATAATGGAACAGCCAATACCAAGCTACTTGGCTTCGGTTGCTGTTGCAAATTATACTCAGGTAAATCAAGTGTACAATGGTATCAATGGACCTATACCTATAATATTAACGGCTGCTGCAGCTGATACAGCTCATGTTAAAAGTTCATTTATTAATTTAAATACAGCGCTTTCAACTTACGAAAATCACTTTGGCCCCTATATGTGGAACCGGGTAGGATATTGCATGGTTCCCTTTAATTCAGGAGCTATGGAACATGCTACAAACATAGCCTATCCAAGAGAAACTGCAGATGGAACTTTAGCCTATCAAACGTTGTATGCCCATGAATTATCCCACCACTGGTTTGGTGATTTAGCAACGTGTCGTACTCAGGAAGACATGTGGCTCAACGAAGGGTGGGCACGCTATTGCGAGTTTTTATTTACTGAAACATTAAGCGGCCCTGCAAGTTATTTAAATGACGTGAGAACAAACCACGAAGACAATTTACATTTTAATCATGTAAAGGAAGGCGGATATTTAACATTATCAAATATACCATTTGAATACACGTATGGCGACCATGTCTATAATAAAGGTGCCGACATAGCCCATACACTGAGAGGTTATATGGGTGACAGTTTATTCTTCCATTCTGTAAAAACATATTTATCGCAAAATAATTACAAGGACGTTTCAAGTGCAGACTTTAGAGATGCGCTCACCGCAGCAAGTGGTATGGATATGTCTGATTTTTTTAACGATTGGGTATTTAATCCCGGATGGCCTCATTTTTCTATTGATTCATTTGCTGTGGTACCAAGCGGATTAAATTACAACGTAACCGTTTATGTGAAACAAAAGCTGACAGGAGCTCCCAGCTATTATACAAACGTTCCGCTTGAAGTCACATTTAAAGCACTTGATTGGACCGAACAAACACAAAGCTTCCTGATGTCAGGTGCAAGCGCATCTTTTAATTTTACTGTTCCTTTCAACCCTGTATTCACAGCAATTAATATGGGCGAAAAAATAAGTCATGCAGTATCACCTTTCTATAAAAAATTAAAAACAGCTGGCACTGTTAATTTTGCCAATGCGAAAATGAGCATTAACGTGCAAAGCATTACCGATTCAGCATTTGTGAGAGTTGAGCATAATTTTGCCGCTCCTGACAATTTTAAAACCTGCTGTCCTCCTTACCGCTTATCACCCAACCGCTACTGGAAAGTGGACGGCATTTTACCTGCCAACTTTAAAGCAAAAGCCACAGTTAATTATGATGGCAGAACAACAACTTTTAGTGGAAACTATTGGCTGGATAATGATTTGATCAATACCTTGGAAGACAGCCTGGTGTTAATGTACAGAAAAAATGCTGCCGATGATTGGAATATATTCCCATACTACACAAAAAATATTGTTGGAAACAATAATGATAAACGCGGAACAATTACTATTGATTCATTGCGATTAGGGGAGTACACTTTCGCTATGAAGGATTACACCATGAACATTCAGAATAAACCATCTGTGCAAATTAACAAAATAAAGGTATTTCCAAATCCTGCAAAAGATATGGTTACAGTTGATTTAGCGGCTTCCATGTTAAAATTATCAAACAATACTGTTTTAACCATCACTGATACTTCGGGTAAAATTGTTTATAAAGAAAAACTAAATCCACAGCAAAGTGCTGTAAACATTAAAACGTCAGCTTACAGCAGTGGCGTCTATTTTATTTCAGTTAAAGCAAACGATGCAATAACAGTGGAGTCAAAATTTATAATTGCACGTTAGTATTATGGGATATAAAAGTACACAGGAATGTATCAACGACCTTGAAAAGAATGGTCACCTCATCAGGATAAAAGAAGAGGTTAGTTCAGAGCTCGAAATGGCAGCTATCCATTTAAGAGTATTTGAAAACAATGGTCCTGCCCTGCTATTTCAAAACATTAAAAACTGTAAATTTCAAGCAGCATCTAACTTGTACGGCACGCTGGAACGCAGCAAATTTATTTTCAGAGATACAATTGAAAAAATAAAAGTATTAATTGATTTCAAAAATGATCCCTTAGATGCATTCAAACACCCTTTAAAATATGCCAATGTAGGACTGACAGCTTTTTCTGCACTACCCAGAAAAACGCGTTTTAACAATCCTGTTTTACAAAATCAGACTACCATTTCCGCACTACCGCAAATAAAATGCTGGCCAAACGATGGCGGTGCATTTGTTACATTACCGCTTGTATATACCGAAGACATTGAAAAGCCCGGAATTATGAATTCCAATTTAGGAATGTACCGGATACAATTAAGCGGTAATGAATATATTCCTGATAAAGAAATTGGTTTACATTATCAATTACATCGGGGAATAGGTGTACACCAGACAAAATCTAACAAAAAAAATCAACCCCTTAAGGTTAGCATATTTGTTGGCGGACCGCCTTCTTTAACATTAGGTGCTGTAATGCCTCTCCCTGAGGGCATGAGCGAACTAACATTTGCCGGTGCTCTTGGAAACAGAAGAATACGCTATTCATACGATGATGGCTTTTGTATCGCATCCGATGCTGATTTTGTTATTACGGGTGAAGTATATCCGAATGAAAACAAGCCGGAAGGCCCATTTGGTGACCACTTGGGATACTACAGCTTAAAACATAATTTCCCTTTAATGCGTGTTCACAAAGTGTTCCACCGCAACAATGCCATTTGGCCGTTTACAGTTGTAGGCAGGCCGCCACAGGAAGATACCAGCTTCGGTGCATTGATTCATGAAATTACTGGTGCTGCTATTCCTAAAGAAATTCCGGGGTTAAAAGATGTACACGCTGTTGATGCATCGGGAGTGCATCCGCTGCTATTAGCTATTGGGAATGAGCGGTACACGCCTTATAGCAATGAGCGAAAACCGCAGGAAATACTAACTATCGCCAATCACATACTAGGTTCCGGTCAGTTAAGCTTAGCAAAATATTTGTTCATTATTGCCACAGAGGACAATCCTAAATTAACAACACATGATGTGAAAGAATATTTCGCTCACGTGCTGGAAAGAGTTGACTGGACAAGAGATCTGCACTTTCATACCCGAACAACTATTGATACTCTGGATTACAGTGGCACCGATTTAAACAGTGGAAGTAAAGTAGTGATAGCCGCTGCCGGAAACAAACTAAGGCAACTTGGAACTATACTGCCCGACCTTAATTTAACAGATAATTTCCGTAATCCACGCGTAATAATGCCCGGTATTATTGCTATTGAAGGAAATAAATACACTGATGAACAAACAACACAAATTCAAATCGCTCATCTGTCATCGCAACTATCAAATCCCGCATCCTTCCCTTTGATTATTATTTGTGATGATAGTGAATTTGTTTCTCGTAATCTGAATAATTTTTTATGGGTAACCTTCACACGGAGCAACCCGTCACATGATATTCACGGTATCAATAGCTTTGTTGATAATAAACACTGGGGTTGCAAAGGCTCACTGATTATTGATGCACGTATCAAGCCTCACCACGCACCACCGCTAATTAAAGATCCCGAAATTGAAAAGCGAGTTGACGCTTTAGGAGTTAAGGGTAAATCCTTGTATGAAATTATTTAATTCTAACAAGGACCTTTCTTTGCTGATGACTGGCTACTTGCCTAAACTTCTCACATAAATATTTCAATCATAACCTGCAAATTACTACCTTTAAACTACAACAATAACTGACTATATGCTATTGCGGATTAAAATCAATAACTATTTTTTGAAAAATTTATTTATTGTTTGCTTCCTTTCAGTTGTACACCTCAGCATAAATGCTCAAACCACCGATTCTACAAGTATTCGTGATGATGCACCTAAAGTATTTATAAATTGTGAAAGCTGTGATATTGAATATTTAAAAAACGAAATCGCATATTTGAATTTCGTACGCGACCGGCATTTAGCAGATGTTATCGTATTGATTCGGAGTATTAATACCGGCAGTGGAGGAACAGAATACACCCTCGACTTTTGCGGTGAAAATCAATATAAATCCTGTATTGCCGCTGAAAAATTCAATTCCCTTCCCAATATGTCAGAGGCAGATATTCGGCAGGGTCTTAAAAACGCAATAAACAAAGGGGTACTAATCTATCTAATTAAAAGTCCGCTAGCTCCTCAAATCAGTTATACTGTTGCAGGCCTTGAAGAAAAAGGAAAAGCGGACCAGGTAAAAGATAAATGGAATTTATGGTTATTTAATATCAACGGCAGTTTAAACGGAAATGGCCAGGCATATAGTAAAGCGCTGTTTTTTAATTCTAACTTTAATGCCAACCGTACTTCTGAAAAAAATCGGTTTGAAGCCGGATTTTTTCAATATGGCAATTTTCAAAAATATAAAATAGACGATTCAACAACTATTGTCAGCAGTGCCAATAGCTATGGTGCTTATAGCTTTAATGCGCTAAGCATCGGAAAGAAAATGGCCATAGGCTATTTCAGCACTTATTTTTCCTCTACTGTACAAAACCTGGTAAACAGCACTTCTTTTTATCCCACTATTGAATATAATTTTTTTCCGTACGCAGAAGCAACAAGAAGACAATTGCGTTTAAACTACAGAATTGGCGGGCGTTATGTAGACTTTTACAAGGAAACGTATTTAAACAAATTCAATGACTGGTATTTTTTACACTCATTGGTTCTTTCCTACAAACAGGTTGAAAAATGGGGAAGTTTAAATTGTGACATCGGCACCTTTCAATATTTCAGCAGCGACAAATTTTACCGGGTTAATATTACTCCCAACGTTTCCTGGAATATAGCTCAGGGACTCAATTTGAGTTTCGGAGGTAATTTTTCCATTGTAAATGACCAATATTATCTAAGAAAAGACGAAGTTTCCTCTGAAGCAATTTTATTGGGGCAGGCGCAGCTTAAATCGGATTTTTCATATAATTTCTATGCCGGAATCAGCTTTTCTTTCGGCTCAATTTATAACAACGTTGTAAATGTGCGCTTTAATATGAATGATAATAATTGGTAAATTTGTAGATATTACCGGGCTTAGTATTTTCTTTACGTACCTTGTATAAATCTTTGCGCTGCTTTTGGTTAATGCCAACCAATAAACACACAAAATTTTGTAAAAAAAATACGCTAAAACATAGTCTAATCAGTCCTTTATTGGGTATAAAAATTTAAAATAGATAAAAATGCAAACTCTCGATAGAAAAACATTACCTGCTTTCAAAACAGTAGAAAAAATTGAAATGATCAAAGCAAGTGAACAGCGCTTGCGAAACAATATCCCTGTATATTCTGTCAATGCCGGTACACAGGACCTTATCAAAATAGAATTTTTATTTTCTGCAGGCATGTATCAGCAGTCAATGCCTTTGCAGGCCGCAACAGTAAATTCACTTCTTGAAGAGGGAACATCTAAGCTTACGGCCGCGCAAATTGCCGACCAGGTTGATTATTACGGAGCATTTCTTGAAACAGGCGTTGCACAAGATAGTGCATCCGTTATTTTGTATACGCTTAACAAGCATTTAAAATCAACGTTGCCAGTGGTAGAACAGATCATCAAAGATTCTGTTTTCCCTGAACATGAACTTGATACGCATATCAGGAACAAAAAACAAAAATTTTATGTGAACAATCAGAAAGTTGCAACACTTGCCCGCAAACGTTTCTCCGAACTGCTATTTGGCTCCAAACACCCTTACGGTATCAATGTCACAGAAACTGATTTTGATGCAATCAACCGCTCTCATTTGAACCAGTTTTATTCTACTCATTACCGTTCAAATAATTGCAAAATAATTCTGGCCGGCAAAGTGGACGATACGATTATTAATCTTTTAGATACTCATTTTGGCGGTAACGACTGGAGTGCAACCAGCGCATTAAGTATAAAAACTATTCCCCCTGATACAACAACTGAATCACAACACCTGCTTTTTAAAGAAGATGCACTACAATCAGCCATACGTATTGGTAAAGTATTATTTAACAAAAAAAATCCGGATTTTCAGCCCTTACTGGTATTAAATACTTTATTTGGAGGTTATTTTGGTTCCAGACTTATGTCTAACATTCGTGAGGACAAAGGTTATACCTATGGTATAGGGTCCGGCATAGCTTCCTTGCAGCATTCCGGGTATTTTTTCATTACAACTGAGGTTGGTGTTGACGTATGCGGCAATGCATTAAAAGAAATATATTTTGAATTAAACCGTTTACGTGAAGAGCTGGTAACTGAGGACGAGCTGCAATTGGTTAAAAACTATATGCTGGGAACCTTTTTACGAAGTGTGGACGGACCATTTGCATTAGCCGACCGCTTTAAAGGTATTATGGAATATGATTTAGGCTATGATTATTTCGACAGGTACATTGCAACCATTAAGGGCATTTCTGCATCTAAGCTTAGAGATCTGGCAAACAATTACCTTGCTCAGGAAAGCATGATTGAATTAGTGGTAGGTAAAAAATAGAAAAACTCTCCCTTAATCCCTCTCCTCGGGAGAGGGTAGCTATTTAAGAGAGAAAAATAATATGAGAAACAAAAAAGATAAAAGCAGCAGCTCCCTATACCCTCTCCTTTGGAAAGGGGTAGTGAGAGGTTTTCTTATCGCCTTTGTATACTTCTCACCTTTTTTTATCTTATTCCCTACCGGCCATTCTGGCGCTGGATTGTTTGCATCCCACTTAATGGGAGGTGAAATAACATGGGAATGCCAGGGCTCCGGACAATATATTTTTAAAATGAAATTTTACCGCGATTGCAATGGGATCAACACCCCATCTGTAGTTGCTATATCGGTTTTTAATCACCCCTCGGTATCCACCATTTCCTTGAGTTTACAATCACAAACGGATATTTCGCCAAGCTGCAATACTGCGGGGCCTTCCATCTCTTGTACCAACGCGCAATCACAGCCTGGCTGGCCAACCAGTACAAGCCCTGTTGCGGGCGCGGTGCAGGAATCTGTTTTTCAATCTAACCCGATAACATTGACAGGTGTACCGCCTGCACAGGGCTGGATATTTGCTTATTCGGACTGTTGCCGGAATGGTTCACTTACTAATTTGCAAAGTGCGAGTTCCTATGGTTTTACGCTACGTGCAGCCATGTATGCCTATAACGGACAAAATGCCAACTCCTGTTTTGACTCCTCTCCTGCCTTTTTGGAAAGTCCGAGTACGGTAATATGTCTAGGGGCTCCCTTCAAATACAATCACAATGCTTACGATCCTGATTTGGATTCACTTTCGTTCTCCTGGGCAGAACCATTGGATGATTTTTCAGGAGTTTATGCACTCGGAACAAATCCAGCACCAGTTCCATTTACTACCGGCTACAGCTATAACAGTCCCTTACCGGGCACCACGCAAAATCCGGCAAATGTACCGGCAGCAATTAATCCGGCCACAGGGGAAATTTCATTTACATCTTTTACACAGGGTTATTTTGTTACTAACGTTAAAGTAGAAGCCTGGAAATGCGGAACACTTGTGGCCGAAATATACAGGGAAATTCAGGTGGTATTATTGCCCTGTGCCGTTAACAATATGCCTGCAGTAACCTATACCGCTTATCAGGCTACTGTTGCCGCAGGAACTCTGGTTAATTTCACGTTGAACGGTAATGATCCCGGAGTTTTGGCGGATGGAAGCACTCCTCAAACCCTTACTATCAATGCTTCCGGCACTCAATTTGGCACAGGATTCACAAATTCATCCACAGGTTGTTTAAACCCGCCCTGCGCAACATTATCCAGTGCTTTGCCGGTATCCGGTGTAACAAATGTTTCCACCACCTTTAATTGGCAGACTACCTGTGATCATATTTCGTACAATGCTACCTGCGCTACAGTGGCCAATACCTATACCTTTATTTTTAGGGTAAAAGATGACTTTTGTCCGGCTCCTGCCGAAAACATCTCTACCGTATCCATTACAGTGCTTGCAACACCTGTTGTTCCTTCACCTCAGCCAAACTGCGCATCTGTGCTGCCTAATGGCGATGTTACTCTTACCTGGACTACTCCACCTGATCCGGGCACCACTTTTAATGGTTATTTTATTTACACGTCTGCTTCTCCTGGAGGGCCATTTACTTTAAAAGACAGCATATCCTCCTATACCCAGAACACTTATACCCACATCGGGGCAAATGCCAATACCGGCAGGGTTTACTATTATATTCAAACCCGTTCGGGATGCTTTGGGCAGGTATATTCCCCTGCGGTAGATACCCTCAGCACTATGCTTCTGAATGTAACCAATCCGGCAAACGGTACCGCTTTACTGAACTGGAATGGTATTGCAAACCCTAATTTAACCACCTCATCAGGGGTATATACTATTTATGAAGAAAACCCGGCAGGAGTATGGAATAGTACCGGCTCAACAACCAGTTTAAGCTTTATTGATACCATTTTCGCATGTAATGCCACCATTAATTATAGAATAGAAACAGCTGATAATACAGGCTGCACGTCAGTATCCTCTATTGATGGCGGCACATTTCAAAATATCATAGTACCGTATGTACCCATTTTTGATACACTGAGTGTGGATGATAGTAACAATGCCTTGATGAGCTGGAATGTTAATCCTGCGCCCGATGTTGCCGGTTATGTAATTTACAAACTGATAGGTGGAGCCAAAATCCCAATCGACACCGTGTTCGGAATAAATAATACTGGATATAATTATCTGTCATCAAATGCTGATGCGGGTTCAGAAGAGTATTACCTGGCAGCCTTTGATACCTGCAGTAATATTAGTCCTCTTGGAACTGCAAAGCAAACCATCTATTTAACATCAACAGCCATGATCTGTGAACGCAGTGTTGTACTAAACTGGACTCCCTATTCCACTTTAGGCACCGGCTTAGCAGGGTACAATGTGTATCAATCAACCGTTAGCGTATCGGGTCCATATACCCTGCTCACAACGGTAAACAGTTCACCACTCACTTATACTGCCACATCCCTTGCTGCACAAGCTACCTATTATTACAAAATAGAAGCTTTCGATTCGTCCGGAACTAAAACTGCCTCTTCCAACCGGATTACCTTTTATTCGGCAACTCCTGTTCCTCCGGCCTTTTCATATTTGCGTAAAGCAAGCGTTACAGCTCCCAATCAGGTGGAGATCACCTGCCATGTGGATGTTGCAGCCTCCACTTCGGGTTACAAAATAATGAGATCTACCGATAATATATCAGCAAATTACAGGCTGATTGGAAATGCTCCTACCAGCACATCAAGCCCGATAATTTACACCGACTACCAGGCGCTCACAGACAGAATAAGCTATTATTATAAAATTATCAATGTCGACAGCTGCGGATTTGATGGCATGGAAACCAATATAGGCCGCACCATACTGTTAAATGCTAAAAGTAACAGCTCCTCGCTCGAAAACACCCTAACCTGGAATGATTATCAGGGCTGGTCGGGAAATGTGGCATCTTATAATATTTACCGAGGTGTTGATGGAGTGATGGATCCTACACCAATTGGTAATGTTATGCCTTCCGGAAACGGAACAAATACATATACTGATGATGTGTCCGCTTTACTAACAGGCGAAGGTGTATTTAACTACTATGTAGAAGCTTTGGAAGGACCTGGAAATATCTATAATTTTAGTGAAACAAGTTTATCAAATATTGCTGAAGCCTACCAGGATCCTAAAGTGTTTATTCCAAATGCCTTTAAGCCCAGCGGGGAATTTAATAAAGTATTTATACCTACTACAACCTATATTAATTTCACAGAATATGAATTCTCAATATTCGACCGTTGGGGCCAGCAGGTATTTACCACCAACAGCGTTGACCAAGGGTGGGACGGCACCGAAGGCCCTAAAAAATGTGAATTGGGGGTATATCTGTATTTAGTCCGCTTTAAATCTTCAAGAGGTGAATACATTGATTTTAAAGGATCGGTGACTTTGTTAAGATAATTCTATTGCTTCCGGATTTTTCAAAACAGGCCAGATGCCTTGGTACAATTAACGTAGCAGAATTTACACTCGGGCAAAAAAACATTGTTTAATTTTTTAAAACAGTTCATTTTAAAGCCAGGCGGATATCGCTTTTATATATTAACCATGATGATTGACTTATCTCCTACTCACAATCATATTCAAGTTGTCAGCAATTTTCAAGACCTTGTTTCTACTCCATTTCAAGGAGCAATAAATGCGATTTGTTGGAAGCGTAACCTAATAGGTGATTTTTCTGAGATTGTTAAAAAGGTAGAGCTAAACGGAAATATAACGACAATTGAACAAGAGGAAATTGTTGAACTTCAATTGACTGAGCAGGGTCAGCTTGCCCGCGAAATTCTTTTAAATGACTTGAAGCTATTGAAAGCTCATGGCGCATCTCCAATCCTTAATGTGATCAACTATTATGATAGGGATGATACCTACCCGTTTTTCCCAACCGATGTTTATTCGTTTCATGTAGATCGCTCTCCTTTACCAACTGATACCTTCTTGTGCACTTATTATGGCGAATCGAGTGAAATATTACCCAATTCACAAGCCGAACAGAAAGTACTTGTTCCAGAAATACGTGATGAACTCAAAAAACTATATCATGGATCAGCTGAAGGTTTTGAATCATTTTTAACTGAACATTTTTTTGATCTGCACTATCAGGCCAAACCGAATGCACATCCATTAAGCCTTGGCCTTGGTCACTTATGGAGGTTGGCGGTTGATCATCCCGGAAGTCAAGTTGCCCCTTGTCTTCACCGTGCGCCAAAGGAAAAATCAGGGCAGAAAAGGTTGTTGTTAATCTGTTGAACACAAATCCTTCTGTATGGCGTAGCGTCCCGGCTATGCTTTTATAAGCAAGCGTCCTGTCTGCGCGCACTAAAGTCACAAGTACCTAAAGCCCTATTTATTATTAAAATAAAGGAATGAGACCAACAAAATTTCGTTAACGGATAAAAACAAAAAACAGAAAAAACACTCCATAAAAAAATCAAAATTCTAAACGATATTGTACTACATTTGCCAAAATCGTTATATAACTACTTATAGATTTAGCCATGGGGAAAATAGTTCAAAAAAGAAATTTTATTTTTTTACTTCAATTAGGTTCCATCCTTTTTTTTAGTTCTTGCGGGATTTTTAAAAATGCAGGTATAGAAAAACGTTTGTATCGCCCCGGCTATAGCATTACAGGTAATTCAACTAAACCAACTCCTTCTAAAAATACAGTTTTCAGTACAAAAAATGAAACCAAATCTGATAACGATAGTCCTTTTGAAGTTCAGAGCTTAAAGAGTATGAATAATGCAAAAGAGTTATCAAGCTCTTTTTCCGCTTCAACCGAAAAGACTAAAACAATTGTTTCAAACACGAGAACAAACAGTACCAATACCTTCAAAAGTCAATCAATACAGCCCGCGCATAAAGTTGAAACAGTTTTAAAAACTAAAAAAGCCGTTTCTACCCGATCAACCAAATTACCTCAGGAAGGCAAAACATATTCAGCAACTACAGTATTCTTTGTAGGAGGGTCGATATTAATTCTTTGGGGGCTTATAAGTCTGTGGGCACTTTTTCCAATTATGTCTGCTTCCATTGCCTTGGCCTTAACCATTATTATTGGTTTGGCGCTTGTAATCATTTGGGGACTAATTGTACTGATGATAAAAGCATGGTATGTTGGCGATGATGAAAAGAAATAAATTGTACAACCGCTTATTGGTTGCCCTTGTGGGACTACATACAACCGGTTTCTAGGGATAAATAACGGAACGGTTAATTAGACTGGAACACGGAAACAAATCCTTTGTACTGTTTGGTATTCAGGTTAACCACATAAAAATAGGTCCCATCCTTTACTTTTAAGCCTGCCGTAGTGCGGCCATCCCATTTATTATTGATACTGGTGGAAGTAAATATCAGGATTCCCCAGCGGTCGTAAATATTCAAATCGAAATTGCCTAGGCTTTCTCCGCTTAAATTTATTTTAAACAGGTCGTTAAGCCCATCCCCGTTTGGAGTAAACACATTAGGAATGGCTATTGCCGGGCAATCAACTACATTAAGTGCCTGTGATGTGGCTGGCACTGCACAAGGAGCATTTGATGTAAGCAGTACACTGATAATTTCGCCTTCCAAAAACATTCCGGAGGTAGTATATGTTGGTGAATTGGTACCCACATTTACCCCATTTCGCTGCCATTGATACATTGGTGCAGACCCTCCATTTGTTGCAGTAGCGGTAAAAGTAACTGCAGTGTCAATACACAAGGCGGTTGTTTCGGTTGTGGAAATACTTACAAGCGGAACAACCACAGCAATAATAGCAATGGTATCCAGGCTGGTAGTGTCACTTACTACCGGTGAAGAACTAATCACCTTAATCACATAATCAGATCCTGTAAGGGCAGCACAAGGAATCTGGCAAGCTATAATACCGGCATTTGTGGAATCCGTTAAGGTACCAATAATAACAGTTGATGCAAAGCTTCCAGTGGAATCAGAAAGTTGGGCCGTATATATGTTGGATGCTGCATAATCACCTATACTTGTAAAGGGAACATATACACTGTCGCAGGCACAGAAAGAAATTCCCGGAATAGGTCCCGTAACTACTGCCACACAGTTAACAACAGTATCAACCACTACCGATGCTGGTGCAGCACAGGCCGCATTGGATATCATGGTAACACTAACCGTATCCCCTGTTAACAGCACAGCGTTTGGATAATAAGAAGTTGAATCTGTTCCAACATTTACCCCGTTCAATTGCCATTGATAGGTTGGATTGGTACCGCCATTTGCTGGAGTTACTGTAAATACTGCTGTATCATTGCATATTGTTCCTCCTGAAACTACAGTAGATAAACTTAAGGATGCTATTGCTGCCGCATTCACAGTGATGTTAACACCATTGCTTGTACCGGTAACCACCGGATCTGAACTTATTACCCTAACCAAGTATCCTGCACCGGTTAAAGTACCACAAGGTATGGTTCCGATAACGGTTCCATTGTTGGCAGTGCTCGTGAGTGTACCAATTGTTACAGCGCTGGTAAAACTTCCCGATGCATCGGAAATCTGGGCGGTATAAATATTAGGTGCATTAAAAGTACCAACACTTGTAAAAGGCACGCTAACCGCATCACAGCCGCAAAAAGGGCTGCCGGCTATCACACCGGTTGCAATGGTATTACTGGAAGGGGCACTGCTTGACAATGTTATGTCATCAACCGCAATAGAAGGATCATCACCCAAAGCATCATCATTATTGACCCATCTGAAACCAATTTGTACCAATGCGTTATTATCCGCGCTGGCAGGCAAAGATTGTGTGTATGCAGTCCAGGTGCCAACAGCAGGAGAACAAAGAGCTGTTTTTGCAAGATCAAACAGTACAGACCAGGAAACTCCATCAAAATACATCAATGTTGCATTATCATTGGTACCGTCACCGTTTTCGATGTAGTTGAATGATACAGTAATATTGGTTTTACCAGAACAATCAATAATTGGTGATTCCACCCGTATATCTGTTAAAGGATCAAGTCCTAAACCACCATTAAAAAATGTCGCGCCCTGATCGCCAAGACCAAGAACATTGGTATTTGCCCCAATATGCAGGGAGGCATCTGTACCGGCTCCGGTTGCGCAAGCCCCTGCAAGATCACCATTTTCTAAATTACTTACATACCACTGATTATTATTTACGCCATTCAAACTTGCATTGCTGGAAACGCCCCAAAAACCATTAAGACTAGGATAAAGCGAAGCTGAACAATTGTTGCCGGCACAACTGCTGGTAAAATCTTCTGTCCAGAACACCTGCGAGCGCGATGTAAAAGAAAAAAGCAACAAAAACAACGTCACCAGGACATAATTTTTTGTCACCCATTCTTTGTTAAAACAGTCAGTAATTGTTTTCAAACTGGAGTATTATTAGCTAAAAAGTACACGATATTATGAATAATATTTTGAAAATCAAATATTAATGCAATTATAGGCAAAAAGGGCATTTAAACTTTGACGGAATAACAAAATTATCTACAGCTAAACGTTTATAAGTTAAGAGGCCGATTTTATCTGACATTTATAATTTATTACGATAAAAATCCAAACAAAAAATTTGAAAAGCGCTCTTTCTTTTTCAATATCTAATTTCATTCAAATCTGTTATCTTTGTACTGCCTGATTTTTTCAGAAAGCTGATCGTATGACAGTCTCCTTTATTGAAAATCGAATTTAATTTGACGCATGACTCCTACAATGACTGAAAATAAAAGAAAGATTGATTCCCCCATTGCTGAAACAATGTTACTAAAGGCTTTTGAGCTGATATGTACTGCAAAGGCAATGGCCGAATTATACGAAGCGAATAAAGAAGTTACAGCCAAATACGTTCATGCCACATCACGCGGCCATGAAGCCATACAGCTGGCTTTGGGCTTACAGTTAAAAGCACAGGATTATTTATCAGCTTATTATCGGGACGACAGCATGTTGCTTGCCATTGGTATAGAACCGTATGAACTGATGCTTCAACTCTTAGCAAAACGCGATGATCCTTTTTCGGGAGGCAGAACCTATTATGCTCACCCAAGCTTGAAAAGAGAAGGTTTTCCTAAAATACCGATGCAATCCTCAGCTACAGGGATGCAAGCCATTCCTACCACTGGTGTAGCGATGGGGATTCAGTACTTGGAGAAACAAAATTTATTACCTGACTATGGAGATGATAAGCCGGTAGTAGTATGTTCCCTAGGAGATGCCTGCATTACAGAAGGTGAAGTATCAGAAGCTTTCCAGATGGCGGTATTAAAAAAAATGCCCATTTTATACCTGGTTCAGGATAATGAATGGGATATTTCCGCAAGTGCGAAAGAGATCAGGGCGCAGGATGCTACGGAATTCGCCAAAGGTTTTAAAGGCCTGGAAACACGCACCATTGATGGTACCGATTTTATGGAGTCCTATAATACGATAGAGGAAGTTATTGCCCTCATCCGTAAGGAACGCAGGCCTTTCCTGATCCATGCAAAAGTACCTTTATTAAATCATCATACATCCGGTGTGCGCAAAGAGTGGTACCGCGATGATCTGGAAGAGGCGCAGCTACGCGACCCTTTTCCAAAATTCAAAGATCAGTTGATGAAGGCTGGTTTTGATAGTATTGAATTAATTGAGATAGAAAAAAATGCCAAGCAAAAAGTAGCAGAGCACTATCAAAAAGCACTAGCCGCAGAAGATCCACGCCCGGAAGACCTTTTCGATCATGAATTTGCTGCCACCCCTGTTACAGAGGAGCGCGGAGAGCGTGAACCCAAAGGAAAAGAAAAAACGGTAATGGTGGATTCCGCATTGTTCGCTATCCGCGAATTGATGGCAAAACACCCGGAGAGCCTACTTTACGGGCAGGATGTAGGAGGCCGTTTAGGCGGTGTATTTCGTGAAGCAGCCACCCTTGCTCAAACTTTTGGAGATCACCGTGTTTTTAACACTCCTATACAGGAAGCCTTTATTATCGGCAGTACAGTAGGGATGAGCGCAACAGGTTGCAAGCCTATTGTTGAAGTTCAGTTTGCCGACTATATTTGGCCAGGCCTGAACCAATTGTTTACAGAAGTAAGCCGTTCGTGTTATTTATCAAATGGCAAATGGCCTGTGAGCTGTATTATCCGTGTGCCTATTGGTGCTTATGGAAGTGGAGGTCCTTACCATTCTTCAAGTGTTGAAAGTGTATTGACCAATATCCGGGGGATAAAAATTTGTTATCCCTCCACCGGTGCGGATTTAAAAGGTTTGATTAAAGCAGCGTATTACGACCCTAACCCGGTGGTAATGCTTGAACATAAAGGCTTATACTGGAGTAAGATAAAAGGGACTGAAGATGCCAGAACGATTGAGCCGGATGAAGATTATATTATCCCACTTGGCAAAGCCCGTATGGTGCAGGAAGTAAAGGCTTCTGCCGATAAACAAACCACCACCATTATTACTTATGGCATGGGGGTATATTGGGCGAAGAATGCCGCTAAAGAATTTCCTGAACAGGTTGAAATTGTAGATTTACGTACGCTGAATCCTTTGGATGAGGAAACCATTTTTGCTTCGGTAAAAAAACATGGAAAATGTATTGTATTAACGGAAGAGCCTTATAACAACAGCTTCGCGCAAGCGTTAGCGGGACGTATATCTAAAAAATGCTTTGAATTTTTAGATGCTCCGGTAGAAGTAATCGGCTCCGAAAACTTACCAGCGATACCTTTAAACTCAGTGCTGGAAGCGGCTATGTTGCCTAATGCTGTAAAAGTTGCAAAGGTGATTGCTGATTTGCTGAATTATTAAAAAATTATACTGCAGGTTTCCTTATAAATTAGTTGACGATAATATGAGAACTTAGTTATATGTATTATTGGTCATTCCGAGCTTTGTTTCGTAAATCTCGGTAATGCAGCATCTTGTTTTTGCCTGATTTTGCCACTTTTATGATTAATAAACCAAAAATACAAATCGGTTACTAACTTCACACCTGCCCCAGGGGGAAATAAAATAATAAAGGAAAACCAATAAGCATCATGGATAAAATAAAATTATTTCAAAGTAAAAAGGTACGCACCCTTTGGGATTTGGAACAAGAAAAATGGTTCTTTTCTATTATTGACGTAATTGAAATATTAACAGGAAGTAGTAATCCTAAGCGATATTGGAGCGATTTAAAAAAAAAATTGACCAAAGAAGGAAGTCAGTTGTACGAAAATATCGTACAACTGAAATTTGAGGCGGCCGATGGTAAAAAATATGCTACTGATTGCTTGGATACTTCTAATTTACTTCGTCTTATCCAATCCATCCCCTCACCCAAAGCTGAACCATTTAAGCAATGGTTAGCTAAAGTAGGTAACGAGAGAATACAAGAAATAAGCAACCCTGAACAAAGTTTGGAAAGGGCAAGAGAAAATTGGAAAAATTTGGGTAGAAGCGAAAAGTGGATCCAGCAGCGAATGACAGGGCAGGAAACTCGAAACAAACTTACCGATTACTGGAAAGAAAGCGGTGTTCAAAAATCAGATGAGTTTGCTTTTCTTACCAATATTATTCATCAGGAGTGGACAGGGGTAACTATAAAAAAGCACAAAGATTTGAAGGGTTTGAAATCTCAAAACCTACGAGATCATATGAGTGAAGCGGAATTAATTTTCACAGCATTAGCAGAACTGTCTACAAGACAAATAGCTGAAACAGAAAAAGCGAAGGGCGTAATTGAAAATGCCAAAGCAGGTAAAAAAGGTGGTTCTGTAGCAAAAAATGCAAGAAAGGAATTAGAAGCAAAAACAGGTAAGAGTGTGGTAACTGGCGAAAATTTTCTACCCCCTGCTAAAAATAAAAAAAAATTGAAATAATGACGTACTATATAATTTCTAAGTCATCCTGAAGGGGAAGTATTTTTAACAACAAAAGAGCGTAATATGTAATAATCATTTAAAATTGTAGTTGCAAAACAAGTTTAGTACTGCCCAGAAAGTTTCGTGCTCGAAATCGCCAACCTATTATTGCAGCTAGCGCACAAAAACAGAGAGGTCCCGTAATTATTACGGGACCTCTCTGTTTTAAATACTTTTTAATAATTAACGGCCTTTACCACCACCACCATGGTTTCCTCCGCCTCCATGGCTTCCGCCACTACTGCTTCCTCCTCCGTTACGGCTTCCTCCACCAACATTTCGGTTACTTCCTCCTCCACTGCTTTTCGGCCCAGAACTTGATCTTGGTGCAGGGCTGGCACTTTGACCGCTCGAACGGTTTTGTTTCACAGATGGAGAATGTTTGCTGCCACCATTAGATCTATCAACCTTATTACCTCGGGATGGTGCAGTTTTCTCATTTCCTGAACGATTGTGAGGAGTTTCTTTTGATGGAGAGCCTCCACGCACATTCGAATTAGACGGTCTTGAATTTGAATGGCTATCATTTCTCATTTCCCTGGTAGCCAAATCAGGTCTGCTGTACGTATTTTTAAATTCTCCACTTTGTCTTCTTTGGCTTACAGTTGTTGATGTTGATCTTCTTTGGCCATAGTAGCTGTGAGCATTGTTATTGCGGTAATTATACGATCTGTTATACCATCCGCAGTAATGATTATAACGAGGATAATGATAACCGTAATAATAAGAATGCCAGAATATTGGTGACCAAGGACTCCAATAAGATGGATAATATCCCCAGTACCAAGGAGATGCATACACAACGTAGGTAGGATAATACATATAACGAACAATGCTCCAGCTTGAGGCGGGGTAGTAGTAATCATTCGCATTATTATTATTATAATAATTATTAGTTGTATTGTTTACTGTTGTTGTTCCTTTATAGCCAGGATTTGGCGTAGAGGCAGAAGCACTTTTTTTAGTTTCTTCTTTTGGCTCTATAATATAATTTTTCCCGTACAGATCCTCATCCCCAACTACCTGAATACGTACAGTACCATCGTCATCTTTTTCAACTTCGATAACCGCTACGTCCTGTTTTTCTTTTTCACTCACCGCAACCTGCAAAACAATAGCATGTGCTGTGCCTTTTACATTATCAACCACACTTATGTAATCGATTTTGTTGTTTCCATTCAAATCAAGGTTATTGGTTTTGGAATCTTCGGCATTTAATGATTTTTCAAAACCTTCCAATGTTTCAGATTTTTGGAAAAGTTCCAGAACCGCATATAGGTTAAGATTATCACCCGGCAACCCTAATGAATCCGGAACCTGCTTTTCCTGAGAAAAAACCGGGGAGCATATCAAACTACTTCCTATAGTTGCTATGCAGAACAGTGCTTTTTTCATTTGTTTTAATTTATTAATTATTATTCTTTAAATATGGGGATATCTGACGTATTACATAAACCGTTCCAAATTTTATTTCTAAATTTACAGAACATTCAAAAATGACGTTCCATCCTCTATTCAGGAGTAAAAAAATAAAATATGCTGACCAATAACGATATATTAAAAAAAATCAGAGTAGCGCTTGAACTTAAGGATGAAGATGTAGTAAAGATACTAAAATTAGCCGAGTTTGAGATCACGAAAAGCGAACTAAATGCGCTCTACCGTAAGCCGGATCACCCGAATTATAAGGAATGCGGGGATCAGCTTTTAAGAAATTTCCTGAACGGATTAATTATTTTTAAGCGTGGTCCTATGCCCGAAAAGAAAAAAGATTAAAAATTATGGAAGATACAACACAATCAACTTCTGATCAGGCTTTGTATGCTTCCAGGTTTATAAATAACACGAATAAAAACGTTTTTCTTACCGGAAAGGCCGGAACAGGTAAAACTACTTTTTTAAGACAAATTGTAGCAAATACCTATAAAAAGTGCCTGATTGTTGCCCCTACCGGTATTGCCGCCATTAATGCAGGAGGATTAACAATTCATTCCTTGTTTCAATTGCCCTTCGGCACTTTTGTGCCTGTCAACCAATCTACAGATGATTTCCAGGGAAGTATGAGGGTGAACGATCCTCATGCCGTTATTAAAAAACTTCAAATGCATGATTCCAAACGTAATTTATTACGTGAACTGGAATTACTGATAATTGATGAAGTAAGTATGCTCCGGGCAGACTTACTGGACGCTATCGATTTGGTATTGAGACATGTACGAAGAAAAAACAACCTACCTTTTGGTGGAGTTCAGGTATTGTTTATTGGAGATTTATTGCAGCTACCACCTGTTGTAAAAAGCGAGGAATGGGAGTTATTGAAATCGTTTTATAATAGCATTTACTTTTTCGATGCCCAGGTGCTTCAGCACCACAAACCCGCCTATATTGAACTAAATAAGATATACCGGCAAACGGATGAACGTTTTGTGGATTTATTAAATCATCTTAGAAATAATGAGATTTCAACGGATGATGTAAACTTATTAAATACCCACTACCAACCGGGTTTTACACCCAAACCAACAGATAACTATATTACGTTAACCACCCATAATTACAAAGCGGCCGAATTAAACAAAAGCTTTCTCGGCAGGTTATCGGGTAAATCATTCTTTTTTGATGCGAAACTGGAAGATGAGTTCAGCGAAAATGCCTACCCTATTGAAAAAACGCTTGAATTGAAAGAAGGTGCGCAGGTTATGTTTGTTAAAAATGACCCTACCGGTGCCCAGCGTTTTTTTAATGGTAAAATCGGGATTGTTTCAAAAATCAGCCATTCGGATATCGAAGTGAAATTCAGTGACAGCACTACTGCTATTAAAGTAGAGCCTTATGCCTGGAAAAACTTAAAGTTTAAGCTTAATGAGTCCAATAATGAAATAGAGGAACTTGTTGCAGGCACATTTACACATTATCCTATTAAGCTTGCCTGGGCAATTACCGTCCATAAAAGCCAGGGACTCACGTTTGACAAGGCAATTATTGACGCAGGGGATGCTTTTGCTCCCGGACAAGTGTATGTAGCCTTATCCAGGCTAAGATCACTAGAAGGGTTGGTTCTTACTTCTAAAATAAATTTTAACACCATCAATCAGGACAGCAAAATAAAGAACTACTCCACCTTACAGACTGACCAGCAGGATCTTGCCGAACTTTTAACCAGCGGAACCTACCAGTTTTTAAGAGATTATGTATTAAAAAGCTTCGAATTCAGTGATCTTGTGAAACATTGTGAAACACATACTGACAGCTATGTAAAAGATGAAAAAAAATCAGCCAAACAACGGCATCACAAATGGGCACAAGGGCTGGAAGAGGAAATTAAAGAAATAAAAGTACATGCTGCCAATTTCAGGGGCCAGATAGCCTCCATTATTGATAAAAAGGAAGAAGGACACCTGGAATTTTTAGGTAAAAGAGTAGCTGCGGCCACCGATTATTTTTCACCCTTTTTTAAGAGCTTATCCACGAAGGTGTTTAAGCATGTTTTAGCACTTAAATCCGAGAAGAAAATAAAGACCTATCTGAATGAGCTGCTTACGCTGGAAGCCGCTATTAATGAGCAATACAAACTTATTCAAAAAGCAACGCTGCTTATACAGGCGACTATTACAAATAAGGAAATTACAAAAGAAGACATTGCAAAACTGAATGCTGATCCGCACCGAACAGAGCAATTGAAAACGATTTATTCTCCCATTTTAAAAGAAGAACCTTCAAAATCAACAAAGGTAAAAGAGAAAAAGAAGAGAAAAAACAGCCGCTCCGATTCAGAAACTGAAAAAAGCATCGATTTCGAGGTTTCTGTTGATTCTAAAGAATTATCGCTTAAGTTTTATAAAGAAGGAAATGATATTGAATCAATCGCCAGATTAAGATCGCTGTCCGTTACAACGGTAGAAGGGCACCTAGCGTATTATATTGCAAAAAAGGAGCTGAGCGCCAAAGCATTTTTAACCGAAGAGAAAATTCAAAATATAGTCAATGTTTCAAAAGCACTAAATACATTTCAACCGGGAACAATTAAACAGGCATTGGGTGATGAATACAGCTACGGAGATATTAAATTAGCTATTGCCGATTATCTTTCTGACACTACTACTAATAAGGAACAAGGAGAATGAGTAAACCCAAGTACCTGACAATGAGCTTTTTGAAAAAAAAGAACAAAAAAAAGAGCATCAAGGATGCTCTTTTTTCGTTTGTAAAAAGATTATTTCTTTTTACCTGTTTTTTTTGCAGCTTCTTCTTCAGCAGCTTTAGCAGCTTCTTCAGCTTTAGCAGCTTCATCAGCAGCAAATTTTGCAGCAGAATCAGCAGTTGCTTGTGCTTTAGCAGCTTCTTCAGCAGCTTTAGCAGCTTCAACAGCAGCAATTGAATCTTGAGTCATTTTTTCTTTTGCAGCTTTTTCTTCAGCGCTTGGCCCGCAAGCAACGAATGTAAACATACCTGCTACGGCAACTAATGTAAATACTTTTTTCATTTTGTTTTGTTTGTGTGATTTTAATTAAAATTTGCGCAAAGCTACATTTATTTTTTTATTTCAAAGGGAAATTGAAAAAAAAATCTGAAAATAAAAAAGGAGTACAGCTATCCTGTACTCCTTTTCTTATAAACTTAGAACAGGATATTAACCTCTTCCTTGTCCTGCTTTTACTGGTGCAGGTTCAGGTTTAGCAGCTGGTTTAGCTGTTTTTTTACCTGCTTTTTTTGCAGCTTCTTCTTCAGCAAGTTTTGCAGCTTCAGCAGCTTTTGATGCTTCGTCAGCAGCAAATTTAGCAGTAGAATCAGCAGCAGCCTGAGCTCTTGCAGCTTCTTCAGCAGCTTTTGCAGCTTCAACAGCAGCAATTGAATCTTGTGTCATTTTTTCTTTTGCAGCTTTTTCTTCAGCGCTTGGTCCGCAAGCAACGAATGTAAACATACCTGCTACGGCAACTAATGTAAATACTTTTTTCATTGTTTTGTTTGTTTTTTGGTTAACCGGGGTCAAAAGTAATAGTTTAATTATAAAAAACAAATTTTTTGATACATTTCGCTTAATTATGTATTACATTTGTCGCTGAAATTTATTAAAGTTAATTAAACTATTACTAACAAATAAAAACTAAAATCAAATGAAAAGAAATTTTTTAAACATGGCAGCTGTTGCATTTATTGCGTCTGCATTGGTATTAACAGGATGTAAAAAAGATGAAGATACAACTGCACCAGTTGTTACATTAAACGGAGCTTCAACTCAAACAATCTCTTTACAAGGAACTTATACTGAGCAAAATGCTACTGCTACTGATGATGAAGATGGAACACTTACTCCAACTACTTCTGGTACTGTTAATAAAGACCAAACAGGTGAATATATTATTACTTATACAGCTACTGATGCTGCAGGTAATGTAGGAACTGCAACAAGAACTATTACTGTTGTTAATGATGCTGATAGCAGAACTGGTACTTACCAGTGTACAATTGCAGATACACCTCCTTATGTTTATACTCAAACTGTAACTGCTTCTGAAACTGTAAACAACAGAATTCATTTCAGTAAATTTGGTGATTACGATAACAATACTGCAATCTATGCTGATATTGCAAGCACTAACATTACCTTACCAAGCCAAATAGCTTCTTCTGTTGGAACTCCTGCAGCTACAAGAACGTTCCAAGGAACAGGTTCAACTACTACAGGTGGATTTACTTTAAACTACACTGAATTAACTAACGGTACTACTTTTACAACTGCTGAAACTTTTGTAAAACAGTAATATTAAATTTTTCTCAAAAAAAAGAGTTCCAAAATTGGAACTCTTTTTTTTTGCTTTTAATTACCTGTTCTATAAAGAATTTTGTTTTCCTTTCTCTTGCTCAATTTTATTACTTTTGCAGGTAACCAATTTAATGTATTTGCCCTGTATGCAAAAGTACTTCCCTAACCTTTTCCAACTACTTAGGCATCTTGCTTTTTTACTCTTTGTTTACTGCATCTGCAGGTTACTTTTCTATTTTTTTAATTACTCTTATTTTTCCGATCTAAGTATTTTTGAGCTCCTATTGATACTTATTTCAGGTATCCGCTTTGATCTATCGGTTATTATTTTGACTAATTTTCTTTATATCTTATTATATATTCTACCCTTTGTTTTCAGAGAAAAAAAAATATACCGATTAGTTTTAAAATGGTTATTTGTAAGTGTTAATAGTATTGCAGTACTAGCCAATTGTGTTGATTTAGCTTATTTTGAATTCACCTTAAAGCGAACAAACGCCACCGTTTTCAATTTTTTTAGCGGAAAAATCGGCAATGACCTTGGGAATCTCCTCCCTCTATTTTTTAAAGATTACTGGTATGTCTTTATTATCTGGTTTGCCTTGGTACTATTGATGTACAAAGGATATAAAAAAATTGAAAAAGAGATAAACCTCACCTGGTCATTTAAACAATATGGTATACAGGTATTAATTTTATTGGTAATTGCTGCATTTTCCATACTCGCTTATAGAGGTGGTTTACAGCTTAAACCTATTAGCGTTGTTAGCGCGGGGGAATATGCGGCTGTTAAATATGTACCCTTGGTAATAAATACTCCTTTCAGTATCCTAAAAACACTGGATGTACAGGCAATTGAACCTTCTGCCAGCTGGAAAATTACAGATGAAAAGGAATTACAAACTTTATATAATCCCCGGCATACAGGCAAAAGCGCAGAAATAAAGAAACTAAATGTATTTATTATTGCGCTGGAAAGCTTTTCAAAGGAATATGTTGGAGCCTTAAATGGAAGGGATCATGGCTCTACTCCATTTCTGGATTCACTTATTTCGGAAAGTTTAACTTTTCCAAACGCATTTTCAAATGGTAAAACCTCCATTGAAGGAATACCGTCCATTGTGGCAAGCATGCCAACCTGGATGAATGAGCCTTACATTACTTCTCCATACGGGAGTAACCAAATTCATACACTTGCAAATAAGCTAAAAGAAGAAGGCTACTACTCTGCTTTTTTTCATGGAGGAACCAATGGCACGATGGGTTTTGATGCATTTGCCAACCTTGCGGGCTACGATGATTATTATGGCAGAAATGAATATAACAATGAAAAAGATTATGACGGAAATTGGGGAATCTGGGATGAAGAATTTTTACAGTTCAGTGCAAACACTATAAACAAAAAGAAACAGCCTTTTTTCGCTACCTTATTTACACTTACTTCCCATCATCCTTATCCAATTCCTGACAAATACAAAAGCAAGTTTAAAGAGGATGGGCTGCCCATCGAAAGATGTATCAGTTATAGCGATTTCTGTTTACAGAAATTTTTTGAAACAGCAAAAAAAATGCCTTGGTTTAACAATACTTTATTTGTTTTATCTGCTGACCACACAGGGGTTTCGAATGATCCTTTTTTCAGTAATAATGTGGGAAATTATTCCATACCCATTATTTATTATTTGCCGGGCTCCTCTTTAAAGAAGATCGATTCAACCATTACACAACAAATTGATATAATGCCATCGATATTGGATTACTTAAATTTCCCTTCACCTTACTTTTCTTTCGGAGCAAGTGTTTTTGACAATAATGCCAAACATTTTGCTTTAATACACAACAGCAATTTATTTCAATTAGTTGAAAACAATTATTTACTTCAGTTTGACGGTGATCAAACTATTGCTCTGTATCAGTATACTGTAGATAGTTTACTTAAAAACAACCTGATTCAGGAAGCACCAACCGTTGTTAAAAAAATGGAAAATGATATAAAGGCTGTCATCCAAACGTATCAGCAGGGGTTGATCAATAATAAAATGCAGTAGTTCGAATCAACTATTCAATTATACAATTTAACAATAGGCAATACATAGATCTTGAAAAAAAAAATATGCTTTATCGTTAATCCTATTTCAGGAGTTGGAAGGCAAAAAGTAATGGAAAAGCTGATTGACCAGTACCTTGACCGAACATTGTTCGACTATGAAATAGTTTATACAAAAGCCGCTAAACATGCTACTATTCTTTCGCGGCAAGCTGTTGCCGATGGTTTTAACATTGTAGTTGCAGTTGGTGGCGATGGTTCCGTTAATGAAACAGCAAAAGGATTAATTGGATCCTCTGCCGCAATGGCTATTGTACCAACGGGTTCTGGAAACGGGCTGGCCAGGCATTTAAAGATTCCATTGAATTTGAAAAAAGCAATGGAAGTAATTAATTTAGCTAAGGAAGTTTCCATTGATTCGGTACAAATTAATAATGATACGTTTATAAATATTGCAGGCGTTGGCTTTGATGCTCATATTGGCTGGGAATTTGCGAAGTTCGGAAAACGAGGCTTTTCGTCCTATCTTAAAGTAATAGCGCGCGAGCTGCCTAAATACAAGGCTCAGGATTTCGAACTGATTATTGATGGAAAAACAATTAAAAGAAATGCCTTTCTGATAAGTTTTGCAAACGGCTCACAATGGGGCAATAATGCGCATATAGCTCCTTCAGCTGACGTTTCTGATGGAATTATGGATATTTCAATCCTAAAAAGTTTTTCGTTTTTTAATGCTATTTCAATCGGTTACCGATTGTTTCGGAAAACGATGCATTTATCACCATTTTTAGAAACTATCAGAAGTAAAGAAGTTATTGTTAAGCAAAGCCACAGTACCATTGCTCATACGGATGGCGAGCCTGTGGAGCTTGGAAATATAATTTCAATAAAAGTAAACCCATTGTCGCTCAGAGTCATCGTCCCATGAATTTGACCTACAAACATTTTCATAAATAAACAGCAAAATAAAGGGCAAGAACAAATACAGGAGAACAAGATGAAAAAAATTCTCAATTACGTTGTATTTTATTTCAAAGAAGAAATAAAACCTTTGTATTTCATTACTGCACTAACCTTTGCTGCCATTTGTATTCTGATTCAATACAATTTTAAAACTGCAAATTTTTATGTGGAACATCACCGCCAGGAAATATCCTATTTTTTTCGTGCATTTTTACTTTATGCCATACCCTTTATAGGCACTCTTCTGTTGTACTCCGCTTTCTATAAAAAATGGAATATATGGTTTAACTATTCATTTGTTGCTCTTGTTATTTTCACACTTATTATTTATACAACACGCTGCACTATTACATTTCATAACGAAGTAATAAAAAGTTATGTAGCCCCTGATCATCAACGTTATTGGTTGAAGATCAGTAATCAACTTATACACGGGTTGATACTCTTTGTATTACCCTGCATCTGGTGGTGGGTAAAAGAAAAAAAAGAAACTGAGCTTTATGGCTGGCGATTTAAGGATGTTTCATTAAAGCCTTATTTTATTTTTTTATTATTCCTTGTACCTTTGGTGGCCATTGCCTCCACCCAAAAGGATTTTTTGAAAGTATACCCCCAAGTTGCGAATGTACTTAAAACTGAACCTGATCACCCATTTGCTTCAGGGGCTTTATTCGAGTTAAGTTATGGGTTTGATTTTTTGATGAATGAATTTTTTTTCAGAGGTTTTATTGTTCTGGCTTTTGTTAAATTTATCGGCCGGGGTGTTATTTTACCTATGGCCTTGTTTTACGTTTTCATTCACTTTGGTAAGCCTTTGGGAGAAACAATAAGCTCTTTGTTTGGCGGACTGCTACTGGGAATTGTAGCGTATGAAACACGATCGATATACGGAGGAGTTATTTTACATATTGGAATAGCCTGGTTGATGGAAATTGGCGCAGGTTTAGGACGTTTCTTATATTTGTCTAATTAAGTATTAATTCAAAAAAAGATGTCAAAAAAAGATAAAAAAAACGGGGTCATCTATTCCACTAACAAAGATTTTAGTTTTGAATTTGAAAAAGAGGAAATTCCAGAAACTCTGCCCCCTCAGCAACAAAACTTAAAATTATTTCTGGATAGAATTGGCGGAGGTAAATTAGTTACACGTATCAGCGGATTTATTGGAAATATAAATGACCTGGAACAATTAGGTAAAACATTGAAACAAAAATGCGGGGGTGGCGGAAGCGTTAAAAATGATGAAATATTAATACAAGGTGATCACCGCGATAAAATACTAAAACTCCTTATTGACGCTAATTACAAAGTAAAAAAAGCCGGAGGCTAATCAAATTTTTCTTAATAAAATCCCGTGTTAATGTATAGAAACCTTTACGTTTTTCTTTATTATTGAAGTATACAGTTCCTCGTACATTGGTAAAATTTTAGCAATGTCGAATTTACCAGCCTGCTCAAAAGCATTTATTTTAAACTTATTTAATACGGCATCATCTTTTAAAATACTAATGGCATTTTTTGCCATATCCTCCACATCGCCCACATTACTCATATAGCCGGAAAAACCATTTATATTTACTTCCGGCAAACCACCGGAATTAGTTGAAATCACAGGTACTCTACTGGCCATGGCTTCTAATGCTGCCAAACCAAAGCTTTCTGTTTCAGAAGGGAGTAAAAACAAATCTGCAATGGATAATATCTGTTCGGGATTTACAATTTTCCCAAGCGATTTAATATCACTGCAGGTATCCAGCTCTCTGCAAAGCTTTTCTATATTGCCTCTTTCAGGGCCGTCACCCACCAATATCAATTTGGATGGTATTACTTTCCTCACTTTATCAAACACTCTTAATACATCCTCTACTCGTTTTACTTTTCTGAAATTAGAAACATGAATCAGCAAACGCTCACCATTAGGGGCATACATCTTCTTTTGACATTTCCCTTTTTCAAAATTATAATCCTCCAGACAAATAAAATTTGGAATTACCTGAATTTCAGAATTAACATTAGGAAAGTTTTTATAGGTATCATCTTTTAGACTTTCGGATACGGCAGTTACAGCATCACTCTGATTTATCGCAAAAGTAATAACGGGCTCGAACGAAGGATCCTTGCCGACTAATGTAATATCAGTACCGTGCAGAGTTGTGATAAAGGGAATATCAATGCCTTGAGATGCAAGTATCTGTTTAGCCATATATGCCGCAGAAGCATGTGGTATAGCATAATGAACATGAAGCAAATCAAGCTTTTCATATTTCACAACATCTACCAGTTTGCTTGATAATACTAATTCATAAGGTGGATAATCGAATAAAGGATAATCTGAAACCGAAACTTCATGATAAAATAAATTGCCCGATAAAAAATCAAGCCGAACAGGTGGACTATAAGTAATAAAATGCACCTGATGCCCTTTCTGAGCAAGCGCTTTACCAAGTTCGGTAGCTACTACCCCGCTACCACCAAATGTTGGATAACATACAATTCCTATTTTCATTAATTATGCTTAACAGTATTTACTACGAATTTACGGATAAAAAAGATTGCATATAAATGCAATTGAGTACTATTTTGTTAGCCAAGGCTGAAGGACACTATGGTTTCAGGTTTTTCATGTTATCACTTAACCACTTCATAAATAACCTCCTGAATCTTATTCCGGATTCCGGATTTTGAAAGTTTATTTTCATCAGCATCAGGATACACTCTGTTCGACAGGAAAATATATACTAACTGGTTAGAAGGATCGGCCCAGGCCAAAGTGCCTGTAAAACCTGAATGTCCGAAGCTTAAATAAGAAACGCAATTGCATACCGGGCTCACTTTAGCAGGGTTGGTTTCCGGCTTATCAAAACCAATCGCTCTGCGGTTATCAACGCAATACTGACATTTAGTACATTCGGTAAGCGTTGTAGAATCAATATAACGTTTACCGCCATATTCTCCTTTGTTCAAAAACATTTGCATCATTACTGCTAAATCATTCGCATCAGAGAAAAGCCCGGCATGCCCGCCAACTCCACCAAGCATCGCTGCACCCTGATCATGAACATCACCATGTACCAATTGTTTACGAAATTTCGCATCAAATTCAGTGGGAACAATTCTGTCAAGATCAAAACGGTCGCGCGGCTTATATCCCATTGTGGACAAACCAAGCGGAGCATAAAAATATTTAATCACATACCGCTCCTCAGGAACAAAAGTTTGCTTTTCTATAATTCTTTTCAAAAAATAATACCCAAGGTCACTGTACACATATTTACCGCTTTCCTTAATCGGTGATTGTATAATTTGTTTGTAAACGGTATCAACATAATTTTTATGGATGTACATATAATCCGCCACACGGTCAGGATACTCATCATTTCTTACTTTGTTATAAATGCCAGGTTTATATACTCCTTTTTCCATCGTTTTCAGCCAGAAAGGAATCCAATCCCTCAAACCAGCCTGATGAGTAAGCATTTCACGTAAAGTTATATTTTGTTTATTGCTTCCAGCCAGCTCGGGCAAATAAGTTCCCAAACGTTCATCCAGACTTACTTTTTTCTCATCCATTAATTTCATAATAGAAGCAGTGGTAGCAGCCACTTTTGTTATAGAGGCTAAATCATACAAGTCATCATTTTTTACTTTAATCTTGTTTTCATAAGTATGGTATCCAAAGGATTTTTGATAAATTACTTTTCCATTTTTTGCAACAAGAATTTGACAGCCTGGATAAACCTTTTCTTTAATGCCTTTTAGAGCAATGCTATCAATACGCGATAACTCTTTGGAATCTGCCCCAAGCTCTTCAGGGATAGTATATTTAAAACGAACCGCCTTTGTTTCTATACCTGTACCCACCGTAAAATAAGGACTTGGAGTTATCGGAAGTTTCCCTGTAGCGGCAATACCGCCAAATATTAATTGCGCTGAATAGCTTTCACTATAATCATTGTTCTCATAGCTCATAATTACACCATCTGCAAATTGCAGACTGTCCATCTTAGCCAATATATAAGGATTAGCAGCCACATTAACAATTACTTTTGATTGCCGCATTACCGCTTTCAACATGGTCATCACTTTAGGAGTTAAACCAAAGTCTTTGTCAGGCTTGTTGTTGGTGTTATTGATATGAATGATTACCAAATTGTAATCCTTCAGCTTATTCAATACCGTGTCAAATACATCTGATTTTGCATCCTTATCTAATCCGAAATGTTTTATAGGAGCATAATTTGAAAGCGTTTTCTGAAATAAACTTAAGTCCTTATAACCTAATGATAGGGAGGCAATGCGCATAGTATCCAAATTTTGAACCGGAATAATATTTTCTTTGTTTTTCAATAACGTAAGTGAAGCCTCTGTCAGTTTGCGATTGATGAGCTCTGCACCAGGCGTATTCAAATCAGTATATAAATTTTTGAGTTTAACTTCCTGATAATGATTTAAGCCCGCCCATTGTTTCGCACGCAATATTTTCATGCAGCGTTTATCAATTTCTTCCTGTGTGATCTCTCCACGTGCAATAGCTGCTTTAATTTCAATAATGGCCGTAGGTACATCTTCTGCAAACAATAACACATCATTCCCTGCTATCAATGCTTTTGCATCCACTTCACCCGGTTTATAAAATTTACTAACTCCTCTCATATTTAACGCATCCGTAAATATAAGTCCCTTGAAACCAAGAGAATCCTGCAATAATTCAGTCACTACTTTTTTCGAAAGCGTAGAAGCTTTATTAGGAGTGGTATCCAATGAAGGAACGAATAAATGCGCAACCATCATACTGCCCAACCCCTGAGAGATTAATTGTTTGAAGGGATATAACTCCAGTGTATCCAATCGTTCCAGCGATGATTTAACGGTTGGTAATGTTTTATGAGAATCACTGTCCGTATCACCATGACCTGGAAAATGTTTCGCATTTGCCAAAACTCTATTATCCTGCATGCCCTTCATATACATGGCGGCTTTGCGTGTTACATTAAATTTATTTTCACCAAAGGATCGGTTACTGATTACAGGATTTAAGGGATTATTATTTATATCCACTACCGGAGCAAAATTGATCTGCATACCTATACGCGTGCATTGGCGTGCTATTTCGGCACCCATTTGATAAACAAGGCTATCGTTTTGAATAGCACCTAATGTCATTTGGCGCGGGAATTTGGTAGTGCTATCCAAACGCATCGCCAACCCCCATTCCGCATCAATCGCTACAAATAAAGGAACCTTTGAACATTTCTGGTAATAATTTGTCAATTTAGCCTGACGTATCGGCCCACCCTGAAAAAAAATCAATCCGCCTATTTTATACTGATCGACTAATGTTTTTATTTCTTTTACATGTAATTTATCTTTATTTGAGTAAGCAGCAACCATAAACAACTGGGCAATGCGCTCCTGAGGCGTTAATAATTTAAAAACGGAATCAGCCCACTGCGTTCCATTTGCATAAAAAGGCGGATCCTGTGGTTTTAATGCTACATCACCTTTGGCCAACGAAAGATCATTTATTGAAATAGCACTGTTTAGCTCTGTGGCCGCACTACTTGGAATGAGTTGAATAAAACTTAAAAAAATTACAACAGAAACAAACAGGATAATAACTATATTTTTTTTCATCAACTGCATTAATTAAGCAAAATGGAACAATCTGATTTCTTGCTAAAATTAAGTCCAAATGCGTTTTGATTAATTTCCGAAACGTTTAATTATTAACGTAAGAATGTTGATGAATTATTGCGGATCGGTAATCCTTAAGAATCAGAGGTTTCCGGGATTATTTCAAAATCAATAACCACAATTTGTAAATTCGCAGCCAGAATTAATTCTTAACGCTTAAATTCAACAAAAATTTCATTCGCTCACAATATGTATAAAAAATTGTTTAACGTTATGGTTTTGATGATCAGCGTATTGCTTGTTAATTTGTTAACAGGCTATATTACTGATTATATTATTCATTACAAAATAGATATCAACCCGTTTAAGTTTACTGCCATTGCTATGTTAACACTCGTTTTTATACTAGTACCCGCCTACAGTTATTTGAATACGAGGGTTGAAATACTAGTTGCACGAATATTGATTAAAGGAAGTAATTCATTTGGGAAATTTATAGGGCTTTTATTTTCTTTCGCATTGATATTTAGCGTGTTATTTGGCGTTTACCTCTACCAATGGTTCGATATTAATTTAATAAAATACCTGGGGGGAATTGTTTTTAAGTAAAAAGACCATTGGGATTCTACCAAATGGAGTAATTCCTCAATAAAATATGCCAAACCTGCGTTAATTTATTCTGTTTAAAACAGAATAAAAGAGGGAAAAAACCTGAGTTTTTTTAGTATTTTTGTAGGTAAAGAAAACCGTATGCCTGACATTATCCATCTATTACCCGATTCCGTTGCTAACCAGATTGCTGCCGGTGAAGTTGTGCAGCGTCCGGCCTCTGCTGTAAAGGAGTTGATGGAAAACGCACTTGATGCAGGTAGTAACAATATTAAATTGATTGTAAAGGATGCCGGCAAAACACTTATCCAGGTAATAGATAATGGATGTGGGATGAGCGAAACCGATGCAAGGATGAGCTTTGAGCGGCATGCAACTTCAAAGATCCGTAAAGCAGACGACCTTTTTGCCATTCGTACAATGGGATTCAGAGGAGAGGCGCTCGCTTCTATTGCGGCCATTGCGCAGGTGGAACTAAAAACCAGACGGATCGGTGATGAAACAGGAGTTAAAATTATTATTGAAGGCAGTGAACTGAAAAGCCAGGAAGTATGCCAAAGTGCCGAAGGGAGCTCGCTTTCCATTAAAAATCTTTTTTATAACGTACCAGCACGCAGAAATTTTCTAAAAAATGATTCGGTAGAGTTGCGCCATATTATAGATGAGTTTCAACGCGTAGCAATACCGCATCCCAATGTTGCCTTTAGCCTTCACCACAATAACACAGAGGTTTTTCATCTTGAAAAAGGTTCGCTAAAACAGCGCCTGATGGGCCTTTTTGGTAACTCCTACAATACGCGTTTGGTACCTGTTGAAGAAAACACTGGTATTGTTAATATAAAAGGTTTTGTCATCAAACCTGAGTTCGCAAAAAAAACAAGAGGGGAGCAGTTTTTCTTTTTAAACAATCGTTTTATTAAGAATACCTATCTGCATCATGCGGTACAGAGCGCATTTGAGGAGTTGCTTCCAAAGGATAGCTTTGCATCTTACTTTCTTCTTTTAGATGTTGATCCTAAAACAATTGATATTAATATTCATCCTACAAAAACGGAGGTAAAGTTTGAGGATGAAAAAGCGATCTACGCTTTTTTACGCTCAACAGTAAAAAAATCGCTAGGTCAATTCAATATCTCTCCCAGTATTGATTTCAACCAGGAAACACATTTATACAACATGCCCTTGAGGCCTGTTGATGGGATATTCAGACAACCCACTATTAAGGTTGATCCGAATTACAATCCTTTTAAAACTGACGAGTATTCCAAACCTAAATCCTCAGAACGTGAACTTTCAAATCACGCTAACTGGGAAAAGATGTATAGCAAACATGCGAATAAGGAATTCGAGTTTGAAATAAAAAAGGAAGAAGAATCACAGCAAACAATCAATACCGATTGGGACAACGAACTTCATGAAAGCAATAAAAAATCAACGTACCAGTTACATAATAAATATATACTTACACATATAAAAACCGGCTTTATGGTCATCGATCAGCAAGGTGCGCATGAGCGTATTTTGTATGAGCGGGTGCTTGATACATTTGAAAAGCACCAATCGGCAACACAGCAGGAGTTATTTCCAAAAACAATAGAATTAAATACTGCCGATTTTAATTTAATAAAAGAGCTGCAAGCCGAAATAAAAGAGATTGGGTTCGATATCCGTGAGTTTGGCAAAAACAGTTATATAATTCATGGTGTGCCTGCAGATACTATTAACTATGATTCAGCTGCGTTACTGGAAGGTTTGATTGAAAATTACAAACAAAATTTACAAGAGCTAAAATCAAATAAACGTGAGAATATAGCCCGATCCATGGCACGAAATATGTCTATAAAATCAGGTAAAGCGTTGACACAGGAAGAAATGAATAATTTAATAGATGAATTGTTTGCCTGTAAAATGCCTTACAGCACCCCCGGGGGTAAACCTACTATCAGTACATTTTCTATTGATGAGCTGGATAAGAGATTTAAGAAATAAATGGAGAGAATAATTAAAATTTCGAATTTGTATTATTAACAATTGTTTAGATAACCATGTCATATCAATCATACCGGCCTAACAGTTTTCAGGCATTACCATTGGTAGTAAAAAATCTACTGATTATTAACGCCTTGTTTTTTCTTGCAACCCTGGTAATGTCAACTCAGTTAGAGATTGATTTAGCCGATAAATTAGGCTTGCATTACCCACTGTCTGAAGCATTCCGCCCCTATCAAATAGTGACTTATATGTTTATGCATGGCAGCTTTATGCATTTATTTTTTAACATGTTTGCTTTATGGATGTTTGGCAATACATTGGAAAATTTATGGGGAAGCAAACGCTTTTTAACCTATTATATGATTACCGGAATTGGCGCAGGCCTTGTCCAGCTTTTGGTAGCCCACTTAAGACTAATGCCCTTGTATTCGCAAATTTCACCTGAAGGGTTACAACTTGTATTAAACGAAGGCGCACAAATTATACAAAACAACCAAAATTATACTGATCCAATAGCAGGACAGATTAATGTATTAATAAACAGCACCACCGTTGGGGCTTCAGGTGCTGTTTTTGGTATTCTTTTAGCCTTTGGTATGCTGTTTCCTAATACCATGCTATATATTTATTTTGCTATTCCAATAAAAGCAAAATGGTTTGTAATCCTATACGGGGCTCTTGAATTATATTCAGGTATTGCTAATAGTTCGGAAGATAATGTAGCACATTTTGCACATTTAGGCGGGATGCTTTTCGGATTTATTCTGATTAAGTACTGGCAAAGGAACAGTAATAAATTTTATTGATTTATGGCAAATCCAATTATTGAAGATATAAAGTTAAAAGTACGCAGCGGCAATCCGATTACACGCTTAATCATCATCAACATTGCTGTTTTTTTGACCATTAGTATTCTGCGCATTTTACTTTTTTTGACTGGTGACGCTACATCCTTTGCGGGTTTCGTAGATTCATTTATTGAAAACATTTCATTTCCATTGCGCATTTCAGGCTTTATGCAAAAGCCCTGGACCCTTATTACCTATATGTTTACCCATATTAATCTTCCCCATATTTTATGGAACCTGGTTACACTGTATTGGTTTGGCCAAATTCTATCCGATTATACATCTACAAAAAAAATCATTCCGCTTTATCTGTTAGGAGGCATTGCAGGAGCGTTATTTACCATTATACTATTTACTATTATTCCCGCGTTTTATCCTTATGTTGGAAGTACTATGGTTGGCGCTTCGGCCGGAATAACAGCTATAATAATTGCCTCCGCCACACTGGTTCCAAATTACAGAATGAACCTGTTGTTTATTGGACCTGTTAAATTACTTTATGTTGCTTTATTCGTATTATTTATTGATGTGCTGAATGTTGCATCGTATGATAATATTGGCGGCAATATGGCCCATTTAGGTGGGGCATTAATGGGTTACATTTTTATAGTTCAATATAAAAAAGGCAGAGACTGGTCGTTATGGATCAATCGCTTTTTTGACTGGGTTAAAAATTTATTTAAAATCTCTCCAAAAAGCAAAATGAAGGTTGAATACAAGCGTAAAGTTTCTGATGAAGAATATAACCACAATAAAAGGATCACCCAGGAACAAATTGATTTGGTTTTGGACAAAATATCAAAATCAGGGTACGAAAGCTTAAGTAAGGCCGAAAAAGATTTTTTATTTAAGGCTAGTAATAAAAAATAATCAGTTTACCTCAATGGCTTAAATCCCTTACTAAAAATCCACTTGAAACCAACAGAAACAAACAGTACAACAATAGAAAAGAAGAAGAAAAAGGGCAAACGCTACTTTTTCAATTCTATTGTTATGCTCTGTAATCATCTGGCTGCAATAGGTTTACTAATATCTTATTTTGCATCTTATGTAAGCCCGGAGAATTTTTGGTTTTTCGCACTTTTTGGTTTAGCATATCCTCTATTAGTTATCCTTAATTTATTATTTGTAACGTATTGGGGAATTCAATTAAAAAAACGCGCATTTTATTCTTTGATAATTATTCTGGGTGGCTGGGTTCAGATGACAAAATATGTACAGGTCAGCTTTGACAATTCTCCGGAAAAATCAAAAAAGCTGATTAAAGTAATGTCTTATAATGTAAAGTCATTTGATCTCTACAATTGGAGTAATGATAAGGGAACGCGAAATAAAATATTTGAATTAATTAATGATGAAAGCCCTGACATTATTTGTTTTCAGGAATTTTTCACACGTGATACCAGCAAATTGTTTAATAACCTGGATACTTTATTACAATTTCAAAAGGCAAAAAATACCCATATCGAGTTTACTACTACCAAACGTACGGTTAACCACTGGGGATTAGCTATATTCAGTACGTACCCGATTATATCCAAAGGGAAAATAATATTTGACCCAAAAAACAATAACATTTGCATTTTCTCCGATATAAAGATCAACAACGATACTGTTCGCGTGTACAATGTGCATTTACAGTCAATTCATTTCAATTATGTGGACTATCAATTTGTTGATGACATAATGAACAACAAAGAAACGGAAGAACTAGAAAAATCAAAAAATATTTTAAGACGGCTTAAAAAGGGATTCATAAAGCGTTCGGGCCAAACAGAACTTGTTGCGGAGCACATTTCAAACTCTCCATATCCTGCTATTGTTTGCGGTGATTTTAATGATCCACCCGCATCCTACACCTATCACACTATTGCAAAAAATTTAAAAGACTCATTTATTGAAAGTGGGAACGGTTTTGGCAGGAGTTATATAGGTAAATTTCCATCGTTCAGAATTGACTATATACTTCACAGTAAACAATACAAAGCCTACGATTTCCGAACCATACGTGAGGAATTATCAGATCATTTCCCGGTATGCTGCTACCTGGAAAAACAATAATTTTTAAAACTAACGCAATTAAATAAAACCGTAATGAAAAGATTAATTTTTGGAATTGTTATCGGTGGTATTGTTGGAGCTGTTTTAATACTTCTAATCATTGTTATATTCGATACAAACAGAAAGAAAAACCAGAACGGATTGCGCCTTGTAACTACTGATTCCACCAAAACGGTTGAACAAAAAAAGAGACAGATGCTGGTATATGGCGATTATATGAATTTGGACAGCACCGATTTTTTACTAATCCCTTTAGGAATGAAGTCTGAAGATCGCGGCAACCGGGTTTTAAAAATAAAATCTTCTGAAGAAGATGTTTCTGAAGACAATGGCAGCAGCTACCAGCTTTTCAAATACAATTTTTACTCTTTGGATTTCGGGAATTGTAACAACATTATTTTTTACAATAAAAAAACCAATGAAACACATTTGCTTTTACAAAAACCTGCCGTTATTTCGAAATTTTATTTTCCATATTATAATAAAGAATATAAAGATGAAAAGTATTGGTTTATACTGCTAGCAGTCAATGAAGAAGACACTAATGAAGATGGGTATATAAATATTGAAGATGCTGAAAAGGTATATATCTGTAACTTATCAGGCACACATATGCTGCAGATCAATCCCGCCAATACGAAGTTATTGGATTGGTACGTTGACGCTCCAACAAATAATTTACTACTAAAGGTTATCGTTGATTCCAACGAGGATAAGAAATATAATTATGAAGATGAGACAGAAATTTTAAAAACAGAAATCTGCGCTCCGGCAGAGGCCACACCAATAATCAGTAAAGAAATAAAAGACAGTATTAAAAAAATTCTGGGACAAATTAAATAACAAAAGCTCCCATTTCTAATCCGAAATGGGAGCTTTTATTTATCAAAAACATTAATTACGCTAATTCCTGATAATTTTCATTTCATTAATCAGGTTCTGAGCTCCACCAAATTTATCGATCAAAAATAAGATGTAACGTATATCGCAGGAGATAGTACGTTTGTATTTGCTATCAAAATAAATATCCCCACTCATTGCTTCCCAATTGCCATCAAAAGCCAATCCCACAAGCTCACCATTACCATTAATTACAGGACTACCTGAATTACCACCGGTAATATCATTGTTACTGATAAATGCTACATGCATTTCTCCATCCTCATCAGCATAGGTTCCAAAATCCTTTTTAAAATACAATTCTTTTAATTTCGCGGGAACCGTAAATTCAAATTTTTTCGGATTTTCCTTTTCTATAATCCCCTGCATTGTGGTATAATATTTAAAATTAACGCCATCTTTTGGTGCGTATGCTTTTACATTGCCATAAGTCAGCCTCATCGTACTATTTGCATCCGGATACATATTTTTATTCGGCTGCATTTCCATCAAGGCTTTTATGTATTTATTTCCTTCAGCACCATTAATAGCGTCAAACTCTTCCACATGAGGAAGAATAAGCTCTGTATAATTTTTATAAAAAGCTTTGGCGAATGCAAATGCAGGATCATTTCTAAGCTTTTTCAAATTTGGATTTTCAAGAAATTTCAATGATTGTTTTTTAGAAGCCATGATACTGTTTTCGAATGCAGCTTTAGCGAACTTTTCAAATGTTTCCTTATTTGTTTTTCCTTTATATTTTTTTACCAATTCAGCCACATACTGAGGTTGCTGTTCAACCGAAATGTTTTCAAAATACATTTGAGTAACAGCTGCCAATATCCTTTCTTCAGCTGCCGGATTAAAGGATTTATAAAACACCGCACCTTCAGCCTGCAGTGCCTCCACTTCCTTTTTTACTTGTTCTAAATTCTGATTATTTAAAGCTTTTTCTAAAGACAGATATTTCATCGCATTGGCCATTATTGCTGAACCAATTATCCCTTCTTTCATATATACCGAATGGAGAGCATACGGGTCATAACTCGCATATGCTTTTTCAAAATTCGGAAGTATGGAAGCGTATTCTGGTTTATTCTTCGCCCAATCTATAAATTGTTTTTCAAGAGACTGCTTCTCCTCCACTACTTTCAAATACTTCAGCTGCTCCGTTTGTCCAATATAGTATTTCCAGTAATTTGAAACTTTAGCATAATTAGAAGAAAGAAGCAAACGTACACTATCACTTTTATCCATTTCGCGTTTCCATTCCGTTAAACGCACATCTCGCAATGCAACAATTGCAGGATTTACTTTTTCTATCGCTAATTTAATTCCATAAGAATTTTCATACCGGTTAGTTTTACCCGGAAACCCATAAACCATTGTATAATCGCCCTCTTTAAGACCTTTAGCTGAAATATTTAAAAATTGTTTTGGCTTATAGGGTACATTGTCCTTGGAATAAGATGCCGGGGCATTATCTTTATTCGCATAAATGCGGAACATTGAAAAATCTGCAGTGTGGCGTGGCCACATCCAGTTATCAGTATCTCCTCCAAATTTACCAATGGACTGAGGTGGAGCAGCAACTAAGCGGATATCCGTGAATTTCTCGAAGACAAATAAATAATACGCATTGTCCTTAAAGAAAGACTTTACTGTTGCTTCATAATGCGTTCCTTTTTTTGCTTCTGATTCAATTGTTTTAAATATTTCCGCTCTTTTTGAATCTATACTTTTGGGATCAACACCCGTAAGACCTTTATTAACTCTGTCCGACACATCATCCATACGCACTAATACTGAGACCCAAAGCGCAGGATTCTCTTTTTCCTCAACAAATGATTTTGCCCAAAAACCATTATCTAAAATATTATCAGAAGTAGTACTATGCTTTGCAATTGCATCGTATCCACAATGGTGATTTGTCAGCAATAAACCCTGTTCGGAAATAATTTCGGCTGTACATCCCCCATTAAACCAAACAATAGCATCTTTCAAACTGGCATGATTAATATCATACAATTGTTCAGCAGTTAATTTAAGCCCCATCTGCTGCATTTGTGCGTAGTTGTTTTTTAACAGCATCGGCAACCACATTCCTTCATCCGCTATTGATGTGCCTGTTATCAGTGCAGATGCAACGATCATAAATATTTTTTTCATTATATTAATTTTAAGTTGAATTTTTTTTGACTACAAATCTATTTTTTATTGGTTGCAAGTGTTTCAGTAATCCAATCTTTGTAAGAACTTATTCTCGAATAATATTCTGTTACACCATAATGTCCTTTACCATACTTCCCTTGCCCTGTTTGATGCGAACTGACACCAACAATATATCGTACGCCTTCACTATCAATAAATGCAGGACCACCACTGTCCCCAGGACCACTAACACCTTCCATTGCAGTTCCATTTGCCGATTCTGGCGAATCGAAGCCAAAATTCACCCATTGCTTACCAACTTCCTCTATTTTATTTGTTGCCGCCCGGGTAATTTTATCCCATTTTAGGGGTCCCGTAAGGCCTGTGCCTTTATCACCCATCCCAACAATTGTTATAATTTTCCCAAGCTCGTCTGCTTTTTCATAAATTTTTGCAGGCCTTACATCTTTAACAGCTTCCTTTATTTTCACAAGCGCAATATCATTTTGTAAACCTTCCTCCATAGATTTGAAACCAGGATGAACCAACACCTTTTCAATCGAATATTTAGTTCCGTTACAGGTTAATGTGGGCACATATCCCTTGGAAATATCGTTCATTAAATCCTGTCCTATATGCCCTGCAGTTATTGCCCACAAAGAATCGACCAATGTTGCCTCACCCATGGGCAAATGACAAACCTGCGGGTAATTTTTTGCTAATTCAATAAATTTTTCATCGGCAATATCATGTCTTACAATTAACCCCTGGAATATGCAGGTAAAGATTATTAATATAAAAAAACGTGCTAATGCTTTCATCTTCGAATCAATTACAATTAGCAATGATAGTTGAAAGCACTCTGTTAGTTGTATCAATATCCTGCTTACTTATTCCCTTTAATGCGGTTGCTCTGTATTCCAATGCCACCTTCAAAACGTTATTTACCAAATCCTTCCCTTCATCGGTCACTAAAAGATGTGTTTTTCTTCGATCAGTTTTATTAACACTGCGTTTTAAGTATTTGGCTTTAAACAGCAATTCAATAATCCGTGTAACGGAAGCATTATCTTTAAAGGCCCTCTCCGCTATTTCCTGCTGTGAAATAGTGGGATTCTCCATTATATTATTAATAATGAGCCATTGATCAATTGTAATTTTCAACCCATTCTCCTTCAGTCTTTTTTGCGCATACCTTCTGTATGATTTTATCGCCTTTTCTACTGTGTAAAATATTACATCGTTAAGTTTATCCATTATATATTTATTCTTTAGTTACAAATATACATATAATTTGATATATCAAATATTGATATAAATAATTTACTTCGAATATTAAATAAACCACAATTTACGAAAGCCTTTTCAATTACAGTTTCTTATTATACAAGCGGGGCTAAATCCAATATGAAAGATAAATATATACGGATAAATAAGATGTTTTCTCTACGCAAAAAATCACGATATTCGTACTTCCAATAAGTACTTACTTTAATTACTTTCTTAAGTTAATGGCACAAAAACCAAGTATTCCAAAAGGCACCCGCGATTTTTCACCTCAGGAAATGGTGAAACGTAATTATATTTTTGACACCATCAAACAAGTATTTCAGCGTTATGGGTATTTACCCATTGAAACACCAGCAATGGAGAACCTTTCCACATTGATGGGAAAATATGGTGAAGAAGGAGATAAATTGATTTTTAAGATTTTAGATTCGGGAGATTTTTCAAAAAAGATAACAGAACATAAGTATTCAAAAGAAAATTATGAAAAATATCTTGCCAACGGATCTACGGAAAAAGTTTCTTACGAATTTTGGGAAGCTTTCAATAAATCTTATGATGAAGCTTTCGGTTTAAAAAAAATCGAAACTATTTCTACAAAAATAGCAGCTGAAATTTCTGAAAAAGCCCTTAAATATGATCTAACAGTTCCTTTCGCGCGATATGTAGTACAACATCAACACGAAATAACATTTCCTTTTAAACGTTACCAAATACAACCCGTGTGGCGTGCCGACCGTCCACAAAAAGGGCGCTATCGAGAGTTCTACCAATGTGATGCAGATGTAATAGGAAGTAATTCACTGATCAATGAAGTAGAGCTGGTTCAAATGATTGATGATGTATTTACCCAATTAAATGTATCGGTACTTATTAAAATTAACAATCGAAAGATACTAAGTGGTATTGCTGAAGTGATTGGCGAAGCGGCTAAAATTATTGATATTACTGTTGCTATTGACAAACTCGACAAAATTGGTGTAGATGGCGTAAATAAAGAACTACAGGAAAACGGGGTGAGTGATGAAGCAATCGCAAAACTTCAGCCATTGATTGCATTTCAGGGAATTACATTAGAAAAAGTAAACTTCCTGAAACAACTTTTATCAACCTCTTTAATTGGATTAAAAGGAATAGAAGAGGTAGAATATATATTTAAAACTGTTGATACTTTAAAACTCGACACAGCCAAAGTTGAACTAGATATTACACTTGCACGCGGCCTAAATTACTACACCGGAGCCATTTTTGAAGTAAAAGCAAATGTGGGAACGTTGACCAGCAGCATTTGCGGGGGAGGCAGGTACGATGATTTAACGGGGATTTTTGGTTTGCCTAATATGTCTGGTGTAGGTATCTCTTTTGGTGCGGACAGAATTTATGATGTATTGAATGAATTAAATTTATTTCCTGAATCTGTTGCGGCTTCTACCAAATTATTATTTGTAACTTTTGGTGAAGCGGAACAAACGTACTGTCTGCCTTTATTGGCACAGGTTAGAAAAGCTGGTATTAATTCAGAAATTTACCCGGACGCTGGAGCAAAAATGAAAAAGCAAATGAGTTATGCCGATGATAAAAAAATTCCATTTGTAGTAATTGTTGGTAGCGATGAAATGCAAAGCGGAATGCTAACTCTAAAGAATATGACATCAGGTGAACAGGAGAAAATAGCTATCGATATAATAATTGAAAAAATAAAATAGAAACCATTAAGTACTAAGGTTCACTAAGGCGAAGTGTTCCTATGTGCATAGTGCCTTATTGGTAAGTAAACAATAAGCTAAACGCATTACCATTTATCAAAGACAAAAAATCACATGCATCATATAACAACTTCTACGTTGGACTTCGAAACTATTTCAGAAATAATTTCTGCAAATAAAAAACTGGCTTTATCAGATGAAGTAAAAAAAAACATAACCGGCTGCCGGGAGTACCTCGATAAAAAAATGGCTTCACAGAAAGACCCTATTTACGGTATTAATACCGGGTTTGGCTCTTTATGTGATGTGGTTATTCCAAATGAAGACCTTGAGAAATTACAACAAAATCTGGTAATGTCCCATGCCTGCGGAACTGGTGATGAAGTGCCGCACGAGATTGTAAAATTGATGCTGTTATTAAAAATACAGGCATTGGCTTATGGTAAATCAGGAGTGCAATTACAAACAGTGGAACGTCTGGTCGACTTTTTTAATTATGATATACTCCCAATCGTTTATCAATTGGGATCATTAGGCGCTTCAGGAGATCTGGCCCCTTTGGCACACCTTAGTCTGCCATTATTAGGCTTAGGTGAAGTTTGTTACAAAGGCAAAAAACAGAATACAGCAGAGGTACTAAAAGCGTTGAATCTTCAACCTATTCAGTTAAAATCAAAGGAAGGACTTGCATTATTGAATGGCACTCAATTTATGAGCGCTTACGGAACATGGTGCCTGCTTCAAATTAACAGACTTAGCCTTTCGGCAGATGTTATTAGCGCTATTTCATTGGAAGCTTTTGATGGCCGCATAGATCCGTTCAAACCACACATTCACACGATACGCCCTCATAAAGGGCAATTGCAGACTGCGGAAAATATACGTAAATTAGTAGAAGGCAGTGAGCTCATTAAACGCAAAAAAATTCATGTTCAGGATCCCTATTCTTTCCGTTGTATTCCGCAGGTACATGGTGCTTCAAAGGATGCTATTGCTTACGCATCAAATGTTTTTCTGATAGAAATTAACGCTGTAACTGATAACCCCACCATTTTTCCGGAAGAGGATGAAATAATTTCGGGTGGTAATTTTCATGGGCAGCCATTGGCTTTAGCTTTGGATTTTTTAGCAATCGCAGTAGCTGAATTAGGAAGTATCTCGGAAAGACGCACCTATCAATTGATTTCGGGCACCAGAGGTTTACCGCCATTCCTGGTTGCAAAGCCAGGACTCAACTCAGGTTTAATGATTCCTCAGTATACTGCAGCAAGTATTGTAAGCCAGAACAAACAATTATGCACTCCTGCTTCAGTTGATTCCATTGTTAGTTCAAACGGGCAGGAAGATCATGTTTCTATGGGCGCCAACGCTGCTACAAAATGCTACAAAGTAGTTGAAAACCTACAACGCATACTTGCCATTGAATTATTGAATGCATCACAGGCACTGGAATTTAGGCGCCCGGCAAAGTCATCCCAGAATATTGAGAAAATAGTTTCAGAATATCGCAAACTTGTCCCCTTTATTGATGCAGATAAAATAATGTATTCGGAAATAGAAAAAAGCGTTCAGTTTTTGAAGCAAACAAAATTTGTTATATAAAAGATAGGATATTTAAACATACGTTTTATTGAAACGGTCTTCAACTACTATGAAAAAGGGCATTATCATTTCATTATTACTATTTTCAAAAGTACTTTGTGCTTGCGAATGCCCTACGTTCAATCCTATTAGCAAGGAAACCTGTACTCACTACGATGTCATTTTTTCTGGCAGGGTTGATTCTGTTTCTATTTGTAATTCGGGTATATCCATAGCATATTTTACAATCAACCAATTATATAAAGGAGCGGCCGAACAACATGTAAAGATTAATTTTGATTGTTCGTCAGCTTGTTTGATGAGCTTTCAAACCAGGCAGGAATGGCTGATGTATACCACCTACAAAAAATTTGATTTGTTAGTTGTTGATATGTGCGGACACAGTAGAAAATTTTTCAATGAATCCTCTGAAGATATATATCAATTGAACTCCCAGCGTACATTTGAAGAGGAAAAAGATTTTCTAAAAACAACACTCGGGCTTCAACCTTTTGCAAAAAACAATGAGCTAGTTCAGCAACCGGGTGCTATGGAACCAAGGAATGAACAACCAAGCGGAAGCAGTAAATTAATATTGTTATTCATTTCATTTGCCGTAATGGCTATTGTATATTTTATAACCAGAAAAAAAAATAAAAATGGTAAATAAATTTAAAGCGCATCCCTGGCATGGAATCTCGATTGGGGAGCATTCACCATCTATTGTAACAGCCTTTATCGAGATTGTTCCAACAGATACGGTAAAATATGAAATTGACAAGGAGACCGGCCACTTAAAAATAGACCGGCCGCAAAAATTTTCAAATGTTGTTCCAACGCTCTATGGCTTTATTCCGCAAACATATTGTGGCTTGCAAATAGCTGAATACGCTGCATTGAAGTCCGGCAAAAATGTAACAAATGGTGACGGTGACCCGCTTGATATTTGTGTGCTTAGTGAACGGACTATTACGCATGGTGACATTATGCTGCAGGCAATACCTATTGGCGGTTTGCGCCTTATCGATAAGGGAGAAGCGGACGATAAGATTATAGCAGTTTTAAAAGGTGATGAAGTTTATGAAAACTGGAAAGATATCACTGATTGCACAGAAGCTGTTATCAACAGACTAAAACATTATTTTTTAACCTACAAAAATTTGCCGGGCGCAGAAAAGCCTACCTGCGAAATAACTGATATATATGGCCGTGAAGAGGCCTATGTTGTTATTCAAAAGAGTGTAGAGGATTACAATAATAAATTTTCGAAATAATATTGGTATTAAAATTTCATTATTCTTTATAGTAACCTTTTAAACCTATACAATTACTATGCTTAATGTCTATTGCATCTCGGGAATGGGAGTTAACGAAGAAATGTTCCGGAATATGGAATTAAAGAACTGCACTATTCATCATATTAAATGGATCACTCCACATAATGGTGAAACCCTTTCAGAATATGCAATGCGTTTGGCAAATAGAATTGATACTACTCAACCCTTCGCATTAATAGGTGTTTCATTTGGTGGAATGTGCTGTATAGAAATCGCGAAAAAATTAACACCTGTTAAAGTGTTTTTGGTTTCCAGTTGTAAAACAAGAGCGGAACTTCCAGCCAAAATAAAAATATGGTCAAAAATCCCTCTATATAAAAAACTGAGCGATAACGTTTATAAAAAAGCAGCATCAAGTGTAAGGGTATTATTTGGCGTTACCAATAAAGAGCAAGGAGAACGATTTAAACGAATGCTGAATACAGCTCCGGAAAACTATTACAAAGGAGCCGTTCATTGTATTTTAGCATGGATGAATAGTGAAATTCCGAAAAATGTAATACACATACATGGTACCGCAGACCAGGTTTTACCGTACAAAAAAATTGTTAATTGTAATTATACCATTAAGGATGGAACTCACTTTATGATTGTTAACAAGGCGGAAGAAATAAATGCAATAATTAATAAAGAACTAAAAAACAGCTGATCTATTTTTTTATCCTGTTTTCTCCACCCATCAATACAAATTGAATTAGGTTTGCGCCCATTTTAAGGGCCTTTTGGCGAGTTTCAGGTGAGTCTTTATGTACTTCAAAACTTTCCCAGCCATCTCCCAAATCACACTCAAAATCATAAAAACAAATTAACCGTCCCTGGTATATTAAACCAAAACCTTGTGGTGACTTACTTTCATGCTCATGAATTTTAGGAAGTCCATTTTGAAAATCATATTTTTGATGATAAAGGGGATGAGCAAAAGGCAATTCTATAAAATCCAATTCAGGAAAAACGTTTTTCATTTGTATTCGGATAAATTTGTCCATTCCAAAATTATCCGATATGTGTAAAAAGCCACCACCAATAAGGTAATTACGCAGATTTTCTGTTTCCTGAGCATTGAAAACTACGTTTCCATGTCCGGTCATGTGAATGAAAGGGTAATTATAAATTTCAGGACTTCCAACTTCCACAATTGCCTGCTCTGAATTAATATTCGTTTTTAAATTGCTGTTGCAAAACTCAACAAGATTAGGCAATGAGGTTTCAAGATTGGCATACCAATCCCCGCCCCCACCATATTTAAGCAATCCAATCTGATAGGTAGGCACAGGAGCAAAGGCCACGCAGGCGACAAGAACCAATAAAAAAAAAGCAGCTTTTTTGAAATTATTCATTCGTTTTACTTATAAAAAATTTAAGCTAAATTACGTTGTTTTGCATCTTTAAACGATAAAAACATTTCATTAAAACGCTCCATTATTTTTTGCAAAAACTCCTCGTCCACTAACTTTTTCACTCCTTCAATTCCATTAACTTCCTCCTGAGGGATTTTGAAAATCTGCTCCATTGGCCCCGCTTCAAACTTAATCTGATACTTATCATTCATTGAAAAAATAGAAATAGTAATCTTTGGATGAGGTATGCTTCCTACAATGCGCATAAATAATAGTATTAAGTTTCTTAATCTTTCGGCTTTCTAACTTTCAAAAATCCGATCTGTATCTAATTTATTACTACAACCAAATTATTAATAATGGTCAATTTCATCTTTACTTCTCCACCTTAAAGGGACCGCTGTTGAATATGCTAGTCCCTTCATCACCTTCTTTACGAATCTTTGCAAGTATTTTATCTGCTAATACTGCGTAATGCTTTAAATTACTTTTTTCTAAAAAAACCAGGGCTTTGTCATCACCATTAATGTAATTAGCCATTGCAGCCCAATGAAATTGTCTTTTATCCATCAGTATTTTAAAAGCTTTTTTGTCTTCCCACACCGCATTCACAAATGCTGCCAGATCAAGATGCTTGTTTACCAATAAATATTCAAAAGCTTTAGGATATCGGCTCACAGCATTTTTCAGCTGCACCAGCTCCTCGTAATTATTAACCTCTAACCATTCTTTTGCATACATATCCCCTTCAATCCACGCACTTGTTTTTTCTATTACTTCCTTAGGATAAAGCATTGTTTTTATATTAAAAATCTTGTAACAAAATTACGAATTATGAGCAGGAATAGCCAATAATTTCAACGTACCCGATACTGCTCTTATATTTTTTCAACTTTTTTTTTCTTTTTTAATTTTGGTATTTTACCAATTCGTGGGTCACTTTTTAATATAAATTCACATACCTGATTTACACTTATTTCAAAATCATCAGCATCCATTGGCAGCACCTGCCACCCTGTTTCTCCCGGGCCAAACACCTTTATGGAACGCATGTTTGGAAAATCCTTCTTTAAACTCAAATGGTGTTCCGGAGTAGTTGCTATCCATACACCACTATCCGCATCTTTTTTATCACGCAGTATTAAAACTATTTTATTGTCGAGATAAATCGCATGTGCCCCAAACATAGCCTTTACAATGGGATTGGAGACAAATAAATTTTCAATTACAAAATTAAATGGAACAGCCTTTGTAATTTTTTTCATTTTCTGAATGCATCTAATGCATATACGCTTGATGAATATCTTAAAATTTTACAATCATTCGCAGGTTTAACTGACGTTGCGTTAAATAATTGGGGACGGCATATTGGCGGTTAGTGACATCCTCCACCCAAATATACGAAACGGTATTATTGGTTCCCAAGAGGTTAAAAACCTCCAGACTTATCCAAACAGATTTAAGAAAACGGGCAGGATTATTTGACTTCACTTTTCTATCCTCCCTTAAGGCCTGATATGAAAAGCCTATATCAACCCTGCGATATGGAGGCATACGCAATATTTGTTTATAGCGCTGCGAATTGGGTGGGCCAAAAGGAACCCCACTTCCAAATAGTAAATTAAGATGCATTTTTAAATCGGGTAAACCGGGCATGTTATCCTGAAAAAACAAACCAAAATTCACCCGCTGATCGGTAGGGCGCGGTATGTAGCCTGGTTCATTTCTTACACTATCCGTTGGAATATTATTAAAGGTATAACCGGGTACAATTTTTTCACCATCACTGTTGTAATAATCATAGAAAAAATCATCCTTTATGTCTTCCCGCGTTTCCATAAATGACATGGATGCCCATGATTCCAATCCTTTTACAAACTCGCCATTTACTTTTAAATCAATACCGGTTGCGTATCCACGCGCATTGTTTTTGGCAGAATAACGGATTCTTACATTATCAATTTCGTACGGAATTAAATTATCAAGATATTTATAGTATGCCTCACCAATAAATTTAAAAGGACGTTTCCAGGCTTTAAAGTTATAATCACTGGTCAATACAAAATGAATGGATGTTTGCGCTTTTATGTTATAGTTAATCTCCCCTTTATTGTTTCGTAATTCCCTATAGAATGGGGGTTGATAATAATATCCGGATGAAAATTTAAATAAAAAATCTCTTTTCCAATATGGTTTTAAACCAACCGTTGCGCGCGGCCCAAACAATGCCTGCTTATTTAAATCCCAGTAGTTGGCTCGAACACCGCCTATAAATGACACAAGTGAAGAATCCTTTAATTCTTTTTTCCAAATACCCTCCACAAATCCAGAAACACGATTGGATGAAAGATTGATTTTTTGCTTAATTACATTTTGCAAAATAATTTCCTGCGGATCGCTTATAGGAAGCGAAAAGCCCGCACTATCAATATATTTCCACTCACTTAATTTATCATTAATAGTTTCGTTAGAATATTTTGCCCCCCATAAAAATTGTTTAAGGCCCTGGGTGTAAGTGCCCTTATGCTCTGCGCTTAATACGGTTGCATCAAGATTGGTGCGGGCATGATCTAAAAAAGTCCCTATCCCCCTGTTAGCAACAACATCACCAAAATTAGGCTTACCAAAATCGGTTTCCAGCTCATCAATAAAATATTGCCCTTGTATATCAAAAGCCTCACTTTCTTTACTCTTAAATGAGGAACCAATAAATTTCAAATTCCATTTATCATTGTGATCATGATAAATGGCAGATACAGCGCCCATCATGGTAGTAAATTTATCTACCTCCTGTCCGTCAAAATAAATTTTTAAACGCAAGGCCTGGTTCAATGTTCCGAAATCAGTTTCTCTGTTTTCAGGGATAATCTGGTATTTGTTGGTTGCATAATTACCAAGTACATCAAGTTCCCATTCCGAAGAAAGATCATACGTAACATAAGCCTGAACATCACCAAAAAAGGGTTTGTAATTCCCTTTAGTATCCAATGCTCCTAATAAATATTTATTGGTTTTATAACGGGCACCTAATAACCAGGTAAGTCTGTAATTTTTAGTACTTCCTTCCAGGTGTATATTGGTACCCAGAAAACTTCCTGAAACCGTTCCCGCAAGCTTACGTGGTCTGCGGTATTGCACATCAAGTACCGAAGACATTTTATCACCATATTTGGCTTCAAAACCTCCGGCCGAAAATAGTACGGATGAAACAAGATCCGGATTCACAAAACTTAAACCCTCCTGCTGTCCGGAACGAACAAGGAAAGGACGGTAAATTTCAATACCATTAACATATACCAGATTTTCGTCAAAATTGCCACCCCGCACGGAGTATGCAGAACTTAACTCATTACGGTTAGATACTCCGGGTAATGTAAATAAAATCGCATTAAAATCCTGACTCGCAGTAGGGATATGGGTTACGTGTAGAGGATCAATACGGGTAACTTGCGTATAACGATTACCATCACTTACTACTACTTCTTTAAATACATTACTAAATACGAGTGCCTTATTCAGCTCGCGCTTCTCATCCGGTGTAAGTTTAATGGCTCGTTGTTCCTGCTTGTAGCTAAGACTATAAAAAACAATGGTTACATCTTCATCCGCTGGTATGCTATAGGAATACTCCCCTTTTTTATTGGTAAAAACAGGGGCTAATGGTGAGCCTAATATTGAAATACTGATATCTTCAATACCCTCTCCCTCACTATTAGTTACCTTCCCGTAGATAGTACCGGTATTTTGTGCGAATACAGTGACTGAAGCAAATAGTATAGAGCTTAAAAGTAAATATTTAAAGTAATTCGCAGTTTCCTTTTTCACGTATACTGTTTTAATATCGCCCAACTTCATTATTCGCAGAATGTTGGGAGTTTAAAATTTTATCTTTCAAAAAATATTTATTTCTTGATCGGCTTACTTCTATTTTTTCTTCAAATCACCATTCTTCCAGGCCTTAATAAACTTGGCCCATGCTATAGGATTTAATAAATTATTTGGCGGATATTGGCCCGCATAATAAAGCCTGCTTTGATACTGTTGATTACTGTATTTATAATTTAGACTAGCATCCATTGCCATTCCAACCATTTGATCTTTAATTACGGCACGGTCCATATTTTTGCCTGCTCTTGCCAAATCATCATCAGGTAAATTAAGATTTAAAAAAGCCTGCTTAAATTGCTCTTTTGAAGGCCATGGATATACTTCTGTTGTTTTCAGGTAAATAGTATCTTTTCGTAAAACCTGAATAAGGGAATAAGTATAGGAACTTAATGTATCCGGAATAACGTAATAGGAAGTATTGAAACCTATTGCTGAAAATTCAATTGTATCATTGGTGGCTGCCACAAAGGAAAAATATCCAAAATAATCACTGATAGTACCATGATAGCTATTTTTCACAATAATACTGGTATAGGGCACCGGACGAAGGCTGTCACCTTCCACCACCACTCCTGAAAACTGAATTAAATTATTCTTTTTCATAGGTTTTTGCTTCCCAGCCGGGGACTGTGCAATAACTATATTGGTAAAAATTACCAAAACTGCTGCCAAGTGTAATATTTTAAGCATTTGCCGAATTTTAATGTTTTTCAAAAATACATATTTATTACCCTTCTTTGAACATGACGCATAATAACTTAGAAAAAAGCGTTTTATTGCTCAAAAGTTCTTACATTCGTATATATACTTAATGCCACATCATGTTAAAAAATACGTTATTCATTATCAGTGCATTTTTTTCTGGCACTCTGGCTGCCCAAACTCCTATTACAATTTCTTCATCCGATATGCCGAATGAAAATGATTCTATTTTAATTAGTGTGAACAGCAATATAGGTTTATCAAGCGCTACTTCCACCGGAGCAAATCACACTTGGGATTTTTCATCATTAACCCCCAATACTCAACAGATTGAAGCATTTGAGTCACCGCTTACCTTTACATCTCCTTTTAATTACCTGTTTAATCCATTTAATACATCCTATGGCAGGGATAATTATGAATTTTCTACAATTCCTTTGCCAGGAACAAATATAGATGCCGCATTCGATTTCTATAAGGAAAGTTCTTCCAAATACAAACAAATTGGGGCAGGCCTCACCATTAATGGTACCCCCATTCCATTTTTATATAGTTCTGACGATATTATTTATAATTTCCCAATGAATTACTTAAGTACGGATGCCTGTGATTATAAATATGGACTAACCATTCCCGGAATTGGATATTATGGTCAAACCGGCCACCGGGTTAATCTTGTGGACGGATGGGGAACATTAACCACACCTTTTGGAACATTTCAAACACTGCGCATAAAATCAACTATTGACGCTGTAGATACCGTTTATAATAACAATTTGGCCTTTGGTACTAATATACAGCGGCCATTAAAATATGAATTCAAATGGCTGGCAACAGGTATGAAAATACCGGTATTAAAAATTGAAGCTTCGGATGTTGCCGGTAATGTTACCGTTACTAATGTGCGTTATATTGACAGTACAAGAGCTGGTGTTCCGCAAGTAGGAATAAATGAGCTGAATAATAAAAATGGTTTGAGCAGTTCAGTATATCCAAACCCTTGTATTGAGAAGGTAACGTTATCGTATAGCTTACAAAAATCATCTGCTGTTACAATTAATATTATTGATGTACTTGGTAAAACTGTTACTGTGCTTGATAATGAAGTACAAATAGTTGGTGCCCATCATACTATAATTAAGATAGCTGATTTACAACTAAATCCAGGAGTTTATTTTATACACCTTCAAACAGAACAGTCCCGCGAAATTCAGAAAATTGTTGTTTCTTATTAATCCCTTTTTTTCCATCCTATGGAAGATTAATATTATACCAAAAACACCTCCGCTATCATAACACGCTGAATTACAGGCAACTAATATTGTTTGTTAATCAATGACGCGCTTGGGATTTTTTTGAATATTAATCGTAAATTTGCCTACTTAAAATTAAATCTAAAATGTCAAAATTCCATACATTAAAAATCGTTGATATTGCGCGTGAAACTGCTGATGCAGTTTCGGTGGCATTTGAAGTGCCTGCCAATTTAAAACAAGAATATATATACAAGCAGGGGCAATACCTTACCTTAAAATTCCAGGTTAATGGAGAAGAACTAAGACGCTCGTATTCCATTTGCAGCAGCCCTACTGAAGAAAATGAGCTTCGTGTGGCCATTAAAAAAGTAAAGGATGGCCGGATGTCAACCTATATTAATGAAAAGGTTAAAACAGGAGATTCCATGGAAGTAATGATTCCGATGGGTAATTTTTATACAGAACTGAATCCTGCACACAAAAAAAATTATGTTCTTTTTGCTGGTGGAAGTGGTATTACACCAATGCTTTCTATTCTTAAAACCGCTTTAAAACTAGAACCCAATAGCACTGTTACTTTATTTTATGGTAACAATGATGAGGCTTCCATCATTTTCAGAAAACAAATTGATACAATTGCTGCTAATAATCCGGATAGATTAAAGGTGGTTCATGTTCTTTCGAATGCACCTGCGAACCACCCAATTCCTTTGCAGGGATTAATGACTAAGGAAAAAAATATTGAGCTTGTAAAAAGTTATATTAATACTTCTGCAGATAACGAATATTTCATTTGTGGCCCTGGCCCAATGATGGACAATGTTGTAGCGGCTCTGAAAGAATTAAAAACGGAAGAGACAAGAGTTCACATTGAATACTTTACGGCCCCTGTAAGCGCGGAAGATGCAAAAAAAATTGCTACACCAACAGCTGGAGGCACTACTGCCACCATCATTATGGATGGCGACAAACATAATGTCACACTGGAAGATAACGAAACCGTGCTGGAAGCAGCATTGCGTATCGGCTTGGATGCTCCGTATGCATGTCAGGGCGGTTCTTGTTGCACCTGCCGTGCCTTATTAGAGGACGGGAAAGTGGAGATGGCTGTTAACTATGCCTTGTCGGCTTCTGAAGTAAAACAAGGGTACATTCTTACCTGCCAAAGTCGCCCTACAACACCAAGTGTGGTTGTGAATTACGATAAAGGGTTGTAATTTCATTCCGACATATTATGGGTATTGTTTCAGCATCTTAAAAGAATATTACAAGTCTGAAAATGCAATAAAGAATGATTTGGAACGTTCATAATTGAACAAATACATTTCGAATTTTTATCAAAACAGAAAAAATAATATGCAAAATTAAGGCTAGTTCTAAATATTAAAAAATCTCCTACCAAGTATATTATACTTCTAAGCCATTAACGTTATTGTATATCTTGTAAATTTCGAAACCAATATTTATGAAAATATTGAAAAAAAGATCTGTGTTAAAAAGGACATTTATAATGGCTTCTTTATTCCTGATGACAATAATTCAATTGTCTGGACAAACTTCGAAGGATTCTGTTTATTGTTTTAACAAAATAGATCATATAGAAAAACTGAAATGTACTAAAGCAATTTATCAAAACGGAAAATTGTATGTTCTTAATGGTGTTAACAATTTTTTGGGGGGAGCAAATGAGTTATCATCCTTAAATATATATAGTTCAGAGGGATTATTAGAATCATCTAAAGTTATTTTAACAAAAGAATACAATATAATTGATTTTTATAAAAGTGATACGACATTTTTCGTTTGTGGAAGACATTTTTTTAATAATTCCACCGAAATTCATTATGAAGAACAATATAAATATACTGAAGGTTTTGTGGCAGAGTTTTCAGAAGATTTCAAATTATTAAATATGAAAACATTTCCCGAAATAATTTTTTGGAAAATAACCATGTCTAATAACTCTATTTATTTATTGGGAGAATTAATAACAAAGAAGATTCGAATAACTGAAAAAAAATTCAAATCATTTATAGAAATCAAAGGATATAAACGCGTTAAAAATGTTGGTTATGAAAATAATGAATCCTTTGAAGAAGGTTGTGATTATGAAGGCCGGGAATATGTTCGTTATTCTCAGCAATATGAGTATTATAAGAAAGGAGGAAAAAGTGATTGTAATGATGTTGTGCTGCTAAAACTCAATTTAAACTTTAAACCAAAAAAATTCGCACATTACGCTATTGATGGATTTTATCAAGATGGTGAAAGTTTAATTGTAAATTCTAATGGATTTGTAGCCCTCTCAGTAAATACTGTTATTCTTCTTGGAGCAGACCATCACGATGGAAACCTTTTTTTAGCGGATAGCAACTTAACGATGTTGTGGCACAAGCAATACACAGACTTATTCCTCGGAAAATGCCATGTTACCCCCATCTATTTTAATTCTGCAAATGAAATATTCGCTAGGGTGAATTCCTATTATTGCTTTGACATGACTAATCCTGCATTATTACCAAATTATAATCTCAAACACAAAAATAAAATAGTATTTGACGGTTTAATTAAATATAATCAAGATGGAAAAATAATAGCAAAACAAGAATCCCTTCCAATTTTTAATAATTTATTAAATCCGGAAACAACCAGTTATATTTCTTTTCCTACCACTGAAAATAATATCGGTTATTTAAAATTATCATCAATAACAAATAATAACACAACATGTTTAACTTATTATCTTATTAAACCAAATTGCGAAGTTGTTGCACAACGGTTTCTTCCAAAACAAATCCCTCCTTTACTTTTCAGGAATGATCCCTATTCTCTTTCTTGGAAAATAATAGCTATTGACAAATAAAATAAAAAGTAAAGATTCCCATTAAAACATACAATACAACAAGTAGACAAAAAGCAGAATAAAATTAAGTCTCCGCTTGGTTATACCAATAAAGTAGCTATTTTTACAGGTTGTAAACCCCTGATAAAGGGTTATAAAAATTCTACCATACAGCCACAAATTCACCCATTTTAAATTCATTGGTGAATGCTGGAATATAGAAAGGATTAAGCTCCTTTAGATAAAAGTGAAAACACCTGTAATAAGCCATTCATCATTAATCGCCACAAAAATTCAACAACAATGATTGATTTATACAGGTTCAACTTCCCTGGGAAAAGAATTTCATTTTTTATGATCATGGTTTTTACAAGCTATACGCTTGCTGCACAGGAAAAAATAGAGCTGACCGGGCAGATAAAAGATGGGCAAAGCAAAGAAGTTCTTGAGTTTTGTTCCGTTTCTGTTTTTAATTCCAAGGACAGCCTTATTACAGGATCTGTAACGGATGATAAAGGCTTTTTTGCCCTTTCTTTAAAAAGGGGAAGCTATTATATTGTTATGAATTATATCGGTTATAAAATCGATACAACACCTATTACCGGCTATACCGAAAATAAATTTATCGGAGTTTTCAGACTTCAACCGGATCAGCATTTTTTAAATGAAGTTTCAGTAACCACAAGCTCACATGAAAACCTTGTTGATAAAGACGTTCAAATTGTAACAGAGGAGCTGCGCAAAGGGACCTCAGATGCAAAAGGGGTTTTAGACAAATTGAATGGTGTTGAATATGACAGATACAACAATTCAATAAAAGTGGATAACGATTCAAAGGTTATTATTTTGGTTGATGGGATGCAAAAGGATCAGGACTACATTAAAAATCTGCCTCCGGAACGCTTAAAAAAAATAGAAGTTATACGGTCTCCGGGCGGGCGTTATGCTTTAGAAGGCTATTCTGCCGTTATCAATATTATTTTAAAAAAAGATTACCAGGGGATGGAGTTGGCTCTATTTGAAAGAGCGATGCTGGATCCTGATGCCGGGAAGAAGCAAGAAATATACGCTCAAAATAATATAGATGCCACGTATACTTATGTATACAACAAGATAAATGTATATGCAAAATACAACTCAAACCTGAATAATTTCAATTTGCAGACAGAAACAAAAAAGCAATACGATAATGGGATAACAATAGAAAAAAAAATTCATAATAATGACCGCAATTTAATCATAAAAGAACTGGAAAATAATTACACCATCGGAGCCGATTATTACCTTAATCCAAAACATACAATTAGCTTCGAAAGCAACCTGACACAGAAACCATTAGGTTACAACACGGTTAACGCAGCCTACGATGTAATATATAACCTTAGCGGGAGTATAATCAATAATTTTGCCCTTTCTGAAAACACGTCAGATGTTAAAAGTACATACAACTCTGTATTTTACGAAGGCAAGCTGGATGAGAATAATATCTTAAATTCTAACTTTACGTATTCTACATATTCCGACAAGTACTCCAACAATTATTTTGAAACATCCTTACCTGCTATTATTCAGAATGGTACTGACAATAAAAACAGCACCAAATTTTATCTTGAATATTTGCACACATTCAAAAACAAAACGAGTATTCAGTTTGGTTATGGAAATACCTGGGAAAAGCTTTTTAATACTTACTTCTTTGACACCTTGCAAAGCGAATTTAACTTTACAGATACCCGACACAAACTCTATTCCTATTATTCATGGCAAAAAAACAAACTTAGTGTAAAAGTGGGAGCAGCGGCAGAAACCAGCCTTCGTAACATTGATGGCCAAAGTAAATCATACCTGATTCTTCAGCCTTACACCGATGTTCAGTATAAGCCTTCACAAAAAATTAATTTTAAACTTAAATACAGAGTTGGCAGCAATTACCCTAATATCAGCCAGATAAACCCTTTCACCACCAATATCGATTTTCAAAGTGTCCAGACAGGTAATCCACTATTAAGACCAGAAGTAACCCATAAAATCTCTTTGCAGACCAACATTTTAAGTGGTTTGATGAGCATTGAACCCTACTACCACGTTTCAAATAATTACATTGCAAAAACAGGAATGCTGCGAGGCGACAGTATTTTTGAATACAATTTTAACAACATTGGAAATTACCAACATTATGGGCTTCAAGCGCACCTGACCGTTCCTTTAGGCGAAAGCTTTTTCCTTGAGTCGGATTTTGGAACAAGTAAAAGTAGCATCAGTTACTCAGACCGGATAAATAAGATAAACAACTGGGTGCTGTCGAGCCAGTTTATCTATCAAAGTAAGAAAAACGAAACAGTAGCCGTATTAAAATATCAAAAAAACCTGGTAAAGCATATAACTGCGCAAGGATATGATAAAGGGGACAATGATTTCTGGATAATACTTGTTCAGCAGCCATTTTTCAAAAAAAGATTAAGCGTTATGTTCCTGTATTTTCTTCCGGTTAATTTTGGAGTCGATTTTAACCAGGGGGGATACACTAAAACTGACACGTATGTTGAAACAAGGTCGAGTGATATCAGCTTTCTGAAAAACATGTTTATTATTGAATTGAGCTTTAGGTTTAATAAAGGAAAGTCTGTTAATAAAACAGACAAACAGATAGAAGTGGGTAACGAAAAAAACAAGTCAGGCGTATTTTAGCGGTACCACTAGTGTTCTCTTATATCCAATTTAAAATAATTTTTCAGGCAAACTAATATCTCCACTATGCCACTGCTGGCAGCTTTCGCCAGGACCTAAAAACCACTTGCTTTTCAGAAAAAAAAGCCCTACCTTTATAGCTACGTTTTACTGGATTCGAATCCAAAAATTAAACTAAATGGAAGATTCAAAACAACTGGAGCATTTTGAAGCAAAAATTGCATCAGGTCAAAAAATAGAACCTAAAGACTGGATGCCGGAAGCATACCGTAAGCAATTGATACGGATGATGAGCCAGCATGCCCATTCAGAAATTGTGGGAATGTTACCGGAAGGTAATTGGATCACACGTGCCCCTAGTCTTCGCAGAAAAGCTATTCTTTTAGCGAAAGTGCAGGATGAAGCCGGGCATGGTTTATATCTATATAGTGCCACTGAAACGCTGGGCATTGACCGTTCAGAATTACTGGAACAATTATTAACCGGAAAAGCAAAGTATTCAAGTATATTCAATTACCCTACCCTTACCTGGGCTGATATTGGAGCTATTGGTTGGCTTGTGGATGGTGCAGCTATTATGAACCAGACTGCATTAGCGAGAGGATCTTACGGACCTTATTGCCGTGCGATGATCCGGATCTGTAAAGAGGAGAGTTTCCACAACCGTCAGGGATATGAAATAATGATGCATTTGGCACAAGGAACTCCGGAGCAGAAAGAAATGGCACAGGACGCATTTAACCGCTGGTGGTGGCCTTCTATTATGATGCTAGGCCCTAGTGATGACCAGTCGCCTAATAGCGATCAATTGATGCGCTGGAAAGTGAAGATGGAAAGTAACGATGCTATCCGTCAGCGTTTTATTGACCGCACTGTTCCTCAAGCTGATTTTATTGGCTTAACCGTTCCTGATAAGGATCTGAAATTTAATGAGGCTACCGGACATTATGAACATGGACAAATCAACTGGGAAGAATTTTTTGATGTGATTAAAGGAAATGGCCCTTGCAATGCAAACCGTTTAAAAGCGCGTCAGGATGCCGATAAAAAAGGATACTGGGTGCGTGAAGCAGCAACAGCATATGCCGCAAAAAAAGCGAAAGAAAAATTAGTAGCGTAAAAAAAATAATTATAGAATTGGAGAGGTGGAGAATTAGAGAATTGTATCTAGGTTAATAATTTAAACTCACTAATTCTCTAAATAAACAATTCACTAAATTTATTAAAATCAACATTTAAAATATATGAGTGATTCACAATGGCCTTTATGGGAAGTTTTTGTACAAGGTAATCCCGGCATACCTCACAAACATGTAGGAAGCGTTCATGCTACTGATGCAGAAATGGCAATTCAAAATGCACGTGACGTTTATACTCGCAGAAGTGAAGGAATAAGCCTTTGGGTAGTTCCTGCAAATGAAATAACGGCATCAAGCCCGGAAGATCAAGGTTCATTTTTTGAACCATCAAATGATAAACCATATCGTCACCCTACATTTTATAAAATTCCGGAAGGGGTTAAATATCTTTAAAACAGATGTGAGAGGTGAGACATGAGATTTGAGACAGCTTCGATTTGCTATTTCTTGTTTCTCATATCTCATATCTCATATCTCATATCCCAAAAACAATGACAACTCAACAAGCAAAATACGAATACCTGCTCCGCCTTGGCGACAGCAGCCTTATTATGGGTCACCGACTTTCAGAATGGTGCGGACATGGTCCTATTCTGGAAGAAGATATTGCATTAATAAATATTGCATTGGACTTTGTTGGAAACGCAACCTCCTTGCTAACGCATGCTGCCCAGGTTGAAGGAAAAGGCCGCACAGAGGATGATTTAGCTTATCTCCGCAATGAGCGTGATTATCGTAACCTTTTACTAACTGAACAACCTAACGGGGATTTTGCACGTACTATTGCGCGCCAGTTTTTATATGACGTTTATACATTTTTTTTATACGAAGAATTAAAAAACAGCAAGGATGAAACTATTGCTGCCATTGCAGCAAAATCGCATAAAGAAATAACCTATCATTTACGCCATACAACAGAGTGGATGCTTCGTTTAGGCGATGGCACTCCCGAAAGCCACCAACGTGTTCAAACCGCATTAAATGAGTTGTGGATGTTTACTTCTGACCTGTTTGATATGAATGAGGTGGATGCTTTATTGATCACTGAAGGTGTTGCGGTTGATTTAGATAAAGTTAAAGAACAATGGGAAAAACGTGTTACTGCGGTGATTTCAGAAGCCACATTACTAGTGCCAACTACAAATGTTAAACAAAAAGGCAGCAGAGAAGGCAAACACAGCGAACATTTGGGCTTTTTACTGGCCGAAATGCAATACATTCCAAGATCATATCCTGATGCAAAATGGTAGATTCTTACAATTACAAATTTTAACGAATGGTAAACCCGATAACAGAAAGGCTGCAACCTTTCTGTTTCAGGTTAAACAGTAAACGTTTCTAACATTTGTAAGAGCCTTAAAAACTATTTTAGCAGTTAATAATCATGAATACAACATTGCCTTCCAAAGAAGACATTTTATTGTTACTTTCTGAAATTACCGATCCGGAAATTCCTGTTATCACTATTATTGAACTAGGAATTTTACGTGATGTAATCTGGGATGGAACACTATGTACCGTTGTAATAACCCCCACATATAGTGGCTGTCCGGCAATGAAAGTAATAGAAGACGATATTAAGATCAAACTCAAAGAAGTTGGAATTAATAACGTAAAAATTGATTTGGTCTATTCTCCTGCCTGGACAACCGATTGGATCACTGATACTGCAAAAGAAAAACTGAGCGCTTACGGAATTGCCCCGCCTGATCATAGTACGATTGATAAAGGTGTTTTAATGGGTAAACCACGCAATTTAAAATGCCCTCAATGCGGCTCTATTCATACAGAAATGATTTCACAATTCGGCTCAACTGCTTGCAAAGCACTTTATCGCTGTCTCGATTGCAAAGAACCATTTGATTATTTTAAGTGCCTATAGACTTCTTTTCGACAAAATGGCATGTATTTTTCATGAATAAATGAAATATAATGACGAATGGAAGTTTCAGAGAATATTATTTTATTTGCCATACCCGGGCTACTTGATAATCTTACCGAAGGAATAGTAATTCTTAATGAGGATTATGAAATCATTTTTGCAAATAATATCCTGTGTTCTTTAACTGGGCTTTCAAAAGAGAGTTTATTGCAGAAAAAGCTTGAAGATATACTCCCGCAAGAAAAAGACAAACTAACTAGTCTATTTAACTCATCTGATCCTGGTAATTCTTTTATTTTTTATACCAATCTGGAAAGAAAAGACGGTTCATTTTATTCGGCCAGAATACGCATAGTAAAAAGCACAGAAAAAAATTCAGAAGCTATTTTTTTCATATACATTAAAGATAATTCACAGTACCAAAGGGTTCAAAGGGATATAATGAGGAAAGCACTCAGTATTGAACACCTTTCAAAATCAAGAAAAATACGTGATGGAAAATTAAAAGCTTCGATTTATGAAATTTTAGAAATGGCTTCAAGAGCATGCAATACACAACGAACAAATGCATGGATTTTTAATGACGATCATTCACAAATACATTGCATCGGAAATTTTGATTCAATACAAAATAAATTAGTTGCGCAGGATGATTTACCACGGATAGATATGCCCAAATATTTCAAACTTTTTGAGACAAAAAAACTAATTATAACCAATGATGCATTAAACGACCCGCAAACAGCTGAATTACTCGACTCGTATTTAATACCAAACAATATTTGTTCCTTAATGGACATCCCTATTCGGATTGAAGGTGACATTGTTGGAATTTTGTGTTTTGAACACACCCATACAGTAAGGAATTGGAATTTGCAGGAGCAAAAATTCGGCCTTGTGATAGCACAAATGATTTCATTAGCAATTGAAACGAGCGAGAAAAAAAAAGCCTACAGTAAGCTGGAAATAGCCTATAAAGAACAAAAAGTTTTATTACAGGAAGTTCATCACAGGGTGAAAAATAATTTATCAATTATAGCCAGTTTATTGAATCTACAGGCAACTAAAGCGAATGATGAATATCATCAGAAATTATTTTTTGAATCACGTAATAGAATAAATTCTATTGCGGCAGTTCACGAGCTGTTATATCAATCAGAATCCTATTCAAACTTAAATTTCAAAAAATACCTACAGGAAATTTTAGCCATTTTAAATAAATCATTGAATGTCGGAAACAAAAAAATAGTACTAAAAACCGATTTAGAGGATGTTCATCTCGAAGTTTCAACAGCCATCCCTTTGGCCCTGATTGTTAATGAAATTGTAACAAATTCATACAAACATGCATTTAATGAGGTTATCAATGGAATCATTGAGATTACATTGATGGAAAGGGATACTATTGTTTTTCTTACTATAAAGGACAATGGCCCTGGATTTGAGATTGAAAATATATCGAAAAATTCTATTGGATTGAAAATTGTAAACGGGCTTATTGCACAAATCGGAGCCACCTTGAAGTATGAAAACAGACCTGGGGTTGCATATACTATTAGCTTTAAGAAAACTTAAATCTTTCCATTTTTTTTATACATTAATTGCTCTTATATTTGATTGACCATAAAAATTAAATCATATGACATTTATTAAGGTAGAAATCATCGAAAGTGTATTAAAAATTACACTTAACCGTCCGGATAAATTCAACAGTTTCAACCGCGAAATGGCTTTACAGCTTCAGGAGGCACTAGGTACAGCAGCTTCCGACAGTACAATCCGTGCAGTATACTTAACTGGTGAAGGAAAAGCTTTTTGTGCAGGGCAGGATCTAGCGGAAGCACTTGATAAAAGCGGACCGGGAATTGAACGTATCGTTCGGGAACATTACAATCCAATTGTGTTAAAAATAAGATCGCTTGAAAAGCCGGTTATTTGTGCCGTGAATGGTGTTGCTGCAGGTGCCGGAGCAAATATTGCCCTGGCATGTGATGTAGTCATCGCTGGTGCTTCTTCGGCATTTATACAGGCCTTCAGCAAAATAGGCTTAGTGCCGGATAATGGGGGCTCTTTCTTTTTACCAAGATTAATCGGCTTTGGTAAAGCGTCAGCATTGATGATGTTAGGTGACAAAATATCTGCCGCGGATGCTGAAAAAATGGGAATGATTTATAAAGTGGTAGAAGATAATAAACTGCATGAAGAGGGAATGTTAACAGCAAAAACACTTGCGGCTATGCCAACCAAAGCGCTTGGTATGACTAAATATATGCTAAACCAATCCATGGACAACTCCTTAAGTGAACAATTGGAATGCGAAGCACAAATGCAGGTAAAAGCAGCATTAACAAATGATTACAATGAAGGTGTTGCTGCTTTTATGGGAAAACGCAAACCAGTATTTCAGGGAGTGTAGTTTCAATTAGACAATTAGGACAATCTTACAGTAGGCAATTTGGGCGACTCAATTGATTATAATTTTTAGCTATTAAGTATTATCAGTAAAGCAATTGCCTACTGCATAATTGATAAATTAAAAAACATATGTTTTCAAAAAATACGATAGTAGGTGTAGTTGGTTCGGGTGCAATGGGAGCCGGTATTGCGCAGGTAGCGGCAACTGCAGGGCATCATGTAATATTATTCGATACCAGCCAGCACGCTTTGGATAAAGCAAAAATTAATTTAGAGAACACATTAAAAAAACTTATTGAGAAACAAAAATTAACAGAACAATCTGGTAAAGATATTTTACAAAGGACTCAGTTTGCCAGTGATTTAAACCAATTCAAAAATTGTGGAATTATTATTGAAGCAATTATTGAAAATTTAGATGTAAAGCAAAAATTATTTTCTGATTTAGAAGCTATTGTTTCCGATGATTGTGTGCTTGCTAGTAATACTTCTTCCCTGTCCATAACATCCATCGCCTCGGCTTGTAAAAAAGCGGAGCGGGTAATTGGAATTCATTTTTTCAACCCCGCTCCTATCATGCCCTTGGTAGAAATTATTCCCGCTATTACAACAAATACAATTGTTACAGGAGATTCAAAAAAATTAATTGACAGCTGGGGAAAAGTAACCGTACTCGTGAAAGACACTCCTGGCTTTATTGTTAACCGGGTAGCCCGATCCTTTTATGGAGAATCCATCCGTATATATGAAGAAGGAATTGCCGATTTTGCAACTATAGACTGGGCGATGAAAGCCATAGGAGGCTTTAAAATGGGGCCATTTGAACTAATGGATTTTATCGGTAACGATATTAACTATAAAGTCACTGAAAGCGTCTGGACACAGTTTTTTTACGAACCACGATTTAAACCTTCCTTAACACAAAAACGTTTGTTTGAAGCAAAATGGTTCGGCAGAAAAACTGGCAGAGGTTACTATAATTATGCCGAAGGGGTAGCATTACCTAAGCCGAAGGAAGATGAAGAATTGGGGAAAAACATTTTTTATCGCGTTATTGCTATGCTAATCAACGAAGCTGTTGATTCACTTCACCTGCAATTAGCCACTAAAGAAGATCTTGACCTTGCAATGACCAAAGGCGTTAATTATCCTAAAGGGTTATTAAAATGGGCAGATGAATTAGGTTTACATAATGTATTGCTCATTTTAGATGATTTGTATACAAAGTATGCTGAAGATCGTTACAGGCCGAGTATCTTATTAAAAACGATGGCAGCCAAAGGAGAATTGTTTTATTCTTAGAATCCACCTCTAGTGTTGTTTGCCGCAAAGGCCTTAAGACACGAAGCATCAATTACCAGTAACAACACGCAAATGCGCCCAACCAGTCAAATTTACAGCAACTATACCGAACACGATTATTTAGTTTGGAAAACCTTATTCGACCGCCAGATCGCTATTTTAAAACCAATTGCTTCGGGAGAATATTTAGAGGCGTTAGAAACCGTTAAATTTACAAATGATCGTATTCCTCATTTTGATGAATTAGCTCAACTTCTTAAACCGCTCACAGGATGGAGCCTTGAAGTGGTTCCTAATATAAGTCCACAGAAAACATTTTTCGAATTTCTTTCTCAGAAAAAATTCACTGCAACATGCTGGCTTAGAACCATGGAACAATTGGATTATCTGGAAGAACCTGACATGTTCCACGATGTATTTGCGCATGCCCCGTTATTAAGCAACACAAAATATGTTGACTTTTTTAAGGGGATAAGTGACATTGCATTAAAGTATATTGACAGTCCCAAAGCTATTGAACTGCTTGGGCGCATATACTGGTTTACCATAGAATTTGGCTTAATTAAAGAAAACGGACAGAAAAAAATTTATGGTGCAGGCATCATTTCATCAATGGGTGAAACAAAGCACTGCCTGAGCGGAGAAGCGGAACATATTAACTTTGACGTTCAAACGGTTTTCAACACCGATTTCAGAACAGATATACTTCAGTCTAAATATTTCGTAATTGAATCGTTTCAGCAGTTATTTGATGCGCTTCATGAAATTGAAGAGTTATTAGAACTTGCAATAAAGGACGATTTTTAAACCACTACTTCTTCTTCTTTTTATCTTTTAAAATAAAATTATTGCTTTCGTGAGTTTGCTTCGTGTTGCGGGGATCGTTATAATATTTATCGTTGTTGTCTTTTTCATTTGTAGCACTCACATCTGCACCATAATTCCACTTTCCGCGTTTAAAACCAAAACCATCATAACTCATGTCGGTGCAGTAATATTGGTACTGGCCCTCCAATTGCGGTTGCTCAGGAGCTAAATGGTCAAAAACTATGGAATCTTTTTTCGCATTGTATTTAAGCGACATGGTGCAAGAAGCTGCGTATTCAAAGATCACTCTTTTGGGATTTTTCTTGGGAATATTGAAAATATCAGCTCCAAAATGAGGAAGCCCTTTATCATCAAACGTAAGCACATCAATAATTTTTTTTGAAGTAAACTTGTCATTACCATCCCAGCCAAGTAAAGTATAATAGGTTTGCTTCTTTGTTTTTATGGGAATAATTTTATAATACAACATTCCAAACCATTTTTTATTATCAGTAATTACATTCTCTGGATTTTTAATTTCAAGAGATTTATCAATCAGGCTGTACAATTGAAGAGTTTCTATTCTTTCTTTTCTAAATAATCCTTTCTTTTTTACTTGTACATGTTTATTCTGAATAAACCCGAAATATTCCTGTGTACCATCACTATATGGTATATTCCAATTTATAATCCGAAAGGTATTATCGGGAGAAACTAATCTTGCTATGTCAGTCAATGAATCAAATGGATAGGTAAAGGAAAAATCAGTATTTAAGGCTAATTCAAAGGTTTTAAGTAATTGTTGATTGAATTTTTTTTTATCAATATCTGTTTTTGAACTATATATTTTACCACAAATAATCCTTAATGAATCACTATACCCATCCAAAATCTGCTTCTCCCCTTTCTGATTTTGCGCAGTAGAACACAGTGAAACTATTATTAAAATGAATGAGATGGATTTTTTCATTATACAAAATATAATTTAGAAACGGTTTCTGAAAGGTTTTATTTTATTACAACCCTTCGGATTAACTAAACTCATTATAAAAAAATCTATTTGATTAAATAAAAAGTGCCAAACCGTACTTACGGAATGGCACTTAATTTCCATAAATCAGGAGTTTATACAATATGTAAAGTTGCTTTTTTCGCTAGCAGTTCTTCCTTACTTTCTCGCCAGTTTTCATCATCTACACAGCAATCTACAGGGCATACAGCAGCACATTGAGGCTCGTCATGAAAACCAACACATTCAGTACATTTATCCGATACTATGTAATAAATATCCATAGCAACAGGAGGTTCTGGCTGGTCCGCATCAACAGTAATTCCACTTTTTGAAGTAAACTCACCTTTTATAGTAGTTCCGTCAGAAAAACGCCATTCGTTTCCACCTTCATAAATCGCATTATTTGGACATTCTGGCTCACATGCTCCACAATTAATGCACTCTTCAGTAATTTTAATAGCCATAAAAGTCTTTTGTTTTATTAGTTTTGTAAAATCTTCGCAAAGATACTACAAAACTAATAATATAGAGGCCTTAGAATACAAAAAATGACAATAGATAACCGGATAAAAGCTTTTGTTAAATTGGGTAGCTTTTTAGAACAGTTTGCTATAGCCAATGAAAAACAAGCAGTTAATACGCTTAACGATAAATTTTATACTATTTTTAATGATCTGATACAATCAGTTCATTACCATAATGGCTGGTTTACAGAAGATAATGTTAGGAATGCAATAAGTTCAATTGCTTCAAGTTTAGACCAGGATAAACTTACAGATTGGCTTAATACCTATACCCAACCTCTATCTGACACAAAAACGGTTAAAAACATTGCTGTTATAATGGCTGGAAATATTCCAATGGTTGGATTCCACGATATGTTATGCATTCTATTATCCGGTAACAAATTTACAGGTAAACTATCGTCAGATGATAAGCTGCTATTGACGGGTATTGCAAAGGTTTTAATCACAATAGAACCTGAATTTGCTAATTATATTGAGTTCACCGAAGGACAATTAAAAAACATAGATGCTGTAATTGCAACCGGCAGTAATAATTCCGCCCGATATTTTGAATATTATTTTGGAAAATATCCGCACATTATCCGAAAAAACCGCAATTCAGCAGCAATCCTAACGGGTAATGAAAGCAACGAAGACTTAAAATTACTAGGAAAAGACATTTTTCAATATTTTGGTTTAGGATGCCGGAATGTGTCAAAACTTTTTGTTCCTGCAGGATACAAATTTGATCCGTTTTACGAGGCCATATTCGGTTTCCAATATGTTGTCAATAATAATAAATATGGCAATAATTACGAGTATAACCGAACTGTTTATTTAATGAGCAGCCAGAAATCACTCCTTGACAATAACTTTCTTTTATTAAAAGAAGATTCAGGTTATTCATCCCCTATAGGAGTCTTATTTTATGAATATTATGAAGATCTCGATTTATTAAATCTGAAACTTGAAAATGAAAAAGAGCAGATTCAATGTATTGTTTCAAAAGCTCCTGAAATTAACAATTCCATTGCCTTTGGTGAGGCTCAAAGCCCAAATCTAAACGATTATGCTGATGGGGTTGATACAATGGCGTTTTTGGTTGGGTTGTGATTGTATCAGCCAATAGTATTTAAAATATTTATTGAATATATTTTAAATTAAAAGATTCGCAAGCATTTAAACCTTTAATTGTTATTTTTGAACCAAATTAAGGTGTTTTATAAATTCCCAAATAACTAAAAAGAAAAATATGTCCTCAGAAGAAATTGACTTACTTTATATTTTCAGAAGTATAAAAAATGGGATTTTGAATCTCTTCCAGAGAATAGGTGAATTTTTTATATTTTGCTTAAAAAATATAAAAACGCTTTTGATATTTATTATTTTAGGAGTTGCGCTTGGCGTTGGGGCTTATTATATAAGAAAAAAAGTATATATAACTGATCTCACCGTATCCCATACCCGTTTAAACAATGGACAATGCACTGATCTTATTAACGGGCTTACAAAAGGTTCAAATAAAGATACAATGCTAGCCAGCAAACTTGATATTGATTTTGAGGTTGCAAAGCAGATCAAAAGCATCGCATTTAAATCGCTAAATATAGAAAGCACCAATGATTCTCTTTCAAAATTATCGGATTTTAAAATTGAAGTAAAAGTATACAATACTGCTATACTTGACAGTTTGCAACCAAAGCTTTTGAATTATCTGGAATCAAATGAATATGCCACAAAAAGAAAATTGATTAACCGCTTATACCTTGACAAGCTTGAGGAAAGAATAAAAAACCAGATTATTGCAGTTGACAGCCTTAAAACCATAGTAGATAAAAGTATCTTACCTAGAAGCATTGGAAATGGGATAATTTTGGGTGAATCCATTGACCCGGTTAAGGTTTATCAGGAAGCAATGAATTTGTCTCAAACTCAATTAAAAATAAATGAAAAAAAAGAGCTTAACAACAGTTTTGAATTAATTGTTGGATTTTCAGCGCCAGTATCCGCATCCAATCTAATATTGAATATTGCAACTGGGTTTATTACAGGTTTGTTACTTGGTCTGCTTTGGCTGTTAAGAAAAAGAATAAAGCTGTAGTAACTTATAAGAAATTTCAGAAGCTGAGTCTGGTTTTTATTCCAAGCTATTGATTGGAATGAAATCGATTATTATTATTTTTTTAATTTCCGTGTTTTTAATGCGAAAAACATATAGGTAAACAGCAAGAATAGGGCTCCCATCACAAATGCCATAATATAGCAGGAATAATACCTACCTAAGAGTAAAAACACCATAACAATAAAAACATTCAAAAGCCCTAATAATATGCTTGCTTTGCCATGCGATAGACCCAAATCTATTAAAATATGGTGAGCATGATTACGGTCTGCCATAAAAGGGTTTTGTTTTTTTAACAACCGTGAAAATATAATACGGGTTGTATCAAAAGTTGGAATAAATAATATTGCAATAATAAAAATGATTCTGTTTTCGGGTTTAAAATCATAATCCTTAATTAAAAACGGCTGCAAAACCATAAACTTAAGAGTTAAAAAACCAATTAAAAAACCAATTACCAGGGAGCCAGAATCTCCCATAAATATTTTGTTGGTTCCCGATGCAAAATTATATCGCAAAAAAGCGACTAGAATGGCAATAATTGCGATACTTACCATAAAATAAAAATTGTACCCTGATAAATAAAAGAGCACGGCATAGATTCCACAAATTATAATCCCGATAATTCCGGCTAATCCATCAATACCATCAATAAGGTTATAGGCATTTATGATGGCCAGCATCATTACTACGGCAATTGCAACAGAAACCCATTGAGGAATAGCGGATATACTAAAAAAGCCATTTAATGTTGTTATTTGGAGTTCAGGAGAAAACAAAATCAACCCAATTGCCATTAATTGGCCAATAAGTTTGACTCTGGCTGTGGAAATTATTAAATCATCTTTTAATCCAACCATAAACAATATGGTCAATGCTGCTATCAAATGATTGCCGACATAATTCAAATGTATTGATTGTATAAAGGATACAATCAATACCAATGTTACAAAAAATGCAACTCCACCAAAAGCTGGTGTAGGTATTTTGTGAGCACTTCTGCCAATAACAGGTGTAGATAAATTCTTAACCTGAGTTACCCAAATAACTTTGGGAATGATTATATAAGTAGTAAGAAATGCTCCGACAAAAATAAATATACTAAGCAATGAACTATGCGATCCAAACCTCTCAAATAATTCTTCGGAATTAAAAATATTCATTACACGATTTTCAAAATTCGAAAACAAAATTACTATTATTCTTTCATTTCAAAAAATTATTTTGAAATATGAATTTGGGGTAATTTCTGAATCAACAAAAAAAAGAGGAATAGGCTATAATTTCATAAAAAAACAGATACGATCTCTTTATTATTATATTTGTTTTCAATTTTAACGCAGTATCAATTGGTTGTATTTATTGATCTGATTATGAAACACAAAAAATAAAAAAAACAGGTAATCCCGCTTTTACATAGACAAACCGCATCAGAATGATTGTGGCAAGCATTTTGAGGATTGTTTTGTACTAAAAAACTATAAATGGGCACTAAATTCAATATTAACGAAAGCGGGGAATTAGACGGAGAAAGTATTTCCTATTATAAAAACGGGGAAATAGAATCTAAAGGAAGCTTTCTGAATAAACAGCGGCATGGATACTGGGAATTCTATTGGTATACAGGAAAATTACAATCAAGTGGAAATTATGTAGAAGGAAAATATAATGGAATATGGAAAGAATATATTGACGGGTATCTGCATTCGATAAATACATACAATGATGGGAAATTAGATGGGCATAGCGAAGCCTGGTTTAGTAATGGCTTGGTCAACTGGAAAGGGCGTTATAAAAATGATAAAGAAGAAGGAGAATGGACATTTCACGACATTTATGGAAATATCAGTGAAAAAGGGGAATATTCGAATGGTTTGAAAGTTGGATTATGGGAAGAAGGCGGCCAAATAATAAGTTACTACACGGATGGAAAAAGAATAAGTACCGAAAAAGAAAAACAAAATAGTAAAAAGGAGGAGCAATTAGAAAAAAACACCATAGAGGCACAAAACTTTTTTTTAAAGTATTTAATAATTGGCCTTGTTTTAATTGGGATACTCGCTTTCTTTATTCTTCGGTAGAATAATTAATCTCATACCAATACAATTACTTCAATAGTGCCGGCCTTGCCGGAAGGTCCTTAAAAACACGGTATACCAATTGACTATCAGGAGAAGCAATCACCCAAGCTGTTAGAAAAACAAGCATAAAATCGGTATACAAACCAAGATTTTTTTGATACCAAAGCTCCAACTCTCCTTTATAAGGTGAAATGTGTAGTTTATAAAATTCCTCCAAGGGTAACTTTGTTTCTGAAAGTAAACGCTCCTCATCCCTGAATACAATAGAACCAACCCCGGTTAACCCAGGTTTTACATTATAAATAATTGCTTTGACATGGTCAGGATAGGGCTCAAAAGTTTTATCTACCAATGGGCGGGGACCTATAATACTCATATCCCCTATTAAGATATTTATAATTTGAGGCAATTCATTAATTTTTGTTTTTCTTAAAAAATTACCCATGGGCAAAATCCGTGGATCTTTACGTGTTGTATGCAAGCCAGTTCCAAGGTTTGGACTATTTTTAAGCATTGTAGCAAATTTCCAAATAAAAAACGGTTTGTTTTTATAGCCAATGCGTTTCTGGAAATAAAAAATATAATGCTCACCTGTTAACAATAAGCCAATACTAATTGGAACCAACAAAGGTGATAAGATACAAAGTGCTATGAAACTAAATAATATATCAAAAAAACGTTTAAAAAAATGCTTGTACATAAATTGCAGATTGGAATAAAAAAACATTAAGAATATTCAATTAAAAAATTCAATTCTATTACATGTTCTGATCAAGGCCCTTCCCTTTTTCAATGTGCTGAAAATTGGGTAAATATTCATTTAAGATTTCTACCACATCACTTTTAGAAAACTCATTGGATTCAAAAAGTGAATTGAACTGATTAAAAATCTGGTCAATTTCTTTGCTATTTCTTTTTTTTGAATTTTTAATAATGCCAAGGTTTATGAAACTACCTGTATCCAATTCTTCATCGTCCGTAAAAAACTCTTCAAAGGACTTCTCGCCAGAAGTATCAGATCCGAAAAAATATATCGGATAATCAACAGAACTTTCATTTAACATTAATGCCTTTTTCTTCGCCTCTTCTTCCGTTTTGCAAATATCCGCCTTTAAGCCTAAACTATTCAATAGATCCAACGCTATTGAATCGAAAGAAATCATATCCTTTACTTCATCCAATTTCGGAAAAAAGATATCTCCTGATTCTCCCAATATACAGGCTATTAGACATAATTCACCTGACTCCTGAGGTGAAACAAAAAATCTGCGGATGCCAAGCGGACATGACCAGGGTTGTTTTTTATTGATTCTATCTAAAAAACCTAATGGTAAACTGCCATTTGAAAAAGCTACATTCGCAAACCGGGCAGTTTTAATAGGTATCTGAGAAGAATAAGACATGATTAGTTCTTCCATCAGCTTTTTACTTGCTCCCATAATATTTACGGGATTCGCAGCTTTATCCGTAGATACGCAGAAAAAATGTTCCGGAGGGAATTCAATTAATAAGTCAAGCAATTTACGGGCACGTAATACATTATTTTCAATCATCGCCTCAATAGAAAAAATGTCTTTTTCACTACGTACGTGCTTGTGCGCAGCAAAGTTGGCTACAATATCGAATGGACCTAATTTGCGAAATAATTTCTCAAAAACACGATCTCCAAAGTTTATCGGATAAGTTATGAAATCATCAGGAACATTATACTCTGTTGAACTCCTTAAATCGCGTACCAGCTCCGTCAAGCCATTTTCATTAATATCTACAACAATAAGGCTTTTAATGTTATACTTCAAAATGGCCTTGATATATGAAGATCCTATGGTTCCAGCACCACCTATTACCATTACACGTTTCCCGTTGATCCTTCTTTTCAACTCTGTATCAAAGCGCATTAAATCATCTGAAAAAAGGCTTCGGGGGCGCTTAATAACATGTGTCTGAATAAATGAATCGAGATTAAAATTTGAGTACATATAACTATAATAAATTATTTTATAAATGCTATTTCAGCAACCAATAACTATTCGGCTTATAAAGGTAATTGCTTTTTTTTAACTGGTTACTTCAGTTGACTTATTTTAAATTATTTTAAATCCTTCCAATACAGGTGTCGGTTCCCAACCAATTATTTCTGAAGCTTTTGTATCATCAAAAGTAAGATTAGAAGTAAGTTTCGCAAGTTTATTTGAATTAAGCGGAGCGCTTTTCCCTAGTCGATCCCCAACCAACGCAATTATTTTTGCAATAAAGAAGGGAATGTTTATTGGCTGTTTTTTGTCCATTTGAGACGCAATTTTTGTACTCAATTCTTTAAATGACGGATGGTACTTATCGGTGAGGTTATAAATCCCTCCAATTTCAGCAATTTTCGGAATGATTTGCGCCACATCCCTTGCTAATACGATACTTTTTTTCGCTCCTCCACCGGCAATGTTAAAATAATAACCTTTCCTAATACCCTTAATCATTGAACCCAGATTACCGGGCGGATTCGCGCCTGCAATGAGAGGCAATCTTAAAATAGTGCAAATCACCTTTTTATTTTTGCACCAGTCACTAATTAATTTTTCCGCGGCTATTTTACTTAAACCATATGGGTCTTTGGCAGATAAAGGTGTGTTTTCATTAATTAAAACACCTGTTTCCTTTCCATAAACAGCTACAGTACTAATGAAAACAAACATTTTAGGAAGCCTCGAATCCTCGATTGCTTTTAAAAGATTTTTGGTTCCCTGATAATTTACATTAAAAAAATCACGTCCTTCCGTTTCTGTTTTTGGCACTATATGCGCTTTTCCAGCTGCATGAATTACCATATCACTAAACGGCAAAACCGGAATTTTTGCTGATAAATCAATGTTAATATCAGCATTACTTCTTGCTATAGAAATTATATCGTGTTCAATTAAGGTATCTTTTATTACCTTACCTAAAAAACCGGAAGCTCCAGTAAGAATTATTTTCATTTTCAAACAAATTGTACCAGACGCTTTAGAATTCTAATGATCATTAATGTTAAGGGCGGTTTTAAACCATTATTTTTCCAAGCCTTTAGAATTTCCTTATTTCCATTAATAATATTCTTAATACTTTTATTGGTCGCCCCTCCCAAACGCATCTTTACCGTAAGTCTATCAATATATTTAGATTTAAAATTATGCTTTTTTAAAACCCTAAACATGAATTCATAATCTGAAGCTAATTTATATTGCAAATCAAATAAGCCCACTTCTTTATATACCCTTGATCTAACAAACAATGCGGGGTGAGGAGGAACATTGCCATCTTCAAAAAAATTATTATAATATGGTTTCGAAATCCATCTTCTTACAATTTGGTTCGTATCGTTCTTTTTAACGTAAACCAAATTTCCATACAAAACGTCTAAATCCGGATCTTCATTAAAACACTTCATTACATCACTTAGCACCCCCTCATCGGTATATATATCGTCTGAATTCAAAAGCCCAATAACTTCACCAGTGGATAAACTCACTCCTTTGTTCATTGCGTCATATATTCCAGAATCTGCTTCCGTTATAAACTTAGACAATTGCTGTTGCTGTTTTATAATAGTTAATGTATTATCTGTAGATTGTCCATCAACAATTATATACTCTATGTTTGTATAATCCTGTGATACAACAGAATTAATTGCTTCCTGAAGATAAACCTCGGAATTGTAAGTGACTGTTATAATAGAAATTTTAAGCATAACTATTTCAATCTGAATGGTTGATAAACATAAAAAAACCAACTATTCTTCCTTTAAATGCTATCCATCTTTTATTAAATGTCTGTATATCCGCCTTAAAAAGATTAATTGTTAATTGTGCGAGCTGATAGCTCAATGAACTGATAAACAAGAGTGCATAAACAAAATTTAAATTTTTCCTAAACACAGCTCCATACCCTTTTGCATAATAGAATACTTTTTCCTTACTCATCACATTGACATCTAACCTAGGGTGCCAAATAGAAATTTGAGGGGTATACATTACATGCATCCCTGAGTTTAAAGCAATCATTATATAATCAAACTCTTCACCACAGCCATACTTGGAACCAACTCCAAAATTTTCATCAAAAAACAAATCCTTATTTTTACTAAAACAGGTTATTGCGGAATAATTATTATGAAAATTAAATCTATTTAGCTTTATATCCTTATCTGACCAGTTTCTTATAATATTTACTTTTTGAACCATATCATATATTCTTCCATAGAATATATCAACAGTAGTGTTTTTTTGAAAATAATCAAAAGCATTTTGCAATGTATCAGGATAGTATTTACAATCATCATCAGGGAAAGTGATTAGGCCCCCTTTTGAATTTACAATTCCTATGTTTTTGCTAATTGCAATACCTTTTTTAGAAGATTTAATGTGTTTAATAATCAATGAGGATTCATACTTATTGACAATTTCATCAATACTTATCAAATCATTTTGATCAACAATTAACACTTCAAAAGTTTTATATGTCTGATTATTCAAACTTTCTAAAAGCTCTTCTAACTCCTTTGTTCTACCGTAGGTAGGTATTATTAAACTAATCAGCATTTTTTTTTTCAAGTGTTTTTGTAACTAGAGAATTTCTGAATGCTATATATCCAAACAATGCAATTAATGTAAGTACTGTAGTGAATAATTGATTAAAAACCATTACCCAATCAAAATAAATTAACATTTGATACAACAATGGGAGGAAAAGAATATTGTTATAAGCATTTGTTCTATACTTATACATAAAGTAAAAAAATAAAAATAAAAATAAAATCGTAATTGGTATACCCCAATACCCATAGCACAAATAAAAAAATACTGGTAAACTCATATTTATGGACATATAGTTTTCAACTACAAAAGTTTCAGGTCTGCCCAAAAAAATTGCTCGATAATATTGATTAGGAAATACATCATTATTAAATATTTCTCCTGGAATAGTAGAGTCAATTATAACTTTCAGCTGGTTTATAATTCCATATTTCTCATAAAACAACTTGAGATGAATGTCATTTAAGTCTTTAAAATGAACAGGGATCATACTGGTTTCTATCAGCGAAACTCGTCCAATAATTTTACTAAAAAGAGTTTGAAACTCAAGCCCTGAAGAACCGTATCTTAGCTGCGTTGCAAAAATGAATATAAAAGGAGATAAGAGGAGAAAAAAGTAAAGAATCATTTTAAGTTTATTTTTATAGGTATAGAAATTATAAAAACCCAAACCAGATAAAAACAATAATAAAACCCCTATAATTCCACTTCTGCTGCCTGAAATAGTCACTACTATAAGATAAAGCAAAACCATTATAAAAATATTAACCCGTTTCACTTGTAGAAAAAGTGCACATGTTAATAATACCATTGGATTCAAAAACAGATTTATATAATTATATAAACTACCTGATAATACCCCAGAAAGAATCCCCTTAAATCCGCCACTTACCAGAAGATACAACAAACCATATAAAATGGAGAAGTAATAAAGTTCACTGGCTGCGAGTGACTTTATTACTGGCTGAATTTTATTGTCTTTAAAAGGAAAAGCTAATATTAAACCAATAGTTCCTACTATTGAAAACATATTAATAAAAAAAGCCTTATTTGATGCAGCCTTATCAACTATAGCCGAATAAATATGAGTCTCTTCAAAAAAAAGATAATATATCTCAGGTATTAAAAAATGAAAAGTTATATAAAAGATTAATATCGCAATAAATGACTTTTTCATTTAGTGATTCTTTGATTCACAAAAAAATGCATAGTATACTTATCGAATAGCATTAAGTAATATTATCTAAAAAAACATTGTCACAAATACATGAAATTACAAAAGGAAAAAATTTAACCTGTGCGACTTCCAAATTAATCTAAATAATTACCATAATAGTTTGATATGTATTCTTTCAAAGCAATTTGCCAATTTCTCATTAAATTAAGCTTCCTCAAATTTAATTTTCTATTCACGAGTCTTTCAGAAAGAGGACGAGCAGCAAAATATACATCTTTAAAATAATCAGACGAAACAGATGTAAGCTTAATAGTATTGTCCTTGCCCACAATTTTAAGAAGTTCCGCGGCAACTTCGTATCTGCTTGTTTGCCCATCACATACCATATTATACAATCCCCATACCTCTTTTTCAAGCAATACTTTTACATTTTTAGCAAAATCATGGGTATAAGTTGGTGTTCCATCTTTATCATTCACAATCATCAACTCTTTATTCCCATCTTTGATCTGCTTCATTATTTTTTGAATAAATTTCTTATCCTTAGTTGGCCCTGCCCCCATCATCCAACCTGCTCTACAAACTAAAAAACGATTAGCATTCTCTACAACAAATCGTTCTCCCATATATTTAGAGCGTGCATATACGCCCAAAGGATTAGGTAGATCCCAGTCATCATAAAGCTCTTTTGAACCATCAAAAATTCCGGCCGTTGAAATATATAATAAAGGGATATTCAATTTATTTGCTATGTACACGGCATTTTCAACGGAAATAGTGTTTGTTGCGTATGTATCTTCACTGTTTTGTTCACAATATTCTAAATCAGTATAAGCTCCTAAATGAAAAAGATAATCAGGTTTAAAATTTAAAACCTGATTTGAATATTCATCTAAATCCCGAAAATCCAAGAAGCTTAACCATTCCTCATTGACATCTTTATCTGTGCATTTTAAAACATACGAGTCCTTAAATTGTTGATAGAATGCTTCACCAAGCATCCCTCCCCCACCTGCAATAAATATTTTTTTCATATTTTTTAATTATTTTTTATCATAGATAAATTTGTAAATACTCTTAATTGAAATTAAATCCAAAACACTCTTAAAGCTATATAAATCTGATGAAAAATACATTTTCCATTTCTTAATAGTACTAATTTTTAAACTTTTAAAACATACTTTAGTCCAAAAATAAAAAAACAAATTTCGTAGAACGATTTGGTTATAATAACCAATTTCCGAATTTTTTTCAAGTATCTTTTTACAAAATTCTTCAAAAGACAATAAATCATCGTAGTCAACTAATTCAGGATTCGAAATAAACCCCAGCAATTGGTTTTCTTTTTCAGAGATTTCCAAAGAAAGGGTAAATTTCATAATTTTTTTCCTGATATCGTTCGCTTTTTCAATCTGGATATCTTTTTTCAACTGACTGGTATTATTTTGATGCCACCTATATTTCAAAAGTGGTTCATAAAGATTTGCTAGTTTAGTTTTTTTCGAAATTTCAAACCACATAGCATAATCTTCTGCCGGACATAACGATTCATCATACTTATCAATCTTTAATTCATTAAACAATGATTTCCGATACATTATAGTTGGATGACAGAACGGGTTATTGATTATCATGTATGCTCTAATCTCTTCATCTCGAATAGGCATTAATGACTGCTTTTGTTTGTCTCCGAAAAAAAACATATTAGTCCCACAAACACCTGTACCCTCATTTTTATTTAAAAAATCCACTTGCTTTTTTAACCTTTCAGGAAACGAAATATCGTCATTGTCTTGTCTTGCAATATATTTACCTTTTGATAAGTCTATTAGCTTATTTAATGTCTGAACATAACCAATATTTTTATCGTTTTTTAAAACTTTTATTCGTGAATCTGCATATGAATTAAGAATCTGTAACGATTTATCGGTACTTCCATCATCAATAATAAGAAATTCAAAATCTACAAACGTTTGAGCAAGGATACTGTTAATTGTTTCCGCCAAATATTTCTCCGCATTATAAACAGGCATAATTACGGATACTATAGGTTCTTTCATATGCTCTTTATTTTATTTAAGTAAATTTGAAAATAAAATCTACTTACGTTTCTATTTAAAGTTCCTGTAACCATTTATTAAAAGAATGTTTTAATGGTTCCTGAGTAAGTTTTTGTATTTGTTTCCCATCAAAAATGGTATCCCCGCTTTCTAATTTTCTATCAAGCTCTGGCCATTCCGAATACTCAACATTTATATTGTATTTGGCAGCTATTTTCTGAGCGACTTCATTTAACGAAAAATTTTCTCCTGCAATATTAAAAATCCGATTCTTGGATTCCTTGTGCAAGATGGAAGAATAAATTTGCAAACAAATATCTTCTACATGCGTAAAAGTTCTTTTCTGATTTCCTGTGCCAAACAGAATAATATTTTCTTTTTTTAGTGCTTTACTAAGAAAAAAACCAACCGTGCCATAGGAATATTCATTTGCAAAAAGATTTCCGTATGGAACACATATTCTAAAAATAGTATAGTTAAGATTAAAGTAGTTATTATATTGCTGTATGGCTTGCTCCCCAAACCATTTATTGAGTGCATAAATCGTCTTAAATTCCTTTTCTGAATTTTCGTCCAATTCTTTATTCTCTATCCCTTTGTATATCAATCTTGTTGAAGGGAAAATCAATCTGGCAATAGATTTAGAACTCTTTATTTGATTCAATAAATGTAAAAGTCCTTTTTCATTTATATCAATATACTTATCATAGTTATCATAGGCGTTAGCCGTCCCAGTTATCCCCGAAAAATAAAAAATATAATCAACATTCATCTCAATCTTATCTACTTGATCTTTTTGAGATATATCTATTTGTTGGTATTTAGTAACTGGCAGTAAAGGCAACTCACTAGTATCATACCCTGCAACATCCCAACCTTTTTTCATAAGAAAAGTACACAAATGCTTTCCTATATATCCATTACATCCAATTATTACGGCCTTCATAGTCTTATTTCTATTGCTTTGTCCCTGATTTCAGAAAGAGTTTTACTTTGATCGAGAATATCATTATAATGAAGTTCGTAATCATGTTCCGTAACGCTTCGATAAAACTCTTTGAAAATATTAACAAAATGATTATCAGGCGTAACATTAGTAATGACTTTTTGTTCTTGCTTTTCAAATATAATTTGTGACATTTCATTTGGTTTCGGAGTAAATCCTTTTTCAGCAAAAAGCTTACCTGTCGAACCCCAAAATTCATAATTGCATTGGTAAAAATTATCAAACCCAAAAGAAAGCTGTGACACAATCCCATCTTTATTTTTCAGGGTTGCATTACCATAGATATCCACATTTTTTAAGGGATCGATATATAATACTGCACTAATCACCTCCTGATCATTCCCAAGATACCAACGACTTGCCATAACCGTGTATGCTCCCGCATCTAATAATGAGCCACCACCTAAATCATTGTCATAACGAAAATTATTATTATTTAATGGTGGAAAACCGAATTGTGAACGAAATAGTCTCAACGAACCAACATTAGCATTTTTTAAATTCTCCCAAACAATTTGATGTTGCTTGTGATATTTAAACATGAAATTTTCCATCAACAACAGCCCCTTTGATTTAGCTGTATTTATTATTTTTTGTGCAGAAGTATAATTTAAAGCCAAGGATTTTTCTACAATTACATGCTTACCAGCTTCCAGTGCTTTTAAAATCCACTCCTCGTGCAAGCCGGTTGGTAAAGGCATGTAAATAGCATCTATGTCTTCTCTATCTAAAAGATTTTCATAACCAACGACAGGCTGTATATTAAAATTATTTGCGAAAAAATTTGCCTTTTCTGCAGTTCTACTCGATATAGCAATTAAATCAAATTTATCAGGGATACTTTTTACTGCTGGTATAACCATTCGCTCGGCTATGTTAGCACAACCCATTACCCCTATTCTGAGCTTTTTCATACTTTTTTCTATTGAAATGTTATTGCTGAAAGTAAACTTCTTGCCTGAATGTTTAGATAATTATTAAACTTAATGAATGTATACAACTGATTAAGAGTCATCCAACAATAACTCTCGGGTACATTTTCAGAAAAATTATCTTCAGCCTCGACAATAATATTGAGGTTTTGTTCCTGATAAAACCTCCCTCCTTCCTCGGATTGAAATGTTTTGAATATAATTTTTTCTGGAGGTGCATTAAGTACATCATTTATAAAAGGCACTTCGTATTCATTCTCTCCTTTTCTATAATTCCCTGTAAGACACTGAACAGTTGGCGCTAGTTCCAATATATCAAAGTTACCTGCCTCTATTTTTGCTTGAACAAGAAAATGATAAATTCCATTTATTTTTTTCACAATAAATGCAACTAAACCTTCTTGTGCCGTTTTTAAAAGTGGCTGAGACCAGTTCAAAACCTCCCGATTTTCTATAAATATATTAGTGGCAATTACAGAAAAATATTTGCGTTTTATATGATGAATTTCAAAATCGGTAGTAATCCAATCCTTAACTTTATTAAGAGGTATTCGATTCAACTCCAGCTCATACTTTGATTTTAAAGCTGTAATCCAAAAAATAATCTCTTCAATTGTTTGGGTTGAATTTTCAGATACCAATGCAGAAATGAGCATCAGTTCACTATAATTAGAAAACAACATTTGCCCCAGTTCACCGCTTCTCATTATCGACAGATCTTTTAAGGAATAAGAGCCGAAACTAATTCCAGAAAGAACAGTTCTCGTATCCATATTTATCAAATTATCTGTCATCAAAAAGTATTTTAATTGGCCCAGTGTTAGCCAGCAAAAATCTTCATGAACTAGAATGTCTTCTCGAACTTCAATAATAATATTTCGATTTCTTTTTTTTAAAAACCTCGCGCCTTGCTCTGACTGCAGCTGATCAAGTAAAGTATCAACTTGTTTTTCACCATTGAAATATTCAAGATATAAGGGCGATTTTCCTTTATGAACTCTGGAATAATTACTTTTCGTGGCTTGCAATGTAGGTGAAAGTTGAACACAATTAATATTACCTGGTTCAATTTTTGCCTGCATAAGAAAATGAAGAACACCATTTATTTTTTTAGTTATAATACCCAAAAAACCAATTTCTGGTTGATTAATTATTGGTTGAGTCCAGGAATTAACACCTCCCCAATTTGTATTTATCTCAATCCCTTCTATCGAGAAAAATTTTTTGGATTCATGATGAAGATTTCCCGTTTCCGAATCAAATCCCCATTTCTCTAGCTTTGAAAAGGGAATAAGATCAATATTCACTCCTACAGCATTTCTGCGCTCTTTTATCCACTGCATAAATCCTTCATTACTAATATATGAACCGGAAATATCCATTGATGAGTGAAGGAATGCCATTTCAATTTCTTTTATTTTCATATGCTAGTCAATAATCCTTTCCACTATTTTACTATTTAGATTTTTAGTTTTAATAAAGGAATTATAAATATTTAAAATTTTCTTACCATAAATTGCATTTGAGAACAAATCATTATATCTTACTTTTGCATTATCTCCCATTAAATGCTGTTTGTTATGATATAATTTCATAATTTCGGTAGCAAGGGTTTGTGAAAGGGTTTCGGTATTTGTAGAAATCAACACCCCACTTTTATTATCTTCAATTTCTTCTCGAATACCTGCAAAATCGGAGGCTAATATAGTTTTCCCTAAGTTCATTGCAGATAATATAACCAATGGCATATCTTCGCCTGAAATCGAAGGAAAAACAAATAAATCACAACAATTTAGATAATTAACAGACCGACTTTGATATCCCAAAAAATGAACTTGTTTTTTTAAATTAAGAAAATCAACGCATCGCTTCAAATCATTTTCTTCTTCTCCATTACCAACAAGTAATAAATTTAGTTTTTCAAAGCAAAGTGGATCTTGTGTTCTAATAAAATCAAGTGCTTCAAGTAAATACTTCTGTCCTTTACTTTTTAATAGAAAACCTATATTACAAAGTATAAAATCGGCTTCATCAATCCTTAATTCAGTTAATATGTCTCTCCTCGACTTTGTCACTTTTTCCTCTAAAATTGTATTTGGTATCTGAATAATTTTTTCAGAATCAAATCGTCTATCTTCTATTAATTTTTTTTTAGAATGCTTTGATGCAGTAATAAAGCAGTCTACATGATTGTTAATATATCTATCCACATATTTCGAAATAATATTATTTGTTTTAAAAGTTATATTATTTATCTGGTAAACAATAGTTGAAACCCTCATTAATTTTGCAGCAACCACCATTGTATTGCAAGATCTTGCTCCTGGATATCCACCATTATTCACGTGGACAATGTCGGGCGCAAACTTTAATAATAGATACGTTTGAACTAATAGATTGAAGATAAAGAAAAAACCTAATTTATCGATAATAAAAAATGGAATTTTGATTGTTTTTTTAAGGAAAGAAGGAATTTTTAATAAATTGATTTTATAGAAAAAAGTCGAATTGCTAAGAATTGGCACTGGGAGTAATACTACGCCCTTCTTTTCTTCTTGATTATATTCTTTATCTATAGCCTCCCTATAAATCTTGTGGTTTCTAAAAGCAAATGTAATTTGGCAATTATCCTTTATTATATTATTTTTAATAATGAAGGATACCAATTTTTCACTACCTCCATAAATATAGCAATCAGAATAAATAAATAATTTTAGTTTATTGCCCATCCGTCTTTACTCGTTATATATCAAACTCTAACAAATTATCATTTTTTTGCGCTTGCAATTAATCCCTTAACCGTTTTTCTGATTTCTGCGGAACTTACATACTGTATAAAAAAAGTCCCTATAATACATCCACCAGTAAGCATTGCAATGATTAAAACATTCAGTTTAGACTTTTCATAAGGGACGAAATTTTTAACAAAAAAGGATACTATAACAAGAAATAAAACAGGCAATAACAGAGGCAAAATCATTTTTTTCATTAGCTGTATAACAGTAATATTTAAAAATTTAACGATAACAAAATAATAAACAATTGCCGATATTCCAAATGCAATTAATTTAAAAACAGCAAATGATTTTAATCCCCAAAATGGGTATGTTAATGCAACTCCTAACCAAAAAACAATTGGGATAAGAGTATTAACGAAATACATTTCTTTAATCCGCTCCTGTGCCATAAGAAGCATACCCGCAGGATAGGTAATAAAGGCAAATAAATTACACAACACTAAAAATCTAGCAATTTCAACTGATTCAATATAATCATTTCCTACCCATGATAAAATGAGCGATTTTGCAAATAAAGATATTGAAATAATTGGTATAACCACTAAAGGAGCCATAACTATAGTTATTTGCAAATAAAATCGCTTCAAACCTTCCAAATCATTAACACCAATAAAATGGTTGAACCGAAAACTAAACGGAGAAAAAAGTATCCCTAATATACTCCGAAAAAAAGATAAAACAGTTAATCCTATTGCGTATATAGCTACCTTGCTTGCCCCAATAAATTTACCTATTATAACAGAATCTAATTCATAGTACAAAATCCAAATAATAGTAAGATATAAACTTGTTAAAGCAAGAGTTTTGGTTTTTGCAAATACCTCTTTATTAAAGCGCACTGAAGACGCTAATGCTTTAAAATTATAATTGTATAACTGGCGTGCAATAACCAATGCAATAATAGCTGATAGAAAATTAACAATTTGAACAAACAGAAAGTATCCAACTATATTATATTGTCCGTTCCTAAAAAACCAAAGAACGGAACTTATTTTAACCAGACTAGCAACAATATTAGTTCGTTGAATTATATAATCTTCCAATCGAATTCCAAAAATCATCTGCAAAAGCCTTTGCAATAATGTTATTGGTGTAAATAAAGCCAGAATAAGGAGTAACGAGGAGGCAATAGAAGTTTCCTTCCCTGGTACTAAATCTTTTAGCAATAAACCCGGGTTAATACTAAGATACAAAAAAACTGCTGTAAAAACTAACAAAAAGATAAACAGAACAAAGCTTGTAAAACCTATTACTTTGATTTCCTGTTCAGTTTCCCCTCTTGCAAAATGTTCTGCAGCATATTTTTGACCTGCACCCATAAATCCAAGATCAGCATAAGCAAGAAAAATGGAGACTGAAATACAAACCGTATAAATGCCGTAAACCGGAGGGTTGGAAGTGAGGTATGGCACAACAATGAACATAGAAAGGAAGTTCAACAAGAGGGAAATTCCCTGCCAAAAATAAATCTTTATATAATTAGAACTGTATGATTTTTGCACTTTATTCTGTATACATTTATTTAATAAGTTTATTTATAAATGATAAATCAAAAGGTGTTTTGATATACTCTGAGAAAAAAGATGCATTTACTTTTGTTTTGTTTTTCAGTATGTACTCAAGCTCTTGCTCATTTTTTGCAACAGGTACTTCAGCTTTCGTTCCATCAAAAGGAGGAACAAGCTCATAATTAATTAAATCTATATCGTTTACAGAGGGTTCGAAAACTACATAATTAATCCCGTAGTATATACTTTCAAGAAAAACAGTTGAAGTGGGGCCTATAACAAGTGAAGATTTTTCGATAGAATCTTTCAACGAATCGGTATCCGCTTTATAAAACTCTTTATTTATGAATTTTAAATACCATTCTGAACTTTCTGAGGGATGGGGACGAAATCTAACTGATTTCACTCCCATTCTTTTCAATACTTCTTCTATCGCATAAAGATATAATACTGAATTCCCCCGATCGTTCAATCTAACTTTATCGCTATGCTGACTGCCAGGCATCGCCTTTGTAATTATAAGAATGTTGTTTAATGAAAACTTCAATTCTTCTTGTTTAAACCCTTTATAATATGGGTGTCCTGACACAAATATCTTATCGGGATTTATTCCAACATCTATATAATGTTCTTTAATTTTCTCTCCCCATACTATTAAATAGTCGGCCTTATTATCATCAATGTTATTATATCTCCCTGGTAGTCCATGCAAAAAAACAAAAGAAGGCACATTTATTTGTTTACACACATGAATAGCCATACTTTCAAAAAAACCAGCATCATTGGGAACAAACAAAGCATTCAATTTGATTTTTTCAAAAAACAGTTTCAATTCCTCCTCAAATTTTTTCAGTTCTGATAAAAATTCGGATGAAATGAGTTCATTAAAATTACAACTTTGTATTTTATCCTTTATTTTTTCACTAGAAGTAAATAGTTTAAAATCGCTCAATACATTTCTATCTGCAGACATACTCCAGCTAGGGCAATACACATGATAGTTGAGCTCCTTTAACTCTTGATTGACAGTAAAATAAGCATTCGAAAGAATAAGTTTTTTATTAGTCGGAATGCTTTTGTTCTGAAATATTTTGTACCGTATGAATAATCGTTTTAATATTTTACGAATATTTGATTTTAATGATTTTTGAAAATTCGCTTCACTCGGATATTTAAACTGATTGCCGTAATAATATATATTTTGATTTAAATCAAACCGTAAACAACTTAATAATTCCGGAGATAATTTGCCCGTTTTTTTTAAAAAATCAATCAAATAAAAATTTTGCATAAGTAATATTAATAGATTTTAATTCAAGGTTGATTGCAACTACTGCTTTTCCAACCACATGATTCTCTAATCAATTTTTATTTCAAAATTTATTTTAGTGAAACTATTAATTTATTGAACGAACCAATGCAAAAGCTTCAGCAAACTTTTTCCCTATAGCTATTCCCCAGCGCTGTGCCTGAATTTTTAAAGCTTCAGGAGATCTTGGGTGTGGGTATAAACGTTTTTCAAACTCATAACTTTCCATTCCTTTTGTTTTAGCATCAATATTTTCCTGAGATACTTCTATGAATAGATTGGGTAGAAAATGTTTTGGATCAGTAGCCGCTCTCCATTCTGTGCCAGAGGGTGTTTCAAAAGTAATAATCGTTTTTACTAATTCATGCTCCATAGGTCTACAAGCAGTCATCACAGCTTCAAAAGTACGTTGATGATCAATATTTAAATCACCACCATGATGTGTAAAAATAATGTCTGGCTGAAAGAGTTGCTTTTCGTTTTCAACAACTTTAATTATATCCAACAATGCTACAGTATCAAACCTGTTATCAGCAAAATCATAAACAGCAACAGACTGATAACCGATGGCCTTTTGCGCATCATAAATATTGTTTCTATGAATTGCTAATTCTGCTTTCCACTTTTCAGCATCCCTCTGATCGCTTCTTGAAGTAATACCCTCTCCTAAAATAACAACATGGGCAGTTATCTGATAATCTTTTATTAATCTATGCATACTTGCGCCCAAACCAAGCAATTCGTCATCAGGATGAGCCACTACAACTAGTACACGTTTATTTCTGAGTGATTCTAACATTTGCAATTATTGATTTATCTTCGTTTTCAGAAGCTTTTGTAAATTCAAAACGAAAGTTACCTATCTCTGCAAAAGCATTTGGGTAACCTTCGCAATCCAACATTCTAATATAATCATAAACTTCTAAAACATTCTGAAGTTCGCTAATATTACTATCTTCCGGCTTTCTTCTTTTAAATTCAACCACTTCACCTTCTTGCTTTTTGGGAATCGGGTTGTTTTTTATTATTTCTTTTATCATTTCTTCAATCACCGAAATAGATCTCGAAAAAATTTCTGTTGCAGTACCATTCAAACTTAAATCTGACTTTAAATAAACATCCCCCGTATCAATTCCTTTCGAAACTTTAATAGCAGATATTTTTGTTGACTTGTGGCCCCTTACTATTAAATTTTGCAATGGACTTCCTCCTCTTCCATATGGTAAATCTGTCATATGAAACACCACACATTCGAAACTATCATAGATAGTGGCGGGAATAATATGTGACCAATGAGGAATAAATATTTTATCTGGCTTTATTTCATTCAAGTAATTTTTTGTAAAACTAACCTTATCATTCATTTTTAGCCAATTGGCATCAGGCATTGCACTTTTTAAACTTTCAAAAAGCGAATCATGCCATGATTTTTCTGATAAGAATAAATACGTGCTCATAATAAATCCCAACTTAGTCGTGTACCGGCTACAATATCCTGATTTACTGCTTTTCCTAAAATTTTATCATAATTTTTTGGATGCATGCCATATCCAGGCCTAATAGAACGCACATTTTTTTCTGTAATGATTTCACCAGCTTTAATATCCTTAACAACGTATAATGACCGCGAAAACTCCCTACCGTTTTCCTGTTTTTTAGTAAGTTTATAATCGATGAGCCCGACTGCTTGTTCAGCCTCTCTTACCGCCTTGACCATATCCGAAAACTCTTGTTCGTCCATCGAAAACGAAGCATCAGGCCCGCCAATAGAGCGATTTATAATAAAGTGTTTTTCAATTATTTTCGCTCCAAAAACCGTTGCAACAATTGGAACCGTATTTCCCATGGTATGATCCGACAATCCAGTAATCACACCAAAACGTTCAGCCAGATCTTTCACCATAATCATATTGGCTTCATTGATTGGAGCAGGATAACTTGAAGTACATTTTAATAAGGCAACTTGATTGTTATTATGTTTTTTACATGCCGCAATAGCAAGTTGAATATCTTCTTCTTCAGCTATACCAGTGGAAATAATGACAGGTTTTCCTTTCGATGCAACATATTCAATTAATGGAATATCCGTAATTTCAAAGGAAGCGATTTTGTAGGCAGGGGCATTTATACTCTCTAAAAAATCTACTGCGGATTTATCAAAAGGTGAGGAAAAACAGATTAAGCCTTCTTCCTTTGCAGCATCAAAAAGTTGCTGATGCCATTCCCATGGCGTATAAGCCTCTTTATAAAGATCATATAAATACTTACCATCCCATATTGTACCCTGTGTTAGTAAAAAGTCATTAGCTTTTACATCTATTGTCATCGTATCTGCAGTGTACGTTTGCAACTTTATAGCATCCGCCCCTGCCCTCTTTGCTGATTTTATAGTAGCTAAGGCATTTTCAAGGCTCCCATTATGGTTTGCGGACAGTTCAGCAATGATAAAACAGGGAGTATTACCACCAATTTCTTTATCAGCTATTTTGAAAAAATTCTGCATAAAATATTTTTTTTACTGTAAATAATTCAAGAATAAATATACAATTTAAATTATTAATACTTAACTATGTTTATATACTTTTTCATAAATACTTTCTTTGATAAAACTCCATTCTGATTTTAATATGGCCAAGCCTACTACATCATGAAATTTTCCATTTTTATAACAATGCTCCCTGTAAAATGCCTCTCTTCTAAAACCAAATTTTTCATGCATCTTAATTACACTTTCATTAAAAATAAAAACTTCACATCTTAGCTTATTCAAATTCAATTCATCGAAAACATATTTTAAAACCTGGTATTCAACTTTACCTCCAATACCTGCACCTCTTACACTAGTATCCCCCAGATAAAAGGCCCAAAAGCAGCTATTCAATGTTTTATTTATGTCAGTCAACCAGGCTAAACCCAATTTTTTATTATCATATTCAATTATCCAATATTTGGAAGTTTCATCCTTACTAATTTTAGAATACCAGTTTTTTTGTTGTTCCTCAGAAATTTGTCCATCAGTATACATATAATCAGCAACCTCTTTAGAACTCCTCCAGTTCCGAATTAACTCTAAATCATCATTAGTTAAAGGACTTAATTTTATATCCATAGTCTACATTTTTTTTACACTTTCCAAGATTCGATCCTTCTGCAAACCATCAAAAACATCAAATTGTTTCTGAAATAATTTATCATGATTATAATCAATTATTTTAAAAATTTCGGTTTTAATGTCATCTATAGATACATTTTTGAAATCACCGATACCGTATATTATTCCATTCTCCTTAAACGCTTCAAAAGCTTTCTGCTGATTATCCACATAATATCCCGAAAACACAATCATTTTAACAGCGCACAGCTCAAATAACACAGTACTTGTTGGTGCTATTGCAAAATGACATCTCTCCATTATTCTTATCAAATCGCTTTCGGAAACATTTTGATAAATTTTTATTTTTGAATAAACCTTTTCTAATTCAAAGATCTCGGTATGCTGATAGGCGCCTCCTAAAACAACATTAATTTCATTAAACTGCTCTATGTTTAATAATGATTTTACTGCTTTTAAAGTCAAATCATGATAGTCGGATCCCCCAAAACAAATAAAAGCTTTTTCTATAACTTGAGGTATTGCTCTATACTTTTTAGCTGCTTCTAAAAAAAGTGGGCGTAAAATAGCATATTTAGTGCCTAAGGCAAATCTGGTATACGGTTCGGATATAAAATTATTTTCTCTTATATGAGGAGAATGATTAATAACTAAATCCGCATACATGTATTCGCTGGATAGGTCGTCAACGTATACAAGTTTAAAGCCCTTTTTCTTGATCTCCTGTTGATAATTAGAATTAAATTGATAACCATCGGTTATTAATATAGAATTCTCTGCAGAATAGTTTTCTGATATCCAACTTGCTTCATCTATCAGTGAAACGGTATCTGGCAGTAACCTTATGATATACTTAGGAGGAATAACATTTATTGTCGATGTTTCTTTAGTTAAAAAAACACATTCAAAATCATCACTCAACATTTCAACCAACGCAAAAAGTCTATATAAGTGACCTAATCCATCTTTAGCATTTCCATCCGCTCTAAATATTATTCTTTTCATCATTTAAGCATTTATATCGATGCTGCTTATTTCAAATTATGTTGTCAAAAAAGATAATATACTTCTGCATTAAATTCTTAAATGTATTTTCGAAATACTGCTTTTGTGGGCATCCCAATTAAATATTTATCATATCCTTCATCTAATGCCATTTTGTAAACGCTGCATGCCTTTTCAAAAGCTTGACAGAAAAATTCGATTTCTTCCCTATTGTGCGAATAAGACGGAACAAGTATTCCTTGAAAAAGAACCCCATTTTTTATCATCTCCTGCATAAATAAAGTACGCATGCCTACATCTGGTTGTCCTTCTTTATTTTTAAAACTAAAAGCGGGTAGCCAAGGAGTATCTGATATACTAATTGCCGCATTTAAATCCATACGATTAATAATTTTAGTGCATTCAGCACTAACAATTTTTCCAGTTGCCGTATTTTTATCTATTACGTTATTCTGTTTATAAAATTTTATGGTAGCCAACCCTGCAGCAATTCCATGAGTTTCACCACCATGCGTTGTTGAAGTTAAAAACACTTTTTCCTTTCCAGGCCTATCTATACTCCCTAATTCCATTACTTCTTTTTTTCCGGTCAATGCACAAAAAGAAAATCCATTTGCTGTACTTTTCCCCCATGTTGCCATATCTGGTTCTATATTGTATTTTTTCATAGCCCCTGGTATGTCTATCTTAAAACCGGTAATCATCTCATCCAAAATAAAGAGCGCTCCATTTTGATGAGTAAGCTCAATTGCTTTTTTTAAATATTCTTCAGGATTAATACCATTCTCACGATCAAAATTTTTCTCCGGCTCTGTAATAACGCAAGCTATTTGATTGGGATACATATCAAATAATTCTTTTAAAGAATTTAAATCTCCCGATTTAAAAGTTAATGTAAGAGTCGAATATTCTTCTGGCACTCCCAAGTTGCAGGCTGTTTTACCAATAAACCAATCATCATAGGAATAAAAAGGATGCTCAGCCGGAAAAGCCACCAGCTTTCTCCCAGTAAAAGCCCTTGACAATTTAACAGCTGCTGTAGTAACTATGGAACCATTTTTTGCAAATTTTATCATATCATGCTGTGGCACTAATGACAAAAACTCTTCTGCCATCTCTAATTCAATAGAAGATGGCCTTTGAAAATTCACTCCCCTATCTAACTCTTCTTTTACCCGTTCAATAACCGGCTCAAAGGCATGCCCTAATGTTACTGAAGTTAATCCCATAGAACAATCCAAAAATTTATTACCATCAATATCCCACACCCATGCGCCTTTCCCATAAGCAATAGCAGCAGGAGCCATTTGTGGAAATTGATCATCCCCTTTAGTATAAGTATGTGCTCCACCAGGAATCAACTGATGAATTTTTTTTCTATACTGATCTGAATTTGTGTATTTCATAACAAGAGTTTTATTTTTTTCGAAAGCCTTCATTTCTTTTTATAGTTGAATTGATTGAATGAATGTGCTGATTATTTTCATAATAGATTGCATATTCCTCCCATTTCTTTTCCACCCCTAAATCATTTATGAGTATTGTGATAACATCGAGATCCTTTTGCTCATCAACCGTTAGTCTCGTATTTCCATACTTGCCAGGACATGGATAATTATCTGACTTAAACAATCCCCCACCCATATAGGATGAGTGTTCCCTAATATATGGAGTTACATGTTCTTTCTGGTAATCTTTATCTGCATTTTTAAAAGCCTGTTCCAATGCAGAGAATTTCATTACTTCAATATCCTGTCCATCAGGAAAATTTTCTATAAAAGTATTTGAACAGTAATCCAGATTATTGCTTATTGCAAACTCAATTACCTCGTCTATAAGGTGGCCATCTATAAGTGGGCAATCAGATGTTAATCGAACAATATGAGTTGGATTTTTTTTAACCGATGCGAGATAAAAACGCTCTAAAACATCATTCTCACTTCCCCTGAAATACGGCACATGCATGGCATCACAAATAGCCATAATTGTGTCGTCATTTGTGTTAGTAGTAGTTGCAACAATCAATTCATTAATTCTTTCGGATTTTAATATGCGTTCCAGATGGATTTCAAGTAAGGTTTTATTATTAATTTTTTTTAAAACTTTATTTGGTAATCTTGATGAACCTACACGTGCCTGCGTTATCGCTATAATTTTCATTGATTCCAATTTGATGGATTTAATAACGCTATTTCCTTTACATCAATCTGGTCAATTTGCTTTACTACCTCTTCCGAAATACCTTTTTTTAATGATTGCATATTTTTTTTTAACTGATCAACAGAATCTACACCAATTAAAACATTGTCAATATTTTTTTGCTGCAAAACATAACTCAACGACAGATCATTTAAACTCAAAAAATTATTCTCTGAAACATGATTTATTCTATTAAGATATGGTTCTAGAACCATCAATTTTACAGGTAGACTTTCTACATTTTTAAAAAACAATCCCTGCAAAAAGGTTGATCTTGTATGAATTTCAACACCCTTATCTTTTGCCTGCTTAATTATAATTGAACGCTTCGTGTTATTATCTAATAAATTGAATGGTAATTGAATCACGTCAACAGAATCGTATTTTAATAATTCTTCTGCTTCCTGATTCGTATAAATGGAAACACCAAACTTTTTTACAATACCAGATTTTTTTAACTCCTTTATTTCATTTTTATAACCATCAAAATATGTTTTAAAATCAGAAAAGGAATGAAACATATAACAATATATTGTATCAACATTCAAAGACTTTAAATCCTGATGAATTCGAGTTGTTAAATTTTGCGACAAGTCTGTTCTACCAGAACTAAACTTAGTAATTATGTCAAATTTATTACCTGATAATTTATGATACTCTCCTATAGCTTCTTGAGAATCCCCATAAGCTTCTGCTGTATCTAACAGTTGTATTTTATTTTCAAATGCATAATCTAAAACAAACTTTATCTGTTCCTTATTCAGTTTTCCGGCAGCGTTGTTGATTCCATATTTTAGTCCGAATTGTGCCGTTCCAAGAACTATTTTATTATTCCTATTCTTCTTTTTCTGTAATAGTTCAAACTTATATTCTGCTTTTAACCAATCAAAATTTGTATTAATATCTTGGGTTTCAAACTCGTCTAATTCAATATACCCGGTATTGGAAGTAAATAATTTATTCTCTAAAAAAAATTTATCGGTAAACATCCAATAAAACTGGCCGGCATCGTAATACATTTGTTCCAAATCTTGCGAACGAATAGCATAATTTTCAGACCAAACCATTTTAATCTTATTGTTATCTGCAACAAAAGCCCTTTGAACAGGACTATTAAATATTACAACAGAAATAACCGAATTAAATTTTTCACTAATAAGACATTGATAGGCTAAGATTATTTTTTTTATTTCAATAAGCGGACATGTTGGATAAATACAGCAAAAGGTATCAAATACCATATTTTGTGCTGCATACTCTTTTAAAACTTCTTCTATTACTACTGCTGTATTTGCGAAATCATCCGAGTTTTTGCTGCTTCTTAAAAATGGAACTTTCGCACCATACTTTTTTGCTATTTCTGCAATTTCAGGGACATCGGTCGACACCATAACCTCATCAAACAAACCAGAGCCAATTGCAGCTTCAATAGAATAAGCAATAATAGGTTTCCCAAAAAAATTCTTAATATTTTTTCCTGGAATCCTTTTACTGCCACCACGCGCAGGAATAATTGCAATGCTACTCATGGCAAAAGTCTAAAACTTTTTTTATTACAAAATCCTGTTCTTCGTCTTTCAAGGTAGGGTACATAGGAAGGCTAATGCAATGTTTGTAGTAATCCTCTGCATATGGAAAATCGCCAACTTTCCAACCAAACTGTTTATAATATGGCATTAAATGTACAGGTACGTAATGTATCTGAGCATAGATTCCATTTTCCTTTAAATGATCATATAATCCCTTCCTATCCTCTACTTCAATTATAAATAAATGATGTGCATTGAAATAATTCACATCATGCTTTTGCATTTTCAAAGAGGTATTTTCAAATGCTTTCCTATATTTTTCGACAATTTGATGACGTTTTCTTATACCATCATCAGCCCTTTTCAATTGGCTATTTGCTAGTGCTGCTTGAATATCTGTAATTCGATAATTGTACCCTAATTCCTGCATTTCATAATACCACAAACCTTGTTTTTCAGGTTCAGGAAAATCAAACTGCATATTTTCCTTTGTAATTCCATGAGTACGAAACAATAGTAGCTTTTTATACAATTCCTCATTATTTGTAGTGACCATCCCGCCTTCGCCTGAAGCAATATGTTTTACAGGATGAAATGAAAACACTGCAGCATCTGCGAAATTACAATTGCCACAGTTTTGCGTGGTACCAGCTGAATCTGTGAAATACCCTCCGGGAGAATGACATGCATCCTCCAATACAAATAAACCATACTCATTTGCAATTGCTTTAACCTCTTCTAGGTTAACGGGATATCCGGCAAAATCCACAGGTATAATTGCTTTAAAATAGCCCTTAGGATGTTTCTGCAACAATTGTTTTATGCTATCTATAGAAATCACATAGGTTTCTTTATCTATATCGGCAAAATAAACTTCCGCCTCACAATATAAAGCGGCATTTGCTGAAGCAGCAAATGTAATTGGAGTAGTTATGATACGATCCCCTTTTTTTATACCAAATGAAAGTAAGGCTAAGTGCAGAGCAGCGGTGCCGTTGGAAACAGCAACAGCGTACTTGCAACCTATATATTTTGCAAAATTTATTTCAAATTCGGCAATTTTAGGTCCCTGAGTCAAAAAGTCCGAATGTAAAGCCTCAACAACCGCCTCTGTATCTTCCGGTGTTATATATTGTTTTCCGTAAGGAATAGAATAATTCATTATTTTATTATTTCGAAATTAGGATCAACGTATGTTTTTATCAATTTTCTTAAACTCTCAACTGTTTCCCAGTCCTCATTATTTCCCGAATTATAACTAAATTCTATGGGAACATTTTTGGCCTTAAAATGCTGTTTATACTTTTCAATATCAAAAATCGGATTTTGTGGCAAAATCGCAAAATATTTACCCAAATCAACTGTATAAAACGAATCTGAAACAGTAATCATTTCTTCATGCAATTTTTCTCCTGGCCTTATTCCAACTTCCGTTTGTTTACACTCAGGTGCAATGGCCGTAGCCACATCAACAATTTTATAAGAAGGTATTTTAGGGACGAAAATTTCACCTCCCCAGGAATTCTCTATTGCATTAAAAACCATTTCACAACCATCCTCCAGCGAAATATTAAAACGAGTCATACGCTTATCAGTGATCGGCAACACACCTTCATTTCTTTTCTTCAAAAAAAATGGCATAACTGATCCATTTGATCCCATCACATTTCCATACCGTACAACAGAAAAAGTAAGATCCCTTTTCCCTTTGATATTATTGGCTGCAATAAATAATTTGTCGGAAGTTAATTTTGTAGCACCATACAAGTTTATTGGTGCTGCGGCTTTATCAGTAGATAAGGCAACGACTTTTTTAACATTACATTTTAAAGCGGCATTGATCACATTTTCCGCTCCCAAAACATTGGTTTTAACGCATTCCATTGGATTATATTCTGCGAGATGAACGTGTTTCATAGCAGCCGCATGAATTACAATATCTATTCCTTCAAAAGCACTTATTAACCGATTTTCATCCCTAACATCACCAATAAAATAGCGAATAGCACTATACTTACTTTCAGGGTATTCCATGGCCATCTGATAATGCTTTTGCTCATCTCTTGACAATATTACTAAACGTTTTACGTCCGGATATTTTTCGAAAATTAATTTAGTAAACATTTTCCCGAACGATCCTGTTCCACCTGTTATTAAAATACTTTTATTATTGAGCATACTAATTATTTTATTTATAAAACTGAAGGTTTAACTCGAATTATTTTATAGCGGCTATAGTAATCCAATCCCTATGTTATAAGGTTCAAATATAGCTATTAATGTTTAGTTTTAAAAATTACCATACCCAATCTTTGGATCTATCAATTTGAAAAAGAGCCTTTCTGACCTTTTTACAGTTCAACTACTTTTTTTAAAGAGTTAAAAGCAAATAAAGAATTAAAAAAGGCGTACCAGACTACCCCCTTCTGCATTGCCAAAGGGCATTCCACTAAACTTAAAAATACAAATAATAAGATGAATATTAAATATAAATAATTATTGGTTTTATAGCTTAAATACATGGGATAAAGCAAGCTGATTAAAAAAAATAAAGAACCTAAGATTCCAAGAGTTGCAGCAATATCCAAAAACTGATTGTGCGGATTGTGTTGATACCGAAATGGGATAATAAAATTTTCACTCTCGTAAATTTTCTGTAAAGCTGGTTGCAAATCACCTGTTCCAACACCAATAAGTACGTTATCCTTTATCACAACAAATACACTTTCCAGCAATTGAAAGCGAGACGAACCTCCACTGAATTGAAAATTCTCCGCACTGCTGCTTACAAGGCTCTTAAATTTCTCCCTAATTGGAGTAAACAACTGCAGAAAGGATACAACAGTTAAAACAAAGAGAAAGGTTATTACAAAACCTTTAAGGAGTTTCTCTTTTTTGTGAGCATAAAATAACATTGCAGAGATCAGTAAAATGAATAAAGAGAGTATGCCTATTCTCGAAGCAAGAAAAAAATTAAAGATTAATAGATGAACGATGGCAACTACGATAAGGGATTTAGCCAATTTTCCTAGATTTCCGTTCTTTATCAATGTATAAATTAAGATAAATATAGAAAATATGGTGTAAACCGAAAAGTATGAGGGATGAAATCCGTATGTTTTAGTAAGATTTTCATTCGAAAAAAGCCAGCTATTATTATATGTGTAAATCGTTCCGTATGAATTAACTGTATAAAATTTGTCTGAAAAAAAGTCAATGCCTTGTGAATAATTAATATAAAAAGTATTAATAAGGCAGATCAAACTGATCAATACACAAGACAAAGAAAAAGAAATTAATGTTATATTAAGTTTCTTGGAGCTGATTAATGGAGCTGTACCTATTACAATTGGAAAAATAAGGAGAGAAAGCCTTTTCTCTATCTCAAATAAACCCAATTGCAAATCACCATATAGTAATCCAACCCCATACATTATAAAAAGTGAGGAAAATAACCAAATCAATTTATTGTTTTTTAAAAGCTGAATTTTTTCCTTTAAGGAATTGCTTATTAGCCAGAAAAAAATCAATGCCCAAATGCTTATGGTATTGATCATAAGATTTGCGAATGGCAATGTTATGGCCACCATCACTAACGCTCCACAAAAACAATATTCTTTAGTTATTTTACGCATATTAATCCGCTGGTTCAGCTGTTACAATAAATACTATTACACAGCTTCGCTATTGTCAGTAACATTTACCGCCTGACATTAAAACGCAAATATAATTATTTATTAGGGCTCAAATTCCTGAATACGATATATAGGTAAAGAAAAATATATTTAAACATACCATTTGTCTATATGTTGCACGAGGATCTCATTCCCCAATACGACTCGGTATTATAATACAGCTATTGGTTCTAATACAGGTACAGATGTGACATATTATATTCTATGCACACTTATTGGATCAGCTTGGTCATACCACTAATCGAACTAGTGTATATTAAACTATTAAACAAGTAAGGCGGGCCAAAGAAGCCCGCCTTACTTGTTTTTTCCTAAAGGTTTACAGAATTAATTTTTCACTTTAATCTCAACCCTTCTGTTTTTTGCTCTTCCTTCGTCAGTGTCATTTGTATCAATAGGAGCCTCTTCACCAAAACCTTTCGAAGTAACCCTTGCAGAGGCAATACCTTTCGAAATCAAGTGCCTTTTCACCGTACTAACCCTTCTTTTAGATAATGCCATATTGTATTCGGAGGTTCCAACATTATCAGTATGGCCCTCCACAACAAATATTAGACTTTTATTACTTTTCAAAATAGTAACAACCTCATTTAAAGGCTTGTACGACTCTTCCTTTAAAGATGAGCTGTTAAAGTTAAAAAATACTAATCGACTATATTTCTCAATTTCGGTATTTAAAATAAGTGTGCTGTCTTTAGGAATCACTTTAACCAAGGCTAAAGTATCGCTTTGGTTCTTGGCAAAAACGATAGCAGTAGAATCTGCCCTTTCAAGGCTTTTTATATAGTTCGCAAGCCGTATAATCTCTTGGTCGGTATATTTATGGACAGGTTTGCTTAGCAAAGCGATAACATTCTGTTTTTCTGCAGTCGGTTTGTAGGACGAATCATTTGCATAAATTCTATTTTCCAAATCACTTATATAATTTGTAAACTTATTGATTTCCGCGTCTGAATACGAAAGTAATGAATCATACGGTTGCTCCTGAATTTGGTGGTTTGAATCGTAAGACGCAATGGTATTTCGTCCTTCTAATTTTTTAATATAATTAGTTATCTTAATTAATTCATTATCTGTAAACTTATGCTCAGGCCTACTCATCAGTTCTGACATTTCCTTTTTTTCTTCATCAGAGTTAGTTTCCGTATACTTCCCCTCTAATTCACTTATATAACTAGTTAATTTTGCGACCTGAGCATCGGTATACTGATGAATAGCACTATCTGTTTGTGAAAAACCATTTAAGACACACTGAACAGTAAACAATACTATAAAAAGCTTTTTTTTCATTTTTTAATTATTTCTAGGAGTGTTAAATTTTAAGTATTCTTATAAAAAAAGACAGTCCCGCATTTACTGCAGGACTGTGTATAATTTTAATCAGTATGCTTCATAAAATTGAATTTTATTAGATTAGAAAAACAAAAAGCTAACTATTTTTTTCTTGCTCTAATTTCAACTCTTCTGTTTTTAGCTTTACCTTCTTCTGTTTCATTTGAAGCAATTGGTTTCGCTTCACCATAACCTACAGAAGATATTCGGGAAACTGGTATTCCTTTTGATACAAAATAATCCATTACAGTTTTTGCACGGGCCTTAGATAGATTTAAGTTATATTCATCAGAACCTACGTTGTCCGTATGACCTTCAATTACAAAAGTTAAACTATTTTGATCTTTTAGTATTTTAACAGCTTCATCTAAAGGAGAGTATGAATCGGCTGTCAAAATAGAGCTATCAAAGTTAAAAAATATCTGTTTTTCATATTGATCAATTGCAGCTAATACAACTATGCTTGCAACAGAATCATTATACCTTTTTTGGGCATCTGTTTTAGCTAACATAATGTTATTAAGCGAATCCAGTCTTTCCAAATGTTTTATGTATCCGGCTAACTTAATAATCTGACGATCATTATAACGGTGAAGCGAATCGCTAACTATATTATATAGTATTTGTCTCTCCTGTTCACTATTTGCAACATTTGTTACAAATACATCATTTGGATGTGCTGCACTATAAGCAGCCGTCCTTGTTTCTAACCCTTTTATATGATTAGTTAATTTAATTATCTCAGGATCAGTATAACGATGAAGAGAATCCTGTGAAAAACAAACCAATGAAAATTGGAGCGTAAACACAATTAAAAAATATTTTTTTTTCATTTTCAATTTTTTTTGATCGTTTTTATATTTTAATTATGTCTTAGTCGCAATTTTTAAGCCACTAAGACATAATTAAAATCATTTTATTACTTTTTATCAAGTATATCACGTAAATATTTAGCTGCATCTTCAGCTTCTTTACTTCTCTTGTATGTACTAGGAGCTACGGTTTTGATTTCTTCAACTTTAGCTACATAACCAGAATTTCCAATTTTAAATGCTATACCAGCAGAAAACTGTATATAATTTGAGCCTTCCCATTGCTTTTTAAACAGAACCCATTTTGGAACCGCTTGCAAATAAATACCAGCATTCTTAAAAACCCATAAGTTAGCACCCAAACCTACATTTAGATTCATTGAGTTGTCCTTGCCTGTTGCTGTGTATTGGCCATGCGGGAAATCTCTATAAGTATGGCCCAACCCCAAAAATACATAAGGATCAAACATTTTTGTATCTCCAATACTGTTAGTCAGAACATTATATTTTACATTAAGATCTGACGACCAAAAATAGTGCTTATTAATCGTTTCGCTTGATAAAACTACCTGAAGCCCCAGTTTACCCTTTAAAGCTTTTAAACGTTTTTCAGCACTCGTATGAATTGGATAGAAATTTCTATTATCATATAATTTAAACTCTTTAAGACGAGTATTATTATCATTCACCACATCCGGTCCAACTTGTATAATCCAGGGAGTTTTAGTTAAATATTCCCAGGCTGTTAGTTTTTTGGCTACAACCGTATCTTGTGCTGGCTTACCACCGAATTGTAAAAATGGAGTGTCTTGCGCATGAATGGTTGTAAGTCCGACAATAAATAGAAATGCGGATAAAGCTATAGTTGTTACGTACTGTCTTTTCATTAGTTTGCTTATTTGTTTATATATAAAAATTAAAAAATTCTAATCGAGCGCAATATTAGAAATAATATTCATTAATAGCAAAATTACGAATCTGTTTTAATACTTTTTTTAATATTAAACTTCCAAACATGAATAAAAAAATATGCCATAGTTTACAAAAAAATCGAAAATTCCAAAAAGTCGGTTATCCTTTACTGTTCTTTCATACTTTTCCGTAAATCAGCATATTTTTTTCCAGCAAAAACATATAGGCCTGCAAGCAAAACTCCTAATACAAAGCCAATAATTATACCCTTAACGGGTGAAATTCTCCCCGTTGTTTTTAGGGGAAATGCTGGCTGATCAATAATTTGAAGAAAGGGGGTTTGCTCCAATAAAGCAAATTTAGATAGTTCTAATTGCTTAATTCCCTCTATATAAATTGAATTATTTACTTCCAGGTTTCTTCTTAATCGAATTTCATTGATCATTCCCTGTGCTTTTACTAATTGGTTACTAGCATCTTTCCATCTGGCAAGTGTGAATTCAGCATCTCTAAGTGCACCGGAAATCGAATCTACTCTTTTTTGAACAATATCTACATTAACACGTCCCTTTTCGGTGATGCGGTCAATATAAAAACTTGTGACCGCGTTAACTAAATATTCATTAAATTTTTTCGAAAACGGTTCTGATGAAGTTGTTGTAGTAATGGTAATAATGCCGCTTTTGGATTTGTCAGTTTTCATAAATGTTTGTACAATTTGCCCGTAAAACATTTTGAAAACACTATTTTCCATTACAGATAGATTCTCTTTTGAATTTTTAAATCTGAAAATTTTAAGAGAATCATTATCCTCCCATAATTTTTTATAGCCAAACAAATCAATAAAGTGGTTAGCAAGTATATCAGTGCTACCATCAATTGTCGCTTGCTGAAATAAAGCTGTTTTTATAATTGTTTCCGCCTTAATAATTTCAAGTAATTTATCTTCATTAATGGTTGCAGCTGTACCTCCACTCATTAAGCCAAATTGACTTGCCAAAGCAAGCGCTCCTGTCATAGAACCGCCCCCTTTTGAGCTTTCCAGCATCATTGTAGTGGCGGCTATATATTTCGGTTTAGACCTAAAAGCTACTGCTAAACCTAAAACTGAGGAAATACAAATAACAACAATTACAGCGAACCATCTTTTTTTTAATTCAGCATAGAATTCTTTTGTAGAAGTAATTACATCTATTAAAGTCATTCCACCATCTTCTTCCTCCATTATAATAAAGTTTGTTTGCTTTGTTTTTAATTTATTGTTCCTAAATTAATCTATTTTACCAATGTATTAAATATAAGCCACAATGTTGCTAATCCTGTTAATTTAACTGTAAAATTTTCAATTGCTTTATTCCAGTCAATTGGTTCACTTGGCTTTCGATCTTTTTCTCTAGCTTTTTTAGCTGCAACTACAATTGTAGCCCCCTTTGTAACTTTAGGATATGACTTAAAAAACAAAAAATGCTTAGTTTTGCTAATATAACCACCTGGTTCTAATACATACGTTTTCTTTTTATCTGCATTTTTGGCGAATCCTACACCATAATTTTTCACATAATACCGAGCCGATTTCCCTCTTGTGAAGGGAGCACTAATTTGTCCTATTTCATTAATACTCGGATAATTAATTAAACCTGAAATTTGAATAAGTTGGTCCGTTTTAGGTATTATAAGAACATCGCCAGCTCTTAGAATATAATTATATTTTGATGTTGAATCACCAATTACCTCTTGTAATTTTAAAAACAGAAATCCAGTATTAAATTCTGCTCGGGATAATGTAGCGCCCTCAGGAAAGGCATAATATGTAAGGCCCCCTGCTCTTTGAATTACATCTGTTATTTTCTCATTTTTATCTAGTAGTGGGTAAATCCCCGGATACATTACCTCTCCCTGAAGAACAACATTCTGTTGCAATTCAAAATTGGGTTCGGTTCTAACTAAAATTTCATCATAAGGCTGAATTACAAAATTTTCTGAAGCTTTATCAATTTTAAAATCCTCGGCAACTTCAATTATTTTTACAACTGTTCTGGAAGGAACTATATTACCTGAACTCGCTGAGAACTCAATAGCTCTTGATATTTCAATACGATTTTTTGCAGCTTCTTTTTTCAATCCTCCCGCAAGATACAATGCGTCTTTTAGAGTAATGCCCTCTCCAAACATGTAACTACCAGGACTTCTGACTGCGCCTGTTACCGAAAAGATGAATTCCTCTTTGAAATATGATTTTGAGAATATCTTTATTACATCTAAATTCTGGAGCTTAATATTAGAAGCGGAATTGGGAGTTTCAACAACCTCCTTAAGATTGAAAGGTATATACTTTTTTGATAAATCCGGGTTAAGACGAATTATATATGCCCTGGTGTCAAAAACATCAAATGAAACGCCTTCGGCCTTTCTAATAATATCAGAAATTCTATCTCCGGTTTGCAGCTCATAATTTCCAGGCAATTGAACTGGACCGATTAATTCAACGTAATTACTATATCCTACAGGTATCTTTCTTACAAGAACCTCATCTCCATCCAGTAATTCAAACTCTTTTTTTGCCATTATAAGGCTATCATAATCTACATCCAAAAGCGTTTCCTGGCTATTTAAAAAACGCTTAATTTGAATTCGTTTTCTGTAGGCACCAGCCTCAAATCCTCCGGCATATTGAATTAAGGATGTCAAATTTTCCTTTTCAATCAGCTCATATCCCAAAGGTCTTTTTACTTGTCCGCTAATCTTAACTATCCTACCGGAAGAAGGAACGAATAAATAATCATTGTTTTCAAGAAAAAAGTCCTGTTTACTGTTTGGATTCATCAGGTATTCATAAACATCCAATGTTGCTACCGTTTGCCCCCCCCTTTTTAAGTAGATTTTTCTAACTGAACCAATTGATCGAATACCGCCAACTGTAACTAAAGTATTAAAAGCCGTATTAATAGAAGGAATAGTATAAGAACCAGGGTTATTTACTTCACCAACAATATTAACAGTAATAATCTTTGAATAAGAAAGAGTTACATCAATCTGCGAATTATTAAGATCATATACCGATTTAAACTTACCAGCTACTAAACCCTTTGCATCCTTAAATGATAAACCTTTTAAATAGATTCGACCTACTAATTTTGGATTAATGGCCCCGTTTTCATCAATTTTGAATACTTCATTAAAATCTGAATACCCCCAAATAGCAATGCTCAATTCATCTCCTATGCCTAATACATAATTATCTGGGGCCTTCAGTTGATTGGCTTTATCATAAAATTTGATATTGTTATTTATAAAAAAGGAGTGCCCGAAAACCCTTTCCGTATCTGGGATAATTTTTGGATAAGAAATTGGTAAACCTGTGGCTTTTACCAGGTCCGTATCTTGCTGTATTTTATTGATTTTAGGCTGCTCTTTTGAAAGTCTGGACTTTTCTTCAGCTAATTTGCGTTCTTTAAATTCTGTAATTTTCTTTACCTCTTCATCAGTTGCACCCAGTTTTTTTAACTTTTCTGGACTTGGAATTTCTGAAGGGTTAACGGTATTGGTATCAATAGTTGAAGGGAACTGTCTTTCTTGTCCAACTAAATCAAAAGAGGATAATAACCCAGCTAAACAGATGGTTAAAAGGTATTTCATATTAATTTTAAAAATTTTAACTGCAAATGTATATTATTAAATTGAATTTGCATGATAATGAATGTTTAAACTGCGACCTAATTATCTTTAGAACAGTTAATTGAAAAATGATTAAGCACTCCTTTTCCTTTTAAAGATAATATTAAAGGCTGCATTAAACAAATACTTTACATCCGTTGTATATGGATGTAATGTTGCTTCTTCTAAATATTCCCGTTCAGCTTGTAATACACTCTTAACATTCCCTTTTCGGTTCAGTGCAACATAAGGAGGAATACAACCAGGTTTCTGCTTTAGTCGCAATTCCTGTAAATCTTTGGGAATATCTTGAAAATATCGCTGACTAATAGGCCTAACACCAACTAATTTTAACTCTCCTTTTAATACATTGATTAATTGTGGTAACTCATCCAGCCAGTATCTGCGCATAAATTTCCCCCAAGGGGTTAATCTAAAGTCATTTGCAGGCTTTCCTGTTTCAGAGTAACCATTGTTTTTTAAAATGAAACTGTGCAAATATTCTGCATAAGGATGCATTGTTCTTAGCTTATAAACTCCAATTATTTTACCATCTTTTCCTATTCTAGGCATTTTATATAAAGCTCCGTAACTGGGGTTCATATCAAAAACAGGTTCATTAATCTTTTTTGTGACAAAGTATGTTAACCCGTTTATCTGTTGGTAATCAATAATATCAAAACCACAACATACCAATCTACCAAGAACTTCTGCTTTGGATAACAATCTGTTTCTACCACGCGTCAATAAAAAATATATTTTTTTAAGACCTATCGTTTTTGGAGAGATTCGATTAAAAAAAAACTCTATCCCAAAATAAAGATGCCCAATAACAGGTATTTTCCCTACAGGCAATCTTAGCATCCGGCTTGAAATTGTTTCAAAACAACCTATAAATATATCTCCATTATTTAATTTTGAGTTGACCGATTCAAAAAATTTATTTATAAATCGAATATCATTTGTTCTACTTAAATTAATAAGTGATGAAAATTTATTGTTATTATTTAAAATATTAAAAACATTGGTTGTTGAAATAACAAATGTTTTATCAGATTCAATATCTATATATTTAAAAAAATACTTGTACGCTTCCTTCCCCGCTTTTTCAATTATTAAATCCTTCATTATAATTTATCTTTATACCGTTTCATCGCTTTACCAATATCCGCTTAACCTGGTTCTTGAAATTCTGAACAATCAGCTCCTTATACCAAAGTGTTCTTTTATCTGTCCATCGCTGTGGATGAAAAGTAAACATTATTTGGTCTGGCAATTGATTGTTTAGCGCAGATCCAATAATATCATCTGTTGAATGAAAAAGCAAATTAAAACCCGAATCTACTCTGTCTCTCACACTTACTTTATCACCATCCCATCTACGACCAGTATCAGTAAGATAAAATACTTTTTTATAATCAACATCAAAATAAGGTTCCCCTATTATTCCAAAATTTTTGTAATTGTATTTTGTCCACAAATCCTTTGAATCGTATGAACTCATAGGACTTCCATGCATGCATATCGTGGTGACCTTTGCTAACTTTCTTAAAGCTAACAAATTAAATTCAAAATCTTTGATGCCCTTTTCAAAATCACCTTTACAAGTGGTTAAACATTCATAATGATAGCCAATTTCATGCCCCATAGATGCTACTTCCTTGATAATTTTTTCATTCCAGCTCTCTGGAACTGCCCGAAAATAATACACGCCTTTGATTCCATGTTCCGCCTGAATTTTTGCAAAAACCAAAGAGTTTTCCGGCAACAAATCTACATCATGTCTTAATATAATACTCCTGGGTTGAGGATTAAGTATAAATGCTTCAAAAGTTTGGAATAGAAACTCCTTAGTTATTAAGGAAACTAAAAGCTCTTCGTATTTTTTTACTGAGAAGTCCATTACTTAAAATTATATTGATGATTTGGGTTTTCATTCATTATTTTAGAACTATTGGGATAATTTTCAATAAACCATACAAAAAAAGAGGTAACATTAATCTTATCATTAAATAATTTAGCACGTCTCTCTTGCCATTCAACTTTAAGGCTTGGCAAATTTGATAACAATTCATTCAATTTATGTATAAAACCTTCAAAATTTTCCGGATGAAAGGCATAACATAACTGGTACTTTTTTTCTAATTCATTAGGTATTGAAAGTTTACCAGCAAAGGTATTTAGTTTTAATGCCGGAACACCCAAAATAGCCGCTTCGGATGTCATTGTTTGACTATCACCTAAAAACAAAGTCGAATAAGACATTAACGTTAATATATTTTCAGGAGAAACGGGCAATCTATACTCTTCAAATTCTGATTCTATTTCTTTTTCCGAAGTTATAAATACCTTACCATAAGGTTTTAACATTTGTATCAATATTCGCTTTTGTTCAAGCGAAATGCCAGCATGTCCTATGTCGTGATGCCCTTGCAGCGCAACAAACCGTAAAACAAAATAGGTATCATTTTCTTTGAAGCCGAGGTTCTTGATAATTCCAAATTCCGTTATAAAATTAGCGGGATGAAGATAGGCTAACTCGTGCGTACCGGCATAATAGATTGTTCTTTTATTTTTTCTTTTTATTGAATCAGGCGATAATATTACATCAGCAAAAGGATGACCGAACTTCACAAAAAAGGGCTGCATCTCATCGTCATCATCATCCAAAATTATTGATTTCATTTTGGTGATTTTAGAAATATGCGCCAATGTGATGGAGGAACCGATACCCAAAGTAATATTATTCTTTCTTACAAAACGTGCAAGAATCCAATTATATTTTAATTGATAAAATAATTTCCCTAAAATGGATGTCCGTTTCTTTCCTAAATCAATGAACTCAATTCCATAAACAGTTAACAATTTTTTTGCAACAGGTATATCCTTTACAAATACATATATTATATGTCCGTTTTTTTTAAGTTGTTGTATAGTATTTTTTAACAAATGAACATGTCCGGGGTGACCTATATCGATTAGTATTCTCATTTTTTTATTTTTTTTAACACAGCTAAGCCGATTTTACCTAACTGAAATAGAAAAGGGTTACAAATTTTTATAAATCTTCCATGTTCAACCATATCCCCACCAAACTCAGCTTTGTAATTTCTTACACCATACTCCTCATTTGGTTGACCTGCGCCCATTAAATCTATTCCCCTTAATCCATTTTTTATGCCAAAATCAATTGCTGCAAGTATTGCTAAATGAGTTGGAAAAATTTTTTTATGATAATCTCTTACACCGCAATAGTATAAGGTGTAAATCATCAAATCAGGATAATATATGCAAAATGAACCGCCTATTATTGTTTCGTTATGCTTAACAACAAAAACTTTCCCTATATCAGACTTAAACAATTTAAAAAAATAATCTGCATCTGGTAAAGGTAATTTAACTTTTGTTTGATACAAATCATTTAAAATTACATATAATTCTTCAACTTCTTTAATGTTTTTTGCCTCAGAAGAATAAGCCCCTTCTTTAATAGAGAGTTTAATCTCTCTTCTCCTATTATATTTCATTCCACTCAAAAGTTCATCTTTATCTTTATTTTCGAAGAATAATTGAACATTTAAATAAGGAATGTACTTCCATTTTTCATCCAAAAACATTGAAGTAAAGATTGCATAGTCCTTTAAATTACGTACCTCAATATATATAACTTCCCTTTTTAGATAATTATAAACATACTCTAAAAGTGCCGTGGCTGCTTTAGGATTTTCGTTAATGAATATTGGCCCTCCATATATAATTGCTCTTTTAGAAAATAATGCTTTTATACCCTTTTCTTTTTGAATTGTGACAATACAAGAAGATTGAATCTTATCCTCTTCTAAAATCACAAATAGATCTGCTCTACAATTTGGAGTTTCATTGAAAAATAAAAAAAAGTCAGATGTTTGAAATGGTGTAGTATAAGGACTATTTAATAAAAATTTACTCCATTTATTTTCATCAATTTTATCAAAATCAGTTATTATTTTATATGGCATTTATATATATTATAAACGATTGTTTATTGTGTCCTCTTCAATATCAGGTATACTAGGCATTCAATAATAATATTTATTCTCTCCCTTTATTTTTTAAAATATTTCTTTCATAAATATCAGTTAACCTTCTTGCAATTATTTCAGAACTTAAATTGAGTTTGGTCATACGTAAACGTCCTTCTGTTCTGCCTGCTTCTTCTGCAAATCCCAATGCCAATTTTATTTTAAGAGCTACATCTTCTGAATCAAAAGTAGTTACAAAACACCCAGAAATATCACCTATTATTTCTTTCACGTCACCAACATCTGTAGATACAACAGGTATATTACAGGCCATTGCTTCTTTAATAATATTTGGAGACCCTTCCCATAAACTTGTTAATAAAACAACTTCTGCTGCATTCAAATAATAAGGAATTAATTCATTTGGCACATCCACCAGTGTATTCAACTCAAGCTTTTGATTTTCCAACAAATCAAAAGCTTGAACCGCAAGCTCAAAGTTTTTCTCTTTTCTCCGCGGATCAGCAGCAAACAATATATTTTTTTTTTCAATACTCCATTTTACCATTTCCAATGATTGTGCTTTTTCTATTGGTTTAAACCTCTCAAAGCTAACTCCATTCGGAATAATTTGGGCTTTTGACAAATTCAAGGAATCTTTCATATCCTTTGATTTTACTATGATGCTTTTCCAGAATAAAAAAGCAAATGATTTAATAATACATTTAAAAAACCTGTTCGACTTCACGTCACTCCCCATTAATGATACTACTATAGGTTTAGCACCAGCTAAAGAAGCGACAAAACCGCTTAATGAATAATGGGCATGAATTATATCGAAGAAGTTATTCTTTAGATAGTTTTTAAGGATAAATATATTTCGGATATAACCTTTAAATCCCTTGCCTTCAATAGTAAAATAGCTTACACGATGTCCTAAGGCAACTATTGATTCTCCCTGATTTTTAATTATTGGCGAAATACCATCTTTTTTGTTCCCACTGCTGATAAAAAGTATATTCATACCAAACTCCCCGTTATCTATAATTCCAATACATAATAATCATAAAAAATAAAACAGAAGAAATCTGCCAAACATTCTTTATTCTATGTCTTGTTCGCTTATGTGTTATTATTTTTTTATCATAATAATCTAAAAACCAAAAGGAAAAAATAAAAACAAAAGGAATATGAGGTAATGATTTTCTAAGCTCCAGCCCTTCAAGAATAAATGTCAATGACAACATTTCCATGAAAATAAATAGAAATAAAGGGTACATCAGAACTGTTTTATTTTTAATGGTATAGTAAATGCCAAACCAAAAAGCAGTTGAAATAAGAACTCTATAAATAAGACCTATTGAAAACAATGAAAGTACCGGTTTTGTTGGCAAAATTGTCGGTAAGGGACCAATTAATGAAGCTAAAATATTAACAGCATAAGTAAATTGTACACTTCCCTGCTTCACCATTCCTGTAGCTTCTTTTATAGCAAGCATTTCTTCGGTACCTCCTAATAAGTATTTTTCGGATACCATACCAATATAGGAATATAAAAAAAAAACTAAAATAACTCCAAAAAGTAATAGCAAAAATGTCTGAAATTTTCCTTTTAAAGTTAATAACATACCAATGGCTATTGATGCGAGACAAAAAAATAAAATGGCGGGCCTGAATAATAATATTGAAAGTAAAAAAAAAACAGAAAAAAACAAATATTTTACTTTCCTTATCAGGATAAACCTATAGTAATATTCGTAAAAAAGAATGATTAACATCACTAAAAAACTTTCCTTTAAACCAGAAGAATGAAACCAAATTACAAATGAGGAAAGTGAATATGTCAGGGAACAAAGAAATGAATATTTAACCGAAATGAAAAGCTTACAAATTCTAAAAATACTAAACGATGTAATGACTCCCACTAATATGTAAAAGGCATTTATAATTAAATTTGATTCAACGATGCGATAAAACACACTTGTAACAATGAAAGCCCCTAAATCCTCAAAATCATAAAGTTCTAAAATTAAATTTAAACCTTCTACAAAAGATCTAGAGGCCATTTTAATTGCTCCTTCATGATATGTAATTGCATCCGCTTCACTAAATACAAAAAAATTATCATTATAATAAAAGGAAACAAGCTTATTTATAACTACAAAAAATGTTGAATAAAAAAAAACCGTAAAACCCAGATTTTGCTTTGTAAAATATGCATCCGGTTTATTAAGAGGAAGATTGATTGCTTTGTAATACGCAAATAATGCTATTACATTCACTGCGTATACAGCACTATAATCAACCACAAAAGGAAGAAATAACAGCAGAATTACTATGCTGATAATTAAATACCGTTTGTTAACTGATTTTAACATATGATGGACTCCATTTGCACTAAAATATAAGATTGCATATTTATACAATATCTAATATACAATAAAAATATTTTAAAAGGTTGGCTCCTTCCGCGAAAATTTAATAAGTTCATAAGAATCAATATTTTTATTAATTCAAACGCTTTTTAAAGGAATAAAATAACCTATTTATTTTTTCAGAAATTTTCAAATCTTTTCTTTTCATAAATATTACAAATGGCAACATTCTTCTTTTATAAAAAAAATAGCTCCTCCATAAATAATTATATTTAAATAATATTTTTAAATAGCTATTTCTCCGTTTTAATTTTGACAAGTAATTCAGTTCTGAAAAGGATGTTTTTTGATTAATAAAAAAGTTGAAATCAATTTTATAAGTTGTCTTTTGAAAAAACACAGAAACTATGGTAGAAATATTTTGACTATCAGGTATCGGATTCGTTTTCCCATCAAATACATAATCTGAAAAACAAAAATTACCTAAACTATAGAATATATATTTATTTTTATATATCTCGAAAGGCTGAAGGGTATGTGAATGATGACCAATAATTAAATCGGCACCAGCATCCACAAGCTTTTTTGCCAACTCTGGCTGGTCAAAGTCGGGAAATGCTCCTCCTTCAACCCTTCCACCCCAATGAAGCAAAAGTACAACATGATCTACTTTTTTTTTTAATTCTTTAACTTCATGTATTACCTTTTCAATTGTAAAAAAGTTTAAATATACTTCAGCAGCAATTGGTAGGTTAGGATTTGTATCTTGAGTTACATAATTTAATAATCCAATATTAATTCCTTCTTTTGATATAATAAGAGGTTTCTCAACATCTGTTTTCGTTAAAGAGGCTCCCAAATATGATATATTGTTATCCTTTAAAAAAGAAGTTGTCTTAACAAATCCGTCTTTCAAATGATCATAAACATGATTTTGAGCCAACGAAACAACATTCACATTTAACATATTCAAATAATTCAACGTTTCAACCGTTGTAGTTAATCTTGGCTTTCTAAGTAAATTCTCTCCCTCCTCTCCCTTTGCCATACATTCCAAATTTCCTATTACATAATCCTTTGATCGCAATAAGGGTTGAATATTTACGAATGGATTAATTCCATTTTGATAATATTCTATATAGGCATCATTAAAGCTGATATCTCCAACAAAAGACACACTAATTTTTTTGTTCTCTACCATCAGTTATAAATTCGACTATTGACTTAACGTACTCTTCTTCCAACACACTTTTCCCTTCTATAAATTCAAAACCAATATTTTCATTTTTTTTCCAATAGAAATTAGAAAAAGTCAGTGTATAACTACCAAAATACAAACACTGAAACTCTATCAAAAAAAAGGACTTACCATTATAACCTATATCTAAACTAACATGTGGTACATTTAAAGTCTGCATACATAAATGAGCGTATGTCAATATCCCTTCAGGAATATTTTTTACAAAATTTCTTATTCCGCTTCCACTAGCCCTAAAATCTCCATTTTTAGTATCACGCTTCAAAACGTAATATTTTTCGCCAAATACTAACACCTTGTAATCACCCCTTAATTCGTCCACAAAATTTTGCAAAATAAATTTATTCCTGTATTTGCTTTGCTGAACATATCCCGCATACTTCAGTCTTCTCCCTTTTTCCCAATATTCTTTAAAATATTGTTTATTTCTAGTTATTTGTTTTATACTTCGAATTAGCTCCTTTTCATTATAAGCTATTCCTACACCTTTACTCATTGCCCCAGCTGATTGCTTAAACACTAAAGGATATTTAAAAGATTCAATACACTTCTTTACTTCTTCCAGGCTCCCAAATACTTTAGAAGAAATCGTTTGTAATTCCTTGTTATTAAATGAGTTTCGCAATAACTCCATAAAAACCTTATTATTATGTGCCCTCAAATACTTATAGGCAGGAATAACACGTACTTCTATCAATTCCAAGTAACAAACAATATCCTCAATAAAACTCTTATATAGATATCCCTCATCTTCAGAAGATGTATAAATTATTAACTTATCTTTCCAAAAATGCGTTTCATAATTTATCACTTCAGAGAGACATATATATGTTAAATTAATTTGATATTTTTCAAAACACTTGGATAACAATGTTTTATCCATACCTGAATTATAAGGAATCGCATTAAATTTTGATCCAAAATGATCTTTATAATCAGTAAGAGCAATTATTTGTTTCATTTATTAAAAACCTTTTGTGACTAATTGTTATTTTTCAGTATATATTTCTATATTGCTTTTTCGTACAGTTTAACAAAATTATTCACAAAGGTTTCTAAAGAAAAATGAGTCTGCATTCTATACCTTCCTTTATCTCCGAAGGAAACCCTGAGTGTTTTATTTTCCAACAAAAATTCCAATTTTTCAACCAATACCTTAACGTTAAAAGGTTCAATAATATAACCCGTGACTCCATCTTGCACTATCTCTTTGTTACCGCCACTATCTGTTGCAATTATTGGCTTTCCCATTGCCATACCTTCCATAATTGCATTCGATAATCCTTCAGCATGACCATTTGTATTACAAATTAAGCACTGAATATCAAACACATTTATAAATTCTTCAACTTTCGTAATTTTCCCTAAAAATATGAAACGATCTAAATTATCAATTTGTATTAATTTTTTCATTTCATCTTTTTTATGCCCATCTCCCATGAAAACAAACGATACATCTTTTCTTTTTGACATAATTATTTGTGCTGCTTCTATAATCGTCCCGTGGTCTTTTGCATCTAAAAAATTCCCTATCATCCCTACTACATATTGCCCATCAAGTTTCATTTCACTTTTAATTTGTTCAACAGATTGGTTTACAATACTTCTATTTAAATCATATCCATTATATATATATTTATTTTTCGGTGATGCTTTTAAACTGTGAGCCTCAAGCCCTGCAATAGAATTAGCAATAACGAAATCCGAGAAAAAAAATGTTATTCCTGATATAATGCCATATTTACTAGTTTTTTTTACTTTTTTTCCATATCTTATACAATAATTTACAAAAGGAGTCCTTAGTAAAAAAGTAAATGGGAAAATATACATTGAACTTTCTGTATCCCACGATTGGATAATATCAGGTCTAGTTTTATTAATTATTTTAAAAATATTTATCCATACTTTAAGCTTAGAAAGCTCTTTATCCAAAACATATAATTTACATTTTGTTGTATGTATTTCAGGATATAAAATCAAATTTTTTAAAATAATTAATTCACATTCATACCCTTTTTGTGAGAGCCCTTTAATAAGTTCAATACATTGCCTTTCCTTTCCTCCTATTACAAGACTTCCTATTACAAATAGAATTTTCATTTCAATCAATCAACTAAAACCTTACTACTTAAATTGTCGACTCAATATTTTCAAATTAAATATAATCCATTGCCTTAAGTTTGGCAATGTGTATATTTTACCAAAACTTTCAATTTGATTAAGTGTCACTCTTTGATCGGCAACTTTCTTAATCGCTTTATGCATCATATCTGCACTTTCATGGTATCCCCTATTTTGAAGCCTACTCAAGGTATCACCTCTTTCAATTTTTACGACTTTTTCTTCAACCGGTAAACCGCAATCCAAGCCTACAGATAATATTTGAACGGTAACCCCCATTTCTGTCTCATTGTTATACAATTCCCAAAATGCAGGAGGCATTCCTCTATATTTCCTTATATTACCATGATGGTAAGAGAGAATGCCCAATGGAGCAATACTCAATAATGGCTCTTTAATTATACCGTATCCGCCAATTAGCAAAAGAACATCTAATTCATATTTCTTAATGCTCTCTATTGTTTCATTCGAATATGGATTTGGTGTTTCAATTATGTCTATACCTTTTGCATCAGAATATTCTTTTATACTGATATTCATTTTTTTTTCTGAAAACACTGTTTTGAAGAACATAACAACAATATAACCGCCACGCCCTCTCTTAATATTTTTTTTTAATTTTTGCTTTAATGTTTTCTTAGGTCTTTTATCTACTATAGCAACTTTAATAATACATTCCTTATCCTCCAAAATTGGCTTTAAAGAATTCACTCTAAACTCTGACAACCCACTACTAGTTAATATGCCTATTTTGATCATCAATTCATGATTTTACTTATATCCAAAGGATTGCTTTTTTCCATTCCTTGTTTTTAGGAAAGCCCAAACTCCACTAGCCTTAACAATCAATTCATTAATATCTTCAGTATCATTCACTGATAATCGCTTCAACTTAAAAATATCAGAATCTAAAGTATTAAAGCCGAAATCGACAGTAATCCCACATTTGTAACCTGCTTCTTTCGACAATTCAATATCGCGAGACGAATAATCCCCATTAGGGTACGCAATTGTATTTATATGCAATCCATAATTCTCAAGAGTTTTTTTCGAATCCACTATTTCAATTCTAGCTTCATCATCATCGCACTTTGGTAAAATAGGGTGAAACGCAGTATGTGCCTGAAAATTCACAAATTTTTTCATTTCGTTTATTTGTGAAAGCGTTAAAGCCTGTGCATTTTCAAACTCATTCTCCTGCAGAAACCCATGTTTAGAAAGAATTTTCAATCTTTCTTCATTTGATTTATACTTTAATTCTGATGTGATTATTTCCCGGTCTTTATATTTAAACCAATAGTGACGTTTTGTATTGATTATTGATGCGCATAAAAAAATGGTAACGGGGATATTGTGTTTTTTAATTATTGGTAGTATTTCATAGTTCCTTATATGGCCATCATCAAATGTTATAATTAACGATTTGGCAGGAAACGCCTTTTTTTCTTTCTTGTAGTATGAATCAACAAAATCATTTAAATCTATTATGTTATATTTTTTTCTTAAATATGAAAACGTTTGTTCCGCTGTTTTTCCACTAATATCATGAAACAACAAAATAGTAATTTTATTTTTTTGCAGAAGTTCGCGAAAAACAAGTGGCAAGCCTGAAAATCGAAGTAGTTTAAAAATCAGTTTTTTCATTTACAATTCCACAGAATTAAAACAATTTATTCAGACTATTACAATTATTTAGCACGTAATACTTTCTTGAAAGAAAAAATTTTAATCATAGCAATATATTTATTCATTATGTATATAAAAGCTAGTAAGGCTAGTAATAGCTTAAATAAAACTGGAATGTCAAATATTAGATTTAACACAATAACAACAAACACCACACTGATATTTATAATCATAGGCAACTTTTCGAAACCAATATAGTAAAGTCTCTCCGAATTGTACCAGCCTATAATTAAAAAAGTCAAATTGCCTAACAACATACTTAATGCAACTCCAAGAAGGCCAAATTGTGGTACCAGTATAAAAAGCGAAACAATATTAATTATAAGACTATAGAAGTATATCAGAGTATTATATTTCGTTTTCTTCGTTATGGCAGGCCCAAGACTTGTAATTTGCATTATTACAGTGCTTATAGCAATAGATAAAGAAAGAGGGCCAATGAGCCTTGCAGAGTCGATATATGTAACTGTAGTAAAAATCAATATAATTTCTCTCGAAAAAAGTGTAATCAAAATAACCGTCAACAATACAAATATCGAAAGATCTTTTTGAATCTTCGCAAACACATTTTTATGATCCGGGTTATTTTCATACGTTTCCCACATAAAAGGCCCCCATGCCATTCTGAGCGCAGTACCAATAAGCTGAAAAACCGAAGATATTTTTAACGCCACAGCATATAAACCAATTTCGTTAAATGAAAGATAGCCTAACATAACAAAACGGCTTATATATGAGTTAGCCCAACTACCAGCAACCGCAGGTACTAATGGTAAAGAAAACTGAAGCATCTTTCTTAATTCGATGCTGTTCCATATAAAGAACAATTGTTTTCTTAAATATATAGCCATCATGATAACAGAAACAGCCGTTCCCGTCAATTGTCCCCAAAATACTCCCGTAATACCAACATGCAAATAAACAACCAAAAAAATTGTCAGACCAACAGAAATACCAATTTGCGCGACCTGAAAAAGTAAATAATGAAGCGCTTTTTTTCTAAAACGCACTATTACTGTAAACAAACTGCTCAAATTGTTCAATGGAATTGCGACACAAGCAATAATGATTATATCACTAAATTTCTCACTTTTGAATAATATATTTGACAGGAAATCTGAAAAAACAAAAAGAATAAGAAATAAAAATAATGAGAATGTCAGAATTGCCCATAATGCAGTAGACACCATCTTGTTTCTATTAACCTCATCCTTCTCATTGTAATAATATCTACTCACTGCAGATTCTAACTGGAGCATGCCCAGAATTGTAAATACGGCAACTATTGTTGATATAAGATCTATTGTTCCATAATCTTCAGGCGAAAATATACGTGTGTATATTGGCACGAGGAACAATGCTACAAATTTCCCGATAGAAGATGAAAGCCCATATATTAAAAAATCTTTGCCTAAAACTTTTAGCATACCTTTTCTACAGGCAAACTCTGTAGTTTATATAATTCATAATTTCCAAAAGTTTGTATCAAACTAATATTTTCAAGTTCTACAACTTGAGCTAAAACGTCAAGTGTGTATAGCTCTTTGTTTAATACTAGCAAATCTGCTCTGTAAGTTTCATGATATGTTTTTAAAAGCTGAGGACTCAATACATAATAATTATTTTTATAATAATTTACATAATATTTTTCTTTGTTAAGGAAATAAACTGAAAAATCCGGGCGCAAAACCTCCAAACCTAAATTCGAAAAATATTTTAAAATTCCATGGTCATTTGTTATACAAATACTCCCTTTAAATTTTTCTTCTTTTTGAATAAAATCTATAAACGATTTCATATTACTCATTTTAGGAGCTTCTGTTTTAAGCTTATTTAAAATATAGCTGCTTGAAATTGTAAATAAGATACAACTAGAAACAAGAATTAAATGGTATATAGGACCAAAATTTAACACGTACAAAATTGTTATACATGGAATCACAAATTCCAAATAACGCTGAGGCTCGCCTAAAAATCTTGTCCAGCTAAAGCTGGTAAGAAAAAACATTCCCAACGCACTTATTACCGCTAAATAAATAATTTCAGACTCCGAAGAGTATCCTTTTTGAATACCAAAATATAAAACCAACCATAGGAAAGGTAAACCATAAATAATTTCTACAATTGGATTAAAGAACATATAAAATATTCCTTTTGTTAATTTCTGCCGCAGTTTTACCCAAAAATCATAAACAAAATCCCTATATATACTGGGGCGGTTTCTTAGAATAAATATACTTGCCATAAACAAAGCATAGTTCCTTTTATGATTAAACTGTCCTACTAAATTATTTATTGCAACCTGAGGCATAGTCAGGTAAAATATAGCTACAGATAAAAAAGGCAGTAAAATTATTTCTGGTATTCTGAAAAAAAAAACATAAAAAGGCAGACTAAAAAGAACATATTGCATTGTAATTAAACTCATCAGCAAAATGATGAAAACAATTGCAAGAAGTGGGATTAATAGGTATAAATTATCCGTTATTATATATGCAACAATAAGATAAGTATATATTTGTCCCAATACCAGACCAATGCCTCTTGCAGACAACCCCATATTCTTAGCATTCCAAACAGCATAACTAAATGGAAATATATTAACTATTATATTGGCATATAAAATTATTTGTTTGTCGAAATGAAGCCGATTATATAGGAATAAAAGAAAAACATTAAATCCTATTATTTCCAAAATCTTAATTCCCACATTGATATAGCTATGTTTTTCTTTATATATCCTAGCTGGTAAAAAGGATATGAACCAATGAAATAATTGCGGATACCATGCATACTTCTCATTTAGTGAAAACATCTTGTGCATAATAAAGCGATGGTTGCCTTTTTTTATCCTATCAACCCAAGACACATGCAAAAAATGATCAGAGCTAGCTGGAAGCGCACTTTTGAGAAGGTAAATGACAATAAGAATATTGGGAATTAAAATATATAAGAATGTTTCCATTTTCAAACCATAAATCATACTTGGTTATTACATTTTTATCATTAACAGCAACTTATCCCGCAGTAGACGTAGCAACAAGAAAATTTCATACTTAGATGTCAACTATTTTTTAATAGCCACTATTTCAAAAACCCCATCTTCTCCATAGTATTCACTTTTGAAGAAAGGGGTTATTTTGATACCATTAGTTAAATTGATAGTACCTTCAGCACCCTGAGCAATAATTTCATAACCAATACTAATCATCTCTTTTATTACTATATCCCGAAGCATTAGTATTTGGGTACCAGGAGTTAAATCACCATTAGTATAAAATTTTAGAGAATTTTTTATGGTATCCACCCCCATTTGGCGTGAAGAAAAATTTGCAGTTGAATTATGACCGTCAATTATATTGTATAAATACCATCCTAGCCCATTTGCATTGAAATAAAGTTTCCCATTCGGTTGCAATATCCGGTAAAATTCTTTTAATGTTTTTCTATAATCAGTAAACAAGATACTACTATATGCAAAAATTCCATCAAAAGAACTATCCTTGACGCGGATTTCATCAATTGAACCCTGAAGAAAACTGCAATTGTTTATTTCCATTCCTTGAATAACTTTTGAAGATGCTGCTACTCGAAAAGGATTATATTCCAATGCAGTTACATTTTTATTAAGCAGAGCAAGTGCATACGCCCATTGTCCAAAACCACTTCCTGCATCCAAAACATGAGTAAGATTTTCGAATCCAATTGCCTTCAACCTGCTTTTATATATCGTTGGATCAGTATTCCAAACACGCATAAAGAAAGCCTTATCATTGTCTTGAAGATTTTCTTCCATGGCAACGTTTTCCAATATTTTTTCAAGCATAATTTTTTTGTTAAATTATTGTTTCTTAATTAAAAAAGTTGTTACTTTTCAGATATTCAAATACAGTAAAGGAATTACTGTTAAACACTGAATTGTGTTGCTCCAAAAGTTTTATTAATAAATCCCGAGTTCCTGTTACCTTATTGTTGCGCAATTTCAGAAGTTCTTTAGGGACCTGGTAATGTTTCCGAGCATTATTATAAGTTGCCTCACAATCGGTATTTAAAAAAACATGTATAGGATGAATACAAAATATATTTAAAGATGAGGATGTGGTATCAATTATCGGTTCATCAAAAGAGTTACTATACATAAAATGTATATCATCTTCAAAATTATGAATCACCTTAACTAAACCATTCCATAATTTTATTGGTGCTATTTCATTTCTATACGGTAGTATAGTATTTGATTCATAAAGCAAGCCGTACTGCTTAAACGAGTTCAACAATGGAGTACTTTGCACAAGTGAGTGCGATCTAACTCCCTTCGCGTCAGGCACAATTTCGAGCACTCTTTCAATTGCCTCTTCTACAGTACCCTCCTGTTTATCTATTACAGGCAAAAAATTCGGATGAATACCTAACTCAAAAGCTTTATCACTTCGAATCGAATCAATTACAGAAGACGGATGCGTACAGAAAAAAGTACATTTAACATTATACTTGTCAAATAAACTAATTGTGTCTGCTATTACCTCTTCGGGAGCCCAGTCAATATCACTAGTGAACAAATTCATTAATCCTGTATTCTCGCTTTTTCAATAATTATTTTTTTCCCATCAACCGTTCTAATAAACGCTCCAGGGTAAGGTGGGCTTTGGGCTCTTATAAAATCATACAACTGCTTTGCTGGCATAGTTAAATCAAGCTCTCCATCATCAGGTTTGCGCTGCGGATAAATTTTCAATTTGCTTTTATCCTGACTTAAAAATTCAACCTTGTTAATATTTTTCAATGTCCTAATAAGAATCCTTTTTGAAGCTATTGTTGCCTTTTCATAAACTTCTCTTATACTATCAACTTCTTCTATGCTGAATTTCTCCTGAGCAATAATATCCCCATCATCAACTCCATCCTCTAATCTGAATAACGACACACCTGTTTCTTTCTCCCCGTTAATGATGGCCCACACCAATGGTGCCCCTCCCGCATAATCCGGCAATAGGGAAGCATGAATTCCCCAAGTTCCAAACCTTGCCAACTCTCTTATTTTTTTGGGTATCATATAATACCAACCCATCACAAGAATAATATCAGGCTTTATTTCATAAATAATATCTGAATAATCACTTATTTTTTTCCCATTTTCAGATGATTCGATATGATGGCAAGGAATATTTTTTTCTTTACAAACGCTCTCTAAATCAGAATAATTGTAATTTTTAACTTTTTCTTGACTATACGAAATACTAAACTCCTTTGGAATTGTAAAAACAGCTGATACGGTAAATTTATTTTTCAGAAGTTCGCTTAAAATTTCATTGCTAAACTGTGTTGCACCTAAAAAAATTAATTTCATGTTGCTATCTTATACAAGTAATGTTATTTTAAAAATGTTCTGCACCACATTTCAAAATTCAGGAACGACCATATTAAAAGACGATGATTTATCCTTTTGTCAATATGTTCATTAACAATTTTTTCTATATATTCCTTATTAATATATTCAGAACAAGCAAGTTTACCAGACAACAAGAACTCCTTAACATAGTGTGCATTCTCTCCTCTATACCAACTTTCATCAGGAGCTGAAAAGCCTTGCTTTTTTCTATTTACTACGTTGTCTGGAATAAGCTCTGCCATTGCTTTACGCAATACATTTTTACCATCGTCAAATTCCCGATATATATGCTGTTTACGCTCAAGGTTTTCATCTATCTTTTTTATTTCTTTTTCTAGGTTACCCAACTTATGTTTTACAGGTATTTTCTGTGCAAATTCTACAAGGTCGTTATCTAAAAATGGGAAACGCTCTTCTAAACCATTGGCCATTGAAAGCTTGTCCCCAACAATTAACAATCCATTTAAGAATGTTTTCGTTTCAAAATAAAGTGAATTTTGAATATGGTCCTCCGGTTTATCGTATTTCAATTTACCATTAAATGTAAATACTCTCTCAAAAATTTCACGCGGCTCCTTTAAATCTATTTGGTTTAATACATTTGATGTAAAGAGCTCCTTCTTATCTTCATCGGGCACAAGCCGTTGCCAAAAACCATAATATTGGTCAAAAAAATCTTGCTGTGAGATGGAATTAAATACACGATAATATCTCCATGGATAACCTCCAAATAGTTCATCACCGCCTGTTCCTTGCAAACAGACTTTTACAAACTTGGAAGCTAGACGAGAAATATAATAGTTGGGGTAAGACATTCCTACACGCAGATCTTCAAGATGCCAAACCACTTTGGGTAAGGACCAGCGAATATCTCCAGCATTCATTACCTGTTCAAAATGTTCCGTTTTAAAGTGATTTGCCAAAAGCTCTGCATCCCTTCGCTCATCATAATTTGCTTCAACTCCTGTAACTTCACTCATATCGAAACCACAAGTAAAGGTGGAAAGCCGCTCTACATGACTAGATGCTATTGCGGTTATGGAACCAGAATCCATTCCTCCTGAAAGATATGAACCAACAGGAACATCAGCAATCATTTGGCGTGTAACTGCTTGTTTAAATAAGCGTAACGTTTCTTTTTCAGCTTCTTCAAAAGTCATATTTTCATCAGGAGATGAAAAATCGTAATCCCACCAGGAGTGATGAGTGATTTCAGAGGTATTTGAATCAATTCTTATCGTATTTGCCTGAGGCAACATAAACACATCTTTAAAGAGTGTTCGGTATGAAAACATATTTTGAAACGTAAAATATTCATTCAAAGCCCCTAAATCAACCGAAATTTTATAATCAGGGTGCCTAATAATCGCTTTTATTTCTGAAGCAAAAACCAACGTCTTTTTATTGAACCAATAGTAAAGAGGCTTGACTCCGAAACGATCACGTGTAATATATAAAGCTTTTTCTTCTGTATTCCATGCACCAACAGCAAACATACCATTGAATCGCTCTACCACCTTTGGCCCCCACTCTGCAAAGCCTTCAACAATAACTTCAGTATCTGTATTCGAAATAAAAGTATGACCTAAAGCTTTTAATTCCTGGCGTATTTCAAGGAAATTATAAATGCAACCATTAAATATAATAACCCACTTGCCATCTTTGGATGTCATGGGCTGAGCACCTTTTCGGCTAGTATCCAATATAGACAACCTTTTATGAGCAAGAGCAATATTATCTTTCAGGTAAAAGCCTTCATCGTCTGGTCCCCGATGCGCTATCTGCTCGGCCATAGTTACCAGATTAGACAATAAAAAGGGCTGGCCATCAAGATTATATACACCAACTATACCACACATAAAAAAGAGTTAAGATTTTAAGTCAAAATTTAAAAGCCAATAATTTCAGCTTTTATAAAACTGATTTTAATTCCGCAATAATATATTCCTGCTGCTCGGCAGTTAAGTCATTAAAAAGAGGCAGTGTAAGTGTATGATCAAAACACCATCTGCTGTTTTTCATGTCTCCCTTAATTTCCACTAAAGGATTATTCTTAAAAGCATTGTGCATATGTAAGGAATAAGTACCTATTTGGACCTCAATGCCCTTTGCTTTCATTTCAGTCATTATACGGTTTCTATCTTCAACAAAAACACAAAATGACTGGTAAGAATGTTGTCCGTTTGCAAGTGTAGCAGGAATAACAACCCCTTCAACCTCTTTTAATAATTTGATATAATTATTTGCTAAACCAATCCGTTTTGCCAGTAATTCCTTCACATACTTTAACTGACCTAATCCTACTGCAGCCTGAATATTACTCAGTTTATAATTGGTACCAATCATTTCAAACTGAATCCCTTCGCGTGAAGCGCCTGACATGTCCATGCCAAAATGCTTGTAGGAATTCATCCAGTTATACCATGTTTCGTTATTGGTTGTAACAACTCCACCTTCACCGGTTGTTATAAATTTGCGAGGGTGCAATGAAAACACCGAAATATCAGCCTGGTTACCCACTTTTACGCCATTGTATTCTGCGCCTATTGCACAAGCAGAATCCTCAATAATATATAAATTGTATTTCTTTTTAATTGAATTCAAACGCTCGTAATCAAGCGGGTTTCCAAAACCTGAAACCGGCATGATTGCTTTTGTTTTCGAGGTGATTGCTTTTTCAATCGCATCATAATCAATAAGCATAGAATCTTTATTTACATCAACAATTACTGCTTTTGCACCAACAATTGGCATTACAGAAGCGGTAGCAGGATACGTATAATCCGGAACGATTACTTCGTCACCAGAACCGATGTTTAATACTCTCAAAGCCATTTCTAAACCTGTGGTAGCAGAAGTAACAGCCAAAGCATATGTACAGCCAAGATATTCTTTGAATTTATTTTCAAACTCTCTTGTAACCGGCCCTTCGGTCAAATAGCCACTATCAAGTACTTCAAGAACCTTATCCTTGATTTCCTGAGTCATGTACGGTTTGATTAATGGAATATTTCCCATAGGATTTACTTTTTTTTGATTTGCTTCAGTTGCAATTGTTGGTTGTGCCATGTTTATAGGTTATAATTATTTTTTATCGATTCCCGTTGCTTTTCTCCATTCAATAAGTTTTTGCAAACCTTCTTTTAACGAATCGCCAAACTTAAAATTTATTTCCTGTTCAGCTTTTTCTCTGGACCCAATACGGTTTTGCACCAGTTGTCTCGCATCATCTGCTGAATAAGGTACGTATTTAACCTTCAATTCGGATTTTTTAAGATCAAGTATTGTATCGCAAAGTTGTTTAATGGACGTCTGAACTTCTGTACCTACATTATAAAAGCCATATTTTGTATCTGACTCTAGCGCAGCAATATTTGCCTTTGCCACATCTTCAACATAAATGAAATCATATGCCTGGCTACCATCACCATTTATCACGGGTTGTTCACCTGCCTCAATTTTATTTAACATAATTGGCACAACCCCACTATAAACAGCATGCTGATCCTGCCCTGGGCCATAAACATTCATATATCTTAAGCCCATTACTTCCAAACCATAACGGTCATTAAATGCTGTACACATTGCCTCACCTGCAATTTTTGTTGAACCGTAAAAATTTCTGTTATTAAACGGATGAGCTTCTGTCATAGGCACCTCCACCGCATCCCCATATACTGAAGCGGAAGAAGAATATATAAGTTTTTTCACTTTATGCTTTACACAAGCTTCCAGAACGTTGAATGTCCCTTCAATATTAACATGAAAGGCTGTTCTTGGAAAATCTTTACAGTGAAGTAACCACATGGCCGCCAGGTGAAAAACGTAATCAACGCCCTCAAAAGCTTTGTCAATAATATCGAGTTCACGGATATCCCCACCAAATGGAAAAACGCTACATCTGGGATCTTTTAAACTATTTTCAATATTTACATGTTTACCACGGGAGAAATTATCATAAATAATTACTTCTTTAACATCATATTTCAATATTTCGCTGATCACAAATCCACCGATAAAACCAGCTCCCCCAATTACCAATACTCTTGAATCCTTTAGTTTACTCATTGTTTAACTCTTTTGTTTTTTTGTTTACAAAAAATTATTTACCCTTAACGGAACGTTTAAATTAGATATTATGACTTTAAATTATTCCAATACCATTTAACGGCTTCTTTGAGCCCATTTTTTATTGAAAATTCAGGCTGATAACCTAACATGTTTTTTGCCTTATCAATAGATGCCAATGAATGAGGTATATCACCTACTCTGTTTTCTCCGTAAATTATTGGTACAGCGGCAATTTGGGCATCAAATTCAGATAAATATTCTTTAAGATAGTTTACCAACTCATTTAAAGTAGTGCTTTCACCAAAAGCCGTATTATAAACTGTATTTAGAGCAGAAGGATTTTTGGTGGCCATCGCTAACATATTCATTTGAATTACATTATCTATGTAGGTAAAATCCCTTGAATAATTTCCATCACCGTTAATAGTTGGACTTTGATGGTTCATCAACTGAATTACAAATTTAGGAATTACTGCCGCATAAGCACCATTTGGATCCTGTTTGCGACCAAAAACGTTAAAATACCTCAAACCAATACATTCCAAGCCATAAGTACGGTTAAAAATATCAGCATATAATTCATTGACATATTTAGTAATTGCATAGGGGGATAATGGTTTACCTATGTTTTCTTCGATCTTCGGCAATGTTTGTGAGTCGCCATACGTAGAGGAACTTGCTGCATAAATAAATCGTTTCACTTTTGCATCCCTGGCTGCCACCAACATATTCAGGAAACCGGACGCATTTACATCATTTGTGGTAATCGGATCATTAATTGACCGTGGCACCGACCCCAAAGCTGCCTCGTGCATAACGTAATCGACCTTTTTAACAGCCTTTTGACAGTCTTCAAGATTACGGATATCACCCACCAGCAGCTCAAAATCCGGGTTTGCAAGTAAATCCTGTATATTTTCTTTTTTTCCTGTTGAAAAATTATCCAGGCAAATAACTTTATAACCTTTATCAAGTAATGACTCGCAAAGATTAGAGCCAATAAAACCTGCTCCTCCGGTTACTAAGACAAATTCTTTCATTCGCTTTTCTTTGTTACTGATACAATTTGAACAAATTGCTAATTGTGACTTTACACAGCTTCGCTAATGTCAGTCCCAAAACAGAACTGTCTAATTATTCAAATTTACAACCGCGAATATAGCAATTTGGGTGCTATTTACCAGGTTTTATAACAAATTCAATTCACCTATTATTTTCCGTTAATCAATCAAGTGTTTTGCTGGTACTGCAATGAGCTAACTACTATGAAAGAAGCATGTTTTGCAATTTTTTATCCTTCTTCTTCATAACAAACTCAATGGGCACATTTACTTCTAACCTGCTACCCATCGCTTCAATTTCTACTAGAATTCTATGTTTACCTTGAATACACACAGATTTAGCTATCAAACCAATAAAAGGCCCTTTTATTACTTCAACTTCTTCACCTTTTTCATAGGAACGGCTTTCCAATATTGAAAACTGTTGAGTGTCATTCATTAAAATCTTAAGATTTTCAATTTCCTGATCTCTGATTATCGCTGGTTTCCCCAAATACCTAAGTACACCTGCTGTACCTTGGATTTGCAACGTATTAAATAATTCTTCTTTATTTATATTGACAAACACATAAGATGAAATTAAAGGGCTAACCACCTTTTTTTTACGATCACTCCACTCTCTTACAGTAGTGACTAAAGGTAAATAAGCATTAAAGCCATTGGAAGAAAGGCGGGAAAACACCTTTTTTTCAGCTCGGGGTTTAGTATAAATGGCATACCAATTAGTCTGAAACTGGTTATGATTAATGGTATTCATAATGAATTTTAAAATAACAACAGATAGAAGATATTTGACTTAACAAGTCGAACTTCTTAAAATAAAGATACTTTTTCTATGTATTACACAACGGAAGGGGGGCCACGTTTCCCATTACCAGGGAACTTTTGAAAATAATAAGATAACTGAACGGATAAAATAAGAGAATTATCCGTAACTTCTTTTTTATGAACAGAATCAGTTGAAATACAAAACAGCATTGGCTTTACGCCTTTCCTATTTCTTTTTTTCTGTTTAAGTGGGGTTCCTTCGGAAGAATCTGAGTCAATTGTTGTATGTTGTACGAATACTTTTTTTAACGTATTCTCAACCTGCTCAAATGACGATGACAAGTAGTTACAGGAGACAGTTTTTTTATTTTCAAAACCATACGCATTACAGTAACTTACAAGCACAATTAACACATGAACCAAATACTTCATAAAGCAAATCTACTGATTTTTCTTGATTGTTAATGTTAAAATTATTAAAAATGAATTAAGTTGCAGGTAATTAGTATTATTACATTAATGCCCCTTTTTACATTCCGGGAGCTTTTCTTCTTCCAAATAAATGTTTTCTGTTTCTACCTAATTGTCGTTTGTAAGCCCTATTACCTTTTTTTGTTACTCGCTTATCTCCTTTTAGTTGAAGCTCCCCTGGGCTTGTTTTCATTTTTAAATAGGGATTATAGGGTCCCCTGCTTTTACAGGAATCCATAGTGGTTGTAAAAACAAAAGCAAGGATGATAACTAATATTCTACTAAATGAAAGCATAAAAACAAAGATAATATAACTTAAGATTTGCTAAATTTTGTTTCGTAATTTTGTTAACCTGTTTTTCAACAAAAGAGACTACGCATTTGCGTAATACAATGATAAAAAGTAATTTAACATCAATTGTCATTCCTGTTTTTAAACACCTGACGGTGACACTGTTCGCACTTTCCATTGTTTCCTGCAGCAACAGCAAAACAGGTGAAACAATTACCTATTCTGAGCATATTGCACCAATAATATACGAAAAATGCTCAAGCTGCCACCGTCCGGGAGAAGCGGGTCCTTTTGCTTTATTAACGTTTAAGGATGTGGCAACACGAGGAGAACTGATCAAGTTTGTTACTCAAACACGTTATATGCCACCATGGCCGGCCGACATTTCCTATTCTCATTTTATTGGTGAAAAAGTTTTAAGTGAGGATGAAATCAAAATGATTGCCGACTGGGTTGATAATGGTTCTGTAATGGGTGATTCATCCAAAATGCCTTCACAACCTTTTTTCCCTGAAGGATCGCAGCTTGGCAAGCCCGACCTGATAATAAAATTGCGTGATATCTACACCATAAAAGCATTGCAAAGCGACCAATTTTTATTAATGCGGGTTCCTTACCAAATAGATAAAGATACGTTTGTTAGCGCTATTGAAATTGTACCTGGAAATCGTAAGTTGGTGCATCATGTAAATGCGCAATTATTAAGTTATGAATTTGACAAAAAAAAGGATGTCTTTAAAGGCAATACAGTTGTTAATCTGGATAGCTTTCCTGACAGGCTTCAGGCTTATAAGGAACTTAATCTTCCGAATGACGATGGAACCTATCCAATGCTTACGCCTTCTGTCACTAATTACCTACCTGGTGTTACACCACCGATTTACCCTGATGGGATTGGGGGCTTTAAACTGCTTCGCAAAGGCGCTATTTTATTGAAAGATATTCATTATGGGCCATCAAGAATTGACACTACGGATCAGACCAGCTTTAACGTATTTTATGCAAAACAAGCGCCAAAACGTCCTGTGCAAGAGTTCCAGATGGGAACTTATGGTATTTCACCAACAGTTCCTGCATTAGTTGTTCCACCAGACACTATAATGACTTTTCATTCCGATTACACTGTGCCTGTTGACATCTCTATTCTGACAATAAACCCGCATATGCATTTACTTGGAAAGCAGTTTCTTGCTTATGGGGTAACTCCGGAAAAAGATACTATCCGCTTAATTCGGATCAATAAATGGGATTTTCGATGGCAATATTTTTACACATTTAACAAAATGTTGAAAATACCTCGCGGCACAACCCTACATATTGAAGGTGTTTTTGACAATACCCGCCAAAATCCGAACAATCCATACAGTCCGCCTCGTTTGGTTGCTGAAAGGGATGGCAGCATGCGTACAACTGATGAAATGTTTCAATTTATTGTAACTTACTTACCTTACCAACCAGGCGATGAAAATATAAACCTGGAAAAAACTACAAAATAAGAAAACGGAAACTTTGTAATCAAAAATAGTTTCCGTAGTTTTACGCAAACTTTAATCTACTTAAAATGTCCTCGAGCATTCGTATTATAATTATTGGTGTGGTGTTATTGCTCATCGACATCTATTTTTACCAGGCTTTTATTACCGTTTTAAAAGGTGCTTCAGAATCTCGCAAAACCATTGTTACCTATATATATTGGGGATTCACAGCCTTTACCATGTTATTACTTTTAAGCCCTACCATTATTCCATTGGAAGAATGGCCAAAATTCCTTCGAGTATACTTATTAGCGATGGTGATTATGGTTGTAATTTCAAAAATAATAGGTTCATTATTTATTGCTGCAGATGATATTATACGCTTGTTTCGATGGATTGGCAGTTATTTTATAAAGCCAAAGGAAGCTGCTGTTGATAATATTCATCATATTTCCCGTCTTCGGTTTTTAAACCAAATTGCCCTAGGTATGGCAGCCCTTCCCTTGGCTGGTTTTATATACGGTATGGTTAAAGGGGCATTCGATTATAAAGTGAGAAGCGTAAGAGTTGTGTTACCCAATTTACCATCCTCCTTTAATGGTTTCAAAATAGTGCAAATTTCTGATATACACTCTGGAAGCTTTGTTTCCACTGAACATGTGGAAGAAGCTGTTAAAATTATAAACCAGCAAGGAGCAGATGTTGTATTTTTCACCGGGGATCTGGTGAATAACCGAGCTTCCGAAACAGAGCCCTTTATGGAGGTTTTAAACAAAATAAAGGCTCCAATGGGTATTTTTAGTACGCTTGGAAACCATGACTATGGGGATTATGTTTCATGGGAAAGTGCGGATGCCAAAATTCAAAATTTAAATGATTTAAAAAAGGTTCATGCACAATTGGGCTGGAAACTGCTCATGAATGAGCATGTTGCCATTCAAAAAGGTGATGATCACATTGCTGTTATTGGTATTGAAAACTGGGGAGGCAACTTAAATTTCCCAAAATACGGTGACATGAAAAAAGCGCATTCCGGTACAGAAAAGTATCCGGTTAAACTATTGCTATCACATGACCCATCTCACTGGAATATGCAGGTTAGGGAAGAGTATAAAGATATTGACATTACTTTTAGCGGACATACCCATGGATTTCAGTTTGGTATTGAAATCCCCGGTTTTAAATGGAGCCCTTCGCAATACGTCTACAAACAGTGGGCGGGGCTGTATCAGCAGCAAAATCAATATTTGTATGTAAACCGTGGATTAGGTTTTCTCGGATATCCAGGACGTGTAGGCATACTGCCCGAAATTACTGTTATGGAATTATATAATTCCTGATAAAGAGTTATTGTTATTCAATGCTCCTTATTTAATTTTCAATTAAAAAAATCCTCTAATTAGGCCTAATCTGCTTTTAGTTTACCTTAATTCTAATAAAGTTAAGCCATACAAGACAATTCTCTTATTTTTACGTTTTCAAATTTAATCAAATTGAAAACGAAGACATTTCAGATACTTCAATATTTTGCCCTATTATCAATAGGTTTAGGCTTATCGTGGCTATTTTTTAAAAGCCTCAATTTAGAAGAACTAAAACACGTTATTAATACAGGGAATTTTTCCTGGTGTTATCTTGTATTACTTGTTTCAATCCTCGTTTACGTGTTCAGGGTTTTACGTTGGCAAATGCTCATCAGTTCCATCGGGTACAAGGCTAACTTTTTTTCAGCGTTTGCCGCTTTATCCCTTGGTTACTTCGTAAACTTTGCAGTGCCTCGCTTAGGGGAAGTCACGCGATGCCTATCTGTTAAAAAACAGGATAATATTCCATTCATGCAATTGCTTGGGACAGTAATTATTGAACGGGTAGTGGATATCATCTGTCTGATCATTGTTTTATTACTTACATTACTTCTTCAATTCAATCAAATAATTGATTTTTTTCAGCAAAACATTTTCAAACCAATTTATAAAGGTATTATCGAAAAAATTATGGCTGGCAATGCATTGGTATTAGCAATATCCTTAATTACAGCCATAGGAGTTTCTTTTTTATTTTTTTATTTCCGAAAGATAATTTTAACAAAAACCCCTAAAATTATTGTGCAATTTATTGAGGGATTAAAGGAAGGATTAAAAAGTATTTCAAAGCTAAAACGAAAAAATATTTTTATTCTTTATACCTTTTTAATCTGGGTATGTTATTATTTAATGACGTATTTCTGGTTTTTTGTATTTCCGGAAACATCAGTATTAACTTTTGGAGCCTGCCTTACTATATTGAGTATCGGGACAATAGGGCGCTCTGTGCCTATTCAGGGAGGTGGAATGGGAGCTTATCATTTTTTGGTTGGTCAGGTTGTTCTTATCTATGGGGTTACAGGAATAGTTGGAAAAACCCTAGCCACACTTATTCATGCAGGCCAAACTTTTTTCACTTTCGCAATGGGCCTTGTAGGCTTAATTATCTTTTTTGTTCGGTATTGGAACAAGAGTTCCGAATAAATTATTGCTCTATAACTATTTTAAAAAATAAAGACAAAAAAAAGGACCTCAATTAATTGAGGTCCTTTTTCATAAAAACAATAAAAATTATTCAGCAGTTTTAACTGAATCCATTGATTGCTCCAATTGGTTAGATAATGAATCAAGACCTTGTTCCATACCTTCCTGGAATGTTTCCATAAATTTATCGCCTAAGCCTGCTTTTTCAAATTCTGTTTGTGCTTTACCAACACCAACTACAGTGCTAATGCTTAAACTAGAAGCGATTAGGCCAATTACTAAACCTGCAATTGCTAATCCTTTTTTACCGCCACCTTTATTCGCTTTAACCATACCTAAAATACTTAATACCAAGCCAAGTAAACTTACAATAAGCCAAAAGCCTGACAAACCCATTCCACCGCCAAAAGCAGCAGAAAAAACAGCAGCAGCTGAAATAGGCATCCATAATACTAAAGCTACAAGAGAAATAACGAATCCTGCAACTCCTAAGCCTTTTCCAGCTTTAGTTGGTGTGTTTGTTTGTGTGTTTGTTTCTTCCATTTTTTTATTTTTTATTTAATTAGTTTTTGTTTGCAACACAAAATAAAGACAAAAAGCGTAACCAATTAAGTTCATTTTCAATATGTTATTAACAATTTAACAACTACTCTACTTTCAAATGCTTATTTATAAAAAGCATATTTCTCCAAATTAGATTTTCTCTAACATAAAAGAACATTTTTTCTTAAAAAAATAGCGATTCAATTGTATACGCTTAAACAAATTCAGCAACTATTAATTCATCAATTTCAAATGAACAGCATACATTGAAATAAAAATTGCTGTTATCACTATTCCCGGCCAGCTGATTGGTGTACTAAGCATTAACATTGGAATAAATAATGCAACAAGGTTTGATATCGCATAAATATGAAATCCTATTTTTTTTAATTTCCACATTAAAATGGCCCCTACCAATGAACAAACGGCCAAAATGGAAACCATCAAATAAAAGCCAAAGCCTGCCTGCAAAGCAGCAACAGTTTCGGCCATTTCCGCTTCATCATAATTAGGAGAATTCTGTAAAAATTCAATTATTGTTTCCGAAAATAAAGGCGTAAGCAAAGCTGTTACACTTCCAATACCTGAAGAAATAAAAGTTAATATACATAATACAGTTAAAAAAACAGGCCTTTTGGGCGTTTCATTCTCATTTAAAATCTCAACGTTTTCCATTTGTTTAATTATTTAAAATTTATTTTTACTCCATTTTTGAAAATTACTTTTTTGCTCTTCGTCAGCTAATGGTTGTTTTTTTATACCAGCTGTTTTATAATATGCATTTGGTTGCGGCATTAGCTCCACTTGTTTAATCCTACCTTGCTCTCCAATTGTAAGTTGCAGAGATTTAGAGCCGTAATAATTACACCATTCCATAAAGTTTGTACCAGAGCCATCTGGCTTTATCTGCATTTGGTTTACCGCTAATATTTCATCATTAACAGCAATTCCCACCTTATCAGCAACCGAATCAGGGTAAACAGCTGTTACCTTGCAGGCACCATTCACTTCCGCCACTTTTATTCCCAAACTATGCTCGTGAAATTTAGCAGAAGAAATCAATACCGATACACATCCAACATAGGCCAAAGCATCATTCACTAAAACCTGATAATCCGAAGCTTCATTAATATATTTATTATAGATTATATCGTACGATGTATTTGCAAAATGTTCTACTATGCCTTTATAATCGTCACCAGAATAACCTTTATCTTTTAACGCATACTCATTGTACAAAAAGCGCATTACATCATCGAGAGAATACTCGTTATTTGAATTTTTTCTGATAAAAATATCCGTAACAAATGCTAACAAACACCCTTCATCATAAATTGATGTTTTCCGGTTGGGAACGCCTGGTACGTACCCATCCAGCCAGGTATCAAACGATGCATCTGCAACTGAAAGGTTAAAGCGGCCGAAATTATCAACATGTTTCTGGAGGCGTTCTTTAAAGGTATCAAAATATTGCTCTTCTGTAAAAACTCCTGATCGGAACAACAAATAATCACCATAATAAGTGGTTATACCTTCACACACATATCCTAATTTGGAATAATTTTCTTTGGTGTAGTTATAAGGCTGCATTTCAATGGGACGAATGGATTTAACATTCCAGGCATGAAATAATTCGTGAGAACTTACACCTAATAAATCCTCATACAATTTACCTTTCATTAAATTATAACCAGGCCCCAATGCAATAACAGTAGAGGTTGTGTGTTCTACTCCGTGATATATTTTGTACGGAAGAATTTGAAATAAAAAATGGTACGCCTTTACAGGAAACTCTTTCATGACGAGCAGTTGCTCATCAATAAATTTCATGAAATCGCTTGTCAGCTTTCCTCTTTCCGGCTTACACTCGCCCTGAAACCATATATTAAATTCCACACCAAAATATATAAACTGGTTATGCTGCAGTGAATTGCTTGCTATAAATGGCGAATCCGCAAGCTCGTGAAAATCCTTCGCTTCAAAAATTTGCGCTCCCGAGGAATCAGCCGGTTGAGCTTTTAAACCGCATGCTACCGTATAATCCTTTGGAATTTTTAAAAACAATTTGCAAGATTCTGCAATTCTATCGGGAATATAAACACAACAATTTACAGGATTCATATACAATTGAGCAGTATCCAAATAAGTCGAACCCGCATTTATTTCCCCTGCGTAATAGTTGTATTTTACATGAACAGCTGAAACACCTTTGGTTTGTACTTTCCAACTATCTTTAGTCACTTTTTGAAATTCTAAAACTGTACCTTTTTCGTCAAAGGCAGCCCATTTCTGAATATTCTTTGCAAAGTTACCTAGCTCATAGCGTCCAGGTCTCCATGCAGGTAACTGAATTAACAATTCATCCTGGTCAATTTTATCGACAATAAATTCAATATCGATATAATGATTGTGAGGTTTAGAATAAGAAACAATATATTTCATAGTTTACGATAGATGAATTTGTGCGAATTTACGAATTCATTTAGCATAAGATGTACATTTTTTAAAATCGTAAGTATTCCTTATTTGTGCCAGAATATTTTGTTACTTTCGTACTATTACTTTAACAGGTAATGCAGTTGTTCTTTACACAAGAATTAAAAGAATTTGAATACTAAAAAAATAAAAACATGAATTACGATTTAATAGTAATAGGCAGTGGCCCAGGCGGATATGTTGCAGCCATTAGAGCTGCGCAGTTAGGTTTAAAAACGGCAATTGTTGAACGCGATAATCTTGGAGGAATCTGCCTTAATTGGGGCTGTATCCCAACCAAAGCCTTATTGAAAAGTGCACAGGTATTTGAATACCTGAATCATGCTGCAGACTATGGTATTAAAGTAAACGGTGGAGAGGCAGATTTTGGTGCAATTGTTAAAAGAAGCCGCGATGTTGCTGATGGTATGAGCAAAGGAATTTCTTTTTTAATGAAGAAAAACAAAATTGATGTCATCACCGGAACAGGTAAAATAAAAACAGGTAAGAAAGTAGAAGTTACTGCAGATGGAAAACCAACTGTTTACGAAGCAAAAAACATTTTGCTAGCAGTAGGTGCCCGTTCACGTGCTTTACCTAACTTACAGCAAGACGGCAAAAAAATTATAGGTTACCGTGAGGCCATGACCCTGCCTAAATTACCAAAATCAATGGTAGTGGTTGGTTCTGGAGCTATTGGAAGCGAATTTGCATATTTCTACGCAACCATGGGCACAAAAGTAACCTTAGTTGAATTCCTTCCAAGTATCGTTCCTGTTGAAGATGCGGAGGTATCCAAGCAATTGGAGCGTTCCTTTAAAAAAGCTGGAATCACGGTAATGACTGAATCCAGTGTGGAAAGTGTGGATACAAAAGGTGATGGCTGTAAAGTAAAAGTGAAAACTAAAAAAGGAGAAGAGACAATCGAATGTGATGTAGTTCTTTCTGCTGTTGGCATCCAGGCTAATTTAGAAAACCTGGGACTGGAAGATGTTGGTATTGCAACAGACAAAGGGAAAATACTAACCAACCCATTTTATCAGACTAACATACCGGGTTATTATGCCATCGGAGATTGTGTTGGCGGCCAAGCTTTAGCGCACGTGGCTTCCGCAGAAGGAATTATTTGTGTAGAAAAAATTGCAGGTCATTCTCCTGAGGCATTGGATTATAACAATATTCCGGGTTGTACTTATTGTCAACCTGAAATCGCATCTGTTGGTTATACTGAAACGAAAGCAAAAGAAGCCGGCTACGAAATTAAAGTAGGAAAATTTCCTTTTTCTGCAAGTGGCAAAGCCAGTGCTGCAGGTGCTAAAGATGGTTTTGTAAAATTAATATTCGATGCTAAATATGGTGAATTGCTTGGTGCGCATATGATTGGCGCCAATGTAACAGAAATGATCGCAGAAATTGTTGTGGCTCGTAAATTAGAAATCACAGGCCATGAACTAATAAAAACCGTTCACCCGCATCCAACAATGAGTGAAGCCGTTATGGAAGCTGCTGCGGCTGCTTATGGCGAAGTAATACATATGTAAGGCTTACGAATAAACAATTTTTTACGAATTTACGAAACGAAAAGTCCGGCAGAAAATGTCGGACTTTTTATTTGCTACATCCCTTGGGTTTCAAATATTTCGGGTGATCAAAAAAAATTACAATCGTTTTATTGCCGCCATATAAAACCCATCAAACCCCTCACTTGGTAATACTTTCCGATCCTCTATAAATTCAAATTCGTTTTTATTTTTACTTAAAAACTGTTCTACCTGATTTTGATTTTCTCCTGGAAGAATACTGCATGTTGCGTATACCATTATTCCTCCTGGCTTTAACATTTTCGAATAATTACTAATTATCTCCTGCTGCGTGTTTTTTATTTGTTCGATAAAGGCTAATGATAATTTCCATTTTGCATCCGGATTCCTTCTGATAACACCCAATCCGGAGCAAGGCACATCCAGCAACAGCCTATCGGCTGTGTTTTTCAGCTTATTAATTGTACTTGGATTTATTAATTGCGTGTGAATAATACTCACCCCGGCCCTTTCCGCACGTTTTTTCAATTCAATTAATTTCCGCTCCTCCACATCCATTGAAATAATCTTACCTTTATTTCTCATCAAAGCTGCAATATGTAATGACTTGCCTCCTGCACCAGCACAGGCATCTATTACCGTCATCCCTTCACTTAATTTCAAAAACGGTCCTATTAATTGTGACGAGGCATCCTGAACTTCAAACAACCCCTGCTTGTATTCATCAAACTGGTAAAGGTTTTGCCGTTTAACTAAAAATGCATCTTTCTTAACATCATTCCAAAGAGATGAATCGTTTGAAATAGCAGTAATATCAACATTTCGAGACACGAATTTTTTTTGCAAGTCCAGAGTTGAAATTTTTAGTGTATTTACTCGTAACACTACTTGTGCTTCTTTATTCAATTCATGCAATTCGCTCTCCCAAACAGTTTCACCTAACTCCTTAGTACCGATCTCATCCAGCCAGTCAGGTATTGATTCACGATATTTTCTTATCATGTTTATCTCTTCAGCGTTTTTCAAAATTTGAATTCTATCAAGGGCAGCAAATTCATTCCAATCAGGCAGATCAGCACCTTTTAAAAGTTGCCATACACCAAATAATTTATAATAATGAGATGTGCTGGTATTACCTTCTGAATCTATTTCTGAGACATCGGGAGAAAGTGTTTGAGCTATTCTTCTCCACCATCGCACCATTTCATATGTAGTTTCAGCAATAAAACGCCTGTCGCGGGATCCCCATCGGGAGTTTTGTTTTAACCTTTGCTCCACAGCTTTATCAGCATATACACCATTTACAAAAATCTGCTGCAATGTGTCTATTATAGCTTGTACAAGTGATCGGTGAAGTTTCATTATCTGCGAATTACAATTTTTGTCAAATAAAAAAATCAAATGTTATCTGAACGATTTTAAAACAATATAATATGTAAAAATACGTATTAACTTGTTTCAGAAACCGTATTAAATTCGTTAAAAAATCGTATTTTTGATTTATGAATTTCTCATCAAAATTAATTGAAGAAGCGGTAAACGAATTCACCAAGCTGCCGGGAGTTGGTAAGCGTACAGCATTGCGTTTTGTATTGCATTTGATGAAGCAAAACAAAAATGATGTAGATCAGTTTGGAAATGCTTTTATAAAATTACGTTCCGAGCTGCGTTATTGCGAAAAATGTCATAACGTTTCAGATAAAACTTTATGTGAAGTATGTGCCAACCCTCACCGTGATCACAGTACAGTTTGTATTGTTGAAGACATCCGTGATTTTATGGCGATTGAAAACACCCAACAATACAGGGGTGCATATCATGTATTAGGCGGTATTATTTCACCGATGGATGGCATAGGCCCGAGCGATCTGAATATTGAAACACTTGTTAAAAAAGCTGCTGCCGGTGAAATCAAAGAAGTGATAATGGCATTGAGCACCACCATGGAGGGAGATACCACCAATTTTTATATTTATAAACGTTTAAAGGAGTTTAACCTGACCGTAAGCACCATTGCGCGCGGCATTTCAATTGGTGACGAATTAGAATTTGCCGATGAAATCACACTCGGCAGATCGATTATTAACCGTACACTTTACGAAAATTCATTGTCAATTAAATGATAAAAGGATTTACCGATGTGTAGATTTACCGATGTGCGAATGGACAAACATATAATAGACTATTCAGATATTGACTTTAAGTATACTAATCTATTATGGAACCTAAAAAAGAGAATTTAATTGTTGATCTCTCATTTAAATTTTCATTAGAAATTATTGAATATACAGAACTGCTTGAGCTAAAAAGAAAATACAATTTAGCAAATCAGCTGTTTAAGAGCGGAACCAGCATAGGAGCTAATATACGCGAAGCGCAGAATGCAGAAAGTAAAGCCGACTTTATACACAAAGTAAAAATTGCAGCAAAAGAAGCTGAAGAAACAGAATACTGGTTGTTACTTTGTAAACACAGTAAAACTTATCCCGAATGTGATTCATTATTAATGCAAGTTCAAAGCTTGTTAAAAATCTGCGGAAAAATAATAACTTCATCGAAAAAATAATTTACCAATGTGCATTTATACTAATTTTTCAGTTGAATATAAATATGAGTGCATCCAGACATTCACTCATCTGTATATCTATAAATCCGCAAATCGATACATCCGCACATCCGCACATTGCTAAACATGAAACTATCCGTAATCATTGTCAACTACAACGTACAGCATTTTTTGGAGCAGTGCCTGCATTCTGTGCGCAAGGCTGCAAAAAATGTGAATGCTGAAATTTTCGTTGTTGATAATAATTCTGTGGATGGCTCCATGCCAATGGTAAAGGAAAAATTCCCTGAAGTACTGCTCATTGAAAACAAAAAAAACACAGGGTTTTCTTATGCCAATAATCAGGCAATAAGAATTGCAAAAGGCGAATATGTTTTATTATTGAACCCCGATACCGTTGTAGAGGAAGATACATTTGAAAAGGTTATTGCATTTATGGATTCTCATCCAGATGCAGGAGGATTAGGTGTAAAGATGCTTGATGGAAAAGCACAATTTTTACCAGAATCAAAACGTGGGCTACCTACCCCATCAGTTGCTTTTTACAAGATGTTTGGCCTTTCAGCACTCTTTCCAAAATCAAAAATTTTCGGAAAATATCATTTAGGTTTTTTAGACAAAGATAAAACACATGAAGTAGAAATACTTTCCGGTGCATTTATGCTGCTGCGGAAAGCTACATTAGATAAAACAGGCCTGCTAGATGAAACTTTTTTTATGTATGGTGAGGATATTGACCTCTCCTACCGAATTATTTTAGGAGGATACAAAAATTATTATTTCTCTGAAACCCGCATCATTCATTACAAAGGAGAAAGTACAAAAAAGAGCAGCGTAAATTATGTTTTCGTGTTCTATCGTGCCATGGTCATCTTCGCACAAAAACATTTTTCACAAAAAAATGCAAAATTATTTTCGCTGCTTATTAATTTTGCAATCTACCTGCGCGCAGGAGTCGCAATAGCGATACGGTTTTTAAAGTCCATTGCTCTAGCTGCTTTTGATTTTAGTTTTATTTTAATTGGCCTTTTATTCTTAAAAGAGCAATACGAAAAAAATATTAAATTCATAGAAGGAGGATCCTACTCTGAGGCTCTCGTTTCTATTGCTTTTCCTGCATATATCATTATCTGGATGTTCACAATTTTTCTCAGTGGAGGTTATGACAAACCATTAAGACTGTTTCATATTTTCCGTGGAGTGCTGATAGGAACCGGAGTAATTTTAATTGGTTATTCATTATTACCCGAGGCATACCGCTTCTCCCGAGCGTTAATATTATTAGGCATGTGCTGGGTACTGGCATCCTACTTAATTTCACGCATTGTGCTTCATTTTTCCGGTGCAAGAGCATTTAACTTGAATCCTGATAGAAGCAAACGTATCGCCATTATTGGCAAAAAAGAGGAATTTGAGCGTGTTAACGCATTACTGCGACAAACAAGCATCAACTCAAGTTTTCTTGGCTTTGTAAGTGCTGATGACACTGGAAATACTCATGCTAATTATGTTGGTAACATCAACCAAATGGAAGAGGTTATTCAAATCCATAAGATCAATGAAGTTATCTTTTGCTCTCGTGATATCTCCTCCCAAGATATTATTGGCTATATGCATACGCTTGTTTCTGCTAACGTTGATTTTAAAATAGCTCCTCCCGAAAGTTTGTCTATCATTGGAAGTAATTCTATTGATACCGCTGGCGATCTTTACATTATTGATGTGAATTCAATCAGCAAACCAAAAAACAAACGGAATAAACGGTTATTTGATATTATCTCAAGCGTTTTATTTACTGCCCTTTCACCAATTATAATTTTATTCCAACATAACAAAACCGGGTTTATAAAAAATATTTTTTCGGTATTATTCAATTTAAAATCATGGGTAGGATATGGCAAAGATGCGCACGAACACTTACCAAAGCTAAAACCTTCAGCACTGTCCCCCACTGACACTATAAAACAAATAAATATTACCGCAGAACTCCGAAACCGCCTGCACCTTGCTTACTCAAAAGATTATAAGGTTGAAAACGATTTGAATATTGTTTGGAAAAACATCCGTTCCCTTGGCAATTAAATATATACAAATCATTACTATTTAACCACTGCCTATTTTTTTATCGCTTTTGAAGATTATAGCATCAAACTGGTTCATCAGAAATACATGTAACAATTATTGTAAATTTTCTATATTTACAATATAATAACAGCACTTGCTAGATCTATGAAATCAAAATTACTTTTGTTTGCTTTAATAGCATTCGTATTCAACACTTTCGGGCAGTTCCCTCAAAGCAATTACCAAACTGCTTCCAACGCTTATTATTGGAAAAACAGAAAACCATTTGAAGGTTACTGGCAACAAGATGTTCACTATAAAATAAATGCTTCTATAGATGACAAAAGTGATATTATTGATGGGTCGCTTGAACTCGTTTATACCAACAATTCACCTGACGAATTACCTTTTGTTTATTTCCATTTATACAGCAATGCCCAGGCTAAAGGGTCCTATTTATCAGATTTATATAAAAACAATAAATATAAATTACAATATGGTAAATACCAGGAACAAGGCTTAGGTACAAACGTTTCTAAAATTACATTGAATGGTACTGATCTTAAAACCGAATTGGATAATACTATCTTAAAAGTATTTCTCCCTAATTCAATAAAATCCGGTGAAAGCGTTACCTTAAAAATTAATTTTAAAACTTATTATGATAACGGAAGCATTCGTAACAGAATGAAAATGTTTAATGCCTGGGGAAATAAGCATTATGATGTGGTACACTGGTACCCACGTATTTCGGTATATGATCGTAAATTCGGCTGGGACACAGAACAGCATATGGATCATGAATTTTATGGGGATTTTGGAACTTATGATGTTGCTTTTACTTTCCCAAACCAATACGTATTGGATGCAACCGGTAACCTACTTAACAAAGATGAAGTATTACCTGCCGAGTTAAGAGCCAAACTGGATATTAAAAATTTCAAAGATAAACGCTGGAATGAAACACCTTCAGTTATTATTCCCGCTGATGGCACTACTAAAACATGGAAATTTCATGCCGAAAACGTTCACGATTTTGCATTAACTGCCGATCCTACCTATAGAATAGGCGAAACAGAATGGAATGGAATAAAATGTATTGCTCTTGCGCAGGAGCCACACGCATCCCGCTGGCAAAATGCTGCTGAATACACCGCTAAAGTCATCAGAGTAAATTCTGAAGATTTTGGAATGTACGGCTATCCTAAAATGATTGTAGCGGATGCACAGGATGGTATGGAATACCCAATGCTTACACTGGATGGCGGATATGATCCTGATTATCGTGATCTTTTAGCTCATGAAATCAGCCATAATTGGTTTTACGGAATGGTTGGTACAAACGAAACATATAGGGCCGCTTTGGATGAAGGCTTTACGCAATTTTTAACCAACTGGACTTATGAACGTATTGATGGTAACCAGCGTATCAAATACATTGCAAAGTCTAAATACATTCAGCGTTTTACGGAACCTGACTATGTGCGCAACAGCGAAGTATTTAGCGGCTATATGAACGATGCCGCAAGAGGTATAGAAGCAAATATGAATGTGCACTCTGATGGATATAGTGGTGCTATACGCCATGGCGGTGGCTACCGGCAGGTATATATGAAACCTGCAACAATGTTATACAATTTACAATATACACTTGGTGATTCTTTGTTTTTGAGCGCCATGCAGCATTATTTTAACCAGTGGAAATTTGCCCATCCTTATATTGAGGATTTCCGTAATTCAATCATACAACATACTAAGGTTGACCTCAACTGGTTCTTTGATGAATGGATTGAAACGGCCAAAACAATTGACTATGGAGTAAAATCGGTTAAAAGCGGAGACCTTGACGGAGAATATAAAATCACCTTTAAACGAAAAGGGATGCAAATGCCGATTGATTTTGCTGTAGTTTCAAAGGACGATAGCGTTTATAACTACCATATTCCAAACAATTGGTTCGTAAAAAAAACAAAAGCGACTGTACTGCCACGTTGGATCGGCTGGGACAGGGTAAAGCCTGAATATACTGCTACAGTAGTTATACCCGCAGGTATTGAAGATGTGGTTATTGACCCGAGTACACGCTTAGCTGATGTAAATATGCTTGATAACAATAAAAAAACTTCTATAAAATACCGGTTCGATTCCAGAATTTATAATCCGCCTAACTGGATGCGATATGAGTTATATGCCCGCCCTGATGTATGGTACAACAGCTACGATGGAATAAAAGCCGGTTTGCACCTCAACGGAAATTATATGAATTACAAACATATTTTTGATGCAACATTATGGTTTAATACCGGTATTGGTCAGAATCTGGAGGCGAATACAGCCGCTAAAGACAAATATGATAATGTAAATTTCAGAATCAATTACCGCACGGCAACGGATAAATTTATGAAAGGATCTTCCGTTTATTTATCTGCTAAAGCTTTGGATGGATTGAATGGATACACTATCGGGTTTGACAGAAAAGATATTTCTGAAAAAAACCGGGTATATATACACTTTAAATCAATGTATAGAAAAGATCTGAATGATCTTACCTATTTGCTTTTACCTAACGAGTGGACCGCTAACCAATTGAATAACACTATTAATGTTGGAATTGAGCATACCTACAGTTATTCCAAAGGATCAGGAAATATTAATTTAGGAATGCGCTCTTCGGCCATATTAAGCGATTACAATTATCAAAGTATTAATTTAAATGTAATTAACCGAACACGATTAAGCAGGCTAGTGTTAAACACCCGTTTGGTAGGTCAATACGGAACAGGAAATAATTGGGCAAGTGAATCGTCCTTGTTTTTAGCAGGTGCTAATCCAGAAGAAATGATGGAAAATAAATACACCCGTTCTCAAGGCTTTTTTGATCCTTCCTGGGCTTCAATTGGTGCAACAACAAATACCTTCCATCATGGTGGCGGTTTAAATCTACGCGGTTACTCCGGATACCTTGTACCTCAGCAACTAACCGATGGCAGTACTGCATATACATACAAAGGACAAACAGGCGCGGCAGTAAATGCGGAGTTAGAGTTTGATGGTATTATAAAAATAAAAAAGCAAAATTGGTTAACCCGTACATTTAAACTTACAACCTACTTATTTGGTGATGCAGGAGTTATTAATTACACTTCATTAAATGATAATGTTTTAAGAATCGCTGATTTACGTGCTGATGCAGGATTTGGTGTTGCTTTAACAATTAAAAGATTTGGAGTGTTACAAACTGTTAATCCATTAATAATACGTTTCGACATGCCGCTTTTCTTAAATAAAATCCCTGCAACTGATAAAGGATTTATTCAATACCGCTATGTAATTGGGGTAAGCAGAGCATTTTAATTAAAAATGAATTATTATATTTGGTTGTAGTTAAAAGAAATTGTATTTTCGCCTATATTTTTTCGAACTGCTTTTTATTAAATTATTTTTCATATTTTCGAAAAATGCACGTTTGAATAAATCACTGATGTTTAGTTCTAATTTAAAACAAAAAAATAAATCATGAAAAAAATCAGCTCTTTACGTGTATTAATTTTATTAACTTTTATTGGTTCTTTGCTTGCCTTTACAATTCCACAAGATGAAGCTAAAAGCCAGAATAAAATTGTCGGATTATGGGAAGTAGGCTCCGGTAAAGCAAGAGTAAAGATTGTTCCTTATGGCGAAAAATTTGCTGGAAGAATAGTATGGTTAAAGGAACCAACCTACCCTGACGGAACTGTTAAAGTTGATAAAAACAATCAGGACGAAACCAAAAGAAGTGTGCCTTTGTTAGGATATACCAACCTGATTGGATTTGTGGATAAAGGAAAAGGGAAATATGAAGAGGGGACAATTTATGATCCTGAAAATGGTAATACTTACAATTGTACGATTACGCTGACTGACGATAATACTTTGGAAGTAAGAGGATATATTGGCGTTTCATTGTTTGGAAGAACAGATATTTGGAAAAAAGTTGCTTTAAAAAAGTAAATTATGTATAAAGGAATTGTAGTTCTAGTTTTTTGTCTTCTTGCTTGTATTGGTTCAGTTCAAGCTCAAAATGACACAATAAAATTTGAGGAAGAAGATTTCAGCCAGTATGGTAGTGTTGAAACTATACCTACAAAAAGATTTTGTTCTTCAAAAGTTCTGGGCCTGAGTCCAAGTAAATTAATTTCTGCTGGATTTGATTATCAGGGAAGTAGTACAATAACAGCAGATGGATTTGCAGGATTTTTGAAAGAAGATGCTGACATTAATTATAATCATGGTAAAAGATTCGCGGTAAATTTACCGGTTATTTCCAACACAAAATGGCTGGTAAGTCTTGGTCTTACCTGGTGGGACAACAATTATTCATTTAAAAACAAGGAGAATTTAGTAAACCCTTTTTTGAAAACATTGAGCAAAAATGGTTTAAGAACAACCGGATTAAATATCACTTTGTTTAAACCATTAAATGAAGTATGGTACACATTAGCTCAAGGTTCATTTGATTTTAATGGCGATTTCAGATCAAACCAACTTCCAGAATCAAATCAATTGAAAGTTTCGGCAACTGTGTTGGTAGGAAAAAAACCACATGACAGAAGAATGTGGGGTTTTGGAATATCCAGAACTTACCGAGCGGGAGAACAAGCCTTTTTCCCTGTTCTCCTTTACAATTATACTTTTAAAAATAAAAAATGGGGTATTGAAGCCTTATTGCCAGCGAGAGCTAATGTTAGGTACGCAATAAATGCCCGAAATCTTATTTTTGCCGGATTTGAGTTAGAGGGTAATGCTTATCGCTTAAATAATTTAATGGCTGATAATAACAATTTACCTTTCAATGCCTTGGAATTAAAAAGATCTGAATTAAGACCGAGAATTACCTATGAGTTTTCTTTATATAAATTCTTTTGGGTATCCATACAAGTAGGCTATCGTTATAACTATAGTTTTAATATTGATAATGGAGATTTTTACAGAAGTTCAGGTAATACCACACCTTACATTGCTAATAATAATTTAGGCAATACTTTTTATACTTCTATTTCGTTAAATCTGGTTTCTCCGTAATCAGTCGTTTGTTGCTTTTGCACCAAATTTAAGTGGTGTTCAATGAGATTATGCCATGCTCTTTTGCTCGCATAATCTCATTGTCATTTCTGAGCAATTCTTAGCGGAGAGTTTCACCCGCTCTTTAATAATGGTAATTGATGCTTAAAGGTTGTCGCTTTATTTTGTCAAAACCGCAGTAACAGTATCATAATGGCTTATAGTAGTTCGTACTAAATAAGTCATATTTATTTGATTTGCGTTCACTGAGGTACCACTTCCAGATACACTGTTACCCTGAACAATCTGAGAAGGGATTACAAAAGTATTTCCTGAAACAGTAGAATATATTTTTTTATTAAAACCGTATAAATAAGCTATGAAAATATGTGATGCATCAGATGAATCGGTTATGGTGCAATTATAAGTAGAAGTACCATAATCCGTGCTGTTTTCTGCAACAGACCAGTTTCCATGAAATTTTGCACGAGGATCAGTACTTGTTGGTGTTGCAGTTGGGTCATCCTCAGTAGCGCAGGATGTTAAAAGCAACGTTCCGATTAATGCCGTAGCAATTGATAATCCAATTATTTTTTTCATGTATTATTTTTTTAATTTTTGTTAAAATAAATCATTCAATAAACTATCATCCACTAAATTTGGCAAGGTGACTTTTAAATCCGGCCTGCGTTCCATTTCCCGTTTAATTGCAAAAACCGAACCACTATTTCTTGCCCAGCTCCTGCGGGCGATTCCGTTGTTTACGTCCCAGAATAACATCGATTTTAATTTCCGGTCGCTTTCTTCACTGCCATCTAAAACCATACCAAAACCGCCATTGATGACTTCCCCCCAACCAACACCTCCTCCATTGTGCAATGACACCCATGTTGCCCCACGAAAACTATCTCCAACAAAATTCTGAACGGCCATATCTGCTGTAAAGCTTGAACCATCATAAATATTGGATGTTTCACGGTAAGGCGAATCGGTGCCAGATACATCATGGTGATCACGTCCAAGAACCACCGGTGCTGATAGTTTTCCTTTTTTGATTGCATTATTAAACGCTTCAGCTATTTTCACTCTGCCCTCTGCATCGGCATACAAAATGCGGGCTTGTGAGCCTACAACCATTTTATTTTGCTGTGCTGCTTTTATCCAACGTATATTATCATCTAATTGTTGTTTAATTTCATCGGGAGCTGTCTTATAAAGTTCCTCTAATACTTCTGTTGCTATTTTATCGGTTGTCTCCAGATCCTTAGGATCACAGGAAGTACAAACCCAGCGAAAAGGCCCAAAACCATAATCAAAACACATCGGGCCAAGAATGTCCTGAACATACGATGGGTATTTGTATTCAGTGAACTGGCCATTTCTTTCAGCAAATACATCTGCATTCGCTCTTCCTGCTTCTAATAAAAAAGCATTTCCGTAATCGAAAAAGTACATTCCGTTGCAGGTCATTTTATTTATTGCATCCACATGCCGTACTAATGTTTTCTGAACTTCTTTTTTAAACTGATCCGGATTTTCTGCCATCATTTTATTGGCATCATCCAACGAAATCCCTACAGGATAATATCCTCCCGCCAAGGGGTTGTGTAATGATGTTTGGTCAGAGCCCAGTTCCACACGTATCTTTTTTTCTGCAAACTTCTCCCACAAATCAACTACATTGCCCTGATAAGCCAAGGATACCGATTCATTTGCCAAACGAGCCTTTTCAATACGCTCAATCAATTCATCCAAATTATAATGCACTTCATCCACCCAACCCTGCGAATGACGAGTAAGAATAGCTTTGGGATTGATTTCCGCAATTACAGCAATTGCTCCGGCTATAACGGCCGCCTTAGGCTGAGCACCGCTCATACCGCCCAATCCGGCACTCACAAATACTTTACCCTGCTCTTTTTCAGAAGAGGGATTTGTAGTTTTATATTTTCTCAAAGCATTTAAAACGGTAATGGCCGTACCATGCACAATCCCCTGCGGACCAATATACATAAAGGAGCCGGCTGTCATCTGCCCGTATTGTGTTACGCCCAATGCATTAAATTTCTCCAAATCATCCGGTTTACTGTAATTCGGGATCATCATGCCATTGGTAACAATTACCCTTGGAGCATCTTTATGCGATGGAAACAAACCCATGGGATGGCCTGAATACAATGATAAAGTTTGCTCATCAGTCATTTGAGCCAGATACTTCATCGTTAAAAGATATTGTGCCCAATTTTGAAATACAGCGCCATTTCCACCATACGTAATTAATTCATGCGGATGCTGTGCCACTTTATAATCAAGATTATTCTGCAGCATCAGCATAATAGCAGCAGCCTGCTTCGATTGATGTGGGTAATCATTAACAGAACGTGCATGCATGGCATATTCCGGGCGAAAACGGTACATATAAATACGGCCGTAGTCCTTCAATTCCTGAGCAAACTCCTTCGCCAAAACAACATGATCTTTTTTATCGAAATAGCGTAAAGCATTGCGTATGGCCAGTTTTTTTTCTTCCTTATTTAAAATATCCTTTCGTTTAGGTGCATGGTTTAATGCAGTATCAAAGGGTTTTATGGATGGAAGCTCCGAAGGAATACCTTGTAAAATTTGCTTTTTAAATTCTTCGTTGGTCATTTGGTTAATTTGTTCAGTGGTTCATTGGTTTACCAGCTCATTGGTCAATTTGTTCGCAAGGATAAAGTAGAGGGGAATCCACACATCGGTGAATCCGCACATTCGCACATCAAATTATTTTTTCTTATCAATACGACCTTTATTTTTATCAAAACCGTACGGACAATGTTTGCAGCCATTCTGGCAACAGTATCCGCGTTTTAATAAATATTTTTCAGTAAAAACAATATAGCCTTCCGGACTATAATAAAAATCGTCCGGTTCTAAATTTTTACGTTGTGAAAACTCGCTCATTGTTTACAAAATTAACTATTTTTACCTAATGGAGCCGGCACCTTTCATTATTCCATTACAGGCCATTCATGATGGTATTACAAACGAATACGGAATAAATTTATTTATGCTTCGTACAGATTTAAACCATACTTACATCAGTGGTAATAAATTATTTAAGCTTAAATATAATTTACTAGAAGCAAAAAAAAAGGACTGTAAAACCATACTTACGTTTGGAGGGGCTTTTTCTAATCATATTGCGGCAACGGCAGCAGCAGGCAAAGAATATGGCTTTAGCACCATTGGAATAATCAGAGGTGAAGCTTCTGCGGAACTAAACCCTACTTTAGAGTTTGCTGTTGCTTGTGGAATGCAGCTACAGTATGTTTCCCGAACCCTTTACAGGAATAAAGAAGAATTGTACAATTACATAAATCAACAATTTCCAGAAAAAAACATTTACATTATTCCTGAAGGAGGCTCGAATGAATTGGGGATAATGGGGTGCCAAGAAATCACCCAACACATCACTACCGATTTTAATTATGTTTGCTGCCCTTGTGGAACAGGGGTTACAATGAGCGGAATAATTCTCTCATTAAAGGAGAAACAACAGTCGATTGGCTTTCAGATTTTAAAAGCTGATGGATATATCAAAAATGAAGTATCTAATTGGCTTCAAACTGCTTCGCAAAACAACACTATAATAAAATCAGAAATACCCGATAAAACATTCAGTAATAATTGGAGTATCAATGAAGATTATCATTTTGGCGGATATGCCCGTGTAAAGTCCGATTTAACAGCGTTTATTAAAAAGTTTAAAAACTCTCACAACATCGAACTGGACTACATATATACTGGCAAAATGATGTTTGGTATTTACGATCTGATTAAAAAAAATCATTTCAAAAGAGGTGAAACCATCTTAGCCATCCATACAGGCGGTTTACAGGGAAATGCAGGAATGGAATCTTTCAAGAAAATTTAAGACGAATGTTTAGAAATTAAAATATAAAAAATAATTTTTATACCTACTTTTGAAGGAATGCTAAAATTTTGCAACATACTATTTTTATTTATAATTTGCCCCCTAACGGTATTATCCGAAAACACTGTACCTGTTAGTGCTGCGCAATTGTATGTGCAAAATTTCAAGGATGATGCTATAAAAGAAATGGCAATGTATAACATCCCCGCAAGTATTACCCTTGCCCAGGGGATGCTTGAAAGTGGCTTCGGCACAAGCGATCTGGCGGTACAAGCTAATAATCATTTCGGAATTAAATGCCATGATGAATGGAATGGCCCTACTTTTATTAAAACAGATGATGAAAAAGATGAATGTTTTCGGAAATATTCAACCGTACTCGATTCCTATACGGATCATTCCTTATTTTTAAAATCAAGGGCGCGTTATGCACAACTATTTGAACTCAACCCTACTGATTACAGGGGCTGGGCAAAAGGCCTGAAAGAAAACGGTTATGCTACAGATCCTAAATACACGGATCGGCTGTTGGAATTAATAGAAGCTCATGAGTTATTTAAATACGATTTAGCGAATCAACCGCCAAGAAGATCAAAAACTAATTCAGCTAAAAAGGAAACAAAAAGCAACGCAACGATTACTGTAACAAAAAAAGAGGAACCGTTAGAAAATGCCACAATAACTAATGTTTCTAAAGGAGAAAAAAAAGCCGAAACCAATTCAGTTAAAACAGAAACACGCGAAATATTACGTTTAGGAATTGTAAAATACATCGTTATCAAACCAAATGATACTTTTTCTAAAATAGCAAAAGAAACAGATAAAGACCTTTGGCAGCTTTATAAATTTAATGACCTAAGCCCGGAAAGTGTTTTAGTTCCCGGACAGCGATTGTTCCTTCAACCTAAGAACAAAAAGGCCAAAGAGCCATTTCATATTGTAAAAAAAGGCGATACGATGAAATCCATTTCACAGTTGTATGGGATTAAATTGACGCAGCTTTACAAAAAAAACAATATGATGGAGTGGGAAGAGCCTGTTATTGGGCAGCAATTATATATGCGGGAGCGAAAGAAATAATACCGAAAGTAATAGCTCTCACCCACGGTTACGAATAAACTAATAATAACGAATTTACAAAAATTCAGTATTTAAAATCTTTATTCCTGATCAATGAAAAAACAAATAACAAACAAAAATTGCAGCAATTACACCAGCTAAATCAGCTATTAAACCAGCTGTTACAGCATAACGTGTCCTCTTAATCCCAACCGATCCAAAGTACAAAGCGATAATATAAAATGTTGTATCAGCAGCACCTTGAAAAACACAGCTTAGTCTGCCAATAAATGAATCAGGGCCGCTCGTTTTCATTGTTTCTAACATCATCGCTTTAGCACCGCTTCCGCTCAATGGCTTCATTAAGGCGGTAGGCATGGCACCCACAAAATCGGTATTTACATTTATTGCATTAAAACAATAAGCTATTCCATCAACTACATACCCCATGGCGCCAGAAGCACGAAATACGGCCACTCCTACAAGCATTGCTACCAGGTATGGAATAACCTTTATTGCTGTTTCAAAACCGCTTTTTGCACCTTCTATAAACGTATCATAAACATTCACTTTTTTTCGCATTGCTCCAAGTATGAATGCTACAATAATGGTCAATAAAATAAGATTGGCGCTTACCTTTGAGATCGTTGCAATTTGTTCCTGCGGCAAGGTGCTGAAATACCATATAATTAACCCAATGAAGGCACTTACCCCTAATAGCCAGGCCATTACAACAGGCTGAAACAAATTAATTTTTTGCCAGATGGACACTGTTATTAGTCCAACCAATGTAGAGCAATAGGTGGCTATTAAAATAGGAATAAACACATCGGAAGGATCAGCTGCACCCATAATTGCACGTTGGGCGAGAATGGTGACAGGAATTATTGTTAAACCCGAAGTGTTTAATACCAAAAACATAATCTGAGCATTGGAGGCTGTATCCTTATTCGGATTTAAGTCCTGCATGCCATTCATGGCTTTCAAACCCAGCGGTGTTGCGGCATTGTCTAATCCCAGCATATTGGCCGAAAAGTTCATCATTATTTGTCCGTTAACCGGATGATTTTTAGGAATTTCCGGAAACAGCTTATTAAAAAAAGGCCCTACTATACGTGATAAAAAATTAATCGCCCCTGCTCTTTCTCCAATATTCATAAGGCCAAGCCACAAAGTCATTACTCCAACCAAAGGCAGCGATATATCCACCACTGCCATTTTTGATGAATCGAATGTAGCGTCAATAATTGTTTTAAAAACTTCCGTGTCTCCGGTAACAATAAGCTTCAAAAGGGCTACAATGAAGGCTATAACAAAAAAGGCAATCCAAATATAATTAAGTACCATGCTGCGAATATACAAATTGTTAAATAGAGGCGATGTCACCTTAACCTCGGTTTATCTAAAGATATTCACAAGAACACTGATTCAATTATGTAAAGCTGATCTGATTTTTTTCAATTGACGGTTCAAATCTTAAATTTTAAAGGGCTAAATATTGAAAATTCATAAAAGAAGAATATTACAATCGGTTTTATTTATACTTTTGAAGGCATTATAATAGTAAATCATAAAATACTAACTAATTATGGGATTTATAGCAAGTGTTCAGGCGCGTCAGATATTGGATTCAAGGGGTAATCCAACGGTTGAAGTTGATGTAATTACGGATTCAGGAGTTGTTGGCCGTGCTGCTGTTCCTTCAGGGGCATCCACAGGCATTCATGAAGCGGTAGAATTGCGGGATGATGATAGTGGAATTTATCTTGGCAAAGGTGTTTTAAAAGCTGTTAATAATGTAAACACTGTTATCCGTGAGGAACTTAACGGGGTGTACATTTTTGATCAAAATGTTATTGATCAGAAAATGATAGCTCTTGACGGTACTGATAATAAAGGAAATTTAGGAGCGAATGCCATTTTAGGTGTTTCATTGGCTTGTGCTAAGGCAGCAGCAGAAGAAGCTCGCCAGCCCTTGTATCGTTACGTTGGCGGGGTGAATGCTAATTTGCTTCCAATACCAATGATGAACATTATCAATGGGGGTTCACATGCTGACAATAGCATCGATTTTCAGGAATTTATGATCATGCCAGTTGGTGCATCTAACTTTACAGATGCCATACGTATGGGAACAGAGGTATTTCACCATCTTAAAAAGGTGCTTAAAGACAAAGGCTATTCAACAAATGTAGGTGATGAGGGAGGTTTTGCACCTAATTTAAAATCGAACGAAGAAGCCATTGAATCGGTATTAACCGCTATTGAAAAAGCGGGTTACAAACCTGGTGAAGATATGTTTATTGCTATGGATGCCGCATCTTCTGAGTTTTATATTGAAAAAGAAAATGTATATCATTTTAAAAAATCAAGCGGTGACAAATTAACCCCAGGCCAAATGGTTGATTATTGGGCGGATTGGACAAAAAAATACCCGATTCTTTCTATTGAAGACGGCTTAGCGGAAGATGATTGGAATGGCTGGAAATTATTAAGTGATAAAATCGGCAAAAAAATACAATTGGTTGGTGACGACCTATTTGTGACCAATGTTACCCGCTTACAGCAGGGAATTGATAAAAATATAGCCAATTCCATTTTGGTAAAAGTAAACCAGATTGGAACGTTAACCGAAACTATTAATGCAGTGCATCTTGCTCACACAAATTCCTATACATCTGTAATGAGCCACCGTTCGGGTGAAACAGAGGATACAACAATTGCTGATTTAGCAGTAGCATTAAGCTGCGGACAAATTAAAACCGGTTCCGCTTCCCGTTCCGACCGGATTGCAAAATACAATCAGTTATTGCGTATTGAGGAGCAATTAGGCGATTCGGCACGTTATTGGGGTAAAGAATTTAAATTCGTTAAAAACAGGTAAAATCAATGAATAATTGATAATGAATAATTGATAGTTGGATGCAATATCCATTCTCAATTATAAATTTTCAATTATATTTATCGGATTGTTTTTTAGTCTGATAAAATAAATTTATCTTTCGGAAAAACTGTATAACATCATTATCAAATATATTTTACAAAAAAATGGATTCATTAAAAGAAAGATTTGCCGCAAAAGCCGGCCCGGTGGCTGCAGAAGTGAAAGCACTTATAAAAGAAAAGGGTGATTTTAAATTAGGCGAATACACTGTAGCCCAGGTATACCAAGGTATGAAAGGTATGATTGGTATGGTTACTGAAACGTCAAAACTGGATCCTGAAGAAGGTATCCGTTTCAGAGGATACACCATTCCTGAATTACGTGAAAAACTTCCTAAAGCTCAGGGTGGAACAGAACCACTTCCTGAAGGAATCTTTTATTTGATGTTATTAGGTGAACTTCCTACACAAGAGGAAGTATTAAATATTGGTAACACATGGGCACGAAGAGCTATTGTTCCAAAGCATGTATTTGATGTTTTGGATGAATTACCTGCTTCTACCCATCCAATGACTCAGTTTGTAATTGCTATTATGGCGATGCAAACAGAATCATTATTTGCGGCAGCCTACAAAAAAGGAGTAAACAAAAAAGATTATTGGGATTATGTGTATGAAGATTCTATGAATCTGATTGCCCGTTTACCACGCGTTGCAGCTTATATCTACAGAAGAAAATACAAAAACGGTGTGCACATTGAGCCTGATCCAAAATTAGATTGGGCAGCAAACCTTGCGCATATGCTTGGATATGAGGAATTTGACATGAAACGTTTGATGCGTTTATATATGACAATTCACGTTGACCACGAAGGAGGAAACGTTTCAGCCCATGCTACCCACCTTGTAGGTTCTGCATTAAGTGACCCTTATCTTGCTTTTGCTGCTGGTATGACAGGTCTTGCTGGTCCATTACATGGATTAGCTAACCAGGAAGTATTAAGCTGGATTCTTGAATTACGTGCAGAATTAGGCGGTGGTTTACCTACTGAAAAACAAATTGAAGATTATATTAAAAAAACCCTTGCAGATGGCAAAGTAGTTCCGGGTTACGGACATGCTGTATTGCGTAAAACAGATCCGCGTTTTACTGCTCAGCAGGATTTTTATAACCGTTATATACAACCTAAAGGAAAAGATGACCTTTGCGAAATTGTACAGATGGTTTACAAAGTGGCGCCAGGAATACTTGAAAGTACTGGTAAAATTAAAAACCCTTGGCCAAACGTGGATGCCCACTCCGGTGTGTTATTAACCCACTACGGAATGGTAGAACATGATTTTTACACGGTATTATTCGGTGTATCACGTTCTTTAGGTGTACTTTCTTCATTAATCTGGGATCGTGCATTACGTCACCCAATTGAGCGTCCGGGTTCAATTACAACGGAAGGAATTAAAAAGAAAATTGCTGCATCAGAAGCAAAAGCAAAATAAAACGAAAAAGCTCCGAAATCGGAGCTTTTTTCGTTTTAAGACAAACTATAAGAGCTAATGAGGAACATAAACATCTGCAGGAAGCAAATCAAGCACATCTGGCATATGTTTCCCTTTTGCTGATTTCGCTTAGCCGCAGCGCTTTAAAAGATCATTTTTATCAATTATTTAAGATAAATGAAAAAAAATGTGGAAAAGATTGTGGAAAAGAAAAAATGTGTATCTTTGTAATCCTTATTTGAGAAAACAGAATAAAAAAGAATATTAATTAGTTCTTGAGAGAACATAAAATAAAGTAACATGTTACGTACGTTCCAACCATCGGTAAAGAAAAGAAAAAACAAACACGGTTTCCGTGAGAGAATGGCATCAGCAAATGGCCGTAGAGTTTTAGCATCTCGTAGAGCTAAAGGAAGAAAAAAATTAACTGTTTCTGACGAAAAAACACATAAATAAAAACTGAATTGAATATTCAATTTAAATAAAAAAATGCTTCTCATTTGAGAAGCATTTTTTTTGCACCAAAATGTTGAAAACGTCTTATAAAATAAGGCTTTAAACGATTCAAAAAACAATAAATTCGTACTCAATTAATTATTAAAATTATCCAATTAGAACATCCATACTATGCCAAGAGATCATTCCATAAAATCAGTATTAATAATCGGTAGCGGACCAATTGTAATTGGACAGGCATGTGAGTTTGATTATTCAGGATCTCAGGCAGCCCGTTCTTTAAAGGAAGAAGGCATTACAGTAACACTTATTAATTCCAATCCGGCAACCATCATGACGGATAAGGTAACTGCCGAAAATATTTACCTATTGCCTTTAGAAGTAAAGTCTATTGTTAAAATACTGGAAGAGAATAAACACATTGATGCTGTATTGCCTAGTGTTGGAGGTCAAACGGCCCTTAACCTCGCAATGAAATGCGATGAAATGGGTATTTGGAAAAAGTACGGTGTGCGTATGATTGGTGTAGATATTGATGCAATTGAAGTCACGGAAGACCGTGAAAAATTCCGCCAATGCATGGAGTCTATTGGTGTTGGAATGGCTCCTTCTAAAATCTGTAAATCCTTTCTTGAGGGAAAAGAAATTGCACAAAATTTCGGATTTCCACTGGTAATCCGTCCATCATTTACCCTTGGAGGCAGCGGTGGTGCTGTAATTTATCATAAAGAAGATTTTGAGAAAGCACTTGACCGTGGCTTGCACACCTCTCCTATCCATGAGGTATTGATTGATAAAGCAGTATTGGGCTGGAAAGAATATGAATTAGAACTTTTACGTGACAGCAATGATAATGTGGTTATCATATGCTCCATTGAAAATTTTGACCCTATGGGCGTGCATACAGGCGACAGTATTACCGTTGCTCCTGCAATGACCTTATCTGACACTACGTTTCAAAAGATGCGTACGCTGGCTATAAAAATGATGCGTAGTATCGGTAATTTTGCCGGAGGCTGTAATGTACAGTTCGCGGTTAATCCTGATGATTCAGAAGAAATTATTGCGATAGAAATTAATCCGCGCGTGTCACGTTCATCCGCATTAGCAAGTAAAGCAACGGGCTACCCAATTGCTAAAATCGCAGCTAAGCTTGCAATAGGATTCAACCTTGATGAATTAGAGAATCAAATTACAAAATCAACATCGGCATTTTTCGAACCTACGTTAGATTATGTGATCGTAAAAATCCCACGCTGGAATTTTGATAAATTCAAAGGTGCTAACCGCGAACTTGGTTTCCAAATGAAATCGGTTGGAGAAGTTATGGGTATTGGGCGCTGTTTCCAGGAAGCTTTGCAAAAGGCTTGTCAATCATTGGAAATTAAACGTAATGGTTTAGGTGCTGATGGAAGAGAGGTTACCAATCAGAATGAATTATTGAAAAGCCTGGAACGCCCAAGCTGGAACCGTCTTTTCCATATTTATGATGCTATTAAATTAGGTATTTCAATTAAAACGATACAAAAGCTCACGCGTATTGATCCCTGGTTTTTAAATCAAATTGAAGAATTAATTTTATTGGAAGGAGAAATTTCTAAATACACATTGCCTCAACTTCCGCGTGATCTGTTTTATGAAGCAAAACAAAAAGGATATGCTGACAGACAAATTGCACATTTGCTAAAATGCCTTGAAAGTGAAGTATTCAACCGAAGACAAGATCTGAATATCAAACGTGTTTATAAACTTGTAGATACGTGTGCTGCGGAGTTTGAAGCCAAAACACCTTATTATTATAGCACCTTCGAAGATGAAAATGAATCTATTGCATCTGATAAGAAAAAAATTGTTGTTTTAGGAAGTGGCCCCAACCGGATAGGTCAGGGAATTGAATTTGATTATAGCTGTGTGCATGGTGTGTTGGCTGCAAAGGAATGTGGTTATGAAACGATTATGATCAATTGCAATCCTGAAACAGTTTCTACTGATTTTAATATTGCGGATAAATTATATTTTGAACCTGTTTTCTGGGAACATATTTATGATATTATTTTAAATGAAAACCCTGTAGGAGTAATTGTTCAGCTGGGCGGCCAAACAGCATTAAAACTTGCTGAAAAACTGGAACGATACGGAATAAAAATTATTGGTACCGATTATAAATCTCTGGATTTGGCAGAAGACCGCGGAAGCTTTTCAAAATTATTAAAAGCAAACGGTATTCCATATCCAAAATTTGGAGTGATTGAAGATGCTGAAGAAGCTGTTGAACTTTCTAAAGTATTAGGATTCCCTTTATTAGTGCGCCCTTCGTACGTATTAGGCGGACAAAATATGAAAATTGTTATCAATGAAGCCGATCTTGAACAACACGTTGTGAATCTATTAAAAGATCATCCGGGCAACCAGGTATTGCTTGATAATTTCCTGGAAGGTGCAATAGAGGCTGAATCTGATTCAATTTGTGATGGGGAGGATGTTTATATAATTGGTATAATGGAACATATTGAGCCTGCTGGTATTCATTCCGGTGACTCGTATGCTGTATTGCCACCATTTGATCTTAGTGAACATGTAATCAAACAAATTGAAGAGCATACTAAAACTATTGCATTAGCATTAAATACAGTAGGTTTATTAAATATTCAGTTTGCGATTAAAGATGAAGTAGTATATATTATAGAAGCCAATCCGCGTGCCTCACGCACTGTTCCGTTTATTGCCAAAGCATATGATGAACCTTACGTAAACTATGCGACTAAAGTGATGCTGGGTGAAAAAAAGGTGAAAGATTTTGAATTTAACCCGCGTAAAAAAGGATATGCTATCAAAATTCCGGTATTCTCTTATAACAAATTCCCTGAGGTGATTAAAGAATTAGGTCCTGAAATGAAATCAACCGGTGAAGCAATTTATTTTATTGATGATCTAACCGATGAGTTTTTTCACACCATCTACTCCGAGCGTAATTTGTATTTGAGTAAGTAAAATTATTCAAAAAAATTAGTCCCCGAACAAACATGAATACATGTTTATTCGGGGACTAATTTTTTGCAGAACGCTCAATTTCTGGTTTTAATTTTCCAGATGATGTCTTGTTTTCGCCTTGTTCTCAGACTTGAAATACTGCATTGCGGCCAATGTTATAACTACCGCTGAAGCCATTCCTTCCATTAGAATAGCAAAAAAGATATGTAAACCAGAAGCCTGCATCCCAATGGTTGTGGTTTCCCGGATGCGCAGCATTAATGATTCGTCAAAATAACTCAAATAAACGCTCATAAAGAGCGCAAATAAAAAAATTGCTATGGCTGCTACAGAGATACCCTGTGCCCAACCCTTCAAATAAAAATCAGTTTCATGGGAATCGTGCTTAAATTTATTAATACCATAACACACCCCAATAATTAATATTACGAAGTTAAAAAAACGAAGTTCTAGTATACCTGACAAGCCTAAAAATTTCATCGACATGAAATATGTTACAAGAGCAAAAAACGTAACGAGTCCGGTTTTAATGGCTATTTTTTCGATAGAAGGGAATGAAGTTTTCATAATTTTAAATATTTAAATTTTTATATATTCGCTATTTGGTTTCTTCTTGTTATGCAAACGGATTGCTTGTACCAGTAAGATCAGGCCATTCAATATCACCTTCGATCGGCCGGATACTCATCACGGGTATTGGTGAATGATTAATAATTTGTTTAGATAGCAAGCCAAGAAACATCCCGGTAAGATCTGACTCATGATCAGTCATAATTACAATAAGATCAGCCTCCACCTTTTTAGAATATTCCATTGCAGACTGCGCAAGATTTTTACCTTTAATAACCTCACGCACATAGGATAAACCCGCCTCTTTTACCGCTTCTTCAACAGAATCAATTTTAATGTTGAACTTATTTTCATCTCGCTTTTCATTCGAGTTAATTAAACCCAGTATATGAATTTTAGCTCCGTATTTTATTGCCAGCTGAATTACCGTTTCAACCTTTTGCCTAGAATGGAGTGCATTATCAATAGGAATTACAATATTAGTAAAACCGATTTTTTTTGCATGCTTTTGTATTGTGATTACTGGACAAGTTGAAATAGTAACTGTTTTATGTGCATTACTTCCAACAAATAACTCATCAAAGCCTTTTGCCCCATGAGTTCCCATCACAATTAAATCTACATTATTATTTTTTGCAGCCTCATAAATGCCTGATATTACCCTTCCTCTATTAATCATTGGAATTACAGAAACACCATGCTGCACTTTTATTTTTTTGACAAGTTCATTGAGTTTTACTATTGCTTCTTTCTCTATTTCATCATACTCTACTCTTCCCATCATAACGGAAGCATCAAGGCTATATGGAGGCTCCATAAACTCAACCACATGAAGTAAATACAAGTCCGCTTTAAAAAGACGAGCCATAAAAGCTCCATGCTCTAATGCGAGTAGGCCTGTTTCCGAAAAATCGACAGGAATAAGAATTCGATTTATTTTTTGCGTTTCCATTTTATTAGTATTAAAGTACTCCCTAAAACGAATTTAACGGTTTGTTAACATGCTTATCTATAAGGAATGACAGCTTCTTAAAATCAATTGGTTTTGTAATAAAGTCCGTGGCCCCTAAACCTAAGGAACGTAATATAATATCACCTTTATCTAAAGTAGAAATAAGAATAACAGGTATATTGTTATAATAAAATTGTTTTAACAAATTCAATAATGCCAAACCTGAAACGTTGGGCATCATAATATCAGTTATAATTAAATCAATTCGGTCTCTCTGAATTATATCAAGCGCCTGAAACCCGTCTTCAGCAGTAGAAGTTTCATAACCCTCTGCTTTTAAATTATGCGAAATTGCTTTTAGCATTAATTTATCGTCATCAACTATCAGGATCTTCATGATTTCTTTTTTTTAGTTATTTTAATAGAAAACATACAGCCAATATGATTATAATAATCATACTTACGACTTGATAAGGTTTTATGCTTCTGCTGTTCGTTTTAATATCCCGAAGAATATTAGTAAGAACATTGTTTATTTTTACAAAAGCTGATTCACTCTTTGAAATATAATCAAAAGAGCCATTATCAATACATTTAACTGCAACATCGAGACTGTCTTGAGATGACAACATTATCACCTTTACAGTCGGATTAATTTTTTTTAATTGTTTTAGTATTGTCAATCCATTCCAAGCGTATGGAACTGTTGAATTCAGATAATAATCCAAAATAACAATATCAGGTTTTAGCTTCATCTGCTGCAAACAAGCTTCTCCGGTCTGGAAAGTTTTTATAGCAACTGAAGGTAATTTACCAGTTATGGAATGTTCTAATGCTTTAGTAAACAAAAGGTCGTCATCAACAATAAACACAACAATATCCTTCAAAACCGCCTTGTTACCCTTTGGCGCAAATAAAGATTTTATTGAGTCTGTAAATGACCCCTTTGAGATTGTATCCTCATCTCCTGGAGAATCAGATAGGACAGCTATCGTTTTCATTATCTATAGAGGTTTTAAATTCTATGTAATAATACGATCACAAAGGAGGTAAGTATTTTATTTTCGTTAAACAGGCTTAAATAATGGTTAAGCCTGTTTAAAACTGAGGTAAAAAAATATTATTTATTTTATACTATTTAAACTTTTCCTTTTCTGTTGCAAGCTCTTCTATTGCCTGATTACAGCTGTTTTTAACTAAAGTTATCATATCAGGCAATAACTCTAAATTTGTCTCGTTTGAGGCGTACTCTTCTATATTTTTAATGACACTTTCTAAATGTTTTATTCCCATAAAGGAAAAAGATGGTTTCATTTTATGAGCTGTTCCCCGAAGCGCTTTCCAATCTTTTGCATTCAGATGTTTCTCTAAATTTGCAATTTCAATAGGTGTTTGCTCAACAAAAACAGAAATCATTTCAATAATAAACTCATTGCTACCATTTGAAAGTTCTTTAAGATATGTTAAGTCTGTTTGCTTTTGATTATTTGTTTCCATTTTTTTATAGTTAGGTTTTTACTTGTTGTTTATTTTTTAATAAAGAATATATTTTTGAATACAATACTTTTTTATCGAAAGGTTTTGATATGTAATCATTCATTCCTGCTTCCATACATTTTTGAGCTTCTCCAGCCAGGGCATGAGCAGTCATTGCAACAATAGGAATATTAAATTTTGATGACGCTAAATTACTTCTGATAGCCTGTGTTGCTTCATAACCATCCATCTCAGGCATTTGCACATCCATCAAAATAATATCAAAATCATTGTCGTTCAACTTTTCAATTGCCACTTTTCCATTTTCAGCTATTTCAACTTTCCATTTCCAATCATTCAATACTTTTTTTGCAAGTATCTGATTTAATATATTGTCTTCCACCAGCAATACAGATATATCCAATAAATCATGTACTTCTTCCACTTCAATTTGGTGTTTGCTTGAATCAACTTTTCGATCTTTTACAAATACCAAATTAAATGCAAATACTGAACCTTCTCCAATCCTACTTTGTACCGAAATCGTGCCACCCTGGAGTTCAACCAACTGCTTTGCTATTGCCAGTCCTAGTCCTGTCCCACCATATTTTCGGTTGGTTTCATGGCTTTCCTGAGTAAACTCCTCAAATATCATAGCTAATTTATCAGGAGAAATACCTATGCCAGTATCAATAACCGAAAATTTTAATTCTACCGTATCATCTTTTTCAGATAATGCTTCAACCATAATTTTAATTTCACCTTGAGTAGTAAACTTAATTGAGTTCCCTAGTAAGTTTAAAAAAATCTGATTTAAACGTGTAGGATCTCCAATTAAATACTCGGGAACGTCACTATTTATTACGGACACTAAACGAATATTTTTTTCATTCGCCTTAGGGAGCATTAACTCAGTAAGTGAACCGATCACTTTCGATAATTTGAATTCAATTTCTTCAAAAACAAATTTGCCAGATTGTATTTTTGAAAAATCAAGAATATCATTAATAATTACTAAAAGGTTTTCTCCGGAGCTTTTAACAGCATTGACGTACTGTTTCTGCTCAGGAAGCAGATCTGTTTTAAGAATTAAATCTGTAAAACCCACAATGGCATTCATTGGGGTACGAATTTCATGGCTCATATTTGCTAAAAATTGCTCTTCGGCCTTTGCTAAATTTTCTGCTTCTGCTTTGGCCTTCTGCAATTCAATTTTATAAGCATTATTATCTTTTATATAAACGAAAATTAAAAAGGACGCAATTAATAACATTAAAATGGCAGCTATACAGAAAGTGGAAATCAGCCATCGTGTTTCTTTCGCTAACTCCTCACTCTCTTTCGTTTTTGTTTCAAGCTTCAATCTTTCCTGCGCTTCCACAGTCATAATTAAATGGCGAATTTTATCCATTATTACTTCATCCTTTAATAATAAATTGAACTCTTCCTCCTTTCTTTCCTGAATCTGCCGAGATTGGTCTTCCTTTACATTCGCAATCTCCTTTTTAATCTCAATTGATTTAATACTCACCATTTCAGGAATTTTCGACACTATTACGTTCTTTTCCGGCACTACAGTTGCGGCTTTTTTTTCAAACATTCTTTTAAAAAAGCCTTTCTTTTTCGAAACAGTTGCATCATTTGCCCCAGCAGCAACATTTATTGAATCATTGTGCTGCTTTTGTTTTTTTTCCGCATCTTCAATTTTATCGAATATTCGTTTTAGTTCATAAGTAATTTCCTGATCATCCTGAAGAGACAACAACTCGTTTAGTATAGCATACTTTCTAACAATAAGCTGTCGCATACTATCGGCCATAACCCGCTGTTCTGAATCTTCATTACATATTTTTTGTAAGGTGTTCATTCGTTCACTAATTAAAGAAACAGAACTAAAAAAGGGTTTGAGATAATTGCTATTGCGGGTGAGTATAAATGACTTAACAGTATTTTCTGCATCTGAGAGCTCAGCATAGATTTGTTTTAGAAACCTAATTTTCACATCAGGTTTAGAAGCTTCTGTAACATTTTCTACAATATTGGTAAGACGGAAATACGTAAATCCCCCTATTATGGTTAGAATAAGCAAAATAGCCAGGACAATACTCACAAGCTTTCTTTTAAACGAAATATGCTTACTCATTACTTTTAAATTTTATCTAATTTGATAAGTTCAAGAACTCAAATACTGACAAATATTTATTTGTTGTAATACCAAATAATTATTCAATTTCGGCTTAAATGCTTCAATTGAGCAATCATTTGCGTTTTCCTTAATAATAAATAAAATCTCCATACATAAGTACTCATTACTATTATGACTGAGACCATTTAAATCGTTTAGTTAATCTGTATATGAACTCCAACGTATTAAAGAATTATTTATGATAAGAGATATTATTTTTTTTTAATACAGACTCAATTTTAGAGTATAGTGCTTTTGTATCAAACGGTTTAGAGATATAGTCATTCATTCCAGCATTTATACATTTTTCTGCCTCTCCAGCAAGCGCGTGAGCAGTCATTGCTATTATAGGTACATCTGATTTGGGAGACGCGATTTTTTTTCTGATGTATCTTGTTGCTTCATTTCCATCCATTTCAGGCATTTGAATATCCATTAAAATAATATCAACATCATTTTTTTCTAATTTATCAATGGCTACCAATCCGTTTTCAGCCACAATAATCTGACATTTCCAATCACTCAGTACCTTTTTTGCAAGAACCTGATTAAGAATATTATCTTCAACCAGCAGCACTTTTAAGCCTTCCAGATTTTGTATTCCTGTATTTTGCGTTTCTTCAATTTGTTTTTTATTTGTTTCAGGACTGAGATTCTTTTTAAACTCAAGAACAAAAGTAAATGTAGAACCGTGATCTACTTCACTCTCCACCGAAATTGTTCCTCCTTGCAATTCAACTAACTGCTTTGCAATGGTAAGCCCTAACCCTGTTCCGCCATATTTTCGGGTTGTTTGATTGCTTGCCTGGGTAAACCCTTCAAAAATAAGCGACAATTTATTTTGAGGAATTCCAATTCCTGTATCATTAACAGAGAATGCAAGTTTCACGGTTTCCTCTGTATCACTTAATAAATCGACCTTTATTTTAATAATACCATGCTTCGTAAATTTGATTGCATTCCCAAGCAAATTTAAAATTACCTGATTTAATCTCATTGGATCCCCAATTAAGCCATCGGGAATATTCGGATCAATTTCCGCTAACAGTTGAAGATTTTTTTCAGTTGCTTTTGGAAGCATCAATTCTGATATCGTTGAGATAACATGGGACAACCGAAATTTAATTTGCTCAAAAACAAACTTTCCAGATTGAATTTTAGAAAAATCCAAAATGTCATTAATAATCACTAATAAATTTTTTCCAGAAGTTTTAACAGCATCAATATATTGTTTTTGTTCAGTGGAAAGCTCTGTTTTAAGCAACAAATCTGTAAAGCCTACAATTGCATTCATTGGAGTACGGATTTCATGACTCATATTAGCCATAAACTGTTCCTTGACTTTCATTGATTCTTCCAATTCCTTTTTTGCCTTAATTAATTCATCAAGTGTTTTATTAACCTTATTTAATGATTGTTCTGCAATTTTATTGGCTTCAACCAATTCTTCCTCAATTTTTTTTCTTAATGAAATATCAGATTCAATTGCAATTATCCTTTCTACTTCACCATCCTTTCCAAGGATTGGGGTGGCAGTTGTAATTACCCAATACTCTTTTCCTTGCTTCGTATAATTTATATTTTCATAGGTCACGGGCTTTTTTTCCTTTAAAATCAGGTCAAGAATATTTTTCTGCTGCGATAGCCCACGACCATCACCTCCCCTTAAAATAGCGATGGATTTGTGTTTCAAATCATTTAATGTGTAGTCAGTAAGCCTTGTAAATCCTTCATTTACCCATTCCACTGTTTGGCTTCTATCAAAAATAATTACTGAATTATAAGACTGAGTAGCGGCAAGCACGAGCTTTTCTAATTCCTCCTTATGAAACAATTCAGTCACATCCTGAGCTGTCCCCTGCATTTTAACAGGTCTGTTTTCTTCGTCCGTAATTACTTCGCCTATGGAGTGAACCACTTTAACGCTTTTATCATTCAGAACAATTTTATGATGAAAGTTAAATGGCTTCAATGTGCGGTTCGAACCTTCGAGTACACTTCTTGAATATTCCCGATCAGCAGGATGAATTAAATTAATATACTCCTCAAACGAGCCATTGAATTCATCTTTACGTAAATCAAAAATCCGGTACAACTCATCTGACCAGGTAATGGTGTTTGCCTGAACATCCCATTCCCAGCTACCAAGATGGGATAACTTTTGTGCGTTTGCTAATTTTATTTGCTCCTTTAATAAATCAAGAGTTTTTTCCTCAAGCTTCTTAGCATTTTCCGATAGTGCCTTTAACAGTTTAAAGCGTTCTATACTGTAATTGATGGAACGACTTAATTCCTTTCCTTTAATAATTCCTTTAACCAAAAAGTCCTGTGCCCCAAGCTTCATTGCGTTAATCCCAACAGATTCGTCTTCCAGCCCTGTAAGTACAATGATTGGGATTTGAGGTGAATGCTCGTATATCTTTTTAAAGGTTTCCAACCCTGAACTATCGGGCAATGAAAGATCAAGAATAATAACATCGAATGTATTTTCTGACAACAATTCTAAACTTTTCCATAGATAATCGGAAGTAGAAAAAGAATATTTATCTCCGAAAAATTCTTTCAGATAAATACTGATTAGCCGCACATCGCCAGGATTATCCTCAATAATTAATATTTTTATTTTCTCTTCCATTTTTTACATTATTTAATAGTAAAATAAAAGGTTGCTCCGTTGTCGAGGGCTGATTCCACCCATATTTTCCCGCCATGCTGTTCCACTATTTTTCTACAAATTGCCAGACCAATTCCTGTTCCCGGATATTTTTCTTTAGTATGTAAGCGTTGAAAAATCACAAATATTTTTTCCCAATATTCTTTTGATATTCCAATACCATTATCTTTAATTGAAAATAAATTAGCGCCATCAACGTTTTTTACAGAAATAACTATTTCTGGATTTTTGGTACTATGTCTAAATTTAAGTGCATTTGATATCAAGTGTTTGAACAACTGAGCAATTTGAATTGGATCTCCATTAATAACAGGTAATTTATCAATTTTTAACACTGCATTATTTTCCTCAATCTGCTCCTTCATCTTTATTAAAATATCGTCCAATAAAACATTCACATTTATTTGCTCGAATGGTTTTGTATTATTTACGCGGGAATAGTCCAACAGACTTTGGATCAGGTTACGCATTCTACGTGTGCCGTCCACGGCAAAACTTATAAATTCTTTTGCATCCTGATCCAATTTATCAGTATACCTATCCTCCAATAATTGTACATAACTGGTGACCATCCTAAGAGGTTCTTGCAAATCATGAGAGGCTACATATGCAAATTGCTGTAATTCATTATTTGAACGAACAAGTTCATCAGACTTAAGCTTCAGGCTAAGCTCTGATCTCTTCAATTCCGTTAGTTTCTCCTCCAACTTTTCCCGAATACGGAGCCTGGAAATAAAAATGGGAACCACTAGTGCATTGATAGTGATAACCGAACTAATAAAAAATGCAAAACTTACAATAGAATTTCCATTCAAAAGTAAATAGCTGCAGGTAATCGCTGAAATACTAAATATGGCATAATATAACAGATGTAAACTGTTTTTAAAATAAGCATTTAACGTAACAATAAGAACAATAAATATGATGAGGTATTCACTTGAAAATTTGTTAAGAAGCACTAAATAGCACTGATGGAGCGTTACTAGAAAAATGGCACTGTATAATATGTAAGTAAAATTATTCCGGACAAATTGATTTACGAATGAAAGAATCAATATTAATAACAATAAAATGATACCTATAAATCTTATTTGAATAGGATCAATTGCTGAAGGCAATGTTAATTTATAAACAAAACCCCACCCGGCATACAAAACAATACCTACTGCTAAAAGTATTCTATCAATTTTAAAATCTTTTGGATACATATTATCTCCTTCGGCATTATGTGTTTATTTGATTATTGTTTCACTGTAAAGAAAAAAGAAGAACCTTTATTTAATTCAGACTCTACCCATATCCTTCCGCCATGTTGTTCCACTATTTTTTTACAAATTGCCAAACCAATACCTGTGCCGGGATATTTATCTTTGGTATGAAGCCGTTGAAATATTACAAATATCCTATCTGAATACTCCTTCGGTACTCCAATACCGTTATCCCTTACGGAAAATAAATATTCACTATTCACTTTTTTTCCTGAAATATGTATTTCAAGGGGTTTATCAGTTTTGAATTTTATAGCATTAGAAATTAAATTTTGAAACAAATGAGTCATTAAATTTGCATCTCCAGTTATAATGGGCAGTTTATCCACTTTAATTAAAATTTTGTTCTCTACTACCTGGTGTTTTATATCCAGTAAAATAGTATCCAATATTGAATTAAGGTTCAATTGTTCAAACGGTTTACTTTTGTTCACCCTTGAATAGTCCAAAAGGCTGTGGATAAGGTTCCTCATTCTTTCAGTGCCATCTACCGCAAACCCTATAAACTCCCTTGCATCCTTATCAAGCTTATCCTTATATCTACTTTCAAGTAATTGTACGTAACTCGTTACCATTCTCAAAGGTTCCTGTAAATCATGGGAAGTTATATATGCAAACTGCTCCAATTCATTGTTAGACCGGATTAGCTCTTTAGTTGTTTCTTTTAATTCATTCTCAATATGAATTTTCTGACTGATGGTTTCCTGCAGATCATCCGTCATATTATTAAAGGAAACTGCCAGCCGCCCAATTTCATCTTTTGAGTAAATTTTTGCCCGATCACTGAAATCAACTTTTGCAACCTTATCTGAAATCCAGATTATCTCATTTATTCCTTTCCTAATCCGAATACTCACAGAAATAGTTAAAAACAAGCCCCAGAATTCAACAGTTATGGCAATAATAAACAAGATACTTAAAATCAAATTTTCTAACCAGCGAGCGCCTTCCCCTAATGTATAGGAAAAATCATCCTCCAACAATGTAAGTTTACTATTTATGGGATCAATTTCAGATATTATATGGTCAATTTTTTCTATTGATCGCATTGGGGAAGAAATTTCGTTATGCAGTTTATCACCAATTGGAATTAATTTAGCAATGGTAGAATCCGCTTCCGCCCACACATTTATCGCCTTATGAATATATGAAACCGAATGGAATCTTGTAAACAATTTAAGCATTCCATCCACATCATCAGGGTGGTTTCTGCCTTCTATAAATCCTTGGCGAACTATTTTTTTATCCGGATTTAATTTTGATAATTCCAGAAGAGCTTTATGATCTCCGAGCGGAACTTTTAGGAATTCCTGATACTGTTTGTAATCATCATAATTAAAGGTGCGTGAATATTTTTGCAAATGGTAAATTGCATCCTTTTGTGCTTTTGACCATAGACCTTCGCCCGCCACAAAAGCTCTTACTGAAGACAGTGTATTTAGTGAAAACCATAGCGTAAACAATTCAATGATTATAAGTAATGCCATTGTGCCCATTACAAAGTATAATTTCTTTGTGATAGATACATCCTTAAACCATTTTGTTGCAGATGCCTTCATTTATGGTTTTCAATTGGTTAAATTTGTTTTTTAATTGTAAAATAAAATGTGCTGCCTTTATTTATTTCAGACTCCACCCAAATTTTCCCACCATGCCGTTCTACAATTTTTCGGCATATTGCAAGCCCCATACCTGTTCCCGAATATTTTTCTTTGCTGTGAAGACGCTGAAAAATAACAAATATTTTTTCGGAATATTCCTTCTGTATGCCTATTCCATTATCTTGCACTGAAAAAACATATTCATTGTCATCAGATCTTCCCGAAATTATTATTTCAGGATCATCTGGTCTCCTAAATTTTAATGCATTGGATATTATATTTTGAAACAATTGATTTATCAGTACATAATCAGCAAAGATTAAAGGCAATTCTCCTATAACAACCTTAGCATTCGTTTCTTTAACAGATGTTTTTACATTATCCAAAACATCTTGCAGTAAATCTTTCACATCTACCCATTCAAAAGGTTTAATTCTATTAATACGTGAATAATCAAGAAGGCTATGAATCAGATTTCTCATTCTGTTACTGCCATCAACAGCAAAACCAATAAAATCCGTTGCATCCTGATCTAATTTATCCTTATACCGCTTTTCTAATAATTGTAAATAGCTAGTGACCATTCTAAGAGGTTCCTGAAGGTCATGAGATGCCACATATGCGAATTGTTCCAACTCTGCATTGGATCGTCTTAATTCCTCTGTAATACGCTGCATTTCTTCAGCAATTTTTTTACTTTTTGTAATATCTCTTGAGATTAATGAAATAGCAATAATTTCACCTTCATTATCTCTAATGGCCGAGGCTGTAAGTGAAACAAAAATCAGTTCGCCATCCTTCCTTACTTTTTGAATATCGCAATTTATAATCTGTTCTCCTTGTTTTAATCTATCCGGAATTTTCTGTAACTCATTAATGGAAGGAGCTGGTGTAGTAATAGATATTGACTTCCCAATAACCTCGAGAGCGGAATAACCGTAAATCCGTTCTGCTGCTTTGTTCCAACTCAAAATGACTCCATACGGAGTCTGAGAGATGATGGCATCATCAGAAGATTCTACGATAGCAGCGAGCTCCTTTATTTTTTTTTCTGATTTTTTTTGTTCGCTAACATCTCTTATAAAAGCAATAAACATATATTGCCCTTCCATCATAACTGGTGATATACTTATGGAAACGGGCAAAACAATATTCTCCTTGTTTATCGCTTCAATTTCAAAATTTCTACTTTTCAAAGTACCACCTTCTTTCAAAAAAAAAAGCGCTATTTCCTTTTGAAACGTAGTACGTGCAGAGCCAGGAATAATTATATCAAACAAAGACTTTCCAACTACTTCGTTTATTTTCCAACCAAAAGTATTTTCTGCAAGCGGATTCCATCTTAAAATATTACTATCACTATCCATTACTATAACAGAATCGGGCGCGTTATTGAATATACTTTGAATTTGCTGTTCACTGTCAATTAATAACAGGTTGGTTTGTTCCAGTTCATTTGCATATTTCAATTGAGCTGAAGTAGAATACTCTAACTCTTCTCCTAGAGTATTAAGTCCTGTAGCAATAGCATCTATTTCATCTCTTTCCTCACTAATGGGTATTTTGTGAGAAAAATCCATTACCGTATATTTCAATAAAGCTTTAAAAATAGCATTAACTCGTTCCTGAAAATCAGACAGTTCATCACTTCTTTGTTTTACACTTTCCAACAAACCATCATGAGCATTCTGCAATGCTAATTCTGATTGTTTACGTTCGTTTATTGCTGCTCTTAATATTAGTACACATACCCCAACAATAAAAACATATAATTGCAAAGACAGCAATGATTCTGCACGTGAGGCTCCAATAAATGGCCCATACCCATCAATTGTCCCATATATTGCAACAACTGAGGCAATAACAATCGCCATTGTTATTGCATGGAGTTCAAAATACAATGCTCCCCATAATAGCAAGGGCAAAATAAGATATGATTTAATAAAAATATAATCGTATGAAATCCAATTCCAAAAAACTAGTCCACTTGTAATAAAAACAAGTAGATAAAGTACTATATCATTAAATAATTTTCTATCCCATTTCCATTTAAAACGTATATAATTTGTCCATGCTAATATTAAAGGAAACACAACAAACGTTCCTGTAACTCCTCCTAAACAGGAAATGAAGATAACTGTAGGAAGCTTACTCCATAAAACCATTTTTGACAGACACACTGTTAACGAACCAATAATAGAACTGGTAAGGCACATTACAAAAACAACTGATAAAAATTGAAAAATATATTTTATTTTCTCCAGCTTATAAATATCCAGTTGTATTTTTCTTAACAAATAAACTCCCAATACAGCCTCAAGAGTGCTAGCAACACTGATAAATATGGACACCCACACTTCTTGAGATGAGCTATTAAGCTGGCCTTTTAAAAAAATAAAATTCACAAAAAATGCACCGATAAAAATGCCAGGCCATATACGATATCCAAATAAAAAAGTAGCCGCAAGGGCTATACCAGAGACCGGCCAAACGGGTGAAACATTGGTATTATTGTACGACAAAAGTAAACCTGCACTTGCAAAAACATAATATACAAACGCCAATGTTAGAATTAGTCCTAGTTTCCAAACATTACTATATGATGAAATAGATTTTATCATTTTGGTTACACTTCTCTTTATTTAAGCAATTTAAATACTATGCAATTATTCTACTGCATCAATATACTTAAAAAAATTTACTCTGACATATAGGATTCGGGATGCAAATTTTTTTTTCAGTTTAATAAATAGTTTTTTCAACAATAAATTAAACATACTGCTGAAGCCATTTCAAAGCATCTTTCTCGTTGACAAAATTTTTTGTTGGATATGGTTGTGAACTTATACTTAAAAAAATGCTCGCTAACATTTTCCCAAAAGCGGTTTTAGAAATTAAAGCAATTGCTATAATAAATTCAGGAAGCTCACTGGCCATATAATTTCTTACCTCCCTTGTTATTTCAGCAGAATTGGTAATATCCAACAATACACAAACTTTTCTTGTTCCAATTATCTCCTTGAATTTATTAAAACTATTAATTATATCCCCGAGAGTTTGCAAAGGTGTATTTTTAGTTACAAAACAAACAATTCCATTTTCATTAAACCAGAAAGTTGAGCCAGCTGAATCGTAAACTTGAGCGTTTGGGTGTGGTTCCATAGTCATAACAAACTAAATTAAATAGTACTTATCCTTTTGTGGGCAATTTAACAATAGTGAGCCAAAAGTTTTCTATCGCTCTTATAACAGTAATAAATTGACCAAAATCTACCGGTTTGGTAATAAAACAGTTGGCATGATTAGAATAAGTATTCGCAATATCATTTTCAGCGGCTGAGGTAGTTAGAATGATCACAGGTATTCGGGCCAGGTCCTGATCATTTTTTATCTGGGTAAGCACTTCACGGCCGTCCTTTTTAGGCAGATTAAGATCTAAAAGAATGAGGTCAGGAGTTTCCACATTAGCATATTGTCCTTGTTTTTTCAAAAATAGTATGGCCTCTTCTCCGTCCATTACAACGCTTAAGGTATTCTGGATTTTACCTTCTTTTAGCACTTCCTTTGTCAGCCTTATATCACCCAGGTTATCTTCAACTAATAATATATTAATTGTAAGAAAATCGTTTTTAATGCTCATACATTTATCAAATTATTCAATTTAAAATTATCGTTTAAATAGCAATATCTTCATGAAGTATTAACAGTGGTAAATGAGAATACAAAGCCATTTGCCCTGTATTACTTTTAGTGAAAATTTGTTGAAAAAAATTATGATGTCGTCTGATCATAGCAATCATTACCGCGTTGCTGGTTGCTGCAAAACTATTAATTGCTTCCACAATATTTTCCTTTTCAGAAAACCAATAGGTATGTTTCACATTTTCAAGAGCCCGCTCAAGTTGAACCCCAGCCGTTTCCTTTTCCAAGGCGGGATGCAAGCGACTATCCAACATGTTAAAAATTAATATTTCAGAATTAAATGTTGAACTAAGTTCAATAAGAGGAGAAAAAACAGCAGTATTTTGGATTGATACATAATCAAACGCAAGAACAACTTTATCAACATTCCGAAATTTAACTTTATCAGGGATGGCTAATAGATTACACCGCGTATTTTTTATAACCGACATGGTATTAGAGCCCAAAAAAACATTTGATCCTCCAGCCCCTTGTGTACCCATTACTATTATGTCACAATTTTTCTCCTTTACAATTTCTGAAATTATATCTGAAAGTAAGCCTGCTGAAGAGATGTATTCAACATTGAGCTTTGGACCAATTCTTTTGGAAAGGTCTTTAACAACAAGTTTTAATTGTTCATTACTTCGCTCTTCAAGCTGAAAATCCTGAGAAGTGGTTACAAATGGTACTTCTGTAACAATTGCCGGTATATGATAAGCGTGGAATAAAATTAACTTCGATTGCGTATAAGCTGCAAGCTCTGCCGCATATTCCAATGCATTTGCGGCTGTTTCAGAAAAATCTGTTGGAACAAGGATTGTTTTCATAACTACTATAATAAAATTGTACTTGTTACAAGTCTACGAGTTAGAAGGAAACAGAATTTAAATTTTCGATGAACTTACCTAATTTTTAGTTAAACGTGAAAAATCAAATTAAACAATTAAAATAAACACTTGATAACCAAAATTTTACATATTATGAGGTATAGATTATAAAAAATTAAGGCGTTTTGTTAAATTTTCCTTGTAAACAGCTCCAATTGGAATGAGTTGTTTGCCGATTACTATAACACTATCGTCAATAGAGGTAATATTGTCAATTGATACAATAAAGGAACGATGCACCCTGATAAATTTATCAGAGGCGAGTTTATTTTCAATTGTTTTCATTGTAGAATGAATTGTATACTTTTTATCAGTAGTATTAATGGTCATGTAATCTCCTAAGGCCTCAATCCAAAGTATTTCTTTGATATTAATTTTGATCAAAGTTCCACTGCTTTTAATAAACACATAGTCATTACCCCCGGAAAAATCAATTTGATGAGTATTATCAAAAATTTCCTTTGCCTTCGTAATCGCTTTAAAAAAACGATCAAGAGCCACCGGTTTAAGCAGATAATCAATTACATTATATTCAAACGCTTCCAGGGCATACTCCTTTTTTGAAGTCGCTAAAATGGTCAAAGGAGGTTTTGTTAAACTTTTAAGAAGTTCCAATCCGCTGATATCAGGCATTTCAATATCCAATAACATCAGGTCAACTTTATTTGTATTTATTACATTTAATGCTTCCGTAGCTGTTGAACAAACCCCAATAAGATTCAGGTGTTGGACCTGAGAAACTAAATGCTTCATTGCATTTTTCGACATTTCATCGTCATCAACAATAATGCAATTCATAATTATGATTTTTAATACTTATTTAAATACAAAATAATCTCTAACAGAAAGACTCAAATATATTGTAAGACAAGTGGATTAATAATTTACTATCAATTTTTGAATCCAATTATTAGTGTCCGCTTTTATATTCATCAAATATGATCCAGAAGAAACATTTTCAATGTCCAAAGGAAATGCTTGTCCCTGAACAGCATTCTTAAACTGCCAACTTTTTACCGTGCGGCCTGTTAAATCTGTTAGTGAAACGATAATTGTTGAACTTATGTTACTTTCAAATACAAGATTCACAATTTCAGCGGCAGGGTTTGGGTAAATTTTATAGCCACTAGGTTGATTTAAATCGTTTATACCGGCTGCAGAGGTAATAGTAGCTGTAACAGGCACCCTTTCGCTTATACAAGTGGTAGATGGTTCCTGAATTTCCCAATCATAAAAATAGTAATAGACGCTTGAACCTTGGTTTGAACCGGTTAACGTAACTAATCCGATTAATGAATAAGGATAATTTACTCCCAAATTACTCCTTAATAGCCTTGGGGATATGTTACCTAAAGTAGCAGTATTAACAGATGAATTGGTTGTTAATTCATAATTTATTCCTGGAAATAGATCCCAATTTAATGCAATAATTGTAGTATCTGCAATTAAATTAAGAACCAAACTATTTATAACGGTCCCGAAAGAATTTTGTAATTGGATTTCCCGATTTCCTGGAGTATCCGTATACACTTTTACTGAATTTAGTGTACAATTCGCCAGCACATCAAATATCACACTGCCATTTGACGAGCTAAAATAAGCCGTTCCATCAAAATACTTAGGCCCTAAATCATTTGCTGCTCCAGAAATTACAACCGCATTCTGAACATAATAAGTAGTGTTATTACTAATAATTGGTGTTGTATAAGTTGTTCCTGTAGTTAAAAGCGTTCCCCCTGCAAGCTGATCGTACCAAAAAAGAGTACCTGTTCCTGCGGCCGACAAATTAAATGAAGCAGGGCCTGGACCTGAAGCACCTGTAACTGTTGGTGAAGGAGACGGAAGAATAGTAACCGCTACTGGCGTACCGGAAAACACCCCACATTGCCCTTGCACAGATAATGAGTAAGTTCCTGATTGTATTGGTGAAATAGATTGAGTTGATGCGGTAAAACCACCTGGTCCGGTCCAGGTGTATGTTGCGGCTGGTGTACTTAATAAGGTAAGGCCACCCTGGCAGGAAGTTAGTTCTCCAATAACATTAATTTCAGGACTTTCATCAGGATTCAATTCTACCTTTACTGTTGGTGAAATATTTGTACATCCATTAGAACTTGTAACCAATACATTGAATGTACCCACTGTGGATACTGAAATGGATGGGGTGGTTTCCATTGAAGACCATTGGTAAGCAGAATAACCTGATGGAGCATTCAAGGTAATGGTTTGAACTCCGCAGATTATATGGGTTCCGGGAATCGTATTATCAACAATAGAACAACCATTTTCTACAACCGTAACAAACTGATCAGCATTTAATGTATTGAAATGGCTAACACCTCCTGCAGGCCAATCAATACGGGCAGAATCGATTGTTGTATTGATACCCAAACCAAAATGCAACTGAAAAGAATTAGAAGTACCATACGTTTCGCCTGATCTTATTTCACGAACCTGTTTACCGAAAGCCCCGTAAATTGTAGCGTGGGCACCAATTGCCCCTTCATTGCTGACTACGCCAGTAAGATTAAAAGTGATAAAATGGTTATTATTATTTTTATCGTTTAGATACAATACATCATCATCGCTCGAACTTGGGTTGTTATATATAGAACCGTAAGAGGCATATAAATCAATTGCTCCATCATGATTCAAATCTCCTGTTGCAAATGACAGCATACCACCCAGATCAGCCAACGCACCATATACCTGGGTAAATGTTTTATTGCCGTTATTGCGCCAAAGTTCCCAATGATTTCCCGTAATCAAAACGTCCAGGTATCCATCATTATCAAAATCTTCAAGAATAGATTCAATTGGGTCAAAATAAGTGTAAAAGCCTGTTGTTGATGTGATATCAGTAAACGTACCTGATCCATTATTTTCAAGAATGATACTTGATTCACCATGACAGGTTTCAAGCAGATCTAAATCTCCATCATTATCAATATCACCAAAGCTAGCGGTCCAGGTTTGTTTAAAATCAGTAACTTCTATCCCATATAACGATCCGGCTTCCGTATAATTATTGCTGCCATCATTTACGAATAAACGATCTTTTCTACGCACATCATTTGAGCTGGAAGCACTTTGCCGGCAGTGCGCAACAAAAAGATCCATATCGCCATCGTTATCAAAATCAGTCCAAACACTGCCATAGTTTCCTGAATCAGCAGGGTCGCCTGCAATAAAAACACCAGGGTTTACTGTTGTGTTTATTAAGGTTGCATCCAAATTTAAATTTCCAGCACCATCATTTTTATATGTTTTTGAAGCGTCATTATCATCGCAGACAAAAACATCTACCCAGCCATCATTATCTATATCACCAAAAGTTATATTTTGAACAAAATAAGATCCTGCTAACTGTGTGGTGGTAGCCGTTACCAAACCACCTGAATAGAATAGTTTCACTAAATAAAGCTCCCCGTAATTCCCAGTCACAATATCTTTCCAACCATTATGATCCACATCCGCAGCTGCCATAGCCCACACCTGGCTGAATGTTATGTTTCCTAAATCCGTATGGGTAAATGTTCCATCCTGCTGCTGCAATTCAAGATGTAAATTGATGGACTGATCCATCCTTAAAATATCATCAAGGCCATCATTATTCACATCCACCACGGTTACAGCACAACCGCTCCTTAAAGAAGCCTGAGAAGCTGAACTCAATAAATTATTAGAATTTGTAAAAGCAAACTGTGCTACGGAATTAATTGCTGCAAACAGGCAGATTAAAGTTACAGAAAGTGTACGATATAGTATTGCTTTTGTCATCTATATATGATTTAGAAACATTATGTTCTGTGAAAACATAGATATAAAGAAAGTGAAAAAATCACAATCGCACAACTTTTTTTAGAATCACTTTCGTTTCAGTCTCAATGTTTATATAATAAACTCCACGTGAAATTGGCAAAATCAATGTCATTGATGCCTGAAAACCCGTATTGAATAATTGCGACTGAAGTTTCCCTTCGGTATTATAAACTGTAACGCATCTTATTAACTGGCTGGCATCAGATGTAATGAATACCTTACCATCGGCCGATAGCGTTGGCCATACTTTAATATCATTTTGCTTTTTTTCTATAGAAAAACCTGTAGGTAATAAAACGTTATTTAAACTATCAGATGCTATTAAAACTGGCGTTTGATCGGCATTCTCATACATTGCTTTAAATTTATTAATTTCAGGGCTATTGAATGTGAATAGTTCGTCCAGCCATTTAGGTGGTACGGACTGATAATACACTTTAGCTTTTACATTAAGAGAACTGCTCCCCACCGTCAATGGTACATGAAAGTGGATATAATCAGTTCCGCTGCCTTCTACAGTACCTGTTTTATTAAAATCTGAATCATTAATCGCATCATCCGATATTTTCACAGTATCATAAACTGCAGCAGTTGTGCTAAAGCCTGATGGAGGAATTCTATTATCCTTCAATAGGTGTGCGGCTCTTTCCAATACAGATGTAAATTGGAAATTAACATCTCCCATTACCATTTCATAAATTTGTGGAATATCCGATTGGATAATTGTATTATGATGCGTTTCAAATGAAGGATTTTCGCCAATTACACGAAATTGTTCATTAAATGTACCCGATTTAAAAACAGTATCATTACTTCCATCAGTTACTACAAACTGCAGCACCGCCCTGCGGGAAGGATAGCCGGATGGAAATTTATGGCCGGCTTTATTTTCAATTTTAACTTTAAAAAACGCGGTATCCGCTGTTATACTTTCTACCTGCACATCCAAATTGATTGACTTAGATCTTAGCATTGCAGTAGTTGCGGCTATAGTAGAATCGAATTTAATATCGGTAACCTTAACATCCAGACTGTCCTTATTATTTTTAATAAGGTTAAGCATAAACACATTAGCCCCCTCAAAAGAATGCTGATTAAAGGGCGTTCTCGGTTGTAAACCTGAATATCCGTTGGCAATAATAATTGGGTCTGCCACTTTAGGCATATGGCAGCTTTGACAATTTATATTGTTTGCAGGGAAATTCGAATTGAGATATTCATGATAGGTTGCCTGCTCTGTAAAATAGCCTCCCGTTAAATTACCGCTCAGATCAGCAGTTTCTGTAATTAGTGTATGGCAGGAAGAACATATTTTGGCTTTATCCGTATGCGTGCTATAAACAGGGGTAAGTCCTTCATACAGTTGCATTGGAGCTGTGAAAGGGTTTGTGAAAGGGCCGTATTCTTTGTGATTGGTATCGTAGGGTATATCTCCAGAAAAGGTAAAACCTACATTTGGACTAATTGCATGGCATGCTCCACAGGAAACACCATCCAACGCTAACGTATCAGCAATAAGTTCCTGCATACCAAAATTAGCATTGCCATGATATTTAGAGGTGTAATGGCCTAACGGTGCATGACAGGAAGTACATTTATTTTGTAACTCATTTGAATGAGAGGGATTAACTAAAATTTCATGACTCACTTTTGCCCGCCACAATGGGTCTTTGGCGCTAAGTGCCATCATAGAACTCTCCCACCTATCCACAAGATTTACATCTGATCCGTCTTCAGTAATATTTGCATTATGGGCCGAATCATAGCCATGGCAGCCCCTGCAGCTGGAAGATGGTAAAAAATATTCTCCCGCCCCAATAGGTGAATGCAAAAGCGCTTCGCTTAATACTTTAATTTCTTCAGGAGAATGAAATTTATGAGCAGATTCTTTTGATGAAGCCGAATTTAGAAGATTGAATGCAACAACAAAGCTGATTAAAATAAAGACAACAAGGACTTTTTTAATTTTCATAGCTTTTTGTTTACCTAAACAAATATAAGCTAATTTTTTCGCAATTAAAATTTGCAGTTGTTAATGCTGAGTAATGAAATCACCAACACTTTTCAAGTAGTTTTGAAATCCAACTGTTGCCGGAATAGTACTATGTCCTGCATTAGGGATCCGATGTGCTTCCTTGTAAACACCATTATAATTGCTGTATACAACTGCACCGTGTGTATTGATATTTAAAAAACCATCCGCCTCACCGTGGATCCAGAAAAAAGGCTGCTGAATATTTTTTATCAGTTCCGCGTTATTAATTTTCAAATTAGTAAAAAACTCTCCAGGCATTGCTAATCCTGATGCGTCCTGAACCATCACTTCCGCAGAGGCAAAGGGCGCTTCAAGTATTAATTTACTAGGTTTCATACTGTAATTTTCAGCGCTTAGTTTAGTAGCGGGTGCAGAGCCCATACTAAAGCCATACATAATAAGCCGGTCATTTGCTAATCCCTTATTCTTAAGCCACTTTAAAGCCGCGTCCACATCAGCATACAACCCGCTTTCTGAAGGCTTGCCTTCTGAAAGGCCGTAACCACGGTAATCCACCATCAATACTCCAAAACGATTTTTACCTTTTGTGTTCGCTAGTAATTTAGCGCGCTGCCAGTAAAAGTCCATGTGTTCAGCATTGCCATGGCAATACATTATAACTGAATCAGTAGCAATACGGCTAATACTGCCAATATATATTGCATAAATGCTTGTTGCATTGGTTTCATCAGCAGTCTGGGAAGGCAATTGAAAAACATGAATTAAACTATCAGGTATTTGATAGGTTACATCCAAACGGAAATCTGAATCCCCGGTGTAATTATCCAGTTTATACTCGTTAATTTTCGTTTCATTCGGGTTAAACAAGTTATCATCCAGACGCAAACATCCTGAAAACAAAAGTGTAACCCAAATAATAAAAACAGCCTTTCTCATTAGTTAAATTTATACGTATATCCCAGATAAATACCAAATGTACCCTTATTATTTAAAGGAGTTTGATAATCAACAACTAATTTTTCATTCGACAAATTGGGTGCAATTATTTTTGTTTCCACACTAACATTCCACTTTTTTCCTGAAAAGGTATGACCCAAAGAGGGCATAAATATCCAATGATTCGGTTGTTTGATTTCATACGCACGTTTTTTTGTTAGTTCGAACCAGTTATCAAGCCCAACATACATATAATTTTTGCGCTTACCATACTCCCAAAATGCATTAACAGCTAGTTGAGGATACAATTTAAAGGCGTCTTTATTCCGGTAAATAATATTGGCAACTGGGGTAACGCTAACAGATGGCAGGTATCCCTTCTGTTTTAATAATTGCTTAGTAACACCAAGCTCCGTTTGAAAATTACCAAACAGTGCTGAAGTAATATTAATGGCTGCAAATCCGGTAAGTGTACTGTCAATACCATATCCATAATTGGCTGTTAAAAAAGGTATTGGTATGGTAGAATTCCCATAACTAATTAACGGTCCGCCTAAAGAAACAGCAGCAGCATGCTGAGCTTTATTTAAAGGCTTTACATATTTAATTGGAGAACAGGAACAAATGAAAACTATGCCTAGTATCAAAAAAAATGAGAACCGCATTTAATTTATAGTGTTAGTAGTACAAATATAATTTTATTTATATAAAACTCATTACCTTTGTTCTAGCAAATGAGAGACGTTTTTTATACCATATTAGTAGTTTGGATTCTTTGGAGAATTTTTAGCAGTATCAGTGGATATAAGGCGCAGCAAAAAAACAATTCCACTGCAAATCCAGCTTCCCAAAACAGCCGTAAACAAGGCGATACCTCCGTAGATTATATCCCACCAGTAAAAAAGAAAATCAGTGATGATGAGGGTGAGTATGTGGATTACGAAGAAATAAAATAGTTTATTCTATTCTTTTGTCATTTTTCGCATCAGTTTGTAAAACATTTTTGGAAAATACTGCTTTACATACACAGAGAATATTTCATAATTCCCTACAAATTTATGATCACGATCATTTTTAATGGCTTTGACAATTCCATTAGCGCAATCACGAGCTGACATGCCTTTTTCCTGGGCATCACTTTTAACTCCATAAGCGCTTCCGTCCTCCTTTAACAGTTTTGTACTTACATCAGTATTAATAAAACCAGGCGTAGCGATCAAAACAGAAATATTATCGTTATATAATTCCTGTCTTAAGGATTCAAAATAGCCAAACAATGCATGTTTGGAAGCAGCATAAGTAGAATAAAGCGGCAGGCCATATTTACCCATAATACTGGTAATAACAACCAGTTTACCACTTTGTTGTTTTTGCATAACCCTGGCAACGGACTTCGTTAAATTAATGGTGCCAAAAAAATTCACCTCCATTATTTTCCTGTCGATTTCAGTAGGCGTATTTACCGCTTTTGTACGATGCCCAATACCACTGTTGTTAATCAACACATCTATACGACCAAATTTATGAAGAACCCGATTTACTTTTTCATCTATTGCTTCCGTATGCTCCAAATCAACAGGAAGTATTAAATAATTTTCAGGTTTAATATTGCAATTCGCGGCTACACGCTTTAACTCTTCTTCTCTTCTGGCGGACAAAACCACTTTAGCACCCGCACTCACACAAGCGTTAGTTAAAGCTTCGCCAATCCCTGATGATGCTCCTGTAATCCAGATTACTTTATTTTGTAATTCCACGGGTTATTTTTGCAGATATATTTACTTTTTATTTTTGTCCTGAAAATCCAAGGACCTAACACCTAATACTTTTAACAATTTTTTTACATTAATTTTTAATGTTTCCTTAATTTCTGTAATAGCTGTTTTAGTAATACCTTCATCAGGCCGTGTTTTAAAGCGGGAATCACGATAAACAAAATCTTTTCCTGCAGGAGTATAATAATAGCAATAGAATGACTTCCGGCTTTCACCTTCAGGGATATTTATTTTACCGTATCCATGGTAGGAGGTTTCGTCCGTAACCATAATGGCTGCCTGATTGAAATATGGCATTACGGTAGAAACACAGTTTTTTACATCTTTATCCCAAAACTCCAAAGCACCGCCATACTCATCTTTCCAGTTTTTGTTCAGATAAATTAATAAATTATACCTTCTATGCAATTTGGCTGCAGGATTCATATTAACATCCACATGAATATCAACAAAACTACCGGGTCCACCCTGATGAACCCCTGAACCCAATGAATCATATGTTGAACTCAAACCTTCCGTTCCGGTAACTTTTTCCATCCAGGCGTACATTTCAGGAGAATTTAAAAAATCTCTTAGCTGGTTGAATTGCGGATGATAACGATCGAGATGATATTCTTCCGATTTATTCTCATTAATACTCTTACGTTTCACATTTAACGTTTCAAGCTTTGGAAAATTCTCATAAAGCGTGTTGGCAACATCATCTAATAAAAAACCTTCCAAGGCAATATGCTTGCAAGGTTCCGCGTTGTCAAATTTTTTGCGCAGCTCTTTAATTTTTTCTTCGCTTAAATATATGGGATTAATCAGATTTTTCATTTCCGTAAGATTTATAATACAAAAATAACTAAATAAAACAAACGAACACTACCCAGTATATGGTAATTGCCCAAGGATTTTGAGGCCACTTTTAGTTATTACATTATATTTGTGTTCAAATTAAAATTATAACGTACCAAAATGAAAAATATTAATTTCAAAAATCTTTTACCTATAGTCACCGCTATACTACTATTTATTGTTTTAACGTATGGTTATTTCACTCCTTTGTTAAAGGATAAAGTAATTGTTCAAAGCGATATGGTTTCCAATGCTGGAATGGCAAAGGAAACGAACGACTTTAGGGATCAAAATCATGAAGAGGCTCTATGGACCAATTCCATGTTCGGGGGGATGCCTACCTATCAAATATCAGTAAGATATCCCAATAACCTCACACAATATGTGCGAACCGGTATTACCCTTGGAATGAAATATCCAGCCAACATCGTGTTCACCTATTTATTGGGGTTTTTCATTTTATTATTAGTTCTTAAAATTGATCCATGGTTAAGTATTCTGGGAGCCATCGCCTTTGCCTTTTCAGCATACTTTTTTATTATTATAGATGCAGGGCACACTACCAAGGCCTTAGCAATTGGCTATATGGCACCCGTTCTGGCAGGCGTTATTATGGTAAACAGAGGCAAGTATTTGATAGGAGGCGCAATGACGGCACTGTTTATGGCATTGGAGCTATTGGCAAACCACGTACAAATTACCTATTACCTGTTCTTGTTTTTATTGATATTCATGGCATTCGAATGGATTCCACGCATAAAAACTGAATCAAAAGCATTTTTAAAATGTATCTCCGTATTTACTTTAGCTGGCATTATTGCTGTTGGATGTAACATTACCAACTTATGGAATACTGCAGATTATGCATCCGCAACTATTCGTGGAGCCTCCGAACTTACTTCAGACCAGGGAAATAAGACCTCTGGTTTAGATAAGGATTATGCAACGCAGTGGAGTATGGGAGTGTCTGAAACAATGACTTTAATGATTCCCGGATTCAAAGGTAGATCATCAAACCTTTCGGTAAGTGAAAGCAAAAATGCTTTAAAAAATGTAGACCGTGGGATGCAGGAAAGTATTGCAGGTACAGCTCAATATTGGGGAGACCAACCTTTTACAATGTCACCTTATTCAGGTGCAATTGTTGTTTTTTTATTCGTATTTGGATTATTTATTGTGGAAGGCCGTATTAAATGGGCCCTGCTAACTGCAACTATCTTCTCCATTCTTTTAGCATGGGGTAAAAATTTCATGCCTTTGACCAACTTTTTTCTAGAGTATTTTCCAGGCTACAATAAATTCAGAGCGGTTTCAATGATATTGGTAATTGCTGAATTTACAATACCATTAATCGCTATAATAGCAGTTGATAAGTTTTTAAAGCAACCGGATATTTTCACAAAAAAAATAAAGCTTGCATTTATTAAAAAGGAAATAACTGTGAAAAATGCTTTCTTTATTTCGTTTAGTTTAACTGGTGGTTTATCACTTCTGTATTACCTGATTCCTGGCTTAACCGATTTTTTTGGTGAAGGAGAATACGAAAAAATTTACGACCAAATTGCCAAAAGCAATGGTGCTGATATTGCTCAGAAATTTATGGATAATCTGGAAACAGCCCGTATTAATTTGTTTAAAAGTGATGCATTACGCGCCTTCTTGTTTTCGACACTTGGTGCTGCGGCAATATGGCTGTTTCTCAAAAACAAAATCAATAAACCGATTTTGCTTTTAGTGATGGGAATACTTGTGTTTATTGACCTGGTGCAAATCGATAGACAATTTGTTAACGACACAAATTTTAAATCGAAACAAGAAGCGAAAGTTCCATTTCCTTTAACACCAGCAGATAATGAAATATTACAGGACAAAGACCCTAATTATCGTGTTTTGAATATTGCCGTAAATACGTTTAACGAAGCTGGAACATCTTATTACCATAAATCGATTGGCGGTTACCATGCAGCAAAACTAAGACGTTATCAGGATTTAATTGATAAACATATTCAAAACAGCATTCAGGATATTATCGGAACATTAAAGACAAACCCAAATGATTCATCCTTGCGCTCAACATTTGCCAAACAAGGTGTTTTAAACATGTTAAACACCCGATATATTATTTATAATCGCGAAGCTGCTCCATTGCAAAATCGTTACGCTTTGGGCAATTCATGGTTTGTAAATGAAATAAAAATGGTCAAAAATGCCGATGAGGAAATCAAAACTATTGGAGAAATCAATCCGGCTCGTAGTATTGTGATTGATGAAAAGTACAAAGCCGAATTAGAAAATTTTGTTCTAAAGCAGGATGCCTCAGCAAGTATTAAAATGATAGAATACAAACCTAATAATTTAAAATATGAGAGTAATGCAGCCTCAGAGCAATTGGCAGTATTTTCTGAGATATATTATAATAAAGGCTGGAATGCATACATAGATGGAGAACTAAAACCGCATTTTGCTGCAAATTATGTTTTACGTGCGATGCGCATACCTTCAGGAAAACATAGCATTGAATTTAAATTTGAACCAAAAACGTATTTAACCGGAGAAAAAATTTCATTAATCTCCTGCCTTCTTTTATTTGCAGGTATTGGCATTTCCGTTTTCATGGCCTTTAAGAAAAAAGATTCGATCTAAAAATTCACCGTATTAAAAGGATGAATTGTAATCCTTTTAATACGGTAATAATTTATTCAGTTGATAATAAATCCTAACCTTTGGGAGGTATTGTTTTAAATATAATATCCCCAATTGGGGAGGATACCCCAAACACCTTATCAAGATATTAGGTTATGATTCAGCTAATGTTGCCTTTAAATAGTTCTTTTTTTGTCGCTTAAAAGCAATACTAAACCACCTATTAACAATACTCCTCCTACAATTGGCGACCATTTTACAGGATGGCTTTGCTCCTTATTTATTTCTACCGGTCCGAGGTCTACCACTTCTTTTTTTGTCACATAATTAAATCCGGTAATCATCATCATGATTACACCAATAACAATCAGTACAATTCCTAAGTTTTTCATTTTTGGTTAGATTAAGTTAATATTCATTTTCTTAAAATTATTTAACAAATTATTTGCCACAAGCCCAAACCCTAGCCAATCAATTAATGGATAAAAATAAAAAGATGAAATGTTGAATACAAACCACATCTTGGGGAATTTGACTCATATTACCAACCATCAAAAAGGAAACAGGTTTTAAATTGAAAAAATATCCATTGCTGCAAAAGAAAAAGGTCTACCAATAGGTAGACCTTTTTCAATATAATAATTACCATAACCTTTTGTTACCTGTGCATAACAGTTCCAAAATATTTAATTAGCCCAAAAACAGAAAAAAGTATTCCTCTTTTCTTTAAATAGTTTTTTATCTCAACTGCATTAATAGTTCCCGTATCTAGAATGGCATCATTAATTTGCTTTTGTGAAACGCCCCACTTTTCACTCCATAATCTGATAAAATCATGTTCCCCAGAATAAATCATACCCTTGTTTACTGTATTAAATAACATGACTTTTTTTTAATTAATAATGAATTAGAATTTACATTTCACTAAACACCATTTTTTGATTTCTTCTCATCGCACTATTTGGAACACCTGCTAACTCCCGGTATTTCACTACCGTTCTACGAGCAATTGTTATCTCTTTTTCTTTAAGCAGTTGCATTATATCTGTATCAGATAAAGGCTTGGACTTATCCTCCTTTTTCACAATTTGTTGAATTAACTCTTGTACTTGTATAGATGTGGATGGTGCTGAATCAGAGCTTTCTGACGGTATTGCACGCATAAATAAATTTTTAAGACTGAATATACCAAAGGGTGTTTGAACATGTTTGTTACTGGTTATTCTTGATATTGTACTTATATCAAACCCTGTAGCGTTTGCTATATCTTGTAATATCATAGGTCTTAATTCCTTTGGATCTCCTGTCTTAAAAAACACCGGCTGCATTTGTGTAATTATTTTCATCACACTCAACATTGTCGTTTCACGCTCTTTTAAAGCATTGATAAGGGATTTCGCTTCTGAAACCAGATTTTTAAAGTAATCATCTACCTGTCTTTTTTCTGTTGAATTGGAAGTATCCTGCTTGGTAATAGTAAAATCTGTATTTATTAAAAGCTTCGAAAACTCAGAAGAGGTAAGTGATACGTATAGGTCATTATCCTCAACTGACACTTCAAAATCAGGTATTATCTGTTCTTTAAGTAATTCGTATTTATTCGCTTCCGTAACTGGTTTCGGATTGAGCTTACTGATAAAATTAATACACTTTTCTAACTCTTCGTTTGAGATATCCAAAGCAGTTTTAATTTTCAAAAATTGACGTTGGGTAAAAGCCTGGTAATGTTCTTCCAATAAAAGTGTCGATAATTCCTGAATCCTTGTGTTCTTGCTTTTCTTTCTTTTTAACTGAAGTAATAAACATTCATTTAAATTTCGCGCACCTACACCAGCTGGCTCACATTTTTGCAATATGCTAAGCGCATTTTCCATTTTATCTTCCTGTAATATTTTTTCATTGCAAAAACCATAATCATCTGTTACTTCTGGTAAGGGCCTGCGTAAGTACCCATCGTCATCTAATTCATCCACCAGATAACATGTTATGTTTCTAAGCTCTTCAGGCAAATCCATCATCCGGACCTGGTCTTTCAAATTTTCATGTAGCGAATAATACTGTACAATGGGCGCTTCATAATAATCCTCATTTGAGGATTGTTGCTTATAATTTTTTTCAAAAGGATCATCATCTGTATCCCATATCAATTCTGAATCAAATTCGTCTTCAGATGCAACCTCATCAGACTCATTTATTTCCTGTTCACTTTCAACCTCTAAAACAGGATTTGACTCAATTTCATTTGCAATATATTCTTGTAAAGCATAACCCGACAAATGCATTATATGCATTAGCTTTAGATGCTGCTGAGACATATAATAGCCTTGCTTTTGCTGTTGATTTTGCTGCTGGTGTTGGTATTGGTTCATATAGCAGATGTTTTTAAATATTTATAATAAGTTTTCAGACCGAGTAATACTATTATTTTTAGCCTCCCACTTTCACTTCCTTCTTTTGTTTCAGCTTTGACAAAAAACTGCTTACTAAATCCACAATAGTTGATTTGTTTTTTTCAACAATATTGGCTGTCAAATTCTTGGCTATATATGGAACAATTAGGCGAACTAAAAAACCTGAATTTTTTAATATCACCTTTTTTGCGACAAAATCTACAACACTACCAACTGAATTGCCCAAAGTGCTATTATCAGGACTTGTAAGTATTGTTTTGGCCCCTTCCTTAATTGATGTTAATGGTGCCAACTCAGCTTTTAATGCTTCAAAATTATTTTTAATTTCCCCTTCCAGAAAAACTTTCCGAACTTCCAGATTCTTTTGCTCTGCTTTAAGTTCTGCTAATGTATTAACCTTCTGCATTGAAATTTGTATTTTTAATTAATGAATTTATTATTGGAAGTTTTATCCATTTATCGCGGTTAAATAATAACAATAGTGTTATAAAAACATATAGTCCTGTCACACAAAAGAATCCCAGGGCTGAGTTATTAAAATAATCCCCAAGCCATAATGCTGTTCCTATGCCCGCAAACAAGAATATAAATATCCCAAGTATACCCAGAACAATTATTACGACTAAAGAAGAAACCAAATTTGAAACCTTTTCCCTGGCTGTAAGAACAAGCAAGTCGAAACGTGTTTCTGCATAATCCTTTACGCCTCCAAATAATTTTTCTAATTTATCTTTTATCTCCATAATTCAACATTTTGAACGTTTTTAATTTTAGTTAATTTTCAATATTCTCAGTCGAATAATCATGCCGAAAATTTATCCTATAAATTGTATCAATTCGTATCAATTAATGAGAAGCTAATTCAACATATTGTGGAATTCATTGCCAATTTGATCCCAAATGGATTTTTTATTATACTTAAATACATATTGGTATTGTATTTGATAATAATAAAACCCATACGGATCTAATTTAAAGTGCTTCGTTTTTTTCCGTGTTTTAATGCCGGAAAAATATTTAAAAACTCAAGCCTAAAAACGCCACCCGATTTACAGAATGGATATCCGGACTATATTGATAATTGATGACGAAATTGAGGTGTGTCTCCTGCTTCATAAACATTTAACAAAAAAAAATAAAAATGTAGCTTTTGCCACTAATCTAAAGGACGGAATTGAAAAATTTGAAAAAATGAAACCAGACCTTTTAATTCTGGATAATAACCTTTCTAAAAACAGCTGCGGCATAGCCAATATTCCAACTTTTAAATCGATCAACTACTCCTCCACTATTATAATTATCAGTGCCATGCACAATTTAAAAAAAGAAGCCTTAACAATGGGCGCTGATTACTTCTTAGAAAAACCTATCAGCTTCCAAACATTTCAATCTATATTATAAATATTCTTGTTCTTTTAAGAATATTAAACTTTTTGCAATTCGGGTTAAGGAAACCTAAAACATCATTTCACAATAAATGAGAAATTTTGCTGGCATATTTTTTAGTATGTTATATGAAATTAATACCTACTAAAAAATATATTAAAATATAAATATGATCAGATCATCAATAGCAATTTGGAAAGGGTCAGGCAAAGAAGGAACTGGATTTATTACCTCACAAAGCCATGCACTCGAAGAAACAACATATACGTGGAAGTCACGCTCCAGTAATGACAAGGGAACCAATCCTGAAGAATTAATTGCTGCTGCTCATGCCGCATGTTTCACAATGAAACTTAGCTTTTTACTAAATGACGCAGGATTTACCGCAGATTCAATTGAAACTAAATCTGAGGTCACTGCTGAGGGTGGAGTGATTACACATTCTCATCTTATTGTTAAGGCAAATATTCCTGATTTAAGCCAGCAAAAATTTGAAGAGTTGGCAAACAAAGCAAAAGATACATGCCCGGTATCAAGAGCCTTGTTCCTTTCAATTACAATGAAAGCAACCTTGACAAAAAGTGTTTTAGTATAATATTAATAAAGTTGATTATGAACAACAACTATACCCCAGCAGTGGAATCCTGCCGTAAATGTGTTAGCTCCAGTAAAGCCTGCGCAGCAGCTTACAAAGTTGAAGGAGGAATGGAGAACTGTGTAAAAGCATGTTATGATTGTGCTTCCATTTGCGAACTTTGCGTGACGCTTGGAGAAAATGGCTCCCCTCTTTTCCTTAAATCAATTGAATTATGTTTGGTGGCCTGTACAAACAGTCTTACTGTTTGTGAAACGGGCAAAAACGAAATTTGCACTCAATTTACGCAACAGTGTTTAGACTGTATAGTAGAATTCAACAACCTAATTGAGAACCAATAGTTCTTTCGGAACCATTGAAAAATCAGTTAATATTTTAAATTTATCTTATAGCTGATTATCCATATACCAATTACAACAAATATAATTAGTTAGAACATTTATGAAAGCAGATAACAGCAATCAACCAACTAAAAAAAACAAGAGAAAAAAATTACGAATCATACTAACTATTTTGGCATTATTGGTAATTATCCGCCTCATTTTGCCTTATATAGTGCTTCATTATGCGAATAAGGCGCTGGCAAATATAAATGGTTATTATGGCCACATTGAAGATATTGATCTGGCAATTTATCGGGGGGCTTATAAAATTAAAGATCTGTATCTCAACAAAATCGATTCTGTATCAAATGAAGAAACAGAATTTTTTGATACACGTATAATTGATCTATCAGTTCATTGGAAAGAGCTGTGGAAGGGAAAAATTGTAGGCGAATTAGAATTGACTGATCCCAGCTTGCGTTTTACAAAGGATAAAGTTGAACCTGCAGAATTACAAAAAGACACAAGCGATTTCCGTGCTTTACTTGATGACTTTATGCCCTTACGAATTAATCGCTTTGAAATAATTAACGGACAAATCCAATATATTGATAATAATTCAAGTCCCAATGTTAATATTAAAATGACTGAAACTTACATCTTAGCAGAAAACCTGACTACTGATAAAAATGATACATCCTTGCTACCTGCTAATGTAAAGGCTTCAGCCAACGTATATAATGGAACATTGAATTTCGGTATGAAATTAAATCCTTTGGCTGATCATCCCACGTTTGATCTGAATGCAGAGTTGAAAGCAACTGAGCTTCCCAAATTAAATAATTTTTTTAAGGCATATGGGAAATTTGACGTAAACAAAGGAACCTTTGGCATGTATACTGAGATTGCCGCAGAACAAGGCAAATTTGTGGGTTACGTAAAACCTGTTATAAACAATCTTGACGTATTAGGTCAAGAAGACCGTGATGATAAACTTGGACAAAAATTCTGGGAAGGTATTGTAGGTGCTGCAGGTGTCATTTTTAAAAACCAAAAACACGATCAGGTAGCCACAAAAATTCCGCTTCAGGGAACTTTTGATAAAGCGAAGGTAGATTTATGGTACACCATACTAGATATCCTTCGAAACGCCTTTATTAAAGCTTTACAACCTGCTATAGACAAGGAAATAAATATCGGAACAGTTAAAAACTTACCTACAGAGGAAGAAAAGAAAGGGTTCTTCAAAAAAATATTTAACGGTTCGAAGGATGACAAAGAAGAGAGCAGGAAAGAGAAATAAGTAAAGCCCCCCTAAAAGCAAGAAAGCAACGCGATGCGTTGCTTTCTTACTATAATCAAAGTCTGATAGTAAAACTCCTATTCGTTCTTATGCTCCCGTTTTGCAATATTTTCCACTTCTTTTATAAAATTAGATACATTAGGGTCACTATATGCACCGTAAGCATCTGTTAGTGTACCTCTCTCACCACTACTTGTTTCAATAGCGTACAAAATAGAATTATCGGATGGGTCTGACTCCCCTTCGAAACGGTAAAAGCTTACAATTTTAATATCATCTTTTTGATATAATCTATCTGTTGTTAGTGATTTCAAACCATTTTTAAGTGCTTTAAATTGTGTCGCAAATCCTTCTTTCGCCAAATTATTTAGGCAAGAAGTTAAGGTTCTCAAATCTTCTTTGTCTTCTGGATCACTGTAGGTCGGTTTCATATTTTTAAAATGTTTAGTATGTTATAATCATATAAATTATACTGCCACTGTTCTGACCGGGGTAAATTATTCTCAATAAGTAATATTATATGCAATTTCAAATGGATTCTGAATTACCAACCCCTTTGGCACGCGATTTTATTAAATGTTAACCAAACTATTAAAATCTCAAAACTTAAAATTATGAAAACCTATTTAGTAACAATTTTGGCAGCAGGAACATTATTAGCTGCTTGCAATGAAGAAACTGCAGAGCATAAAAGATTTGAATCAAAACTTGATTCGCTCAATGTTATTCTAAATGAAAAAGATTCTACAATCAATGACCTTTTTACTTCGTTTGATGAAATTGAACAAAACTTAGATTCAGTAGCATTCAGACAAAATATTATATCAGCAGAGGTAGAAAAACAAAAAGGTGAATTGAAGGGAGATTCAAAAGGCAATATTAACAATCAAATTGCGGCCATTAATAATTTAATGGAGCAAAACAGACAAAAAATTGAAGAATTAAATGATAAATTAAAAAAATCAACTCTAAAAATTAAGCAGTTTCAAAAAATGATCAAAGGGTTAAATGAAGAAATTGCACAAAAAACGGCTGAACTACAATCTTTGAATGATAAACTGAACTCGGTTAATGCTCAGGTGGCAGAATTACAAACATCAATTGGTTCCCTGTCAAATATAAATGCCAGCCAATCACAGGTAATTTCGGACCAGACTGCTAGTTTGCATACAGCATACTATTTAATAGGAAAGGCAAAAGAACTTGAAGAGAAAAAAATAATTGATAGAAAAGGTGGGGTTCTTGGTATTGGTAAAACAGCCAAACTAAATTCTGATATCAATAAAAATAATTTTACAAAAATAGACTATACGCAAGTATCTACAATCCCTATTAACAGTAAAAAAGCCACTATTGTAACCTCTCATCCATCAAGCTCTTACGCTCTGGATAAGGATGCAAAAAATGATCAAATCACGAACTTACGTATCCTTGAGCCGGAGAATTTCTGGAGTGAAAGTAAATACCTTGTTGTTGCTAAGTAAACATCTTCTAGCTTATAAAAAAGATCGCTTGAAATATCAAGCGATCTTTTTTTATACCTAACCGAAAAGTAATTCTATTTATTAATGACTTCCATATCATCAATCGAATAATTTCCCGCTGTAAGGGTGAAATTAAATTCCTCTATATACGGTAATATTTGAGTTAACGACAAAGTTGTAGTCTTAAATTTTTTAACCGGCAACTTGTTAACATTAAAACTTGTCCCCTCCTGCCTTGATTTATCTAAAGCATACAGCGTTACAACAATTTCTTTTCCATAAAACATTCGTATCGCAATCGCTTCAAATCTATCTCTGTCGTAATGATCAAAATTATCTACGCAAAAATCTTCAAAGGAAGAATTCTGTTTGAAAGTAAATGAAATACGTCCTTTTAGCTCTTCTTTATTTTTAACATTATATTCCATAACTTTTAATTTTAACCGTTTATAATCTCACCACCATTTGGATGAATAAATTGTCCTGTTATATAAGAAGCATCATTAGATGCAAGAAACACATATGAAGGCGCTACCTCCGCAGGCTGCCCTGGACGCTTGAGCGGAGTTTCACTACCATAAGTAGTTACCTTTTCCATCGAAAAACTAGAAGGAACTAATGGAGTCCAGATTGGACCGGGTGCCACACCATTTACGCGTATTTTTTTAGATGCTAAATTAGCTGCAAGACTGCGTGTAAATGAAACAATTGCACCCTTGGTTGAACTGTAGTCGAGTAAACTTGCGCTCCCCCGATAGGCAGTTACTGAAGATGAATTTATAATGCAACTCCCTTCTTTCATATTTGGAAGTACTGCTTTTGTAATCCAAAACATCGAAAATATATTTACAGCAAACGTTTTAGTCAATTGTTTAGATGTAATTTCTAATATGCTTTCACAAGGATAATGCACTGCAGCATTGTTAACCAGCACATCTATATGAACAAATTTTTTCAATATTTTTTTTACCGCAGCATTGCATTGACTTTCTTTTTCAATATTAGCAGGTATCAACAAACATTCACGGGAATATCTTTCATTTATTATGCTTGCCGTCTGCTGTGCATCTTTATCTTCATTTAAATAAATAATAGCAACATCCGCTCCCTCTTTGGCAAAAGCTATTGCCACAGCTCTTCCAATACCACTATCACCGCCTGTGATAATACATTTTTTATTTATCAGCTTATTGCTTCCTGGTGTAGAATTATCATACTCAGGTTCGGGTTTCATTTTAAATTCAAGACCGGGGCGGCTTTGAGATTGCGCAACAAATAATTTACGCTTAGGATTTGATTTTTGCATACAGAATATAACTAATTAAAATATTATTCTCGAATTCCGGAGTTAAAACGGATGCACTTATAGCGCAAAGTGGAGTAATTGAATACTCACAGAATAATAAAATAAAATAGTATGCCTGTTGGGGGCAGGAAAATCAGGACATATTTAATTCAATATTGAATTTCGTACCTTTTTCCAATTCAGTTTCTAGATCAATTTTCCCTTTGTGGATATTAATAATACTTTGGCTTGCAGCAAGTCCCAGCCCCATCCCATTGGGTTTATTAGTAAAATAAGGCTCAAACACCTTCGAAACATGATTTTCATCGATACCATAGCCATTATCCTCAATGCAGATATAACATTTATTATCACTGCAATTGGAGCTTATTTTTATAATCCCTGTGCCTTCCTGCACTGCTTCAATTGCATTGATAAGAATATTTAAAAAAGCAATGGTAAGGTTGGCTTCATCAGCAATAATTTTTTCGTTCTGAAGCTGAAAGTTGGTTATTATTTTAATATTCTTTAAGTCCGCGCGATCCTTCGCTAATTCAATAGTATTTTGTAAAATATCCTGAATGGATATAGAAGCCTCATTCAGCTCGGTAGGTTTTGAATTTTCTATTAATTCGGTAACAAGATCATTAATACGTTTACTGTTCCTTTTTATTATTTCAAAATAAGAGGTATGATTTTCATCAATAATATCTTCCTGTAACTGCTCAACAGACAAATTGATATTTGTAAGCGGATTCCGCACTTCATGAGCAAGTGTACGCGCTATCTTTCCGGCAATAGCTAGCTTTTCGGCTCTAATTATATCGCGCTCCGCTTTTCTGTGTAAAGTCATATCATGGATGATACCTTGATATTGTACTTTATTATTTTCATCCGTTTTTTGAATATTTGCAGTTAAGGTGCAATATTTTTTATTTCCCGGCTTGTCAATAAAAACAATCTCAAAACTGGAATAGCTTCCCGTCTGATGAATTCGTGAAATAAATTTCTCATATTCTTTTTTGTTTTCATACAAATCGGCAATATTCATATTAATTAATTCCAATCGCGAGTAGCCTAATAACCGTTCTGCAGATTCATTAATATCAATTATATTTCCATTTTCATCAGCCAGATAAATTACATCGTGTGAGTTTTCAAAAATACTCCGAAATTTTGTTTCACTCGCCTTCAATTTTCTCAGCATATGATGCTGCTCAATACTGTACCTGATACATCTTTCGAGCTTTTCTACATCTATCTCATCTTTCACAAGATAATCCGCAGCGCCCAGCTTCATTGCTTTTAAATCTGTTTGCTGGTTCCCGAGCCCTGTTAATATTATTAAAGGTGCGTCCACACCCTGATTCACACAATCTTGAATTAGATCAAGACCTGTTCTGGCGCCAAGGAGGTAGTCGAAAAAATAAATATCATGCTCATTTTTTGAAATAAATTCAAGCGCCTTATCGTACGTTTCAGCCCAGGTTAACGAATATTCATTAATCTTGATTTCATTCAAAATATTTTTAAAAATGATATAATCATCTGCATCATCTTCAACGAGTAATATTTTTATTTTTTCAGTTTGTTTCATCTGTTCAGCGCACTACATATTATATGCTTTCATTTTATTGTAAAGCGTTTTACGATCAATATTTAAAACTTTAGCGGCTTTACTTTTATTGTAATTAACATCTTTAAGCACTTTAATTATCAAATCATATTCCGCACCCAATGCTACTGATTTTAAATCTGGCTTTTCTTCCTTTGTTTCTACCAATGGAGCAGCTGCATGAGGTATTTCCATCACAACTTCCGGTTTGTCATCTGTAATAGCTATTGCCATAGTAGTTCGTGCATAGTTGGAAATCTCAAAAGGTAACGATTTTGCTTCCACAGCTGTTCCTTCCGTTAACAATACAGCTCTTCGTACTACATTTTTCATCTCTCTAAGGTTACCGTACCATGGGTATTTTAGAAACAATTGCATTACTTCAGAATTAAAGCTATTCACATTTTTTCCCAATTCCTGATTAGCAATATTAAGAAAAAAATTAGCATACATAGGCAGATCATCCTTGCGATCACGAAGCGAAGCAACCGTTAAATGAAATTCGTTAAAACGATGATATAAATCTTCTCTGAATTTTCCTTTTTTATGGGCTTCATACAAATTTTCATTACTAGCAACTATAATACGTACATCAATTGGTATTTCTTTGTTACCTCCTACCCGTTTCACTTTCCGCTCCTGCACAACACGCAATAAGGAAGATTGAACATCATATGGCAGATTCGCTATTTCATCCAAAAAAATAGTTCCACCGTTTGCTAACTCAAAATGTCCTATTTTGGTTGCTAAAGCTCCGGTAAAGGAACCTTTCTCATGACCAAACAATTCGCTGCCGGCAAGCTCTTTTGACATAGCACCACAATCCATTGCGATAAATGGCTGTTTTGCACGTTTACTCTTTTTATGAATCGTCTGGGCAATGGCTTCTTTTCCAGCACCACTTTCCCCATAAATTATTACACTGTAATTGGTTGGTGCTACCAAATCTATCTGGCGCATCAATTCCCTTGAATGGGTACTTTTACCAAAAACATAGTCGCTTTTTCCAACATTGGTTTTCGCCTTAGGTATTGTTTCTGCAATGGCTTCAGCTTCCTCCTCCGTTTTTTCAACAATGATATTTGCAAAGGGACTTCGGTTGGTGAAAGCACGTTTTATGATCTGCAGTGTTTCATCGGGCAGCAATGGTTTTGTTAGATAGTCGAACGCGCCCATTTTCATAACATTGACAGCTGTGCGGATATCGGAATATCCCGTCATTATAATAAATGGTACTGTTGGTTCTATATCTTTTATTTTTTTCAACACCTCAACACCTTCCATGTCACCGAGGCGGTAATCACAAAGAACCAGGTCCGTTTGATTGGATGCAAATGAAGCTATTCCATTTTTCCCATTTGCAACTGCCTCAACTTCATAACCGTTCTTTGTTAAAAATCGTTTTAGAAGTAGACTCATATCCATGTCATCTTCTATTATTAGTATTTTGCCCATAATTTTCTATTAATTGAGATATATTCTCTACAAATATACAACCATTAATTTTGTGTGGAATATTTTCCCCAAATAAAATGGGAATAATAATTTGATATTGGATTAAAAACATATAATTATGAACGTCTATTCAAAGCAGGAGTTACAGGAATTTAAGGATATAATACATAAAAAGCTTGCCCATGCGCAGGAAGAATACAATAGTTTACTTAGTCAAATGGAAGACAATGGAACCCGTGATACAGACCCAGTGTGGCTTGATGCAAATTATGCAAGCGAAACAACCTCCAAAGAAGAAATCAGTCAAAATGCGGGAAGATTAAAAAAATTCATTGATTCATTAAAAATCGCTTTAGAGCGTATTGAAAACGGAACCTATGGTATTTGCTCAAAAACCGGTAAATTAATCCCCAAAGGACGATTAATGGCAGTTCCACACACTACTTTATCGATTGATGCGAAATTAAGTGCATAAAATAAAAGCTGGGGAACAATTTACCGGGCGGGGATTATTTTCCACATGAATTATGGGGAATCAAATATTAATGGATAACCTTTTTAGGTTTTTTCTGATTTTGGAATTGATTTCGGGCGTTGCTTCAAATTTTAATATCATTAAAATGAATAAGCCACCAACAATACTGCTTCTCACAGCTATATCTAAAATTAAATGATTTAAATAAGGGATAAAATAACCAGGTAAAAATGCAATAGCAGCAATCAAAATTATTTTAAGTGTATTGATATCATAAGGCTGCATTTTAAATTTAAAAAACAAAAAGAGCCACCGCATAATATTATATCCGCCAATTGTTATCGCAGTTGCTATTGCAGAACCCATGATGCCGTATATTGGAATAAGAATGTAATTAGAGAGGATGGTAAGGACTAACACAAAAAACATAAAATAGCCATCATATCTGTAATATTTTGAGGTTAGCATAATAATATAATTAATACCTGTTCCCATATCTATTAAATACCCTGCACTGATAAATAATATCACATTTCTTCCACCAGCATATTCAGGCGGCAATAAAGCCATTATATTATCAATATTGCTCCAGATCCCAATAAACAGAAGTAAACCAATTGCCAGCTGACTATTACATGATTTTTTATACAGATCATTTATTTCTTTTAAATCGTTTCTTTTAAAAGCTTCCGAAACAATACTCATTGCAATGCGCAGTAGCGAGCGGGATGGGATAATAATAATAGTTCCAAAATAAAAGGCAATCCCATAAATACCGGTTTGTGTCAATCCTAGCTTCTGATTAACCATTATAATATCAATATTAGATATTAAAACACCCGCACTTCCTGACAAAATAGAAAACAGGCTTAATTTTATCATTTCTTTGCGTAATTCTTTACTCACAAAGCCTCTCACAGGTTTTACGTGCCACTCCTGCAATTTGATAATATAAAACAGTAAAATCAACGTAGGAACGCAGGTTGCCGCAACATAGAAAAAAACAAAAATGTTAAAATCAATTGTTTTTGTGAAATATAAAAACAAGCTTGTCAGGATCAGAATACGTTGTGTAAAGTCTCTGGAAGATGAACCAATAACAGAGCTATAACAAGCTCTGAGGTAGTAATCAAATAAATTAAAAAACAGTGTGAATAATGTAAGCGGCATCAGGTAAAAAAGGTAATCTACAAACAGTTTCGATTTTTCCTGGTTATTCTCAACTATCTGATTTTTGAAAATGTAAAAGAAGAGGAAACAGATCAAAAAGCCTAATAGCGTGGTAATTATGCCGTAAAACAAATACCCATGATGCCCTTTGTCTTTATCTCTGAAATAAGGAAAAAAACGGATGGTTACGGCATTAAATCCCAAACCTGCAAATTGAGAAAAAAGTGCAGATATAGAAACCAGAATGCGGGTCAGACCATTTTCATCAGGATTTAAGAGATGGGATGACCACATCACTGTAAGAAAGCCTAAAGCCGCACCCAGGTAGGAATAAATTGCATTTTTGGTCGCTTGTTTTTCGATTATGCCCACAATACAGGTTATATGTCAGATATTATAATTTAGTATCAAATTTACGGAAATTTACCGAAACTGGTAATTGCCAATATATTAGTCTAAGTACAAAAAAAAAACTAATTTTGGTCTTAGCAAAAATTCACAACGTTGCAAACCTGTTCATTTCCAGTTTAAATTTAAAGTCAATGTAATTTTATGAAGACTATTACAATAGATATTGATGGTGTTTTAAATAACTATCCGGCTTGCTGGCTAGATTATATTGAATTGCAAAAAAATCAAAAATTTAATTCGATTGAAGAAGCAAAAAAAACTCTGGGTACTGATGTTTATTCCGAAATAAAAGATAGCTATAGAACATCCGGTTACAAAAGTAAACTTCCTGTTAATCCTACCGCCCCCAACTTTACAAGGTTATTAAAGGAGAAAGGCTATAATATTGTTGTTGCAACATCTCGCCCTTTTCATTTGTATCCAGGTTTAGAAAAGTTAACTTTCGATTGGTTAAAAGCCAATAATATAATTTTTGATAAACTAGAACGAAAAAATGCACTGTTAATGACAAGTTACACCCTTAATTGTCATATTGATGATGAGCTGGACCATGTTCATCAATTTTTAAAAGAGAAAATCAATGTCTTTATCATAAAAAGAGACGATATTAAATACGAAGGATACGAAGATTATGAATCACTAAGGTTTGTAAGTAATTTAAATGAAGTGTTAGGATATATAGAATAGATGAAGTTGTTATTTGAATCTGTTATAAAAACAGAACATCCTTTTTTTAGTGTCTGTATTGAGACTCACAACAGAGGTAAAACAATCTATCGTGCATTGGAATCTCTTTTGAATCAGGGGGTTCAAAATTTTGAATGTATTGTGGCTGATGATTCTAGCAGTGATGATACAGTTGCAGAGATTGAAAGATTTATTTCATCAGATAAATATATAAACGCTCCTTATCATTTCAGGATGTATCAAAATGAACATTCTCTGGGTGGTGTTCTTAATTGGAATTCGCCACTTGAAAATGCAAAAGGAAAGTATATTGCGGGTCTTGAAGGCGATGATTATTATATGCCTTTTTATTTAAAAAAGGCGTATGCCGTTCTCAGTTCAAACCCCAATATTGGTATCTATTCTACAGGAAGTCAGCGTGCTCTCAGACCAAAAAAAGGTTTAATTAATTCTAGAGAATACTTCAAATACATTTATCAAATGGAGAATGTAAGCCCACCTTCTGAATTTATTTTTAAAAGGTTAAATAAAAATCGCGAACCATTTAAATTTGATGTTGTAAATAATATATATGCTCCAGAAATTCAATTATTACTGACTATTTCTGAAGATGGATGGGATACTTTTCATTCTTCTGACGCAGATATTTATAGAGAACCGAGTACTTCCTTAACCAATATGACTTGGAAGTTTTTTGGTGATAAATTTAATATTATTGATAAATTCAAAAATCACCCCAATATAGATAACAAAGAATTTAAACAATCATTTAGAAGACAAATGGTTTTATCTACAAGACGTTTTTTGGTAGGTGATTATCAAAAAAAGGGTAATCCTGAAAGTATAAAAACGGGAATATTTACTGTTTTAAAAAACAAAAACTATCCTTATACACTGCTATACTTGTTTATTTTTAAAGCAATACTTTTTCTAAAAAACATTCAATTTTTCAGATTATATTTTGGCTTAAAAAAGTTGATTTAATTTTTAAGTGCCGTCCTAAAGTTTTCCTATCCAAACTAATTTATCACTGAATAAAAAATGCAACTTAAATAGTTTGGTTATTGGCGTCACCAGCTTTAAGATCATTTTTTCATATAGTGTTTGAAAATAAATATCTTTACCCTTGCTTATTTTATAACTGCTTAATACAGCCGCTAAACTACCCGCATGCCTTAATTCTATTTTTGTAAAATCTTTAAATAAATAATCGATTGTTTTTTTGCTATATATGATACTATGTCTTGGCAAATCCCAATGCACCCAATTTTCCTTGAATTTTTCTGCAGAATAAGAGTCGGAAGCAGGTACATCAATCATTATTATAGATTCAGGTTTTGATAAATCTTTTAATTTTTTTGTGAATAAGTAAGGTTGATTTAAGTGTTCCAAAACTTGTGAGGATATAATATAATCAAACTTTCTGTTAATTTCGAAACTGTATAAACTACTACATATCCCATCAATACCAATTTTATTCAGGTTTTTTATAGCAATTTCAGAAACATCAACTCCCATCAGTTGAGCGTTTGGGAAATATTGTTTTACACTCATTAAAAATGTACCACCTCCACAACCAACATCAATTAAGGAGAATATATCATTACAATTATGCTTTTCCATTAATTTTCTAATATAAATACTGGCTGGGTTGTATTTTAAATTTAAGGGAATGGCTTTTTTTTGCAACATAAATGGATGATACGAAGCATTGGGGTAATATTGTCCAACTTCATTTTCTGGTATGAAGGGATTTTGGAATTTGGCATCGCAATTTTTACAACAAAATATATTAAATTTTTCAGTCGTTGTTTTAAAAGTAATATCCGCTATATTTTTTATGAAAATTATAATTTCCCGGCTACCGCATATAGGACACACATTATTTAACATATTTTTAGCATTTATTAGAATTAAATTAGCTGCATTCGCTTTACGAAAGCAGCTTGATACTTTTAACGATGTGAAAGTGATTATATTAATTACTCAAAAATAATAAAATTCCTCATAAGAAATAGATAAATTGCCCTCACGAAATTATATGTCTTGGTTTATAATACATTTTGTAAATTTACAGGCAATGGATTTTGAAATTTACTTAAAATTCCAATTACAAATTAATTTGTTAATCCATAATAAGTAATAATGATAAACATTGCAGTAATAGGGGCAGGACAATTAGGCAGCAGGCATTTACAGGCACTTGCTTCTTTAAAACATAAAGTAGCCATTCAGGTGATTGACTCTTCAATCGATTCCTTGAAGGTAGCCGAAGCCCGTTTTAAAGAAGTGAGTAGCAATTTTACAGGAACAATCTCTTTTCATACAGATATTACTTCCCTTGAAAAGAACATTGAAGTCGCCATTGTAGCAACCAATTCCAAGGTGCGTAAAATGGTGGTAGAACAGTTAGTTGCAAACTCAACGGTAAAAAAACTGATACTTGAAAAATTCTTGTTTGTAAAAGAAAATGATTATTTTACCATTGAAAACCTGCTGATAAAACACAATATCAAAACCTGGGTAAATTGTCCACGCAGGATGATGACCTACTACCAAGCTTTACAAAAAGAACTTTCGGGAAACATCCATTTCATTGTAACTGGTAATACCTGGGGACTAGGTTCTAATGGCATTCATTTACTGGATTTATTCGCATTTTTAACAAAATCAAATACCATTGTTTTATCGAATGATCTGGTAGACAAAACTGTTATCGAGAGCAAACGTTCCGGCTATATTGAATTCACCGGAACTATAACCGGACATACGGATCAACATTCTTTTCACATTACTTCTTTCCCAAACAGTCCTGCGCCATTACACATCCATATTAATACACCTACTGTAAGATATAGTATTGAGGAGGGGGCAACAGCAAAAGTATGGGTCAGCAAACTGGAAAACAAATGGTCATGGGAGGAACAAACTTTTAACATGCCATTTCAAAGCCAGTTGACGAATATTGCTGTGGATGAGTTGATAGAAAAAGGCACTTGCAGCTTAACTGCTTATAAAGAGTCTGCTACATTACATTTATTATTTTTGAATAATCTGATTTCTTTTTTACAAAGGAGCAACAACAATAATTCCATTAACGAATGTCTGATTACTTAAATAAAAAAATATTACTTGTTGGCGCTGGGCAAATGGCTGTTGACTATTACAAAGTGTTGGAAGCTTTGCATTGTGATGTAACAACCATTGGAAGAAGTGAAAGTTCCGCATTAATTTTTCAGCAAAAAACTGGCAGCAAAATAACAACAGGGGGCATCGAACAATTTCTTCAGAAAAACACGATTGCTTTTGATGCTGTGATTATAGCTGTTGGAATGGAACAACTTGCTCCAACTGCCATACAAGTGATTAAAAGCGGAGCCCGGACTATTCTAATAGAAAAACCTGCAGGATTGAATGGCAATGAAATCACAGAGCTTGCGCTTACTGCGAATCAATACAATGCAACTGTTTTAGTAGCTTATAACCGAAGATTCTATTCATCTGTACTTAAAGCAAAAGAAGTCATTGAAAACGATGGCGGGGTTACTTCCTTTAATTTTGAATTTACCGAATGGGCGCATACAATTGAACCTTTAGATAAAAAGCCTGGAATAAAAGAGAATTGGCTGCTTGCCAATTCAACACATGTGATTGATTTAGCATTCTATCTGGGTGGTAAGCCTTCCGTAATAAATTGTTTTGCATCAGGTAAATTGTCATGGCACAACAAGGCTGTATTTGCAGGGGCAGGCATAACACAAGATGATGTACTTTTCTCCTATCAGGCTAATTGGGCTGCTCCAGGCAGATGGGGAGTAGAAATTCTTACCAAAAACTCCCGATTGATTTTACGCCCGTTGGAAGAACTTCAGATACAATTGAAAGGATCGGTTGCAATTAACAAAGTGGATCTTGAGAATTCGATTGATCTCCAGTATAAACCCGGTTTATTTCTCCAGACTAAACAGTTTCTGAATGGCATATTTTCAGAATTTAAAACTATTGGAGAGCAGGTTGAAATGCTTGTAATATATGATAAAATTGCCCAGGGAAATTAAATTAATTACCCATTGTTGAATGGCTTTATTCCTTCTTTCAAAACAGGCTTTTAGTCACTACAAAGCCTGTTCAACAGTTTCCTTGTAAATATCCTAAAAATCAGTAGATTTGTATAGTACAATCACATACAACGCCCACTATTTAGATGTATAAACAGACTGTCGATTTTATCAAATCACAATTTCCTTCTCAGGATTTTATTTATTTGCATGAACCTCAATTTACAGGTAATGAAAAAAAATACCTGATGGATTGCATCGACTCAACATATGTTTCATCTGTTGGTAAATACGTAGATGAATTTGAAAAACGTTTAGCAGAATACACAGGCGCTGCTTATGCGGTAGCGTGTGTAAATGGAACTGCAGCATTACACATGGCGATGATTGTTGCCGGTGTTAACAAAAATGATATAGTTATAACCCAACCTTTAAGTTTTATCGCCACCTGTAATGCCATTGCATACATTGGCGCTTCTCATCTGTTTGTTGATGTGGATATGGATACAATGGGCTTAAGCCCTGAAAAATTAAAAACCTATCTGAATGAATATGCAGAGAAAAAGGCAGACAATTTTTCATATCATAAAGTAACCGGACAAAAAATTTCAGCCTGCATTCCTATGCACACTTTTGGACATCCTTGTCGTATTGATGAATTGGCTGCAATTTGTAATGAGTATAACATTTCACTGATTGAAGATGCTGCAGAATCAATAGGCAGTTATTATAAAAACAAACATACCGGAACATTCGGATTATTGGGCACTTTCAGTTTTAATGGAAATAAAACCATTACCTGTGGGGGTGGTGGCGCGATTGTTACAAATGATGAAAAATTAGCAAAACGGGCCAAATACTTAACTACGCAAGCAAAAATCCCACACAGATGGGAATTTGTGCATGATGAAATAGGTTATAATTACCGGATGCCTAATCTTAATGCGGCCCTCATGTGCGCTCAGTTAGAGCAATTAAATGGCTTTTTGGGAAACAAACGAGAACTAGCAAACTCTTACCGTGATTTTTTTGAAAAAACAGATATACAATTTGTTGATGAGCTAGATCATTCAAAAGCAAATTACTGGTTGTGTTCAATTTTATTAAAAGATAAAAAAACGCGCGATGAATTTTTACAATATACTAACGATAATGGTGTAATGACTCGCCCCGTATGGAGGTTGATGAACAAACTGGTTATGTTTAAGGATGCGTTGCATGGAAATTTAGATAATGCGCAGGAGCTGGAGGATAGATTGGTAAATATTCCAAGTAGTGTCCGTATCAAACAATAAAACATGCCAAAAGTATTAATCATAGCAGAAGCGGGAGTTAACCATAATGGAAATATGGAATTGGCAAAACAGCTTATTGTTGCTGCTGCCGAAGCAGGGGCTGACTATGTTAAATTTCAGACTTTTAAAACTGAAAATCTTGTAAGTCTTTCTGCGAAAAAAGCAGAATACCAGCAAAAAAACATGGATGGAAATACATCTGATTCTCAGTTTGAGATGTTAAAGAAACTTGAATTGAGTGTGGAGCACCATCATGAGTTAATTGATTACTGTAAACAAAAAAGCATTCGTTTTCTTTCTACTGCCTTTGATTTAGAAAGCATCGATTTACTGAATGGATTAGAAATAGATCTGTTCAAAATACCTTCCGGAGAAATTACCAATTTACCTTATCTCAGAAAAATCGGTGGATTAAATAAGAAGGTCATTGTTTCCACAGGAATGTGTGTAATGAGCGAAATAATGGATGCTGTCAATATATTGGTGAAGTCTGGAACTGCTAGAGAAAATATTTCTGTATTGCATTGTACAACTGATTATCCGACTGCAATGGAGGATGTAAATCTTAATGCAATGCTGAATATACAGCAACAACTGAATGTTCCTGTAGGATACTCTGATCACTCATTAGGCATTGAAGTGCCGATTGCAGCAGTTGCAATGGGAGCTACAATCATTGAAAAACATTTCACCCTGGATAAAACATTGCCAGGACCAGATCATAAAGCGTCACTTGAGCCTGAGGAATTAAAAGCGATGGTGAATGCAATTCGAAATATTGAAAAAGCGCTCGGAACATCTAACAAACAACCATCTGAAACAGAAAAAAAAAATATGCTGGTTGCCCGTAAAAGCATTCACTTTGCTAAGAACATGACAAAAAACCAAGTTATTAGTGAAGATGATTTAATAATGAAACGTCCGGGAGATGGTATTTCTCCTATGTTAATGCAACAAATAATCGGTAAAAAAGTAAATACTGATTTCATGAAGGAACACAAGTTAAAGTGGGAGGACTTGCAGTGAATATAGTCGTTCTAACAAGTTCGCGTTCGGATTATGGAATTTATTTGCCATTATTAAAAAAACTAAAATCTGATAATTTTTTTAATTTCAAAATTGTTGCCTTTGGAACACATTTATCTAAAAAATATGGTACCACTGTTAACCAAATCTATAGAGACGGTTTTGATGTTAAGTATCCGTTAGAAACATTGTTGGAGGGGGACTCTCCTGAAATAATAGCAAAATCAATGGCATTGACAATTGATAAATTTGCTGAACTATGGAAAAAGGAAAAACAATCTATTGATTTAGTTATTTGTTTGGGTGATCGATATGAAATGTTCGCTGCTGTTAGTGCTTCCATTCCTTTTAATATTCCGATAGCTCATATACACGGTGGAGAAAATACGTCAGGGGCTATTGATAACTCATTCAGACATTCAATTACTGCAATGTCGGCAATCCATTTTGCTTCTACAGAAAAACATGCAAACCGTATAAAGCAAATTATTGGGTCTGATAAATATGTTTATAATGTGGGGGCTCTGAGCCTTGATAATTTAAATGATTTGAAAATATTAACCATTAAAGAATTTAAAGAAAAATTTAATATTGAATTACGACAACCTGTATTAGTTACGTTTCATCCTGAAACCATAGCATATGAGAAAAACGAGGGATTTGTGAATGAATTAATTGACGTATTAAGCACATTGGATAAACAAATTTTAATAACAATGCCTAATGCTGATACAATGGGAAATATAATTAGACAGCGGTTGTTGGAATTCAAAAAACAGAAATCGAATGTAATAATAGTTGAATCATTGGGCACCGAAGGATATTTTTCCTGTTTATATCATTGCTCTTTTGTCCTTGGTAATTCATCAAGTGGAATTATAGAAGCTGCCTCATTTGGAAAATATGTTTTAAATTTGGGTAATAGACAATTAGGAAGAGAGGCGGGAAGAAATGTAATTCACTGTGATATAGATAAGAAAAAAATAATTGAAGCAATTAAAGTGATCAATGCACTTCCGACACTAAAAAATGAAAACATATATGGTGACGGCAAAACCGCCAACAGAATTGTGGATATATTAAAAAAAGAGTTATTATGAAAAAAAAAATCTCATTACTCTTTATAATAGGCATTAATTTTTTTCTTTTTTCATTTTCGCTTAGCGCACAATTACCAAAGTGGATTTTAGGCAATTCTCAACAAACGTCTTCGGGAAATTTTTATTCTTTATCATCTGGAAACTTGAAATTTTATGAGGTCGATTTTACAGGTACCTCGCCTGTAGTAAATCCTAGGATTTTAGGTAATTCTATTAATAGTATTGTCTCAAGGGGATCACAAGATGTTATCAACAATGCATTGGATAACAATGGAAATATTTTATTTTATCTATTTTGTGCTTCGAGGACAGCATATAATAATTTTTCCGGTATAGTAAGTGATACAGTATATTTTGTATCCTATAACCCTTCAACCAATGCTGATGAAGTTTTTGGAAAAACTGCAGCAATTAATAGAATTAGTAGTGTTATTGAGCATGCATTATGCCCTAGGCCTAATTATCCGGGACAATATTATTTCATTTATAAAACAAGATTGGCATCAAATATCAGCGATGACATTAAATATGTGATTGTTGATGGAATAAACAAAACAGTTTCTTTGCCTGTAACTATTGTTTCTGGGGAAAAAAATGGTGAAGGTTTTGCCCTTTCTAAATATGATTGCGCTAATGATAGATACTGGTTATTTTCTACAAGATTGGAATCAACAGGTTTTATTACAATAAGGAGGACTGAAATTAATCCACTTGGACTTATGGGAACAACTGACGTATATACTATTAATCTTACAAACAACATTTCTGGGGCAGTAATAACGGCTATTGAAATTTCGTCACTCGGAAACACCTTGGCTATGTGTTTATTTTCTAATAATTCAAATAAAGCTGTTTCAATATTTGATTTTAATATTTCTACTGGTGCTCTTTCAAATGAAAGATATTATACTAATTCATCTGGTTATGGTATTGTAACATGTGAATTTTCTAGAGACGGCACAAGATTGTATATAATGCAGGGAGGCAGTTCTTCATTTCCTAACATTGTTTATAACTGTCCAGTTATTTCCTCGGGATCATATACTATTACTTCTGCAAATTCAGTGCCTTCAATTATTATTAGTGGGTCTTTAGCTATGGAGCTCGCCTATGATGATAAAATCTATGTTAATAAAGGACATAATGAAAATTCTTTTTATTGTATTACGAACCCCAACTCTGCGTCCCCTACGGTTGTAAATACTATCAGCCCATTTTTCGGCACTTCTATATATCGAATAGGTGATGCTTTTCCTGATCAAATAGATGGAGATAACGGTAGTTTCTTAAATGCTTCAATATCTGTTTCTAGTGATACTATATGTCAAGGTCAATCAGCTGTATTGACAGGGAATGGTGGTCAGGCGTACCAATGGAGTGGTGGGGTCATTGATAGCGTATCAACAATAACAGTATCCCCTTCTATTGCTACTACTTATTATCTTGAAGTTTCTAATGGCTCATGCCTTGATTTCGATTCAGTTACAATAAATGTTGACTCACGTCCAACGGCTTATATAACAGGGATTGATACTATTTGTTCAGGGCAAAGTATTACTTTAACAGCCATAGGAGGGAGTTCCTATCAATGGAGCGGTGGGATAACTTCATCGACTTCGTCCATAAATGTATCCCCTTCAATTATTACAACATATACTGTTGTTGCAATTAATTCAGGTTGTAGCAGCCTTCCTGAAGAGTTTACCGTTATTGTCAATCCAACTCCCGATGTTTCCATTGTTGGAGCAACGTTGATTTGTGACAGCAGTATTTCTAATTATTCCGCAAACATAGCAGGTGGAACGGCTCCTTTTAATTATTTATGGACTAATTCTGATACGTCTCCAAATATTAACATTCTTCATCCTTTATCTTCTACAAGTTTAATTGGAATTGAAGTAACGGATGTAAATAATTGTTCGGATACAGCAAGCTTAAATGTAACAAGTCTTCCATATCCTCTTGCGCTCATATCTGGTCCTTTAATGGGCTGTCCCCCTTTAAATGTGTCATTTACAAATCAATCTATTAATGCCACAAATTATTTATGGAATTTTGGTGATGGCACAACATCAGTTTTTTCAACTCCCGCTCATCTTTATTCTACTTCCGGGTCATATGCCGTTTCTCTTATTGCCTATAATTCTGCAGGATGTTCCGACACAACTACAGAGGCAAATTTTATTACAATAAATCCTTCTCCTCATGCTGGAGTTGGCGTTTCAGTGTCTGATTCGAATGCTTTATTAACGACAATATTCAATCAATCTCAACAAAGCACCACTTGTGTTTTATATTTTGGAGATGGCGACTCACTGGTTGGATGTAATTGGAATGAAGTGTTTCACACCTATCAAGAAATGGGAGATTACGTAATTACTCAAATAGTAATGAATTCGAATGGTTGCACAGACACAATTGAGATAAACGTTGCCATGGAATGTGAGTCCAAAATATTTATCCCAAATGCTTTTACACCAGATGGTAATGGTTTAAATGATTTATTTTATATTTACGGTAACTGTTTAAATGATTACAAATTAATGATTTTTGACCGTGGGGGTGAATTAATGTATGAAACAACGGATATTACAAAAGGATGGAATGGGATGTATAAACTTAAACCTGTAGAGCAAGATGTGTATGTTTGGAAACTTTTTTATACTAACAGCACAGAAAAAACTAAAAAAGAAAAAATTGGTCATGTTACGGTCGTAAGATAGATTAAACTGTATGAAAAACATTGCATTAATAGGGTATTCGGGACACGCATATGTTGCTTTTGAAATTTTCTTTTCTCAGGGACAAACCGTGAGTGCATACACCGATATGGAAGAAAAACAAAAAAACCCATATTCTTTAAAATGGCTGGGAGACGAAAATAAACAGGAAGTAATCACAAAACTTAAAGAGTATATTTATTTTGTGGGCATCGGTGATAACTTGATCAGAAAAAAAATTTCAGATCACCTTATTCCCGAGTTAGGTCAGCCTGAAAATGCGCTTCATAAATCCGCCATTATCAGTAGAAGTATGAATGCAGGATATGGCAATATGTTTGCAGCTCGTGTTGTCATTAATCCACAGGTTCAAATTGGAAACGGGGTTATTTGTAATACAGGCTGCATCATTGAACACGAGTGCATTATTGGCGATTATGCGCATATTGCTCCGGGAGCAGTTCTTTGTGGTGCGGTGAGCATTGGCGACTGTTCGTTTATAGGTGCCGGGGCGGTTATAAAGCAAGGTGTGAAAATTGGTAAAAATGTAACGATTGGAGCAGGTTCCGTAATTTTAAATGATATTGAAGATAATATAAGAATAGCAGGTAATCCCGCACGTTTACTATGATCGACTTTAACAAATATACCTTTTCTGAAAAAGGTACCGCTCGTGAAGCGTTGCAGCTAATCAATAATATTGCCATTCCTAATATGGCAATATTTATAATTAATGAAAATCAGGAATTAGTTGGTTCATTAACTGACGGAGATATCAGACGGGGACTATTAAACGAACTCACTATTGATGCGCCTGTAAAGAGTTTTATGAATCCTAACAGCAAAAATTTTGTCGATTCAGAAAACAACTTTGAAAAGGTTGCAAAATATAAAAATGTCGGGATGAGATTCATTCCGGTGATTAATTCTAAAAAGCAAATTATTAGAATTGTCGATCTGGATAAATTACGCTCTCTGATTCCGGCTGATGCCATATTAATGGCAGGTGGAAGAGGGGAACGTCTTAAGCCTCTTACAGACAATATACCAAAGCCAATGTTAAAAGTAGGTGACAAACCTATTATCATCCGAAACCTTGAACGGCTGGCAAATTATGGGGTAAGTAATTTTCATATTTCAATTGGTCATATGGCTGCAGAAATTGAAAAAGGAATAGGTGAATATGAATTTGAAAACGCTACCATCAATTTTGTGAAAGAAAACAAACCATTGGGTACAATTGGTTCCTTGAAATTGGTTCCTGAATTTGTGAATGACACACTGTTGTTAATGAATTCTGATTTACTCACCAACATTGACTTTCACGATTTTTATAAAAAATTCATTGAGTCAGGATCGGATATGATAGTAGCTACTGTCCCTTATCATATTGATGTTCCATATGCAATAATGGATATTAATGATGACAATGAAGTACGCTCTTTTAGTGAAAAGCCTCGTTACACATACTATTCCAATGCCGGTATTTATTTATTTAAAAAAGAGCTGGTGAACCTGATCCCTGCCGGTAAACCTTTTGATGCCACCCACTTTATGGAAGCTGTAATTGCGACTAAGAAAAAACTAACTTCTTATCCAATTCTTGGATATTGGCTGGATATTGGCCGTATTGAAGATTTCTATAAAGCACAGGAGGATGTTAAGCACATCAACTTTTAGGAATCAGGCAAAGCGTTCTTTTAGCTTTTTCTTTACCCACTTTGTAAGTCTCGTTTCAGTATAATATCCAATTGCGAAAGCAATACAATTTGAAATCACAAATCCGGCTATAAACAAAGTATTTGGATTAATGGCGCTTTTATAATGTGTTATTAAATAGTCGTAGATACTGTAATGAATCAAATAAAGAGTATATGAATAGTTTGCGACAATTCTTATTATAGCTGCTGTTCTTTTATTTATTTGTAGTTTAGAACAAAGTTCCATCCCCATTAGTAAGGCCCCCGCCAAAAGAAAAACAAATATAAAGTCATATTCTTCCATTGTCATTCGTACCCTTAATCCTGCTAATACAATTACAACAATTACAATTCCCAATTTGGCAAACCTTGAAAGTTGAATTACTTTATATTTATCATATACAAGCCCTACCAATACCCCTGAAAGCCAAAAAAGTGTTAAACCATGTCCCCTTCCGGTGAATAAATTATATGCTGGCACAATACATAAAAAAATAAAAACAGCCATTATAGACCATGAAGGCTTTTTGCCTTTGATAATATTTATCATCAATACTCCAAACCAAAGGTAAATCCACCATTCTATAGCCAGTGTCCACAATGGTCTGGCAGAACCAAATGAAGTAATTTTTATGTGGAGGTACTTTAAAAATGGGAAGTCCTGTAACATAAAAATATTACCGATAAAAGTCTTTCCATCAAAAGCATCTGAATAACTATATATTTCGGGAGATTTACTTTTGCTTATGTAATCCATGACAAGTACAAAAAACAGAGCCGGAATAAATGCAGAATAAATCCGGGAGAAACGGTCAATAAAATAAGATTTAAACGAATAATGGGGATCTGTTGAAAGTTTATAAAAAATAGAATTACTGATTAAATATCCCGATAAAATAAAAAAGATCACCACCGCAATATTTTGTATCCAGGGAAAATTTGGAGGATGCATAAACAGCGCGATTGAACAAAAGCTAATTCCATGTCCAACAACAACCATTTGAACAGAAATAGCTCTTATTAGATCTAAAAACAGGGAGCTTCCTTCAGTTAATTGCTTTGCTTTCATCTCCGAATTTTAAATACAAGTCCAGCCACCATCAATAATTAAATTATGGCCGGTAACGTAAGAGGAAGCATCCGACAATAAATAGACTGCAGCAGGAGCAATATCCTGAGGAGTTCCCATACGTTTTAAAGGAACTTTATTATTATAATTTTTCAAAAAAGGTTCCGGCTGATTATCAAAAATTCCACCCGGAGATATTGTATTCACACGAATTCCTGATTTCCCATAATACGATGCAAGATATTGTCCTAAATTAATCAGTCCACCCTTAATTGCGGAATACGCTGCAGGCATGGTCATTTGAGTACCTTCATACACTGTAAAATCCGGCCCAACCACTCCATAAATGGATGAAATATTTATTAAACTACCTTTGCTATTCGGTAACATAGCATCTATGGCTAATTTAGATGCTATGAAATAACCATTCATATGCATATCCACATTTTTTCTCCATGAATCAAAAGAAATGTTGTCAATTTTTGCTCCCCAATCGGCAGTGCGTGGATAGGCACTATTAATCCATCCATCAATTCTGCCAAATTTTTTGATCACACTTTCAATTAAAAACACAATGGACTTTTCATCTGTAATGTTACATTCGAATGTATGTTTATCTAAATCCGACTGCTCATTGATGTCTGCATTTATTGCTACACCATCGTTCTCACGAATTTGTTTTACAAATTCTTTCCCAAGCATTCCGCTTCCGCCAAGAACTACAATGATTTTATTTTTTAAATTGATCATGACAATGCAATTTTTAATGTGTTTACAGATTCTGTCAAAGAATTCGAAGGTTCTTTATTCTCCTTGATACAACTGCAAAAATAGTTCATTTGATCAGTATAAGTATCAAGTACTGTTTGTTCTGATTCTATTATGGTTGTATTATTTTTATAACTGGTAATAGTATTTGTAATGAGATTTGCGTTCCAGGTATCGTCATCCATAACAATTTCACAAGTTCTTTTAGTATCCTGACGGTAGTAATTTAAAATAATATTAACCGCAAAACCACCATAGATGAGCATATAATTCGCATAATCTACAGCGTCTATACCTATTTTTGAATTGCTTCTAAATGTACTTTTAACCTCAAGTGGTTTTCCGAAAATCCATAACACATAATCCAGCTCATGAATTAAGTCTAAATGAGCCCCACCTCCCATAGAGACGTTTGCACTATAATTTTTTTTGTAATCAGTATTACTTCTCCAATTGGGAAGGAATGATCCGCAATAAACATTTACTTCCTGTACTTTGTTGAGATCAATATTTTTCTTCAGATAAATCAAACAATCTAAAAAACGAAGATTGAAAGCAGTGTATGTAATAATTTCATTTTCAGAAATCATTGCCAGAATGTCATTGGTATGTTCTAACGTATGGAAAGGTGGTTTCTCAATAAACAATGGCTTTTTTAAATGAACAACCTGTTTAATCGCTTCTGCGTGAAAAGCCGTTGGGTTTGATATAATAATGAAATCAATAGCCGGGCAATCATTAACGGACGAAATATTTATAACACCTTCCACCCTTTCAGGGGTATCACCAGATCGCAATGCAAATATTGTAACATCAGTGTATATCCTTTTCAAGGCATTGATGTGCTTTTTTGCGATAGATCCTAACCCGATTATCAGTACTCTCATATCTCGAAATCTAATTTTTTGTTCGCCATCAAAAAACTTAAAAACTCAAAATCTATAGGTTCGTCCAGATCAAAACAAAGATGAGGAACCTCATAGACAAGGCTTCTAGGGGTTATTGGCGAAGCATACGTTTCAAAAAATGCTCTCTTGAAAAAATAAAAAGAAGCATTCAGGTCAAAAACTTTAGGAGAAGATTGTCTTGTTTTAAAATCACCCTTTTTTACAAGACTATAAAATCCATCGGCCTGCTCCTCCACCATGTTAAAATAAGGGTTACGGTGTGCTTTACTTACCGAAAATAAATTTACTGCATCTTTATTCGCCATCAATGCAACTAAGCCGGCATTTAAATCATCAACCGTACGCAAAGGTGAAGTAATGTCAAAGTCTAACACTATGTCGTATATAACATTGTTTAGTTTTTCAGAATACAGCAGTATATCTTTTATAACAGGCAATTTCCCCGCACTGTCAGTAGCCATTTCGGCCGGACGAACATAATCCGTTTTTATTCCGAATAATTCAGCTATTTTCTTTATTTCATCAGAATCCGTTGATAACGCTATGTCCGCATTATGTAGCCTCGAAAACTTTTTAGCAGTTTCAACAGTATATGCAATAAGGGGCTTACCATTCATCTGCTTTATATTTTTCCCCGGAATCCCTTTTGATCCACCACGAGCACAGATGGTAATTAAAATTTTAGTCATAAATAATAGAGATATTAAAACAAACCAAATAATTAAAGTCTTATAATTTAATACGTTTAAAAGCATCAATAAACGACACTTCACTGGCATTATATATTTTACAATGATGATAGACCGCATAATTGTTTACTAATATGTATGCATAAAATGTCCGGCTCCATATATCGAAAAATTCGTGCGCCTTTTGAGTCCCTTTTTTAGGATCACCACTTTTTAAAAATGGAACAAGTTTTATCTCAGTGTCATTTTCATAAAAGTGAGTTACTTTTGTATGCAGAATATTTTCTTCCGTCATATGCAGGTTCTCATGCCAGGTATGATCTGCTCCAACCAAATAAATTTCTTTGAATCCAAGGTTCACTCCTAAAAACAAAGCAGCAATGGTAACATTCAAGCTTTGTGGCATTGCAAGATTTTTATTATACAACCAATGTGCAACAGAAGGAAAACCTTTAAACACCGTATAATTAAAAGGAGTTAAATGAATATTAGGATTTTTTTTCTGTAACTCAACAAATACCTTTTGCTTTAAAGCATGCCTCGGAACCATCAGGTAGAGTGGCCAGTTGGTATTTTTTTCAAGATTTTCAAAAGTTTTCCCCGTAACATCACTTTTACGTTCCCAAAAAAACGGATCCAGCATCACATAATATGTAGGTTTCAGCAAAACAAATTCTTCTGTTACTGCAAACGTATTCACACAAATGAGTGGGTGCTGCTTAAAAAAAGCGGGATGTTTTTCAAGTGAACTTTTTAATGAAGGTCCGTTCGCAAGTACAATACATTTATTACCATTAGCAGCAGGAATATTCAGCCTGTACTTAGACTGAACAATAACTTTTAAAACAGACAAACACGTATTTAAACTTTGGCTTACAAAGGAAACAAAACGTTTATAAACTTTCTCAGCTGACATTGTGGTTGATATATTACACAAATGTAATTATAAAAATGAATTGTTATTGCACTCTTAACAGGCTGCAGAATCTTATGCCTTCAACATTCCTGGTTTCAGATGGTGCAGGTTACTATTTTTTGCTAATTTTGATGTTTAGGGGATAATAAAAACTGTTTAAATGAAAAGTAAATTACCAAGGCCAATTGTTAACCTGGCTAAAAAAGTGGTTATTCCATTTTTGAGAAACCGCTGGAAAAAAAATCCTGTTGTTGCCGAATGGGTGCAAAAAGGATACATCAATGATGATGAGATTGATTTTATTGTAATGGATTGGAACAGATACAATGCGCCAACCCCAGGGCCACACAAAATTAAGCAGCTAACTATTGCAGAATTAGGCAAAAAGTATGGTTGCAAGGTGTTAGTGGAAACCGGCACATTCAGAGGGGATATGATGGAGGCTCAAAAAAACAATTTTGATAAATTATATTCTGTTGAATTAAGTGTTGAGTTTTGGGAAGCAGCTAAAAAACGTTTTAAAAATGATTCGCATATCAATTTAATTCAGGGTGACAGCGGAGAAGTGTTACCGAAATTAGTTCCTACCATTGAACAACCCGCTTTATTCTGGCTGGATGGGCATTATTGTGGTGGCAAAACAGCTTTAAGTGCCATTGAATGTCCTATTTATGCTGAAATTGATGCCGTTTTCAAAAATAACAAAGGACATGTAATGCTAATTGATGATGCACGTTTGTTTGTCGGTAAGCATGATTACCCTACTATTCCGGATTTGACCAAATACATTAAAAATATCAATTCTGATTATTCTGTTACAGTAATTGACGATATGATTAGGGTGGTGACTGCTCAAAACAAATAACCAATGAAAGAAATTGGTACTGAGCAATTGAAAATAACCCACAACTAATGAGCAATGACTAACATAGAACGCATTACAAAAAAAATATTTCAAAATTTCGGTATTCTTATCCGTAAGTACAATGCTGCTACAAGTGAGGAACTGAGACGCATCAAACTTTTGGAACATTACAATATCGACCTGGTGTTTGATATTGGCGCTAATAAGGGACAATACGCCACAGGGATTATTGATGCCGGATATGCCCATAAAATAGTGTCTTTTGAGCCATTAAGTTCAGTGCATACTATTATAGAACAGGAAAGTAAAAAGTATAAAAACTGGGAAGTAGCACCTCGTTGCGCTATTGGTAGTAAAAAGGAAGAAATAGAGATCAATATTTCTGCGAATTCAGTTAGTAGTACGTTATTGAATATGCTGGACAGCCATTATGAAGGCGCTCCCGATTCAAAAATTATTGGTAAAGAAAAGGTTCTGGTATATCCTTTGGATGAGATAGGAGTGGAATACAGCAAATCATCGAAAAATATTTTCTTAAAAATTGATGTACAGGGCTTTGAGCAGGAAGTTCTGAAAGGCGCGCAGAGAATGATCAACAAAGCCAAAGGAATTGAAATGGAAATTTCGCTGATTCCTTTGTATGAAAATCAGAATTGGTTATTGCCGCAAGTTTTAGAATATATGGAACAAAACGGATTCCAGTTAAATAGCATTGTCCCGGCATTTACAGATAATAAAACGGGAGTTGTATTACAATGTAACGGGATATTTTTCAAAAAAAAATAGGATTGGGAATATCCACAACTTAAAAAGCAGCTGATGATCAGCTGCTTTTTATTTTTGTAAATAAATTCGTATTAGCCTTAAACAGAAACCGCTTTGCTCATTGCATCATAAATATCAACAAGCGTATCCTGTAAATTCCATTTATATTCCCAGCCTGGATAATCTTTTTGAAATTTAGAAACATCGCTGATATACCATATATGATCACCACTGCGAGCCTGTTCGCTATACGTATATTTTAATTTTTTACCGCTGATCTTTTCGCATAATTCAATAGCTTCAAGCATGGAACAGTTGGCAAACCTTCCCCCACCGGCATTATATGCCTCACCCATTTTGGGGGCCTGATAAAAATGCCAAAACATGTTTACCAAATCAGAGCTGTGTATATTGTCGCGCACCTGTTTGCCTTTATAACCAAAGATAGTATAAGGGTTTCCGCTTAGTGTGCATTTCATCAGGTAAGATAAAAATCCATGCAGCTGGGCTCCACTATGATTAGGCCCGGTCAAACAGCCTCCTCTGAATATTCCCACATTCATATCAAAATATTTTCCATACTCCTGAGCCATAACATCAGCCGCTACCTTGGAAGCCCCAAATACCGAATGTTTGGTATGATCAATGCTCATTTGCTCGTCAATACCATTTTTAAAATACGCATGATCTTCTGCTATTTCCCAGCGTGTTTCTGTTTCAATTAATGGCAGATAATTAGGATTATCACCATATACTTTATTTGTTGATGTAAAAATAAAAACCGCTTTGCTGCAGTATTTACGGGTCAATTCAAGCATGTGCAAAGTACCGGTAGCATTCACTCCAAAATCAGTGATGGGCTCTTTCGCTGCCCAATCATGGCTGGGTTGTGCAGCAGTATGCACAATTAATTTTATATCATTACCGTATTTATTGAATATAGTTTCAAGGTCAGCCAAATTACGGATATCAATATTGTGATGCTCGTAGTTTGGCACATTTTCCTTGATACGATTTACATTCCAGTTAGTAGAAGCTTCCTTGCCAAAAAAATAGCTGCGCATATCGTTATCAATACCAATTATTTTATCAAAATGCTTTGAAAAAAATGATACCGATTCACTTCCTATAAGTCCTCCTGAACCTGTTATGATAGCTATATTCATTTAATTATCGGGATAAAATTTGAAATGTAAATATAATTATTAAAATTCATAAAAACCATTATTTCACTTTGCCCACGTTGCAATAGTAGCATAGCTTTGCTTTATAAGGCCATTAAGGTCAGTCGATATTTTGTAAGCATTAGCCTTTTTTATCATAATATCTTCCCAATTCAAAGAAGATACTGCTTGCCGAACGTTTAGTTTTAAATTGGCATTGTCTTCCACCAGCCAACCTGCGTCCTGAAGCATAAACCAATTATCACTTTCTTTGTTTCCGCAGAATAAAATAGTGGCTCCGGAACAAATACTGCTTATAGCCTTTGAGGGCACTGCGACATGTGTCCATGAATTTACAAGTGTTACTAAATGGACGTCAATATGATGCAGTTCGTTTCTTGGAACACTTGGTAAGATGGTTATTCCCGGTTTGTTTTTTGCATGTACAATAACTTGCTGGGCTTTATTACCATAAACTGCTAATACAAGGTGCTGTGTTTCAGGATTGATGGAATCAATAACTTCTTTTATAAAATCAGCAGAATGGGGGTTTCCACAATTCCCGCAATATCCAAGATAAATTTTATTTACCTCAGTTTTCCATTCTGGTGTTGCTTCAATTTTATTTTGATCTAAAAATACTCCGCACGGCAGAATCACATGTTCAATAGATTTATTATATTTTTTATCTAATGTTTGTTTCTGTTTAGGCCCAAGCGCAATGATCTTTTGAGGGGCATTTTTATAAGTTTCTTTTAAAGCATATTTATACAAAAAGTTGTCTGGGCTGATTTCGTTAGAAGCAGCAAAGCCTTCGGGAAATAAATCCATACTCCATAAAATCCATTCTCTGTTTTTTTTACTTAATATTTTAGAAGCCCACATGGGAAGTAAGGGGGGGCTTGTCATCACTATAATTGGGGCATTACTTATTCGGGCAGCTTTTCGGATCAGGTTATACCCATCCATAATACCAGTTAAATAGCGAAGAATTTTGTTGTTCCCTTCATAAATTGTCTTTATTGGATAAACAGTACCAAACGGTTCTCTTTTGTTGCCTCCACCCTCGTATTTACGGTCAATGTGAACAATAGAAACATCTATTTTATGCTCTTTGATCAGATAATTAGCCAGGTCCCATGCATTTTCTCCCGTAATATTAACGTTGGGTGGATAATGACGGTTGACAATGGTTAACTTTTTAACTTGCATAAAATTGGAATTTGATCGTGGCTCTGTATTCCCGGGTGTTTTTAATAACGCTAAAGCGATTACACTTACTCTACATACGTGGGAGTATTGCAGCTTTCTTTTCTTCCACCAAATTGATATTTTAATCCAACTCGCAGTTCAATATTCTTATTTCTGATATCAAGCTTATCTTTTAAATAGGCTGGCATTAGGATATCCGGATTATAGAATGCTTCTGTAAAAAATTTAAAATTGCCGTAGCTAACAAACTCAACACCAGCACCTGCTGCGGCACTTAAATGTAATGGAAGAAATTTACCAGTAATGACTGGAGAACTTGTTCTTTGCGACAAATCATATTCCAGTCTTGGTCCAATTAAAATATATGGAATGATCCGATACATTTCATACCGCAATTTTAAATAATTATTCCAGCTGATATATTCCAGTTTATTGATATAATTACCTTCTGGCTGCTTATCCCTGGAACCTTTCTGATTATATTGTATTTCGCTCACCCAGCGCGCATAATCACCACTAAAAAATTCAGCAAAAATACTTCCATTGAACCCAGGCACATACTTTTTTTTCGAAATAGCAATCGGATCACTGAAATAAAATTTCTGATTCCCCAACGATCCACCTGCAGTAATACCAATACTGTTCAAAAACTGTGCATTGGTTTCAAACGCCATTAAAATAATAATTCCTAAAAATATATTTTTCATTCTATTATAATTAAGCTGTACCCTCGGTTGATACGGCTAATACAGCACTCATCGCTTCAACAGTCGGACTTGTTTTTTTCACTAAACCCTGCAATACTTTTCCCGGACCAACTTCAATAAATGTAGTAGCACCGTCAGCAGTCATTTGTTGAACAGTCTGTGTCCATTTAACAGGCGCAGTAAGTTGTTCTATCAAATTCGATTGAATTTCAGAAGGGTTTGAAACTGCTTTCGCTGTTACATTTTGATAAACCGGACAAATCGGCTGATTAAAAGTGGTTGCTTTAATCGCGGCTTCAAGCTCAACGCGGGCTGGTTCCATTAATGGGGAATGAAAAGCTCCACCAACGGGTAATACCAATGCTCTTTTTGCTCCTGCTGCTTTTAACTTCTCGCATGCAATATTTATACCATTTGTAGTACCCGAAATTACTAATTGACCAAGGCTATTGTAATTTGCCGGAACCACAATTTCGCCACTCTGTGTAATTTCAGCACAAATTGATTCAATTATTTTATCATCCAGATTCAAAATAGCAGCCATCGTTGAAGGGTTCAGCTCACATGCCTTTTGCATCGCTTTTGCTCGTTTTGATACTAATACTAAAGCATCTTCAAAAGCCAAAGTTCTGTTTGCAACCAATGCAGAAAGTTCACCTAAACTGTGCCCTGCAACCATATCTGGCTTTAAACTATCGCCTAATACTTTCGCAATAACTACCGAATGTAAAAATATGGCAGGCTGCGTAACATTTGTTTGTTTTAACTCTTCGTCAGTTCCGCTAAACATGATATCTGTAATCCGAAAACCGAGAATATCATTGGCATTTTCAAATAACTGTTTTGCTAATGGAGAACTTTCGTAAAGGTCCTTGCCCATTCCTGAAAATTGTGAACCTTGTCCTGGAAAAATATATGCTTTCATTGAAATTAATTTTATGATTTATAATTCAATATTAATAAAAATAAAAAGAGTTCAGGATACCACCAGAACCCTTTTTATTAACAATAATTTATCTATTTCATTAATAATCTGCCGTTTTTACAAGCTCCACCTATACTGCGAACAGAATAGAAATACAAACCATCATTTAAAATATCTGAACCTATAATGTACTGGTTGTTAGTATCCATAGGAGAAGTAATGATTTGCTGACCTATCGAATTATAAATATCGATTGTAAACTCATGCTCGTTATTCCTTGCAACAGCTTGAATTACGCCCCTTTCAGTTATTGGATGCGGATAAACTTCTACTTCAAAATCAGCCAATTCTTTCTCGCGAACACTGCCTCCCAAAGCATATTCTCTCAATGTAATATCATCAATTATCCAACCCGCTTTATTTGTTTGAGTTGAATCACTCTTAAAATTGAAGCGGAACATTACTTTATAAGTAATAAGTTCCCTTGGCATTCCATCGGTATGCTGCGGAATTACAGGTATAACCCATTGAAAAAACACCTCTGAATACTCCCAATTGCTTTGCGTACCTGAAAAAGCAGGAATATTACCCGTAATAGTATCCGTTACTAAATAAAAATTTGTCATATTGGTAATGGGAGCAGAATTATCAAGAATTACATTAGTCCAGGTTACTCCGCTATCAACTGACATTTCAACATATCCCCCATCCTTCAAACTGTCAGTTTCGAATTTATGCCAGAAACCAAGGGCCATATCAAATATGGGCATTCCTGAACTATCGGCATACTCCACTATAAATGAGGATAGGTTGTTGACCAGATATGAAGTTACCGTATCCGTCATCACGGAATAGGGGACGGAATGCGAAGCTCCAAAAAAGGATTTTTGAGGTAACCCAATCTGCCAGATATTTCCTATTGCTGTATCTATCTGCACCAGCGAAGAATTAACTTCAAAATTGGTACTATCACCTGCTAATATTATTTGCTGTGCTTTCACATTAAAACAAAGCACCATAATACAAAGGAATATAATTTTTCTCATGAAATAATTTTTGTTAACCAAATATAATACAAAACAAAAGGGAAAGCAAATAATTGCTTTCCCTTCCATTGTACTCAAACTAGTAAATTACTTCCTGTCGCCAAACAAACGAAGCAGCATCATAAACAGGTTTATAAAATCCATATATAAGCTTAAAGCTCCCATTATAACCAATTTACCAGTAGTAGCTGTCCCTAATTCAACTCCAGCACCAATATTTTTTAATTTCTGAACATCATAGGCTGTTAAGCCTGTAAATACCAAAACACCAATAAAACTAATGATATAGTCCATAGTTCCGCTCTGTAAAAACATATTTACTAAGCTTGCAATGATAATTCCGACAAGGCCCATCATCATAATGGAGCCGAATTTTGTAAGATCTGTTTTTGTTGTATAACCGGCAATAGCCATTACTCCAAACATTCCTGAAGCAGCTAAAAAAGTTGAAAAAATCGAACTCGCAGTATAAGCCAAAAAGATAAAGCTTAAGCTCATTCCCATTACAGCCGAAAACAATAGAAAAATAAAGAGTAAAACAGGATATGAAATCCTATTAAATCCAAATGACATAATTAGAATAAAGGCCAGTGGAGAAAACATCACCGCATAACCTAAAATGGTAAGCCCTCCAACCTCAGGGTTTAAAAGCAAAGAGATTAATTCCATGCTGTTACCGAAATAATATGCCACAACTGATGTTATTGCCAAGGCAGCAAACATCCAGGAAAAAACACTCGACATAAATGTTCTTGATATTGCACTTGTTTCTTCCTGTGATTGAACGTAATTGAAATTATTAGTTTCCATATTTTTTATTTTTTTGTTTGAATTAACAGTACAAAGATAATACCGATTAATAGTTTCTGCAAAATTGGCAGGTCATTTTAATTTTTTTAACGTTAATGCAGCCTGGAGCCTATTAAATTAATAAACTCAGAACGGGTAGTATCCTTTAAAAATTCACCGGTAAATGCCGATGTGGTGGTAACAGAGTTTTGTTTTTGAATACCGCGCATCTGCATACATAAGTGAGAACACTCAATAACAACAGCCACACCAAGTGGTTTTAATGTTTCTTCAATACAATCACGTATTTCAGTAGTTAAGCGCTCCTGAACCTGCAATCTGCGGGCAAAAGCATCAACTACCCGCGGAATTTTACTTAATCCTACAATATGTCCGTTAGGAATATAAGCAACATGCGCTTTACCGAAAAAAGGCAATAAATGATGTTCGCACATCGAATACACTTCTATATCCTTTACAATCACCATTTGTTTGTAATCCTCTTTAAACATCGCGGATCTTAATATTTCAACAGGATTCAGATCATAACCATGTGTAAGAAATTGCATAGCCTTCGCAACGCGTTCCGGAGTTTTTAAAAGACCTTCACGTTCCGGATTTTCTCCTATTTCATTTAAAATAACCTTGTATTTAGATGCTATGCCTTCTATTGATTTCAGGTTATACCTGTCTATCTTTTTATACCCTTCTACATCATCAAATTCATCGTGACCCATTTCCGAAATTTTAAATTTGTATAATCATTATCTTCAATGTGTTCCCTAATTAATCTCCAAAGTATTCTACATAGTTATTTTCGGTTTCACACAGCTTAATACTATGCAATTGGCATCCTAAAACATCAACGTGGGGCTTTAATTCATTCCAGATTGCAATTGCCACATTTTCAGTAGATGGCAGCACATCCTTTATAAAATCCACATCCAGGTTTAAATTCTTATGGTCTAATTTATCTGTTATATATTTTCTTATAATAACACTTAGTTCCTTCAGATTAACCGAATAGCCAGTATCAGGGTTTACCTCCCCTTTAACTGTAACGTACAAATTATAGTTGTGACCGTGCCAGTTAGGATTGGCGCATTTGCCAAATACTTCGCTATTTTGCTCATCGCTCCATCTTGGATTATATAATTTGTGGGCGGCATTAAAATGTTCTCTTCGTGTGATATGAATCATGCTGCAAATATACTAGGAATTACTTTATTTTGCTAAACAGTACCATTACATTCACTTTTGTTACTATCCCACGCTCCTATTCCTTAATAATATATAATCAACGGTTAAATCATTTGTATATTTGTGTACAGATTGACGATAATGAAAATACTAATTGTTGCAGCAACCCGATTTGAGATCCAGCCATTAATAAGCCATCTGGGTGCTATTTTAAATTCTGAAAATAAATATATCAGATGCAGTTATAAAAATCTGGAAGTTGATACTTTAGTAACCGGAATAGGAATGGCTGCAACAGCATATTATGTTGGAAAACAGCTAAATTCGGGTTACAATTTCGTTATAAACGCTGGAATTTGTGGAAGTTTTAATAATAACCTTCCGGTTGGGGCCGTTGTTAATGTAATTGAAGATTGCTTTTCGGAGTTGGGTGCGGAAGATGGAAATAACTTTTTCAGCTTAGAGGAATTAAATTTGGAAGGAAATAGCAAATTTTTAAATACCAATTTTACACTTTCGAATTCAATTATCGAATTATTGCCAAAAGTGAATGGAATAACTGTAAACACTGTTCATGGCAATGACAAGAGTATTGAAAAAACCGTTCATAAATTCCACCCCATTGTTGAAAGCATGGAAGGCGCAGCTTTTATGTTAGCCTGCGAAGCTGAAAATGTGCCATACATGCAGTTAAGGGCGGTTTCAAACTATGTGGAACGAAGAAATAAGGAAAACTGGAATATTCCCTTAGCAATTAAAGCTTTGAACGAAAAAATTATCGAGATTTTAAATGCCTTTGAATAACAACACGTTGAGGCTTTTTAGCCTTTCCATTAACCAAGCACATTGCCCGAGTAATTGAATATGGATAAATTAAAATCGAAGTCATCCGCACTAACTATAGGTTTCAGCCCTTGCCCCAACGACTGTTTTATTTTTGATGCGATGATTCATAATAAAATTGATACGGAAGGCTTAGAGTTTGAGCTTTTAATGGGTGATGTGGAAACACTTAACCAAAAGGCTTTTCGTGGCGATTTAGATATTACCAAATTGAGTTATCATGCGTATGCTTATGTAACTAGAACCTATCACTTGTTAGATGCCGGCAGTGCTTTGGGGAATAATTGCGGGCCTTTGCTGATAACTAATTCCAATGATCCGGCAAAAGAGATTTCCGAACTTCGAACTCCTGACTCCCAATTAAAAATTGCCATTCCTGGAAAATATACCACGGCCAATTTTTTAATGTCATTGGCCTTTCCGGAAGCGAAAAATAAAAAAGAAATACTTTTTTCTGACATTGAGGATGCTGTATTAACAGGAAAAGCAGATGCAGGATTGATCATTCATGAAAACCGTTTTACCTATGAACAAAAAGGATTAAAAAAAATAATTGACCTTGGCGAATACTGGGAAACATTAACAAAATCGCCCATCCCCTTAGGGGGAATTGTTATTAAAAGGGATTTTTCAAATGAATTAAAACAAAAAGTAAATCGTGTAATACGCAAAAGTGTTGAATATGCCTTTGCTAATCCTAAATCAAGTCTTAACTTTGTTAAAGCGCACGCTCAGGAAATGAGTGAAGAAGTGATGTATAAGCACATTGATTTATACGTAAATAATTACTCCATTGATTTAGGCTTGGAGGGAAAACGCGCAGTACAGCTCCTGTTTGATAAAGCACAGCAATTGGGTGTAATTAATAAAATTGAAGAAGAAATATTTTTATAATTAAATTTAAAGGACATAATTGCACTCCCACTTTCTCGACTTCGCTCGAAATGACCTGTGTGATGTCATTTCGAGCGAAGTCGAGAAAACGGGCAAGCTTAAATAAACAGTTGTTAAATTATTTTAATCTTAAAGACCAGCAATTTGCGTCACGTCAGTACACAGATTCGTAAATTCGTAAAAATTCGTAATTCGTAGTATATGATCATAGTTACAGGTGCAGCAGGCTTTATTGGCAGTTGTTTGGTTAGTAAACTGAATGAAGAAGGATTTATAGACCTTATACTTGTTGACGATTTTTCTAATCCAGAAAAAATGAAAAATCTGGATGATAAAAAATATTCGCAAAAAATCCATCGTGATGAGTTTATTGAATGGTTAAAAACAAATCAACGGCTTGTTCAGTTTGTTTTCCACCTTGGAGCACGCACGGACACAACCGAATTCAATAAAGAGATATTTGATAAACTTAACCTTAATTACTCAAAAAACCTGTGGAACGTTTGCGTAGAATTCGGCTTACCACTGGTATATGCCTCCTCTGCGGCCACTTATGGATTAGGGGAATTTGGTTATGACGATAATGAAGATAGCATAGAAAAACTAAAACCTTTAAACCCTTACGGGGATTCAAAAAATGACTTTGATAATTGGGTATTGAAACAGGAGAAAAAGCCCTATTTCTGGGCAGGATTAAAATTCTTTAATGTTTATGGGCCTAATGAATACCATAAAGGAAGGATGGCATCCGTCATATTTCATGCTTTTAAGCAAATACAGGAGAAAGGAAGCGTAAAACTATTTCGTTCCCATCACTCCGACTATAAGGATGGTGAGCAATTGCGGGATTTTGTGTATGTGAAGGACGTAGTAGAAGTCTGTTATTTTTTGCTTCATCACCGAAAAAATTCAGGAATTTATAATTTAGGATCCGGAATAGCCCGGACTTTTGTTGATTTGGCAAAAAACACGTTTTCTGCCCTAGAAAAAGAAGCAAACATTGAATTTATTGATACACCGATAGATATACGTGATAAATATCAATATTTCACAGAAGCCAACATGAGCAAACTTAAAAAAATTGGTTATTCAACACCTTTCCATACACTGGAAGAAGGCGTTAAAGACTATGTACAAAATTATTTGCTGGAAGAAAACCGTTTCTAATCCGTGTTAGCCACTATTTTGAAAAGATATTTATTTATAGCGTAGCTGCGCATTATTTAAATTTCAAAAGCTAATCCGAGTTTAACAGAAAAACCGCGATTATACAAATATTGACCTTTTTCTGTTTCGATATTTTGTAACCCCAAATTATAATTATATTCTGCAAAAACTGAAGTATAAGACAGGATATTAGCACTTACTCCTAGATTAAGAAACATACCGGCATCATACGTTTTAATTGATTTTGTAGATTTCAGATCAAAATAAGTCATGCCAATTGATTGTGTTCCATTTAACAGATAAGCATAATAGGGCACTACCGCTGCCCATGGCTTCACAAACCAATTATTATATTGATAACCAACACCTGCCTTCACACCTGCATATTACAGATTCCAGACATCGTTATTCCTCCTGTACACCAAAGTAGCAACCGCTCTGCGTAAATCCAAACCTGTTGAAATTAACAAGCCTTTTGTTGTAATGTATTTGTATCCAATCCCAAAACTTGTTGAAGTAACCTGGAATAATTCTGGCTTTCAGTTAGAATTTTATCAGAATTTTCAAGCGCGGCAGTGGATGCAGAAAACTTAAATGTTGAGAAATTTCTTCCGATAGTAAGATCTAAATAAGACTGAGCTCTCGTGAGCGAAATAAAATTTAGAAATAAAATTATTGATATGTATAATCGAATATTCATAGAAATTTTGCTTATAGTAACTATCTTGAAACAAAATTATACCAAGAAAAATCACTAAAAGACAATATTCGTCAATCGGTTTCTTTAAATAGTCCAATTTGAATATTCTATTCTCGAATGTATAATAGAATTATATGGATAAATTGAAAAAAGTTAATAGAGTTTATAGAAGACTATTATTGTCCAATAACCATGTAATACCAGACATAAGTAACGCTACTGCTTAATCGCGTAGTATTGCTTGATATAACAAACCCTGAAGCACTTGTAGAAGATATAAATACCTGTTTAGCACCCGTAAGTGTTGCTGCATCATCATTTCCAGGAGTTAAAACTACATAACTTCCTGTACCAAAAGCCAATGAATTAGCATATGTAACCGTTATTACAACTCCACTAGCAGTCTGATTATTTCCTCCGGTTGTTACTGATATTACTCCAGCTAAATTTGTCCCGGTAATGGAATGCGTATCACCCGCACCATTAGCTGCCCCGATACCCAATACACCAGTAGGAACAGTAGTACTTCCGGCAAGCCCGTTTGAAACAATAACACCACCCGTCCCTGATTGTATTGTTGTTGTAGAGGCTCCTACTGTACTACCTATTGTAATTAAGTTAGTACCCGCCCCAGTTGGTGTACCATCACCAATATGGATAGTATTCCCCCCCGCAACAGTAGTTGCACCAGTACCGATATTAACAGAATTTATTCCAACTGTTGATGCACCTGTTGTAATATTAACTGTTTTTGAACCAGCACCTGCAACCAAACCTGTTCCAATATTTATAACATCAGCAACAGCCGAATTACCTCCACCAATCGTAATGGTTCGAGCGGCTGCAGGTGCTATATTACCTATATCTATTGTAGTTACACGGGTATTATTCCCCATATTCAATACACCTGCACCCGCTGTCCCCACTCCTGATAGGATATTAACAGTCGAATTTGCAGCTGTTGCACCGTTTGCTATACTTACTATCTGGGCCCCTGCATTCACCCCGTTTCCAATTAACATATTTTGGGCAGCAGTAGACGAACCAATTGTTATAGTACCAGTACCAGCGCCACCTTCTGCTCCTATATTAATAGAACCTGCTGTACCAGGAGTAATGTTTATACCCGAAGTTAAACTACCAAAAGCACCCGTTCCTGTACCACCCAATATTTTAGTTACCCCGGTAGTCTGAGCAGTACCACCTATCTTAATATCTCCGGTAGTAGTCGCAGCAGCAATTGTATAGTTTGAACCACCAACACCATCAAGAGTATAGTGACCTAAACCAACCTTTTCCGCAATGGATGCAGCACCATTTGTAGTACCAAGGGTTATAACGTTAGCTGAAGCACCATCCCCAATATGAATCGTTTTAACTCCTGAAGCCCCTGTTGCAATATTAACTGTTTCCGCTACTGATGATTCGCCAAGACTTATTGTTCCTGATTGAGCAGTACCACCAATTGTAATAGTACCTGTTGTAGTGGAAAGACCAATTGAATAATCTGAATCTGTCACTCCATCAAGGCTATAATCACCTGTCCCCACTCTATGAATAGTACCAGCAGCACCATTAACTGAACCAATACTAACAATTCCTGTAGAAGAGCCAGTATTAATATTTGTAGGTTGATTATTACTTGCATTTATGTTTACAGCCCCACTCCCCGAAAGAATAGTAGTAGTACTTGTTGAGTTATTACTACCCAAATTAAGGGTTTTAGCCGCTGCCCCATCCCCTATAGAAATTGTTTGCGCGGCACTTCCTCCAATTGTAACTGTACTTGTAGTAGAACCGGTACTAATGTTTGTAGCAAAGTTTGAACTTTCATTTAAACTCACTACACCACCCGTTGAAGTAATACCTTCTTTAAATGTCGCTAAATTATTCCATGTTTTTGCACCAGCCATTGTTTGAGCTCCAGTTGTAACAACGCCACCAAATGAAGCACTTGCGGGTTCTAAATTTAAGGTATCACCTGATAATGTTGCTGCATTTGCATTAGGTGAAGTACCGATTGCTCTTAATGTTCCAACTGCACCTGTTGCACCAGTAGATCCGGTCGATCCTGTGCTTCCTGTCGATCCTGTACTGCCAGTTGAGCCTGTTGAACCTGTACTACCAGTAGATCCTGTGCTACCAGTTGCACCAGTAGAACCCGTGCTACCCGTTGAGCCGGTTGCACCTGTGCTTCCAGTGGCACCGGTACTACCAGTAGATCCTGTGCTACCTGTGGTACCAGTACTACCAGTTGACCCTGTGTTACCCGTTGAGCCCGTATTTCCTGTAGATCCTGTTCTTCCCGTTGAACCGGTATTAGCAGTAGATCCTGTGTTACCTGTTGAGCCGGTTGCACCAGTACTTCCTGTTGAACCTGTTGAGCCCGTATTTCCTGTAGATCCAGTTCTACCTGTTGAACCGGTATTTGCCGTAGACCCTGTGTTACCCGTTGAGCCTGTGGCACCAGTACTTCCCGTGGCACCTGTACTACCAGTAGAACCTGTATTACCGGTGGATCCAGTGTTACCTGTTGAACCTGTTGCACCTGTACTTCCCGTGGCACCTGTACTACCAGTAGAACCTGTATTACCGGTGGATCCTGTGTTACCGGTTGAACCTGTTGCACCTGTACTTCCTGTTGCACCTGTACTTCCTGTTGAACCTGTATTACCAGTAGATCCCGTGTTACCTGTTGAGCCTGTTGCACCAGTAGATCCTGTATTACCCGTTGAGCCCGTTGCACCAGTACTTCCTGTTGAACCTGTACTACCTGTTGAACCTGTAGACCCTGTATTACCCGTTGAGCCTGTTGCACCTGTACTTCCTGTTGAACCTGTTGCAC
>JAZKDU010000002.1:0-224278 GCA_040387415.1 Bacteroidota bacterium
AAGTAAATTGAAATGACTTTCAATTTGCTTTCTTCTAACCCTTTATCAGAAAGGAGTTTAGCCATTTTTACCAACTATTTTTTGCTATTAAACCTTTTAAAAAATAAAAAATCCCGTTCTGATTCAGAACGGGATTTTTGTTGAAATGTATTTACTCTAATTTTTTATTTTTTCTTAGCTTTTTCTTGACCTGTAAAATCGAAACGTTTCTTTTCCACACCGCCTTTTAACATTACGCAAGTACCTTCAATATCATAATCAGTAATGGTTGCATCCCATTTATAAGATGTTTTTTCTTCTGTATATTCACCTGTAAATTTCACTTTGCGAACATCCTGATCTTCTTCCTGGTAAGTAGTATCCAAAACTACTTTATAAGGTATTTGAGGAGCCGTAAGTTTTTCTTCCATCAGGTCACATTGAATCTGACCGCTTTTTATAACCATTAATGATGGTAAGGGTTTTGCGGTTCCTGTTTTTTTTACTTCCGTAAAAATAACATCGAATTTTTTACCTTCTAAAAATTTATTTTTTTCCGGTTTGTCTTTTCCTTTTTGAGCAAAGGTGATGGAGGTAAGTAATAAACTTATTCCTAAAACGGTTGACTTTACTGCGAATGAGTTGAACATTTCTTTTTTTATTTAGGTTAATATAAACTGTTTAGAACAAAATTTGAACAATTTATGCAATTTCCGTGCCTCAAATTAAAATACTTCGATTTTGTAAAACTATACTTTTATCTTTGTTAAAAAAAATTTTTAATCAAAAAATAATAATGATCGTATTTAACGCCCTGCTTTATTACCTGGTTATAATTCCTATCTCCTTACTTCCTTTTCCTCTATTATACGGGCTTTCTAATTTTTTATTTGTGATATTTTATCATGTATCGGGTTACCGTAAAAAAGTAGTGTTGCAGAATATTCGTAATTCATTTCCTGAGAAAACAGAACGGGAACATATTGAAATCTGCAAGAAATTTTACAGTCATTTTTGTGACCTGGTTGTTGAAAGCCTAAAAACATTTACCATATCTGAAAAGGAAGTATTAAAGCGGGTTATCTGCAGAAACCCTCAGGTAATAGATAAATATTTTGATCAAAACCGAAGTGTGATCATTGCCGGAGGGCATTACAATAATTGGGAGATATTTGCTGTTGCCGTTGATGAGCTTATAAAGCATAAAACAGCCGGTATATACAAGCCTCTTTCTAATAAATATTTTGATGCCAAAATGCGCAGTACCCGCAGTAAATATGGTCTTAATATGATATCAACTAAAGATGTGAAAAAATTTTTAGACGAAAATATCAATGTGCCAACAGCCACTATATTCGGTACTGATCAATCTCCATCTAATCCAAATAATGCTTATTGGATGAATTTTTTAAATCAGGATACCGGAGTGCTGTATGGAACAGAAAAGTTTGCAAAGGAATATAATTATCCTGTAGTATTTGGCAGGTTAAATAAAGAAAAGCGCGGGCATTACAGTCTGGACTTTTTTGATGTTACCGATAAACCACAGGAAACTGCTTACGGTGAAATTACAGAAAAAGTAACAAAGATTCTTGAAAAGGATATTCAGGCTATCCCTGAGTATTGGCTTTGGACACACCGCAGATGGAAGCATAAAAGACCAGAGGGGAAATAGGCACAAAAAACGGACAACTATCACTAAAATTCAATAAATTAAGATTCGTTTTTTTGAATCAACACCTGAAAAATTTAATAAACGCATATGAAGAAATTAATAATACCAGTAGCAGTAACATTGTTTTTTGTAGCGAGCTGTAAAACTACTAAACAGACCCAAACTCCTGTTGCTGCTATACCTGCCACAGACTGCAATGGCACAGATTTTTCTTACAAAACAGACATAAAGCCAATTATAGAAGCAAGTTGTCTCAATTGCCATAGCTACAATGGAAAAGGAGGGTTTGATTTTACTATTTTGGAAGATGTAAAAAAAGCAGCAAGAAAGGGTGAATTGCTTGGAACTATTAAAGGCCATAAAGGCTTTCCTATAATGCCTCCATATGAACCTAGATTGGATGCTGCCAGTATAGCAAAAATTGAATGCTGGATTAATAATGGTATGAAAGACTAATAATGGAAAGCACAATTCCACTGGCCGAAAGGATGCGTCCAACAAGTTTGGATAACTATATCGGACAAAAACATATTGTTGGAGAAGGTGCTATTTTGCGTAATGCGATTGAATCTAACCTGCTGCCTTCTATTATTTTATGGGGCCCCCCAGGTGTTGGGAAAACCACGCTGGCAAATATTATTGCACATCAGCTCAAGCGGCCTTTTTATTCCTTAAGTGCAATTAATTCGGGAGTAAAGGACATTCGTGATATCATTGATAAGGCAAAAAGCAACGATTTGTTTGCTCAGAAAAACCCTATTTTATTTATTGATGAGATTCATCGGTTTAGTAAATCACAACAGGACTCATTACTTGGTGCTGTAGAAAAAGGAACTATTACTTTAATTGGTGCTACTACTGAAAACCCCTCTTTTGAAGTGATTTCAGCACTTTTATCCCGCTGCCAGGTGTATGTTTTAAAACATCTTGATAAGGATGATTTGTTAGATATGCTTCATCTGGCAATGAAAACGGATAGCGTTCTGAAAACAAAAAATATTAAAATTGTTGAACCTGAAGCTTTATTAAGACTTTCGGGGGGAGATGGAAGAAAATTATTAAATGTTTTTGAACTTGTTATAAATGCTATCGGGGGAGAGCAGATTGAAATAACCAATGAAAAGGTTACCAATATTGTTCAACAGAATATTGCAATATATGATAAGGCAGGAGAAAATCATTATGATATTATTTCAGCATTCATTAAATCCATTCGTGGCAGCGACCCTAATGCTGCCGTATATTGGCTTGCACGAATGATTGAGGGAGGGGAAGATGTATCCTTTATTGCCCGCAGGTTAGTGATACTGGCCTCGGAGGATATCGGCAATGCCAATCCTACTGCATTGGTTATTGCAACCAATTGTTTTCAGGCTGTAAATATTATAGGTTATCCGGAGTCGCGAATCATTTTAGCACAGGCGGTAACCTATATGGCCGCTTCTGCGAAAAGTAATGCCGCGTATATGGCTATTAATACAGCGAGTGAAGCTGTAAAAGCGAATGGTGATTTGCCTGTTCCGCTTCATTTGCGTAATGCACCCACAAAATTGATGAAGGACATTGGGTATGGTAAGGAATACCAATACGCTCATAATTATACCTCTAATTTTGCCATGCAGGAGTATTTACCTGAAGGCATTAGTGGAACAAAATTTTATGAGCCTGGAAATAACGCAAGGGAAAAGGAGATGAGAGATCACTTGAAGAAATTATGGGGAGATAAATATAATTATTAACATGGTTGATGTTTCTCGGAAGTCGGGGAGTATTGTTAATTATAGAATATTACAAATGCAATCGGTTCAACCGTAATAGTATATTTCAATTAAATCATATTTAGTATGAAATTAGAATTAGTTTAGTATTTTTAAACCTGATAAAACGCTTATTAAGCTAAAATGAAAAGAATATTTTTTTTAATCTGCTTCCTGGCTTTTCTTATGTTTTTTTCCTGTCGGAAGGAAATGGAAAAACCTTATTGGGAAACTGATGTTTTGGCTCCTTTGATTAATGCCACATTGGATATTAATAATCTTTTGCCGGATTCTATATTGCAGTCAAATCCAGATAGTTCTATGAAAATTGTCTATGAGAATGATATTTATAATCTTTCGATGGATACCCTTTTTAAAATCCCTGATACAACGTTAAAGCAAGTTTATACAATTCCAGTATCTGTTACCTTTAGTCCAGGACAAGTGGTTGTAAATAATAACTTATCAGAAACCACCTACAGCTTGCCGGGAGTGCAATTGCGGAGTACTACCATCAAATCGGGTTTTGTGCGTTATCAAATTAAAAGCCGTGTTAAAGAGGTTACCAATTTTGTGTATAGTATACCTTCCGCAAAGTTAAATGGTGTGCCTTTTACAATTAATGTAACCGTACCAGCGGCTGTAGGAACGAATCCCGGGGTTTATGATCAAACGTATGACCTTTCTGGCTATGTATTTACATTAACAGGCATCAATAATAATAAGGTAAATACGCTTTATACTTCATTTTCAGCTGCCGTAAGTGCAAACGGGCAACCTGTGGTAATAGGCAATACGGATAGTCTTATAATCAGTAATACATTTTCTGACATTGTTCCATACTACGCAAAAGGTTATTTTGGTGAAAACACTATAAATGTAGGACCATCAGAAACTGAATTTTCTTTATTTAAAAGAATTGCCAGCGGAACCATTCAGCTGGAAGATGTTAATTTCAATCTTAAAATTGAAAACCCTATTGGTTTGGATGCCAGAGCATATATTAATAATTTAAGCTCTATAAATACCCGCACAGGAACCACTGTTAATCTAAGTAACACCGTTGTTGGGGCACCAATAAATATTAACCGCGCTGCAGAAAGCGGTGAAAATACAGTTCCTTACATTGTAAACTTTCCTTTAACCACAACTAATTCAAACATTAAACAGATGATTGAAAACCTGCCTGACAAATTAGGTTATGCCATGCAGATCAATACCAATCCATTAGGGAATGTTTCCGGCTCCAATGATTTTATTTATTCTGATAAGCTGTTGAAGGCGCAGATGAACATGGAGATTCCGCTTTCATTAATAGCAACTAATTTAACTTTGGTTGATACACTTGATTTAAATTTTTCCGGTAAGGGGGCTCAAAATGTTAATAACGGAACAATCACCGTATTTGCAGACAATGGATTTCCTTTTGACGCTACTTTGCAAATATATTTACTAAATGAATCGAATGCTATTGTTGATTCTGTTTTTACGAATGCTAATATAATTGATGAAGCGGTTTTAAACTCAAACCTTCGTGTAATCGATAAACGTCTTACTCAAATTGCTGTTCATTTCAGTGAATCCAAAATGGATTTGTTGCAGAATACGAAAAAAGTAATTTTAAAAGTTAAGTTTCATACCAGCTCACAGTCGCAGTATGTGAAAATATATAATGAATATACTATGGATGTAAAGTTGGTTGGTGATTTTAATTATACGATTCAACTAAAATAAAAACGTATACGTGAAAAAATTCTTAATTATATTTATTGTAACATTAATCTCTCCTTTATTACAAGGACAAATTGCGGCCATTTTCTCTGACGAATTTCCGGATTTGGCTAAAACACGTATTGGTATTGTTGGTGATTATGATCTGAATTCGAATACATTCACTAACACTTTTATAAAGAAATTTTATACTGGTGGCCATATTGATGCGGGAATGAAAAATTCTATTTCAGACCGTGCAAAAAATAAAAATAGGGTAGGAGGTAATGTCAATTATGGCGTTTACGTTGCCATTAAACCGGATTCGGCCCAACACAAAAAAAAATATATCAGTTACTTTTTCAGTATGCGTGATAGAACGCATTTTGATTCACACTTTTCAAAAGATTTGTTTAGAGTAGGATTTTATGGGAATTCGGAATATGCGGGAAAAACCGCTTATTTTAATGATTTCAGTTTAAACCTGATTCGTTATCAGCAATTGCAGGTAGGGATATTTTCATCAAAAGTAGATAGTGCTGCCCGCTGGGGACTAGGTATTTCATTTTTAAAAGGTGAAAGTTATTTATCAGTTCATGCTCCCAAAGCGGAGTTGTATACTAGTGAAGATGGTCAATACATTGATTTTGCAACTGAAATGAGTGTTAACATGTCGGATACCGCTAAAAAAGGGTTGGGCGCTTTTAATGGCTTCGGAGCAAGTTTAGATGTATATTTTGAGGCACCTTTTCAAACGAGATTTGGTAATTCAAAACTGCGTTTAGCAGTGTCGGATATTGGATTTATACGTTTTAATAAGCAATCATTAACACTTCAGCAGGATACTGTTTTTCATTATACCGGTTTTCAGGTGAATAGTTTTTATGATTTACAGGATTCCACTTATGGCAGTACTTCCCAGGATAGCATAGTCAATACCGTTGCACCATTTAAAAAGAAAGCCTTTTCGGCCAACCTGCCTTCAATATTAGATTTAACATATGAAACGCAGTTTAGTAAACGTTTTTATTTAACAGAGGGGATACGCTATGTATTTAATGCGAATTACAGCTTGTTAGGTTATATTAAAGGAACTTTTTATTTAAATCCTAAATTTATGTTATCCGCAACTTTTGGGTATGGTGGGTATGGTGGCTATGGTAATTTCAATTACGGGTTAGGACTTTTTGCAAATTTTGGCCATGGTGTTGTGCTTTATGCCGGTAGTAATAATATAGAAGGATATTTAACTCCTAAAACAAATGCCGGACAAGGTGTTTATATATCGCTGATTAAAAATTTTAAATAGAACTCAATATGTCATTAAGTAACATCCCCAATATTAAGCATTTAGATACCAATAACTTTTTTTTAATTGCTGGTCCATGTGTGGTGGAATCTGAAGAAATTTGTTTTGAAATTGCTGAAAAAGTAAAGGCGATCACCGATAAATTGGGCATACCTTATATTTTTAAAGCGTCTTATCGTAAAGCAAACCGCTCCCGTTTAGACTCTTTTACAGGTATCGGAGATGAAAAAGGATTAGAAATAATTCAAAAAATTGGTAAACAACTGAATGTTCCAACAGTTACTGATATTCATACCAATGAAGAGGCAGCTTTAGCTGCAGCCTATGTAGATGTTTTACAGATCCCCGCATTTCTTTGTCGGCAAACCGAACTATTGGTTGCAGCAGCACAAACAGGTAAGCATGTAAATATAAAAAAGGGGCAGTTTTTATCAGCAGAATCAATGAAGTTTGCGGTTGACAAAGTGCGTGAATCCGGAAATTCAAATATTATGCTGACAGAACGTGGAACATTTTTAGGATATCAGGATCTGGTGGTTGATTACAGAGGAATTCCAGAAATGCAAAAAAATAATGTACCTGTTATAATGGACATTACACATTCTTTACAGCAGCCAAATCAAACAAGTGGTGTAACAGGTGGGAAACCGGAGCTTATAGGTACTATTGCCAAAGCAGCTATTGCGGTAGGCGTTGATGGGATATTTATAGAAACACACCCTAACCCCGCAAAAGCGAAATCGGATGGGGCTAATATGTTGCAATTAGATTATTTGGAAAAATTAATGACTGATCTGATAAGGATCCGGAAGTCAGTTATTTAATTTGTTAACGATATACAAATGAAAAATTTTATAAAATTAATAGTCCTTATCCTTTTGCCATATTCATCCATGGCGCAAATGATAAAGTTTGAAAAAGTATACGGAGGAAATGCGGAAGATCACGGCTACTCTGTTGCACAAGCCTATGATAAAGGTTTTTGTATAGCAGGTATCACTACTAGTTTTGGAAATGGAATTATGGATGCCTATATTCTAAGAACCGATTCGTTAGGTATTCCCTTATGGCATAGGACTTTTGGAGGAAGTAATATTGATAAAGCTTATTCTATTGAGGCTACCACCGACAGTGGATTTGTAATTGCTGGGTATACCAATAGCTTTGGATTAGGGGGCTATGATATGTATGTTATAAAAATAAATAAACTGGGTGATACGGTTTGGACAAAAAATTATGGTGGTACCGATTGGGATTTTGCTTATTCTGTTAAGCAAACTACTGATGGCGGTTACATAATAGCGGGTGGTACTTATGGAATGGGGGCGGGTGCTGAAGATATGTATTTGGTGAAAACAAATGCAAATGGAGATACATTGTGGACAAAAGCTTACGGTGGAATTCATGGAGATGAAGCAAAAAGTGTGAAACAAACAAGTGACGGAGGCTATATACTTACCGGAGTAACAAAAAGTTTTGGGGATATTGATGGAGATGTATATACTGTTAAAACGGATATGAATGGTGATACGCTATGGACCTATAAATATTCTGATACTTTAGAAGATGTTTCTTATGATGTTCTTGAAAATACGATCGGAGAATATATTATTAGCTGCAACACCAAAACCACTGCTAATGGTGTCGAAAGAATGATTATTAAATTATCATCTTCCGGTGCTTTCATAAATAAAATTATCTATTCCGGAATAAATGATGATGGAATAAATTCGATTACTCAATCTGCAGATGGCAGGTTTGCGTTCACCGGATATACTTACTCTTTCGGTTTTGGATCGGGTACATCTGATTGTTTCATCGTTATGGGTGATCCCTTTGGAACATTGGCTGGTTTTGCAATTGGAGGAAACAAAAACGAAACGGGTAATTCAATAAGATCAACTTCTGATGGTGGTTATGTCATTTGTGGGCGCTCGAATTCCTATTCTTCTATGGATCATATTTTTTTAATAAAAACAGATAGCAACGGTGTTGCACCTTCCACTCCAGGGGTAATTGTAACAGATATTAATTCAATTGAAAGGTCAAAAAATGAATTCAAGGTGTTTCCGAATCCTTCTGTAAGTAGCATTTTTATAACAAATAATTCGAATAGTAGCCATAATGGAGCTTTTACATTAACGCTTACGGATAACTTAGGAAGGAAAATGTATACTCAGTCTTATCACGAAAACAAGTTCTCCGAACCTGTTGAAATTAATACGGAGAATTTAAGTAATGGAATTTATTTCGTTTCAATATCAACAGAATTTTATACGCAAACCCAAAAGGTGATAGTTCAACACAACTAAATATGGTGTTGTTATAACTAATTGCTTTACAATGCAAGATATGCCTTTGCAGATACTCGAGTTTTATAAATCCATAAATAAAAAATCCCAGATAAAAATTCAGGATGGTGTATTTATAATTCTTTTAATAAGTGCTTTTCTATTTCTTGGCTATCAGCAGATTCTCTTTTTAAGACCGCAGGGAATACACTTCATGCGTCAAACGGATAGTGCATCCTTTGTTTTAAATTATTATAATAATGGTTTTAATTTTTTTAAACCCGCATTGTTTAGTTTGAAAAATATTGATGGAAATGCAGCTTGCGAGTTCCCAATAGTTTATTATATAACATCGTTCTTTTATTTAATTTTGGGGGAAAAGGAATTTTTATTACGGATGTTCCATTTGCTAATTGTATCAGCAGGGATTTTCTGTTTGTATAAATTGGCTTTCGAATTATTAAAGGATTATTTATATGCGCTATTCATTTCTTTTTTTCTATTCACATCTACCGTATTTTGTTATTATTCCTGTAATTTCCTTCCGGATCCTGCTGCATTGGGTTTTGTTTTTATTGGCTGGTATTCCTTTATTTTACATTATAAAAATGGGGAAAAGAGGAGTCTGTTAATCGGCTTTATATTTTTCACTTTGGCCGGTTTGATTAAAATCACCTATCTGATAAATCCATTAACAATACTGGTTTTAAGCTTCATTGAATTGTTTGTTTTAAAGAGTGCTATTAAGAATTTAAATGCACTATTTAAAAGACGTTTGGCTTATGGATTATTTTCCATTCTTATTGTTATTGGTTGGAATATATACGTAATGTATTATAATCAGATCTATGAGTCTCATTCATTTATTACAGCAGCTTTACCGATGTGGAATTTATCAGCGAATGAAATTGCTGCAATATGGAACCTAATGTGCAATAATTACTGGTATCCTAAATACTTTTCGTTTACTTCTTTTCATTTGTTATTTGTTCTGATCCCTTTCCAAATTATTTTTTTTAAAAAATCAGATAAACCTGTATCATTAATTACCCTGATTTTGTTTTTAGGAAGTCTGGCCTATTTTATTCTGTTTTATAGCCAATTCAGGGATCATGATTATTATTTTATGGCATTTTTTCCTCTTTGTATTTTTATAATTCTTAATGGGATTTCTATTGTGAAAAATCTCACATCTAATTTTTATGTTCACTCTGTTTTCAAATTGATGTTATTGGTTATTGTGGTTTCCGGGACTAATTACGCCAGAATGAAATTGGCTGAACGATATCGGGACAATATCGATGAGTTTTCAAAAATTGGGGTTTCATTAGCAGATATTTCTCCGGAGTTAGAAAAATTAAAAATTCCACAGGATTCAAAATTCCTTGTTGTGCCTGATAAAACACCCAATGGAGGACTATATTTTTTAAATAGAAAAGGCTGGAGTTTTGGGGAATATCAGAGTTTTTCAGCTGATACAATCAATGCCTATCAGCAAAAAGGAGCGGAATATATTTTGCTAAGTATTAAGGACGAAAAGCTTTTTTCGACAGTTCGTGATGTGGCGGAGCCAATTTATGAGCAAAATGGAGTGACCATTTTAAAGTTGAATAAATAAGTTAAATGGGATAAAATTATAAATGGATACTTATTGCTGAAAATGGCAATGAAAAGTGTATTTTTTTCATTTTTAAAATTAAAAATATTTTTAAAATACTTAAATTTACCTGGAAATAAAATTGACTTAACTCTCACTCTAAACTATATAAAATATGGGACGTGTATTCGAAAAGCGGAAGTATAAAATGTTTGCCCGTTATGATAAAATGGCAAAAGGCTTTACCCGGATAGGGAAGGAGATTGCTATTGCGATAAAGCTTGGCGGTGGAGATCCTGCAGGTAATTCTCGTTTACGGGTTGCTATTCAGAATGCGAAAGGTTTGAATATGCCTAAAGATCGTATTGATGCGGCCATTAAGCGTGCAACGTCAAAGGATGCTTCCAACCTGGAAGAAATTGTATATGAAGGGAAAGGACCTTTTGGTGTGGCTATTTTATGCGAATGTGCTACCGATAATCCTACGCGCACTGTTGCAAATGTCAGAATGAATTTTAATCGTAACAGCGGTGAATTGGGTAAAACCGGTTCTCTTGATTATTTGTTTGAACGTAAAGGTGTTTTCCGTATTAAAAAGGGCAATTTGAATATGGATGAATTGGAAATGGATCTGATTGATTTTGGTGCAGATGAAATTGAAAGTGATGAAGAGGAAATTGTTGTTTATACCGCATTTACTGATTTTGGCACCATGCAAAAAGCGCTGGAGGCGAAAAAAGTAGAGATTATCAGCTCGGAATTGGAACGTATTCCTAATTCAACAGTTGAGTTAACGGATGAACAAATTGAGGAAGTGATGGTGCTGGTTACTAAGCTGGAAGAAGATGATGATATACAAACGGTGTATCATAATATGAAATAGGCCCTCACCCCTTAATCCCCTCTCCAAATGGATAGGGGACTGTGTTTGAGTGTGATATTGAAAAGTTAAAATGCAGTTTGATCTTTGTTTATAAGCTAAAGGGGATTAATTTTCTTTCAGGGTGAAAATGATTTTTTCTATTACAGATTGGATATTATTTTCAACTTCATCATTTGTAAAACGAATGACAGTTATATTATATTCTTTGAAGGTTTGGGTTCGCGCTTCATCTTTTTCTCGTTGATCTTTATTGTTATGATATCCGCCATCTACTTCAATGATTAGTTTCTTTTTATGGCAATAAAAATCTGCTATAAATGTACTAATTGGATGTTGCCTCCTGAATTTACAGTTTTCGATTTTTTTGTTTCTTAAAACTTCCCAAAGTTTTTTTTCGGCTAGAGTTGAATCTACTAATCGCAATCGATTGGCATTTTCAAAAATTATAGGTGTCGCACCTTTAAATAAATTTTCATAACTATTTCCGTCTTTATTATTCATTAGGAACTAATTTGTTAAAACGGTTAAGCTTTCCCCTCTCCGGTTGGAGAGGGGTTAGGGGAGAGGTGATATAGCGTTAACCCGGCTATAGGAGTTTCAATTATCGTATCAATATTCACACCTTTTTTTAGCGCTACAGCACGAAATATATTACTGTAGTAAAAGGCAACAGAACCCACACAACTAAGCTTTAATTCCTTGTACTTTTCGTATTTGCAGATGTGCCTGTCAAAAAATTGCTCAAAACAGTTTGCTACTAAATCAATGACGAACTGTTCCTTTAAATTTTGATAAATAAATTTACTGAAGGATGCCAGAAAACGGTTTGGCAATGGCTTTTTATATATCGAATTTAAAATATCATCTATATTTAATTTAAATCGTTCGTAAAAGCGATCTGCCAGCTCTTTGGGCATTTCCTGGTTTAGGTAAGCCTGAATAAATGTTTTTCCAATATGCGCTCCACTTCCTTCATCTCCCAAAATAAACCCTAATGATGCTCTGTTCTCTACTATGCTTTTACCATCATAATAACAGGTATTAGATCCCGTACCTAAAATTGCGGCAATACCAGGGTTAGAGCCACATAAAGCACGGGCAGCACATAATAAATCAGTTTCAACTTCTATTACTGCTAATGGAAACAGTTGTATAAGCGCGGCTTTTATGATCTCTTTTTTTGAAGCAGCGCTGCAGCCCGCACCATAAAAAAAGATTTGAATTTTTTCGGTATCTACCGAAAAAAAAGGGTTTAATTGAGGTAACAATTCATTTTTTAGAACTGTTGCAATTTCATCACTGTCCTGAAAGTAAGGATTAAAGCCTTGGGTAGAAAACTGCTGTGTTTTATTGTTTTCTTCAATTAACCGCCAATCGGTTTTGGTAGAGCCACTATCAGCAATTAGAATCATAATTTAACTATTAGAATTGTTAATGAAAGGGCATTCTGGAATTTATTATTCTGAGAATGCGGATTACGGACAAAATTAGAATAAAATTGATCTTAAAATTTAATGCCTAAGGTTAAATAATAACTTCTTCCATCGGAAGGTATAATTCCTGGCCCGGGATAGCCATCCGCCCTTCGGCTGAAGTACATATTATTAGTTAAATTGTTTGTTCCGGTAGCCACAGAAATTTTCTTGTAGGTATAGCTAAGTGCTATATCCATTACATAATAGGCTGGAATAATTCCCGTGACTGCATTCGCAGCATATTCTGAATTTGTAGCATCAGTATACTGCTGGCTTGTTTTAGCATATTGGTAGGTCAGCTTAAGGCTTTTGTATGAAAGAGTTATTCCCGATCGTAAAATAGTTTTTGGAACATATTCAACCTCCTTGTTTTCATATGCTTTTTGTTTACTATTGATATAACGGGCATCAATCAATGAAAGATTGCCAAAAATTGATATTCCGATTTTGGGCTTTGGTCCTGTAAATAATTTCAATACATCTACTTCAGCAAATGCTTCCAGCCCCACATTGCGTGAATCAGAAATGTTAGTACGATAGCGATAGGGTTGATAACTGAATGAGTCTACAAGCAAAACTGATCCGATCCTGTCATTATATTTTAAATAAAATAAACTCACATCAAAGTTCAAATAGTTTTTTACGTTTCCTCTTATCCCAAGGTCTGTTGAATACCCCTTTTCATCTTTCAAATTATTGTCTACTCTGGAATTTGGATTCACAATGCGCATATCATTAAAATTGATGGAACGGTAATTTTGTGAAAAATTGGAATATAATTCAATCTTGGATGAAACCTTAAATCCTATTCCAAGGCCCATTAAAATAAAATTTCTGGCGTTTTGCCTGTTGTCCTGTACCTTCGTTTTATACAAAATATTACCCGCCAGGTCAGTGTATTGTTCATTATAATAACCGTCCGATTTTGTGGTTATATGTTCAAAACGAACCCCGGGTGTTATATTAAATTTCGGAGAAATTCGAAATACGTTTTCTGTAAAGAGAGAACTATTTTCGCTTGGAAATTTATAGTCTGAATGCTCCAGATCATCCGGATGGAGATAATTGAAATCGGCATCGCTTCCATTACTGCCTAAACCTTGTTTACGAAATGTTGTTCCTTTATAATAACGGCCTCCAACAAGCAGGGTGGACACACTTTTAAAGAGATTGTATTGATAAATATAACGTAATTCGGCACCAATGTTTCTGAATTTATCTTGTAAAAAATCCCGCTCTGTCATAGGGTCTATGCGATTAATTAATCCTAGAAAGCCAAGCGCATCGCGCTGAGCATATAAACCAAATGCTCTGAAATTAATACGTGATGTTTCGGATATTTCATAATTTAAATTTAAAGCCGCCAAATTCCAATTTACTTTGAACCAATTGCGGGAGCGGAAAGACTGACGTGGATCTTTTTTAAATTGATTATCCGTTAAACCACCGGCCTGTTGGGCAATATAATCCATGAACGTGTATTCAGCAGTAATTTTTAGTTTTTCCGATAGTTGATAATTAAGTGAGGTGTGCGCTGTATGTACTTCAAATGCAGAGTTTGGGCGCCATCCATCCCCTTTTTTGTATTGATAAAAAGTATAGTAGCTAAATTTGTTTTTGGTTCCCGAAAAGCTTGTAAAAGCATTATAGAAACCGAAGGAGGCAAGCGTTTGTTTTGCTTCCACTTGAAAGGGCTTATTGAAAGGCGCCTGCTTAAATTTAAAATTAATGAAGCCACCAAATTGGGTTCCGTATTGGAGCGATGCAGCCCCTCTTACCACTTCAATCCGTTCCAGGGCTTCAGTAGGTGGTGTGTAATAACTTTCGGGATAACCCAATGCATCGGCACTTATATCATATCCATTTTGCCGGGTATTAAAATTTGAAACCCTATTCGGATTTAACCCACGCCCTCCAATGCCAAGCTGGATTCCTGCTCCATCACTTTCCCAAATGTTTAACCCTGCTACTTTATTATAAATCTGCCGGGCATTATTAGTGGCTAAATTGGCAGATGCATCATTTAACAGAATTACATCATTTTTTTTGCCTGCATAAATAGCTGTGCCCTCTACCTGTTTTAACCTGGTAATGCCGAATGCATTGTCTTTGTCGGCCTCCACTGTAATTTCATCTAATTTTTTTATTGAATCTTTTACAGTAGTTTGTGCATTTAACAATGCTGAAAATGTGAAAAAACAAATTGCAAGAAAGATATGGAAATTTTCATTAAACTTTATACTGGCAAGCTTACCCTCCTTTCTCGACTCCGCTCGAAATGACCCGTGCGCTGTCATTTCGAGCGGAGTCGAGAAAGAGTGCGTGAGAGATGAAAAAAATTTCGAATGAAATTTAAACAGTTGCATAATATCTATAATTCATTTTTGTTTTTTTCAAATGGCAATATCCAGGTTTTATTACTAAAACTATCGTTAATTTCGGTTAAATCAATTGTTTTATCAATAAATAATCTGCTTCCACTGCCGTTAAGGGTCACGTAGGATTCTACCCGTATTTCCGGATTTTTAATTCCTTGTTCCTGATACTTTTGTTTTAAAAAATGGGCATACTGTAATATCATATCAGGTTGTGTTGCCATCATTTTCTCCTGGTTAGGAGTTAAATAATTAGTTATCATTGCTTCTCCGCTTTGCTGAGTATCTTTATCTGTAACATAAAAAAATGCTTTCCCTGCTTTTTCCATTAACATTACCCGCCACGAAAAACGGTAGCCTTGCTCTGTCCAAAATAAATTTCCAGGATACAGCAAATATCGGAATGGTATTAACAACTGTATTATAAAATGTGTGACAAAAATTAATAAAAGTGCTTTTTTTACTGCTGGTTTTAATACATGCTGGGTTTTTATAGTTTGTACCGATTTTGATTTCACAAAAGAAAGAATCTTTGATAATTTGCTAATAGCTTCAATATGAAAGTCTTCTGAGAAAAATATCAGCGTACAAATGATCATAATGTATGGAAACATACCAATTTGAAATAACATCGAAGTCATTACATGAAATACAATTACCAAAAAATAAGCAATACCGCGAGTTTTTTTGAATATCAATAAAAAAGGGATTGATAGGTCATAAAGGGCGCCAAACCAGCTGAAAAAATAAGCAATCCACAATTTATCCAATAAAAAACCAATAATAGGCATATTGGTATGCGGTGGCAGCCATATACGCAATGGCAGGGCTTCAAACAGCCAATCGGAGTTCAATTTTGCAATACCTGCCAGGAAATAAACTAAGCCTAACTGGAATTGAATAACAATGATAAAAACACGTGGAATGTGCGTTATTCGTTTGTTTGGGTTCAACCAACTGTCCACAGAAAAATATTTCCCTGCAGGCATTAAAATCATTAAAAAAGCAATAATGCTTACAAAATAATAATGATTGAGATAATTGCTTTTATCAATTAATTCTACATAAGTAAAAGTGATAAAAAAAAGAAATATAGAAAGCCGGTACCAAAAGCCCAGCATCACCATTAATGCCGCTATCGCCATCAAAGCGAACAAAAAATACATCCCTGTTTCACCTAATGGTTTCACCCAATCAAAACCATAATATGTAAAATAAAAGGAGGGTTTAATATAGAGATCGTAGATCCAGCCATTCAACCAAAAACGAACAATGCTGCCAAACATCATGGCTCCAAATAAAACGCGAAAAACAACTAACGGAGCAATATGCACCTGCTCCGTTAGTTGTTTTTTGATACTATTTATTTGTTTGAAATTCAACTTCTAATCTCCATCATTATCCTGATAGGTAATTAATACGCCAAGTGCTGAAGGCATATCCACTTTTAACAAAACTACTAATTTTTGTAATTCGGCATATGCAGCATCTACAGTTGTAGTATTTGTAATTACTGCTTGTGACAATGGGCCTGTAATTAAAGCTAATTTAGCTTTAGCAGAACTAAAGGTTGCTTTAATAACATCATTCAAGGCACCTGATGAATGCTGCGCATTTACATGAACCAAATAATCATCCAGCCCTAAACCATCCACATTTAGTACATTTCTTCCTAAATATATATTTTCAATACTTTTTAAATGTTCTGTTACCAATGCCAATGATTGTGTGGAATAGAGTGCTTCTACTTTTTCCGGCATGGGTGTACCTAAGGTTTTTTTACCGAGTGGAATTCCAACTTTCGCATTTTTGAGTAATTCGAAATCATAATTTAACTGGTTTACCAGCATTCCTATTGAACCGCCTACATCACTACCGGTATTGTTTTTAAACGTAGCTATGTAATTTCCCGCATTCCAGCCGGAAATGACCAAATCTGTCTTGTTTTTTAGTTCGTTGATGATAGCGGTCAAATAATTTTTTCTATTGGCGGCATTGCCGTCAGTAGTATATTGAGCCAACACATTATTATTATCGTGGTCATTTCCATACAATAAAAAATCTAAGGCAGGGAATCCTTTTGCATCAAAGGATTCTACGGAAGAAAAGTTAAAGTCACCTGCTGCAATTTTATTTTTTATTTGCAAGGTATCACAAGGGAAAATATTAAAATTCGCACGTATTAATTCATTTTCGCCAGGGCCGAATTCAAAAGTGGAAACCCACTGATAATAAGTATATGCTTTTAAAAACTGGGATTGTACGTTTGCCAGATTTGTTGAGGAAGGGCTGGAAGTAAATAAACTATTTAAATAATAAAGACTGTCAATTGAAATTTTAAAATTGGAGTAAGCCGGTATAACTAAATTCTCCCCAATATTGGTAAGCATTAATACTTTATCAAATGATGATTCGGGTGTAACTTCTTCTTCCGGCTTTTTATCGCATCCAGCTGTTGTCAAGGCTATTATAAGCCCGAAAAGAATAACGATATTTATTTTTTTTATCATCTTTTTAAAATAAATAAATCCGGCTGATACGAACCGGATTAATTTAAGAAATTGATTTTTAATTACAGTATAGCAGCATTCAAGCTAAAAACGGTAGCCATTTTGTTAATAGCATTGTCAAGGTTTGTTGTAGTAATGCTATAAAGGTTAATAGAACCATTTGTTTTAAAATATCCTAACAATTCTTCAATATCAGCGTCTGAAATTGTTTTTGCAGAATTGTATTTGAATGCACGAATAAAGCCGATTGCTTCTGATAAATTATGGTGAAATGTAGCAATAGCGCTGATATTTGTTTTTGCTCCTTTAACATAAGTGATGAAACGCGCAGCACATACCTTTTCCCATGTGTTTATAACAATGGCTTTGGCAGCATCACGGCCAGTATTATCTTTATTGGTGATGGCAGCACGGCCTTTTAACCAGGCATCCATTATAGTGCTGTTAACGGTAGGGCTTCCAGCTAAAGCGATACTTACAGAATTACAATAGCTGCCCCAGTTTTTAAGGCCGGTAACATTTGTAGGAAAATCAACAGGAACTCCAAAATAACCAAACGCTTCATCCCATGCACGCTCCTGAGCGGTTGTACCACCGGTTACAGTTGTATTATCAAAAGTTGAAATGGTATTTAAAATTGTTGTAGCCTGGTAATAAAAAATCCCTCCCATAAGGCCTTTTTCAACATATTCCTTGTATTCAATTCCTGCTGTGTCAACAAGTATGTATCTGGTACCTGTAATTAGTTTACCGGCTACACCATTAGAAGCAGTGGTAGCTGTTGGATTAGCAGAAGCATTTTGACTGGCAATTACAGCATCAGCGAAATTAGCCTCAATTTCAGCAGGCAAATAAAATACTCCACTTGTTTTATCTTTTAATTGAATACCACTGTAATTAAGAGTTGAATCTGTAAAGTGGTTATTTAAGTTAACATACATATCTTTTAACTTTTGTTCATCCAGCACAGGAGCTACGGTATTGGAATGTGTTGTTCTAATATAAGTTAAGAGTTCGCCCAGCATGCTTATGCGTTTTGTTGATGTTGAAAAATTAGCAGAACTAAAGTTGTAAGTTGTTGGTACAGTGTAGCTTGGTGTTACTGGGGTAGGTAGTGGTTCTGGTTCATCCTCTTTTTTACAAGATGAAATAGTTACTGCAACCGCTAATCCCAAAACAAGGGTTTTAAATAAATTAGTACTGATTTTGGTTGTTTTCATTTATATATGCTGGTTAATTTAGAATTATTTTAAATAACGAGACAAAAGTAGATTTGACAACAGATATGGACAATACCTAAAATATGGTATTTTCAAAAAAAGGCATAAATTTCCAATAGAAATTAAAGGATTATCAGGGTATAAAACGGGAAAAATGAGGTAAGATTAGTTACTGGTAGAAAATAAAAAATGATTCGGACTTATTAGATTTTCCCGAACAGCAAATAAAACAAGCCCTGCGGTATTATTTACACCTAACTTGTTCATTATATTTTTACGATGGGTAGTAACGGTATGTGTGCTTAAAAATAATTTGTCAGCTACTTCTTTGTTAGAATAGCCTTCAGCAATCAGTGTGATAATTTCTATTTCACGTTCGCTGATGTTCATTCCTTCACAGGAATATTCATCCGTTTTAGCTGATTTATCCTGTATAACAGCGTTTACAATTTTACCGCACATGAATTTTTCACCCTTCGCAGTTTTGTAAATCGCCTCTACTATTTCATCCTGGTCACAATCTTTTAATAAATGACTGGTGATACCTGTTTTTAAACCTTTCGAAATAATCTCATTGCTTTGTAACTCTGTAACAGCCAGCAATTTAGCTTTTGGAAATTTTCTTACAATTTGTTGCAGACCCTCCAAACTAAAATTTGCGGAAGAGTAATCAATAATGATCAAATCCGGTTTATAAAACTTAGCCTGGTTTATTAAATCCGAAGTACTTAAAGCTTCTGACAATAGTGTAAAATCAGAATTTTCATTCAAAAGCACAGCTAAACCTTTACGGCTTAAAAAGTGACTATCGGCAATGATGATTTTGATTTTCTCCACAATATATTGTTTAGAATGATTTTAAATAGTGCCCAAAAATACGCATTAAATTGTTTCTCGCAAAATTTAGAAGAAAGAAAAATAATTATTTAATTATACAGCTTTCTGACGTTCAATCCTGATCACCTTCGCTAAGGATTTTATAGCTTGTTGGTGTTTCTTTACAAAAGGGTTATTCAAATCCCAAACATAGCCTGCTAACACGGAGCAAATTTGTTTTTTTATTTCAGGATCAGGATTTTCCGAGAAAAATATATCGTGAAGGTCCCCATCATACCATCCAGCTACGTATGACCGGAATGTATTTATTCCCTGCATCATGTGATCGGTATATTCTGTCTGCCAATCAACTTTTTCGTTTCGTAAAAATTTACCGACTAATTTACCTGCCTTACTGCCTGATTCCATCGCGAAAGTAACGCCTGATGAAAACACAGGATCAAGAAACTCGGTTGCATTTCCACAAAGTACAAAGCCATCTCCATACAGCTGCTTGGTGGAAATTGCGTACCCTTCAATGGTACGCGGTGTGAACATCATTTCAGCATCAGCAAAACGTTCTTTTGTATTAACATCCGATGCAATTATAGCTTTCATCCGTTCTGTTGGATTTTCAGGGAAATCCTTGAAAAATTCAGGATCAGCCACAAAACCAACAGAGGTATTGCCATTTGAAAATGGAATAATCCATATCCAGGTACGCTGCTGGTGAACAATAACCGTAATACGGTTTCCATCAACACCTTCCGGGCGTTTTAGATCTTTAAAATGAGTAAAATGTGTTTTACGGGGATCAAAATTAGATGGTTTATCCAAATTAAACATTCGCGGAATCACCCGTCCGTAACCACTTGCATCTACAATAAAATCCGCTTCAATTTGTTTTTTATTGCCATGTTTATCCGCAACGGTAGTAATTGATTTTGTTCCGTTAAAGGTAATATCAGTAACAGCTGTTTCCTGCTCTACAGATACTCCCATGGAAGCAACTGTATCAATCAGGATTTTATCAAAATCGGCTCTTGGTACTTGCCATGTCCAGGTCCAGCCATTGCTGAATTGGTTTGCAAAATTAAAATCACAGATTTCATCGCCACGCACAAATTTCGCTCCGAATTTTTCCTGAAAACCAGCTTTTTTTACTGCTTCTAATAATTTAGCTTCTTCTAAATGGTCCATTACTCTAGGTAATAAACTTTCGCCAATCACAAAACGTGGGAATTTTTCTTTTTCAACAACTTTTACTTTAAAACCTTGCTGATGAATTATCGAACTTGCTATTGATCCGGCAGGACCTGCTCCTATAACAAGCACATCTACTTTTTCTGTTTGCATTAATATTATATTTTTTTACATTTTAATAAGGTGTGGCTAATACCAATATTATTAATAACCTCTTCCACTTCAAGGCCTGAAGCTTCAATCAGATTAATAAAAGTTTTAGAATTATACATCTGACTGTTTCCATTTGCAATATTTGTAAAGTATAAGGAAGTCATCTGTAAACTGAAAGCAGCAGCTTCAAAGCGCTGTTTATCCCAAAAAAGTTCCATAATATAAACTGTTCCACCATCATTTATTGATGAACAGCATCTTTTTAGAATAGAAATAATTTGTTCATCAGAAAAGCAATCCAAAAATTGACTCATCCATATCACATCAAACCCTTTAGGAAATGGGATTTTTTCATCCAGTATATTTGTTGGATAAAATGAAACCCTGTTTTGCAAGTTTCTTTCATTGATGTTTTTGGTAGCCATTTCCGTTTGTCCTGGCAAATCCATTATGGTAACATGCACCTCCGGATCAAATTTTGTACAAGCAACGGACCATTTGCCCGTGTTTCCGCCAATATCCAACATTGTTTTAGGTTTGTCCTTAAAAACAATAGGAAGAACTTCCGGAAAAGAATCATCGGAATAAAAATGGTCAAATGCCAGCCAGCTTTTTCTTACATGAGGTTCAAGATGTGCCAATCCTTCGTAAAAAGTAGACCAGCTTCCAAATGTTTTCAAGCCTTCTGGAGTGGCGGTAGATATGGATTTTTCTAATGAAAACATTCCTTCATAACAAACATCATGAACAAAGTCCAGATTAACTTTTGTTAAATCGTCATGTAATATAAAATACCCGGTTTTTGTAACTGTGTATTTCTCGTCATTATTTAAAAGCAGGCCAATACCAAGCCCAGCCTCCATTAATACCCGTACACCGTAATAAGGCAAATTTAATTTTTCGGTAACCTCCTTAATAGTAATACCTTCTTTACCAGCATTTTCAACTGCTAATAAAATTCCGAAGTTTTGTAAAGAGCGCGTTGCCTGAAACACAATTGGAGCGAATGCAATCCATTGAGCATACTCTTTGGCTTGAAGTGCAGTTTTGTTTTCTTTTGTATAAAAGGTCATAATATGGTTTTAAAAAAAACAAATATAATATAAACTATTCATTAGGAATTATAAAACCACTACATATCCTTTTATTAGGGTTGTTTTCATAAATGTAAAAAGTATTTAGTAATCCAAACAAATTGATTTTATATATTCGCGAGGAATTATATTCAAATTAATAACATATATGCAAAAAAGCGTTAAGAATATCAAAGTTGGATTAGGGATATTAGATTTTGACAGTTGTTATGAGGTGTTGGTGAATAATCAAACAATTGAACTTGATGAAGAGGCATTAGCAAAAGTGTATGAAAGCTTTTACTTTTTAAAAGAATTTATAAAAGACAAATTAATATACGGTATTAACACGGGTTTCGGCCCGATGGCACAATATAAAATAAGTAATGAGGATCAGGTTCAGCTTCAGTATAATTTAATACGAAGCCATTGCTCAGGCAGCGGAAACCCTATTGCAGCTTTAAATGTGAAGGCGTTAATGCTTACCCGTTTGAGCACATTGATGAGAGGTTATTCCGGGATTCATCCGGAAGCTGTTTTGCTGCTTAAAGAATTGATAAATAGGGATATTTGCCCTGTTATATATGAGCATGGCGGTTTAGGTGCCAGTGGTGATTTGGTGCAGCTGGCACACCTGGCTTTGACGCTGATAGGAGAGGGAGAAGTTCATTATAAAGGTGAAATTGTAGAAACAGAAAAAGTGTTTAAAGCCGAAGGTTTAAAACCTTTGGACGTGCATATCAGAGAAGGCTTAGCATTAATGAATGGTACCTCGGCTATGTGTGGTGTTGGTTTGGTTAATTTAATACATGCTAAAAACCTTGTTAAACTAACGGTTGCAGCTTCCAGCATGATTGTTGAAATGGTGGAATCATACGATGATCATTTTTCCAATGAATTAAATTCTGTTAAACACCATCCCGGCCAAAACTATGTAGCCAAAGAGATGCAGGATTTTTTAACGGATAGTAAACTGATTAAAAAGCGCGAAAAATACTTATACAATCACCCTATAAAAGAGAATATTGTAAAGGATAAAGTTCAGGAATATTATTCGGTTAGATGTGTTCCGCAAATTTTAGGGCCTGTTGTAGACACTATTAATTATGCCGAACAGGTGATTATTAATGAAATCAATTCAGTTAGTGACAACCCTATAATTGATTATAAAAACAAAAATGTGTTTCATGGCGGTAACTTCCATGGTGATTATGCGGCACTGGAAATGGACAAACTAAAAATATCCATTACTAAACTATCTATGCTGTGCGAGCGTCAGCTTAATTTTTTATTGAACGATAAACTAAATGGTAAACTCCCGCCTTTTGTAAATTTAGGCACTTTGGGTTTAAATTTAGGAATACAGGGAGTACAGTTTACAGCAACCTCCACAACAGCCGAAAATCAGACATTGTGTTTTCCTATGTATATCCATAGTATCCCTAGTAATAATGATAACCAGGATATTGTGAGTATGGGAACCAATGCCGCATTGATTGCTCAGAAAGTTATATTTAATACCTATGAAGTAATTGCCATTGAGTTTTTAGCAATTATTCAGGCTATTGATTATTTAAAAATACAGGATAAAGTTTCGGCCAAAGCGCTCAACTTCTACTCTGACCTCAGGAATTTAGTAAAGGTGTTTGATAAGGATACGATTAAATATAAGGAGCAGGCGAAAATTATAAACTATTTGAAAAAGAGTGTTTAGTTAATTTATTGATTTTCATTTTGTTGCAATGGATTAGCCTTCCCGTTACAAAAAAATATAAACAAAATGGTTATTACAAATAATCATTACATTTGGCCGATTTTAAAATTAACCCTTAAATAAATTATGAAAAAAATTCTATTCAAAATTGTTCTGTTCGTGCCGTTTTCCATACTAGGACAACAGGTTAAATTATCAGCGGATTTTAAAGTTTCAACCAGCACGCCATTCGAGGTTGTGGATGCAGGAAGTAAAGAATATGTTGGAGTGGAGAAGGATCTCAGTATCTCTATTAAAACAAGGGGAGAAATGGTTACTGTTCAAAAGTTCAACGTGAGCACAATGAAAGAGGTAAAAAGAAATGTATATGAAGACTTACCAAAATATACAAAAGTTCAAAATGTTATAAAAGTGGGAGAGCGTGTATACTATGTATTTGAAGCATTTAATAAAAAAGAAAAAAATTACACGGTTTATTCCAGAGAAGTTGATATTGCAAACGGCACTTTTAAAGAAATTAAAACGTTGTTTACTACACAAGGCGAAGTTGCATCCACAGGGTATGTTGCCGCTGGTTTTATGGGCTTTAGTTCACTTCCTAAATTTGATGTTATTTCATCCTTTGACGGGTCCAAAATTTTGATTCGTTTCAGAAATAAACCAGAAAGTAGAAATGATTCTAAAAACTTTGATGAATTGGGTTTCTATGTTTTTGATAATACTTTCACCAAAATATGGGGTAAAGAAGTTAAAATGCCACATACAGAAAAGGAAATGGATAACTTAGCGTATACCGTTAATAATGAAGGTACCGCATTTATGTTATCCAGGATAAATGCAAATAAATCATTTGAGCTTATTACCGTTTCAAATTCTGAGGGATTGAAAAACAAAGTGCTACCGGTTAAAAAAGGGATGATGTTTGATAAATTTGAACTTAGAGAAAGCTCAAACGGAAATATTTTAGCAGCAGGTTATTATGCAAATGGAATAGATACGAAAGTAGACTGGACCGGCAACATGTCACAAAGTAGAAATATAAATGGATTATATGTTTTTGAATTAGGAAAAGATGGTAGTGTTGTCAGAGATAATGATTACCCATTTTCAATAGAATTGATTAAAAAATATCTGTCCATGAGACAGAAAGATAAGGCTGATGCAAGAGAAGAGGATGGAAAAGCCGGGATTAATGATCTTGTTCTTAGAAATTTTGTATTGAACAGTGATGGTAGCATGGTTATAATCGGTGAGATTTTTTATTCTAAAAAGGAGATGTGGTTCACTTCAATGGAAATGGTTTCTCATTTTGGTGATATGGTAGCTACCAAAATTGATGCGAAAGGTAAATTGGTATGGTCGGAGAAAATGCCTAAAAACCAGGCAGTATTGTCTAGTAATGTTGAGGATCTGAGAAGCTTGGGAATAGCCTATGTGCAAGGAAAAGGAGCTCATTACATATTGTTTGTTGACAACAGAAAAAATGCTACACTTAAAATGGATCAGCCCGCAGAACCTCACAAAGGCGGTTTTGGTGGTTATTTAACTGCTTATAAAATTGATGATGCCACGGGGAAAGTTGAAAAACACTCTATTCTTGATTTAACCAACATTGGAGGAAAAAAAGCTTACCAATTTAGTTTAACCAGAATATTTGAAGCAAAAGATAAAACCTTTATGCTTGAAACATATATCAAGGATAAACAAGATATGATGATAAAAATGGAGCTTGTTAAATAGCTTGTTTTATTGCTTTTTCAAATAATCGTTTAATTATGTTTCCTGACAAAATCATTTAGTTTTTAAGGAATATAATTAAACGGTTTTTTTTTATTATTTTTGTTTTTTACATCAATTTTAAGGGTTTTATGATAAAATATGCGTTAGTAACAGGAGGTTCCAGAGGCATCGGAAAAGCAATTTGTTTGGAATTAGCCGAAATGGGTTACCATATTTTAGTCAATTATCAATCTAATATTGACGAGGCAAACAAAACCCTGGAACTTATCAGAGAAAAAGGCGTAGACGGTGAATTGATGAAGTTTGATGTTTCCAAACAAATAGAGGTGGACGAAGTGCTGGGTAAATGGATGGAAACAAATAAAGCTACCAAAGTAGTGGAAGTGCTTGTAAACAATGCAGGAATCCGTAAGGATAACCTGTTGATGTGGATGAGTAACAATGAGTGGAATTCCGTAATGGATATTGCAGTAGATGGTTTTTTTAATGTTACCCGTTTGGTTGTAAAAGACATGCTGGTAAAAAGATACGGCCGTATTATTAGTGTTGTATCGCTTTCAGGATTGAAAGGATTACCTGGTCAAACCAATTATTCTGCTTCTAAAGCCGCAGTAATTGGTGCCACCAAAGCGCTGTCACAGGAAGTGGGACGTAGAGGAGTGACTGTTAATGCTGTAGCACCTGGTTTTATCAAAACGGATATGACTCATGATTTAAATGAAAAAGATTTTAAAGCTCTAATTCCAATGGCTCGTTTTGGTGAAGCACAGGAAGTAGCAGATGTGGTAGGTTGGCTCGCTTCAAAAAAATCATCGTATGTTTCCGGGCAGGTTATTTCCGTTAACGGAGGCTTATATTCTTAATAAAATTAGAGAAATAGAGAAACGGTGAAATCGAGAAATGAGGATTTAATTAATTGTTAATTTATCCAATTCTCTAAATCATTAAATCGCCAAATAAATGAGAAGAGTTGTTATTACAGGAATGGGGATTTGGTCGTGTTTAGGCAGCAACCTGGATGAGGTCAGAGATTCTTTGTTTCAGGGTAAGTCAGGAATTGTGATGGATCCGGAGCGTAAAGCTTTTGGTTACCGTTCCAGTCTTACAGGTAAAGTAGCTACTCCCCAATTAAAAGGATTACTTGATCGCAGAGCGCGGATTCAACTTTCTGAACAAGCTGAATATGCATATCTATCAACATTAGAGGCTACCAAAAATGCTGGTATGGATATTGATTGGCTCGATAATCACGAAACAGGAATTTTATTCGGAAACGACAGTTCCGCTAAGGCTGTGATGGAAGCAATTGATTTAGTGCGTTTAAAAAAAGATACAACTTTAATAGGTTCGGGTTCAATTTTTCAATCTATGAATTGCACCGTTACAATGAACCTTTCAACAATATTTAAATTAAAAGGACTTAATTTTACAATAAGTGCAGCTTGTGCAAGTGGTTCACACTCAATAGGTTTGGCTTATTTAATGATAAAATGGGGTTTGCAAAATCACATTATTTGTGGTGGAGCGCAGGAGATAAACCCCTTTGCTTTTGGCAGTTTTGACGGTTTAAGTGCTTTTTCTGTTCGTGAAAACGAACCCACAAAAGCATCCCGGCCTTTCGACCGAGACAGAGATGGCCTTGTACCGGGTGGTGGAGCAGCTTCCTTAGTTTTGGAGGATTATGAAACAGCAGTAAAGCGTGGTGCACCTATATTGGCAGAAGTAATAGGTTATGGCTTTTCTTCAAATGGCGAGCATATTTCTAATTCAAGTGTGGATGGCCAGGTGCGTTCATTGAGTATGGCCTTGAAAGATGCGAACATAAGTGAGAATGAAGTGGATTACATCAGTGCGCATGCAACTTCAACCGTTGGCGGTGATAGGGCAGAAGCATTAGCAATTGACGAAGTTTTTGGAAGTTCGAAACCATTGGTGAGCTCAACAAAATCAATGACAGGACATGAATGCTGGATGGCTGGAGCGAGTGAAATTGTTTATTCCATGCTGATGATGCAAAACGATTTTGTTGCACCCAATATTAATTTTGAAAATCCGGATGATGCATCAGCAAAATTAAATATTGCAACAAAAACAGTAGATAAAAAAATAGATACATTTTTAAGTAATTCCTTCGGTTTTGGAGGTACAAATTCAACTTTAATAATAAAAAAAATAAAATAAACAGGTTATGACAAGAGAAGAAATTATTGCTTCCGTTAACGGATTTTTGGTATCAGAATTTGAAGTAGATCCTACAGTAATTACACCTGAAGCCAACCTTCGTGAAACACTTGATTTAGATAGCCTGGATTATGTTGATTTGGTGGTTGTTATTGAAAGTAATTTAGGATTTAAGGTAGTTGGTGAAGATTTTATCAATATCCATACCTTCCAGGATTTTTATGAATATTGCTTTACTAAAGTAAGTCAAAAAGAAGTAGCATAAAAAAATGTCGGAAGCTAAACAGTGGGAAGGCAAAGCAAAGGGAGGCGTTAAAGGACACAAATTTTTTATTTTCATTCTTAATTTTTTAGGGCTGCGAATCGCATATTTTTTTCTGCGATTTGTAGCTTTTTATTTTTTAGTGACTGCCAAGTCAACAAAAACATCTTTAAAATATTTTCGAGAAATACATCACCAAACTCCCCTAAAATCGCTTTTTGCCGCTTATCGTAATTATTATTTATTCGGTCAAACATTGTTGGATAAAGTGGCTTTGCTTGCAGGGATGAGGAACAAGTTTACAGTCATTCACGAAGGGCATAATGAAAATTTAGTCTACCTGAAAAGTTTAGGTAAGGGCAGCATTTTATTAAGCGCACATATTGGAAATTGGGAGGTTGCCGGCCAAATGCTGGAGATATTAGATACTAAATTTAATATTTTGATCTATGACAATGAAGCTGAAAAAATGAAGGAGTACATGGGAGAGGTAATGAAGAAAAAGAATTTTAAAATCATTGCTATCAAAGATGGAGAAATGGGGCATTTAGTAGAGCTCCATACCGCTTTCAGAAATAATGAATGGGTGGTAATGCATGGCGATCGCTTTCTGCCTGGCGCACCAACACTCGAAAAGGAATTTATGGGTCGCAAAGCCAAATTTCCAGCAGGTCCCTTTATTATGGCTGCTAAATTTGGTGTTCCGGTAACCGTGGTTTTTGCAGTGAAAGAAACCAATTCACAATATCATTTTTTTGCAAAAAGGCCTATCGAAGTAAAACGCGCCAGAACTGAACAAGAAGTGGAGCAGGCAGTGAAAGAAATTTCTGACAGCTATATCAAAGAATTGGAGGAGATGGTAAAAAGGTACCCTGCGCAATGGTTTAATTTTTATGATTTTTGGGTGGAGAACTAGTAATATTATGTAGTTTTAGAGGGAAGTTTTTTGTTACACGTAATTGAAAGTATACACCTGTCGGGTTTTTAAAATTAGACAGGTTGTACTGATGATAGCTTAATAATTGCATATTTTATGGGAACGGTATTAGTATCTAAAGAACACATAACAGATTACATCCCTCAAAGAGCTCCGATAGTGATGATCGATACCTTGAACTATTGCGAAGCAGGCATTACAAAAACAAGTTTTGAGATCCGGAAGGATAATATTTTTGTGAAAAATGGTTTGTTGCATGAACCTGGCATTATTGAAAACATTGCTCAAACTGCCGCTGCTAATGCCGGTTATGAAGTTAAAAAAAATGGTGCAGAACCTATGATTGGTTTTATTGGGGCAATTAAAGATCTGGTAATTTATCAATTACCAAAAATCGGAGATGTATTGGAAACCACAGTTAAATTGAAGATGGAAGTGATGGGTGTTACTTTAATAGAAGGTTCATCATTTTGTAATGGAACAGAAATAGCCAAATGTGAAATGAAAATTGTTCTTCAAAAGCCGGAAGTTGTAAATGAATAAAACCCTGAGTCATACAACTGCAGTAGTAGTCCGCTTCAGCGAATGCGATGCCTTAAAAATGGTTTGGCATGGTAACTATGTGAAATATTTTGAAGATGGCAGAGAAGATTTCGGTAAGAAATTCGGGTTGGGGTATATGGATATTTATGGAAAAACAGGGCTGGCAGTGCCTCTTGTGCACCTGGAGTGTGATTTTAAAAAAATGGTCGGCTTGGGAGAAACTATTTACGTTGAAACAACAATGACGGATAGCCCGGCTGCAAAAATTATATTTGACTATAAAATTTTTAATGAAAAAAAAGAGTTGGTTTGTAAAGGCAAAACAATACAAGTGTTCTTAGATGCAGCAAAGAAGGAGTTAATGATTACCGTACCGCCCTTTTTTGAAGAGTGGAAAAATATACATTTAAAATAGTAGCGTGAACACTTATTTAGGTGCAAATAATATTGTTAGCCCTCTAGGCTTCTCCACTTCGCAAAACTTTGACGCGTTAATGCGGGGTAAAGTAGGAGTTGCAAAGCAGCGTTTTCCATTTTCTGAATCTGTTTTTTGCTGCGCTAAAATTGAGGAAACTTTTCTGAATAATGCTTTTTCAGTTATTGCAAATAATAATTTCTATACTCATTTAGAGAAGATGTGCATTTTGTCCATCTTGGATGTGGTGCAGCAATCAGGTGTTGATTTTAAGAAAAAAGAAAATTTGCTTGTTATTTCTACAACAAAGGGAAATATAGATATCCTGGAAGGTGCGTATAAAGATATTGACCCAAACAGGGCTTATTTATCGGCTTTTGCAAAAACGGTAGGTGATTATTTTGGCTGTATCAATACACCTGTAGTAGTTTCTAACGCTTGTATTTCCGGCTTATTGGCAATAATAATAGGAAAGCGCTTAATCGAAAATGGCAATTATAAAAACGTTATTGTTTGCGGTGCTGATATTGTCTCTGAATTTACATTGTCGGGCTTTAAATCTTTTAATGCCTTGAGTGATGAATCCAGTAAGCCTTTTGATAAAAACAGAGTCGGTATTAACCTGGGAGAAGCCGCTTCAAGTATACTATTAAGTGCTGATAAAATAAGTTCAGTAAAAATTGCAGCAGGAAGTTCCGCTAATGATGCAAACCATATTTCGGGGCCTTCACGCAATGGTGATGGCTTGTTTCAGGCTGTTACAAATACCTTGGACGATTCAGGATACAAAAAAGTAGATTATATTTCTGCGCATGGTACTGCGACTGAATTTAATGATGAAATGGAATCCATTGCTTTTTCAAGAGCGCAATTGGAGCATGTGCCTCTGAATAGCCTGAAAGGTTATTATGGCCACACCTTAGGTGCTGCAGGTGTTTTAGAGAGTGTGATAGCTATTCAGTCCATGCTTTCTAATACCGTTATTCAATCGATGGGATTTGAAGAACAGGGAACATCTCAGCGATTAAATGTAATCAGTAGAACGGAGTCTAAAGTAATAAACAGTTGTTTGAAAACAGCATCCGGATTCGGAGGCTGTAATGCAGCAGCATTATTTGAAAAGATTTAATGGAAGCAACAATTGTATCATCCTGTAAAATAAAAAACAACGCTGTTTGGGTTAATGGTATTGAAATGAAAGTTGATAAATCATCTGATCCCGTGCTGTTTTTAACTGATCTATATAAGCATATCAATTTAAGCTATCCTAAGTTTTTTAAAATGGATAGCTTATGTAAATTGGGAGTGTTGGCAGCAGAACTTGCAATACGGAACAATTCACAATTTGAAAATTATCAAAAGGAAAAAGTTGCCATTATATTTTCTAACCATGCATCCAGCATTGAAACGGATAGAAATCACGTAAAAACAATTGCGGATAAAAGTCAATATTTCCCTAGTCCTGCCATATTTGTATATACACTTCCTAATATTGTTATTGGCGAAATTGCTATTAAGCATAAATTAACGGGAGAAAACGCATTTTTTGTGACAGAAAAATTCGATGAGAAGCTGATGCATACCTATGTTTCACTGGCATTGCAAAGTAATCATACTACCGCTGCAATTTGTGGATGGGTAAATGTTGATGGAAATGACTTTGAAGCTGTTGTGTATTGCGTAGAAAAAACTAAATTTAACCAGGATAAGGAAGGGTTTAATAAACTTCATCATCCGGAGGTGATTCAACAATTATATAATTAAAATACAAAATGGAAGAATTAATCGAAAACCTGAAAAAACAAATTATTGAGCAATTAAATTTGGCTGAAGTTAATCTTGAAGATATTGATCCTGCTGCTCCTTTATTTGGCGGAGGATTGGGATTGGATTCAATTGATGCGTTGGAGTTGATCGTTCTTTTGGAAAAATATTACGGTATCAAAATTCAGGATCCGAAGGATGCAAAAAATATTTTTGCATCAATACAGTCAATGGCTGATTACATAAGTGCCAATAAGAAGTAACACTTTGGGTTTATTAAATCATAACTGCCGCACGTTTCTCGACTCAGCTCGAAATGACAGCGCGCAGGTCATTTCGAGCGGAGTCGAGAAACGCGGGAAGGTAAATTTTGGATTAGCGTATAAATATCAATAGTAAAATTTCAATGGCTGATAGTGTTTACATAACCGGAATGGGTATTCTTTCTGCAATCGGTAATTCGGTTGAGGAAACCCTGTATTCGCTATCAAACAATAAATCCGGGATTGATAAAATTAGGTATCTCGAAACCCTTCATAAGGATGAATTTGTTGCTGGTGAGGTAAAATACAGTAACCAGGAACTGAACGCTATTGCAGGCATTGGAAATTATAACCGAACCACACTTCTTGGTTACCTGGCGGCTAAACAAGCCTTAGATAATGCAGGTGTTGCTGATGTGCAGGATGCACGTACCGGATTTATCTCTTCTACCACAATAGCCGGAATGTGTCATACCGAATTGGTTTACAAAGATTTTTTTGATAAAAAGACCAATGAGAATTTTTTTGACGATCATTTCAGTGGCGTTAGTTCCAATGATATTGCGAAACATTTAGGGATCACTGAATATGTAACTACCATAAGTACCGCCTGTTCATCCGCAGCAAATGCAATGATGCTGGGGGCTCGTTTAATTAAAAATAATATTCTGGATAGAGTAGTGGTGGGCGGTGTTGATCCTCTTTCGAAATTCACCTTGAATGGGTTTAATACACTGATGATTTTAGATAAGGAATGGTGTAAGCCTTTTGATGACAATCGGAAAGGCTTAAATTTAGGGGAAGGCGCAGCTTTTTTGGTTTTAGAATCAGGAAAATTAGTACAACAGAAAAATAAAAAAATTATTGGCCGTTTATTGGGCTATGGTAATTCCAATGATGCATTTCACCAAACAGCCTCCTCTCCGGAGGGGTATGGCGCTTTATTAGCTATGCAGAAGGCATTTAAAGTGGCGGGAATCACTCCCGACAAAATTGATTATATCAATGCGCACGGTACTGGTACTCCTAATAATGATTTATCGGAAGGATTAGCCATGCAGACTTTGTTTAATAATAATGTTCCTAAATTCAGTTCTACCAAAGCATTTACAGGCCATACGCTTGCGGCAGCTGCAGCCATTGAGGCTGTAGTTTCGCTATTAGCAATACAGAATAATATGATATTTCCTTGTTTGAACAGAAGTACTCAAATGAATGATTTAACTATTACACCTGTTGATGTATTGGAAACAAATGTTCCGGTTAATTATGTACTCTCTAATTCCTTTGGTTTTGGCGGGAATTGTTCATCTTTAATTTTTAGTAAGAATTAATATGACAGCATATATAAACGGATTAGCCTGTATTTCGCACCACAATACAATTGATGAAAATTATTTTTTCGAAGATTTGCCTATTGATCCTTTACAAAATAAGTTATTAGCAACGGAGCCTGTTTATAAGGATTTTATTCCTGCAGCTATGATCAGGCGGATGTCACATATAGTAAAAATGGGCGTTAGCGCTGGAATTACAAGTTTAAAAAAAGCCGGGCAGGAAAAGGCGGACGCAATCATTGTTGGTACTGGAATTGGCTGCTATGACGATACGGATAAATTTTTACGTTCTATGTTGGATAATGACGAACAACTGCTCACTCCAACTTCATTTATACAATCCACACACAATACGGTTGCAGGGCAGTTGGCTTTATTGATAAAATGCCATGGGTATAATTTCACTTATGTTCATCAAAACCTTTCATTTGAATATGCCCTTCAGGATGCATTAATGTTATTAAATGAAAAGGAAGCTGAAACAGTGCTAGTTGGAGGTATTGATGAAGTAAATAATTCGATTTTAGAATTATTTGACAGGGCTGGTTATATAAAAAAAACAGAGGCAACTAAAGGGTATAAAATAGGAGAGGGAGCGGCATTTTTCAGTATCAGTTCTATAGCACAGCCTTCAGCTTCTGCAAAAATAAACGGAGTTAAATGCAAGCAGCATATTGATAATTCTGATCAACTATTAAAGGAAACCAACCTTTTTATAGAAAGTATTGGGCTGAATATGAGTCAAATATCTCTTGTTTTAAGCGGAAATTGTGGAGACGAGCAAATGGACAAGAAACTATCAGAATTTAATGAAAAGACAAAATTACCAACAGGATATTTCAAACGTTTGTGTGGTGAATATTTTACTTCAAGCGCATTTGCAGTTTGGTTGGCAGCCTCCATCATAAAAAAACAAATTATACCTCCTGCAATTATAGATAGTAATGAGACAATTTCGAATATTCGGAACATACTTATTGTTAATCATTACCACGATCAGCAGTATTCATTTATGTGCGTTTCTATATGTTAAACCACCGAGTAGTATCCATTACGTTTATTGTTATTGTGTTGATGCTCATTGGGTTAGGTTTTACATATCCAATTCACTGGTTGTGGTTTGTTATTCCCGTAATTCTTTTTTTTAGTGTAGAGTTTTATGGCGCGTATTTTGTTAATTCAGGGTTTCATATAGATACGATTTGTGAGAAACAAACCAATGAAAAAATAGTGGCACTTACTTTTGATGATGGTCCAATGCCAGGAAGAACAGAAAATGTATTGGCAGTGTTAAAAAAATTTGATGTGAAGGCTACTTTTTTTTGCATTGGAAAACGGATTAAAGGAAATGAAGACATACTGAAACAAATTCATGAACATGGTCATTTAATTGGTAATCACAGTTTTTCTCATTCAAATTTATTTGATTTAATGACAGCCAAACAATTTATAAACGACTTGCAATTGGGTAATCAGGAAATAGAAAAAGTAATCGGGAAGCAGCCTTTATTTTTCAGACCGCCCTATGGGGTTACAACTCCCGGTTTGGCAAAAGCGTGTAAAGGATTGAATTACCATGTAATTGGATGGAATGTTCGGTCATTGGATACAACAATAAAAGACAAGCAACAATTGGTTGACCGTGTTACAAAACGTATTCAACCCGGCTCGATTGTATTATTTCATGATACGGTTGAGAATATAGAAATAGCCTTGGAAGAAATTCTTAATTATTTGAAACAAAATAATTACAGGGTTGTTGAATTGGATAAATTAATACAAAAGCAGGCATATGCGTAAGTTCATATTAAATATAGTATTTGTTTGTATTTCCGCTATGATGCTGGCTCAAACAGCCTATAAACCGGTGAAAGATACTGTTTTACTGAAAAGTAAAATTGAAAGCATGTCGCAGAAAACAACCAGTATCGAAAGTGATTTTATTCAAGTGAAAAATTTAAGTATGTTATCTGAAAAGATCACAAGCAAAGGTCATTTTTGGTTTCTTGTTGAACGGGCTGTGGGTAAAAAACAAAATTATTTACGTTGGGAATATTTAACTCCTTATCAGTACAGTATCGTAATTAATAAGGACAAAATATTAATTAAGGATGAGAGTAAAGTGAAGAAATATGATATGAACTCCAATAAAGTATTTAAAGAGATTAACGATATAATGATAGCCTGTGTGAATGGCAATATTTTAAAATCCAATAAATTTAAGATCACTTATTTCGAAAATGAAAACCATTATAAATTGGAGCTGTTACCATCTGTAAAGGGAATGCAGGAAAGTTTAAAAAAGATCAATATGTATTTCGACAAAAATGTGACTTCCGTAGTAAAGCTGGATATGATAGAGCCTGGTGATGATATAACAACAATTGATTTCAGTAATAAAAAATTAAATGCTTCCATTGCACCTGAAAAATTTATGCTTAAGTAGTTTGTTATTTGTTTTACTTGTATCCTGCTCTCCTGTAGCTGGTTATAAGCTTAAAGGGCGCGAAGTTGTTACTGGTTCGCACGTTCAAACGGTTATAAATCCGAATAATTCGTCCCTCTATAAAGCAAAAATAAATTTGTACAATCGCTATTACAGCGGCTTAATTGTACTGAAACAAACGGACTCTGTTACGTCCCATTTAGTTTTTATAACGGAATTAGGAATGAAAATGTTTGATTTTAAGATTCAAAATAACGAGCTGGAATTAGTATATGTTTTTGAACCCCTTAATAAACCTAATATTTTAAAATTGCTTAAACGTGATATGAAGCTTATACTTTTGCAACATTTGTTGAATAAGGAAGCAACAGTGTATGAAGCAAAGGATAAAACCAAACGCATTTTTAAGATTGCTGATGGGAAGCTAAAGCACTATTATGTGGTTAATTCGAATATAAAAACCATTGAAAAAACGATTGTAAAAGGAAAGGTATGTGTGAAAGAAAAGGTAATTTACAGTTATGATGAGAAACTAGTCGCACAACAAATAAAATTGAAGCATTCGGGATTTATCAGATTACGAATTGAATTAAACAAAATTTCAAAAGAAATACAATGATGAGTCAATTACTAGAAAATTTTTATTCAGAACTTTCTTCTACCTATACCACTGAGAATTCGGATGTTTTTAGCTGTAATATTAAATTAAATCCGGAGCACGAAGTATATAAAGGACATTTCCCGGAAATTCCAATTAGTCCTGGTGTGGCTTTGATTCAGGTCATTAAGGAAATTTTAATGAATAAATTTCAACAAGAACTGATGCTTACCGAAGGCAGCAATGTTAAATTTCTGGCACTCATCAATCCGAAAGAAACGGCTGATTTCCAAATTGATTTTATTGTAAAAAAAACAGATCATACATTTGATGTGAGTGCTAATTTTATGAATGCAGATAAGGCCTTTACTAAGTTCAAAGGAAAGTTTAAGAGCGTGCAATAATTTTTAGATAGTAAAAGGTGTAAATGAAAATAAATGTATTAGTTCTCCTATTGTTTCTCTCATTAACGGGGAGTTCTAAAAGTTCAAAAGCTTCGTCATTGCGAAGGAGGTACGACCGAAGCAATCTCAACGATAAGCTCATAAATAAAGAGATTGCTTCAGTTCTGAAAAACGCCTTCGCAATGACGGAGTGTATTTTTGGAACCAGACTAAATATAGATAGACGTAGTTTACAGAAAGGACAACAGTTTGATAAACAAGTGTTTTACAAGCTACTTGAAACAGGAGATTCAACCCAGATAAATAATCTCCTAGTATCTGTCAAAACAGTATCTCAGCCTGACAGAGATGCATACGAAGGTGCATTACTAATGAGGAAAGCGGGTTTGACGAAGAATAAGAAAAAGCAATTATCTCTTTTTAAAGAAGGAAGATTAAAATTGGATGATGCGATTCTCAAAAACAACGAAAACTGTGAATTCAAGTTTTTACGGCTAATCATTCAGGAAAATGCCCCTCCAATTTTGGGATACAATAAGCAAATCAATGAGGATAGTACTTTCATAAAAAAGAACTATACTGCTACAAGTGCTCTTTTGCAAAAGGTAATTCTTGATTATAGCAAAAAATCAAAAAACTTAAATTTGTGATTTAATAGAAAAAGGTCAAATGCGCTATTGGCATTTGACCTTTTTCTGTAGTTGAGCAATTCTAATTAGTTGACTCTTAATTCATTCCTGCTGCTTTTTTATTATAAAACCACATTACGTCAATATCTTTTGTTATTGATTCTTCCGGTAAAATTCCATTTGCGTGTTTCGACAAATCATCGGTGCCAAGCGTTATATCATATGGGTTAACCGGCATATCTGAAGGAGTTCCTTTAACATGTGAACTAACTAGCCTGAATATTGTTGCAGCCACTTTTTCAAGAGTTTCTAAATTTTTTGTTAGTTGCTGAACCAAATTTGATCCATGCTGAACCTCAATACCCTTTTGGAAATCTTGAAGGTAAGCAACGTCAAATGGGTCTATATAATGATTGGTAAATATTTCAGTATCATAAGGTCGCCATTCTAAAAAGAAATCCTGCATCACTTTGTTAAGTTTTCCATATTTTCTTCCTAAACCATTTTCAGGCACAAAAAGCTCTTTCAGTATTTTCAAATCAGTAAAAGCCTTATTTGTAAACATCAATGAAGGAATGGCCCAATACACCGCCCAATCCCAGAATATTTTCATAACCATTATCTGAGTATTTCCCATTAATGTATATTTATCCTGATAGATCGGAATCCAGTTTTCCACATGTGAAAGGTGCGCTTTCTCATAAATTTCAGCACGCATGCTAATGTTTTCGCCATCTAAATCTCTAAGAATCAAATCAGAAAGCCATGTATTAGCAAGAGATATAAAATCAGAACCAGGAGAGTACAAAGGATCAAGAAAGGCGCCTGATTCACCGGTAACTCCCCATCGGTCAGCAGAATACAATCTTCCGGAATCATGTGCATAATGCTTTAGCACTCTGAAATCCATCAATCCATCACCTTCCCCTAAAGGTTTAAGCATTTTATAACATAGCGGCTCATTTTTCTCAAGCCAGTTTAATGATTTTTCGTACGTGTTTATTTCTTCAAAAGGATGAATGGCAGGATCCGCAACAATTCCAATACTTGTATTCTTAGAACCTAAGGGAATTATCCATACCCAATAACCATTGTCCATAAAATGGACAGTGCTCAAATATCTTAAATTTGGTTCAAGATGGTTTTTCCATGCATCATTATCTGACCAGGTATCAATATCAATTACACCCTTCAATCTCCACCAAACTGCATTTGCATGATGCTCCATTGGCTTTTGAAATTTTAGTTTGCGTTTTAGCAAACTACCACGTCCAGTGGCATCAGCAACCCATCTGCCGGTTACTTTTACATCCTGTCCTTCTTTTGAATAAACAACTTCATGACCATTATCTGAAAAATTCACTTCTCTGGCACGAGCCCCCAGAACTAATACAGAGCCCAGCTCTTTTGCGCGTTTTGCAAGGTGGTTTTCCAGTGTTCCTCTGTCTAACTGATGGCTTGGAACAGGTAGTTTTAAACGAGGCCCCAATTCAACACGGTTCTCTATTTCTCCTTTATTTTCTGTTTTGAAGAAAAAACGAAGGCCATGCTTAGGTAATTCATGCTCCTCCAGATAATCTTTCAAACCAAGTACTTCACGCATATAATGTGTTGCTAACTCAACGGTTGACTCACCTACTTTGTGTGCCGCAGTAGTGGCTTCCGTTTCCCTGCTTTCCAAAATTAAAATTGAAATTTCAGGTTTTGCTAATTTTAATTGAATCGCCAGGGTTAATCCAGCTAACCCTCCACCGGGAATTATGACATCATATTGTGCTTCCATAGAAAAATTATTTCCGTTTAGGATTTATTTATTGAATTTGTCGCATTTTAGCAAATGTACTCAAGTTTTTCAGCATTCCTAATTTTAAGTCTTTGCGCTTGATGGAGCAGGCCTCCATATTGAGTTTCAAGAAAAATAGTATTCTTATAAATTAAACTTAATTATAGTTATTCGAAGCAATTAAATTTTATCTTTGTCAAAATGATGAATTGCTTTAAAAGGCGTTTTATAACTGAATGCTCGATTTGATTAAATTATATCAATGAACAAAAAAATTTTAATAATTTATTATTCTCAAACAAATCAATTAAAAGATATTGTGGAGTCCTTCTCGATTCCTTTTTTTGAGAATGGTTCAGAGGTTGAAATTAAACGAATTGAGATTGCAGAAGAATTCAAATTCCCTTGGACCAGCAAACGTTTTTTTGATGCAATGCCTGAAAGTGTTTTGCAAATTCCTACTGCAATAAAAAAAATAGAATTTAAGGAATCTGCTTATGATTTGGTTGTTTTTGCCTACCAACCGTGGTTTTTATCACCAAGTATTCCTGCAAATTCCATATTACAGAATCCTGATTTTGTCCGTATACTTAAAGGGACCAATGTGGTCACACTCATTGGCTCAAGAAATATGTGGATAGCGGCTCAGGAAAAAGTTCGAAATTTATTGAAAGAAGCCGATGCAAATTTAATTGGAAATATTGTATTAAAAGATAAGCATGACAATTTAGCAAGTGCCGTATCTATTTTGCATTGGATGTTAAATGGTAAAAAAGAAAAACTATGGGGTGTATTTCCATTACCCGGTATTTCTGAAAATGATATTAAACAATCGAGTGTATTTGGAGAGGTTGTAAATAAAAGGTTTAAAGAAAATAATTATTTGAAATTACAGGAAGAGCTGGTAGGAAAAGGGGCTGTAGAAGTAAAAGCAAATATGATGTTTATAGAACCAAGAGCGAAAAAAATATTTACAATCTGGGCCAAGGCTATCGTGAAAAAGAAAAATAGGGCTTTATGGCTTCAACTGTTTAAATACTATTTGTTATTTGCCTTGTTTATTGTTTCGCCTATTGTAGTTTTAATCAATACATTAATTATTCGCCCGCTTTCCACAAAAAAAAATAAAATAGATAAAGAGTATTATTTAGGAGTAAATTGAAATTAAAATTTAAATGACATTACATCAGGTATATATAAATAAAGCTGCAAAATTTTTACCAAATGCTCCAATTTCAAATGATGAAATGGAAGAATATTTAGGTTTTGTAAACGGACAGCCATCAAAGTCAAGACGTATTGTTTTACGTAATAATGGTATTAAACGCAGGTTTTATGCTCGTGATAAGGAAGGTAATGCAACCCATACAAATTATGAGATGACTGCATTGGCAATCAAATCCTTATTTTCGGATTCAACCTTGCCTATGAAAGAGTTACAGTTACTTTCCTGTGGAACATCTTCTCCTGATCAAATGATGCCATCCCATGCGGTAATGGTTCATGGGGAATTGAAGGACTCTTCTGCTATCGAAGTTGTTTCTCCCTCAGGTGTATGCTGCGCAGGGATGCATGCTTTAAAATATGCCTATATGGCAATTAAATGCGGAGAAGTTGAAAATGCAGTAAGTGCGGGTTCAGAGCGTATTTCAGCATTAATTAAATCTTCCTATTTTGAAAATGAGGTTGCTAATTTAGCCTTGTTGGAAGAAAATCCTTATTTGAGTTTTGATAAAGATTTTTTAAGATGGATGCTTTCTGATGGTGCCGCTGCTTTTTTATTGCAAAATAAACCAAGCGAAAACGGCCTGAGTTTGAGAATTGATTGGATTGAAGGCGTATCGTATGCTCATCAGGTAGAGTCATGTATGTATATGGCATCAGACAAACGTGCGGATGGCACTTTAGAGAGTTATGTAGATATTGCGCCAGGCGAAATTTTAAATAAATCCGTTATGAGTATAAAGCAGGATGTAAAACTGCTTAGTGAGCATATAGTTCCATTAGGATTTGATAAGCTGAAGGATATTCTTGACAAAAAAGAAATGAATATAAATGATATTGATTATTTTTTACCTCACATGTCCAGCGAATTTTTTAGAAGTAAAATTGCAGAGAACTTAAATTCGAATGGATTGCATATACCGAATGAAAAATGGTTTACAAATTTAACTTCGGTAGGTAATGTGGGAGCGGGTTCTATCTATTTAATGATTGAAGAAATTTTAAATAGCGGTACATTAAAAAAAGGACAAAAATTACTACTAGTTGTTCCTGAAAGTTCAAGATTTTCTTATGTTTTTAGTTTATTAACTGTTTGCTAGAGTGAAAAAAAAAGAAGTTCCTCAGGATCCCAGCTCTTTAAATAATTTCACGAAGGAAGTATGCTATGCCGTTGACGAAACGGGTAAATACACTACAGATCTAAGTACTGGCTGGAGTGTAAAATCATCCGCATTAAATGTAGCCTGGGAGGATATAGAAAACAGAATTTTGCAGGCAAAAACAAAAGTGCTGAATGGTGAAGCAAGTCCGATTTTGTTTTATATGGAACAAAAATTAATGGACATTACCATTTTGTCGGCCTATACAGGCTTTTTTAAATGGACAATCAAAAGGCATTTGAAACCGAATGTATTCAACAAATTATCTGATAAAAAATTAAAGTTGTATGCTGAAATTTTCGATATTACTATTGATCAATTAAAAAATATCAGGTTTAATGAAAGTTGATTTTAAGCACATACAAGCTGCCCATTGTGAAAATGGAGTAACAACTAATTTGTTAAAACATATTGGTGTAAACCAAATAACTGAACCATTAGCTTTTGGAATTGGTTCGGGTTTATTCTACATATATATTCCCCTATTAAAAATAAATAATGGTCCTGCAATTGCTTTTAGAACAATGCCAGGGCTTGTGTTTAAACGTACATGCAGAGCATTGGATATTCCTGTTGTTCGAAAAAAATTTTCATCCAAAGAAAATGCAAAAATATTTTTGGATCAAAAAATTGCTGAGGGGCAGCCCGTGGGTTGCCAGGTTGGTGTATATTATCTGCCTTATTTTCCAAAAGAATACAGATTTCATTTTAATGCCCATAACGTAATTGTTTATGGGAAAGAGAATGATAATTACCTTATCAGTGATCCTGTAATGGAAACTGTTACCACGCTTAATGATTATGAATTAGAACGTGTTAGGTTTGCTAAAGGAGCATTAGCACCAAGGGGCCAGATTTATTTTCCTAAAGAAAATACAATTGTTACCGAAGATCAAATACGGAAAGCTATTAAATCAGGTATAAATCGGAATGTTGGGGCAATGCTCAGAATACCCGGTAATATAGCTGGAGTGGATGGAATAAAATATACAGCAGATAAAATTAAAAAGTGGAAAACCAAATTAGGGTTGGATACAGCAAGACTTTATCTGGCGCAATTAGTTAGGATGCAGGAGGAGATAGGAACTGGTGGGGGAGGTTTTAGATTCATTTATGCTGCTTTTCTTCAGGAATCGCACCCATATATTCCTAATGATAAATTATTAGAAATCTCTCAACTATTTACTAAATCAGGAGATACCTGGAGAAACTCAGCTGTTCAGGCTGCAGGTATATATAAAGGGCGCTTGTCGGCTCAAAGTGATTTTGATGATATGAGCGATTATTTGTATCAAATTGCTGAAATTGAAAGAGAAGCGTTTAAAGCATTATCAAAAATTAAATGGTAATGGATAAATTAGCCCTCCAGATTGAACATCTTTCATTTAGTTATCCAGGGCAAGTAACCAACTGTTTATCAGATATTAATTTAAATATTGCTGAAGGAGAAAAGTTTGGGTTGTTAGGACCCAATGGTGCTGGCAAAACGACCCTAATGAGTATTTTAACGGGCTTGTTACCTTTTCAGAACGGTAGTATTAAACTATTCGGGAATGAAATAAAAAACAAAAATAAATCGCTAAATAAATTATTCGGATTTGTTCCTCAGGATTTTTCCTTTTATCAGGAACTTAGTCCGAAAGAAAATATGGAATTTTTTGGTGCATGGGCCGGGCTAACGCGAGTTGAAATTAAAAAGCGTTCGGAAGAATTGTTAGAGATTATAGGCTTAACCGATGTGAGAAATAAACCTGTTGCGCAGTTTTCAGGTGGAATGAAAAGAAGAGTGAATCTAGCAATCGGAGTTATTCATCGTCCGAGAATTTTATTTTTAGATGAACCGACTGTTGGCGTTGATGTGCAGAGCAGGACAGCAATTATATCGTATTTAAAAGAATTGAATGCTTCTGGAACAACATTGGTTTACAGTTCGCATCAATTAAATGAAGCTGAATTATTATGCGATCGGATAGCGATGATAGATGAAGGAAAAATTGTAGCGAATGATACGCTGTCCAATTTATTATCGCTTCACAATGAAAAAGGATTGGAAGGTTTATTTCTTAAGTTCACAGGCAAAACATTCCGGGATTAACAATGTATAAACTCTGGGCAACATTCATTAAGGATTTAAGAGTTCTATCTAGAGATAGAGTGGGGCTGACGCTTATGTTTGTAATGCCTATTATATTGGTTATAGTTATTACTAGTTTGCAGGCAAGTACATTTGAATTAGTTAATGAAAATAAAATTCAATTAATTGTTTGTAATAAAGACGCAGGTGAACTTGGCAAACAGTTTATCCATGGGATATTTAATGCAGGCTTGTCAAATATTGCAGATGTTTCGAAAGAATTAACGCAAGATCAGGTAAGTAATATAATGCATGAAAAAGATGCGTTGATAGCAATTATTATTCCTGTGGATTTTTCTTCCAAAATACTTGAAAAGGCAACGGGTGTTTCTTCGAAAGCATTAACTAATATGGGAGTCGAAGGTGCTGTTTCGGAATACACCATTGGTGAATCGGTCACGTTATTTTATAATCCTGTATTACAGAAATCCTATCTTCAATCCATAAATGGTGCATTGCTGTCAGCCCTGCAATTGGTAGAAAGTAAACAGATATTAAATTCAATTTACTTTTCTTTAAATGAAACAAAAATACCAGAAGCTCTTGAACAGGATATTTTAACCAATCGGATTAAAATCAATGAAATACCGGTTTCGAAAAATGGCAGTAAAAGCATTCCCAATGCAACACAGCACAATATACCCGCCTGGACTATTTTTGCTATGTTTTTTGTTGTTACTTCTCTAGGAAGCAATGTTGTTAAAGAAAAATTAAGCGGCAGTTTTGTGCGATTAAAAACGTTGCCTACTAATTATTTATTAAGTTTGTTATCAAAGCAGATTACATATATCGCTGTTTGTTTATTGCAGGTTGTTGTAATATTTTCTATCGGAGTTGGAGTATTTCCATTGATAGGCTTGCCTGCTTTGAATTTACCATCTGACTTATTCAGTTTGTTCATTGTTTCATTATGTTGCGGATGGTGCGCTGTAAGTTATGCAATCTGTATTGGTGTTTTTGCACAATCGCAGGAGCAGGCCAATGGGTTCGGAGCTGTTTCTATTGTGATACTGGCAGCCTTAGGCGGTATTTTAGTTCCAAGTTTTGCCATGCCAAATTCATTTCATATGCTTATGCAATTGTCCCCATTACATTGGTGTTTAGAGTCTTACTATGAATTGTTTCTGGAAGGTGGTGCGTTCAGCGATGTTTTTAAAAATATTTTTCCGGTAATCTGTATCACACTGGTAATTCAGATACTTACTTTAATAAAGCTTAAAAAAATTCAAATAATATAATCTATATGGAAACTCAGGTTTTAAAACAAGAATTAAAAGAAAAAATTATTGAATTTTTAAATTTAATAGATACTAAACCGGAAGATATAAAAGATGATCAGCCTTTATTTGGTGAAGGACTTGGCTTGGATTCTATTGATTCTATTGAGCTAATTGTTTTGCTTGATCGTAATTATGGAATAAAAATAAATGATCCGAAAGAAGGTAGAAAAGTATTAGTGGACATTAATACAATGGTAGATTATATTGAAAAAAATAGAACCAAATAATTTATAGAGTGGCGAAGGTTTATGTTACCGGAATGGGTATAATAACAGCACTGGGTGACACCCTTGAATTGAACCGGGATGGTTTAATGCAAGGGAAATGTGCCATTGGTAAGTTAGATTCTTTTCCAAGTAAATATGCGGAAACCTTGTTGTTTGGAGAAATTAAACATTCCAATGCACAATTGAAAAAAATGCTAAATGTAAATGTTAAAGGTGTTTCACGAACATCTTTATTGGCTTTACATGCTTTTAATCAGGCGATTCAAGATGCTGGTATAAGTGAAAAAGAGCTTTCGAATTCGGATACTTCGCTTGTTATTGCAAATACTGTTGGAGGAATGTGTTTAACAGATGAGTTATATCAGGATGCTAACCAGCATAATTCCGGGTCAGAATATATTGCCTCTTATGACTGTGGTTCTGTGGGTGTTTTTTTACAGGATAGATTCAAAATCAGAGGGATAGTTAATACCATCAATACAGCATGTTCCTCTTCAGCAAACGCCATTATGTATGGTGCCCGCCTGATTAAAAAAGGATATGCCAAAAGAGTAATAGTGGGTGGCACTGATAGTTTGGCAAAATTTACAATAAACGGATTTAATTCATTACATATTTTATCTCCTGGATTATGTGCGCCTTTCGACAAAGATAGGAGCGGACTAAATTTGGGAGAAGGAGCTGCATTTCTGGTATTAGAAGGGGAGGACAGTATTGTTGATCAGAAAATAATTGCTGAAGTAAAAGGGTATGCTAATGCTAATGATGCCTATCATCCATCAACACTTTCGGAAAATGGAGATGGCCCTTTTTTAGCAATGCAGCAGGCTTTGAAACAAGCAGGTTTAACACCCGGGGATATTGATTTTATTAATACACACGGAACCGGGACTGAAAATAATGATGAAGTTGAAGGTAGAGCAATGATCAGGTTATTTAATAAAGTTCCTGCGTTTACATCTACCAAATCTAATATTGGCCACACTTTAGGCGCTTCCGGTGCAATTGAAGCAGTTTATTGTATTCTCAATTTATTGCATCAGGAAATTTATCCTTCACTTAATTTTAAAGAAAGTATCACGGATACAAGGCTTATTCCCGAACAATCCTATTCCAAAACGGTAATAAATAATGTAATGTCCAATTCATTTGGTTTTGGCGGAAATTGCAGCTCTGTTATCCTTTCAAAAGTATAGAAGCATATGTTTTATATTCATCAAACTGTTTGTATTTCACCCCAGATTACTTTTCCGGAAGCGAATTTGGAGCAGTTAATAATCTGTAATGAAAATAAACTGTATGCGAAAGAACCTTCCTATGAAGGTATTCCAACTGGCATACTAAGAAGGATGGGGAAGGCGGTGCGTTTGGGCGTTGCAGCAGCGTTACCCCTGTTTAAATTGAATGATCAACTGGATGGAATAATTATAGGTACTGCAAATGGTGGCATGGAAGATTGTATTAAATTTTTAAATCAAATAATGCAATATGAAGAAGGAGTGCTTACTCCTACAAATTTTGTTCAAAGTACTTCTAATGCAGTAGCTTCCCAATTAGGCTTTTTCTCTAAAAATAAAGGCTATAATATTACTCATGTTCATAGAGGATTAGCATTCGAAAATGCAATAATTGATGCGGAAATGCTTCTGGATGATAATAAGGAGCATACCTATTTGCTGGGTGGTTTGGACGAAATTTCCACTTACAATTTCAATATTGACTATTTGTGTGGATACATAAAAAAGGAAAGTATCACCAATGCTGATCTATATACTGGTAAAACAGAAGGAAGCATAGCTGGAGAGGGCGTTTCCATGTTTGTTGTGAATAATAACAGCAAAGACGCAATATCTAACTTCAGAGCCATACAAACAATTCACACCACTGATGATAAAGAGTTGGCGGCCGTTTTTAAAAAATTTCTTGCAGAAAATCTATCCGATCGGGAAACCGTTGATTTGTTTTTAACTGGCGAAAATGGAGATTTCAGGTATGAAAATGTGTATGAAACTCTTGAATCAATTTTAAAGGAGGATACTGTAGTAGCACGATATAAGCACATGTGCGGTGAGTATCAAACTGCATCTTCTTTTGCTTTATGGTTGTCAGGATGGATTCTTCAAAATCAGAATGTTCCAATGCATATGCTAAAAACATCTTTAAAGAAAAATGAAATAGCAAATATTGTAATTTATAGCAATTATCAGGGATTTCAGCATAGTTTTATGTTGTTATCAAAAGTATAACCGCTGTTTTATCCTAAACAGAACAAAAAATCTCTTGTAAAATTAGTTGCCGTTATTGTATAATTACAACAAAACGTTGAGATTTCCGATACTATTTTTTAATTCTGTGTCCTTTCTCCTGATTTAAAGCAAATTAAATCTTAAATTTAAAGCTTGAATATTAAAAGTTGAAACGCATTGCGTTTGAGCCCTTATTGCATTTATGTTGTACGTGTCAAAATTAAATAATCGTTTTACGGAATTAAATTGTTGTGTAATTATCCCCACATACAACAACCAGAATACGGTAGATAAGGTCATTACTGATACACTATTGTATACGGATAGGATAATCGTTGTAAACGATGGTGCTACTGATACTACAGCAGAACTGTTAAAAAAGTATGAAAATACAATAACAGTTATTCATCAGCCAAAAAATTATGGTAAAGGTATTGCATTGCGTACCGCCTTTAAAAAGGCATTGGAAATTGGATACCGTTATGCAATAACCATTGATAGTGATGGACAGCACTTTCCGGAAGATTTCGAAATATTTTTGAATAAGATTGAACTAGAACCGGATTCATTAATAATTGGGGCCAGAAATATGAATTCGGAGAATGTTCCAGGTGGAAGCAGCTTTGGAAATAAATTTTCTAATTTTTGGTTTTTGGTTGAAACAGGTATTAAGTTGCCAGACACCCAATCTGGCTATCGATTGTATCCGATTAAAAAGATGCAAAAATTAAGCTATTTTACTTCCCGCTTTGAATTTGAAATTGAAGTAATAGTTAAAGCTGCATGGAAAGGAATACCTGTAGTATCTGTACCAATTCAAATATATTATGCAAAAGGAGATGAACGCGTAACGCATTTTCGTCCGGGTAAAGATTTTACACGTATTAGTTTCTTAAATACATACCTGGTTATACTTACTTTTTTATGGTATCGCCCGATGCGTTTTTTCAAAGGCTTAACTCCGCGTAATATTAAATCCTTTATCAAAAAGCATTTTTTTGATGAAAATGAATCGAAAATGAAAAAATCACTTTCAGTATCGGTCGGTATTTTTTTTGGCATATTTCCTATCTGGGGATACCAATTGGTTACGGCTATTTTGGCAGCTTACTTGTTAAAACTCAATAAGGCCATTGTGATTTTAACGGCTAATATTAGCATGCCGCTTATACTTCCAGCCATACTGTATGCAAGTTTATGGACAGGTGAATTAATTACCGGGCAAAAATCAACAATAACCTTAACAAATATTAACCTCGAAAATATTAAATTAAATTTATACGTTTATCTTACTGGGGCTTGTGTGCTATCAATAGTATTCTCCTTGTTTATGGGGATGCTAACCTATTTAATGTTAAGTATCGCAAGAAATAATAAGAACACCATAACAGCCTGAATTTAATTATGTTAGCATTACGCATCTATAACTATTTCCAACGCAACCGTATCCTGTTGTTTGTGCTCGTATGTATAGCATTGCTAACTACCACCTATTTTGCTACTAAGATCCGATTAGAAGAGGATATCAATAAGTTTATTCCAAAAGATAAAAAAATTGACGAGATCAATTTCGTTTTACAAAATTTAAAGATCAAAGATAAACTGGTTATCAATATTTATAATACTGATACTACCAATTCAGAAACAACGGAAATGATGCTGTGTGCTGACGCATTAGCTGATTCACTGCGTGCACAGGATAATGGATACATCAAGGAACTTACCCATAAGATCTCTGATGATTTGATGATGAATGTTTATAGCACGTTCAATAAGCATTTGCCAATTTTTCTGGAGCAAAATGATTATGCTACTATTAATGGCTTTATCCAGCCCGACAGCTTAAAGGAAATAGTGAAAAATGATTACAGAACACTGCTCTCCCCATCAAGTATTGTACTTGGTAAATTTATACAGCAGGATCCTATCAACCTTACTCCTCTGGCCTTAAAAAAGATTCAGCGGATTCAATTTGACGAAAATTTTGAAGTCAATGACGGCTATATCATGACTAAGGATAAAAAAAATCTGATGGTTTTTATTACTCCTGCGGTTGCTGCCAATGATAATGTTAAAACAAAGGGATTCATAGAATCCTTAGACAAAATAAAAGAATCTTTAGAGACGGAATTTAAAAACAAAGTAACGATTGAATATTACGGTGCAGCGGCAGTATCTCTTGGTAATGCGGTCCAAATAAAGCACGATTCTATTCTTACATCCATTATTGCTTTAGTATTTATAGTGCTTGTGCTGGGATTCTTTTTCAGAAGAATTATAGTTGTTTTCTATATACTATTGCCGGTTGCTTTCGGAGCTTTGTTTTCATTAACACTGCTGTATTTTCTTAAGGAGGAAATATCTGCTATTGCATTTGGTGCCGGATCCATTGTACTTGGTATCGCTATTAATTATTCACTGCATTTCTTTACGCATTACAAACACGAGCGATCTGTAACAAAAGTTATCCGTGATTTAACAATGCCAATGCTGATTGGCTGTACTACAACAGTTGGTGCATTTTTAAGTTTACAATTCGCAAAATCTCAGGCATTACATGATTTTGGCCTTTTTGCCGGTTTCAGCTTGATTGGTGCTGTTTTGTTTTCAATACTTGTTTTACCTCATTTGTTAAAGCAACAAAAAAACAAAGACCCTGAAAAGGTTGTTCCGGTTAAGGAATCTGCTATTGAACGTATTATATCTTATCGTTTTGATAAAAACAAACCGATTGTTATTTCTGCGTTTCTACTCACTGTAGTTTTTGCCTATACTGCACGTAATGTCACATTTGAAAGCGATATGCTAAAAATGAATTATCAAAGTGATGCGCTAAATAAAGCACAGCAGAACCTTGATAAGATAAATAAGTTTTCATTAACCTCTGTATACATTGTTTCCAAAGGGAAGGACCTGAATGAAGCTTTAAAAACGAATGAGATAGTGACAGAAAAGCTTGAAAGGTTAAAACAGGAAAATACAATCTTGAAATATTCATCTGTAAGCAGTGTGCTTGTTTCAGATTCATTACAACAACTTCGAATTAATCGTTGGAATTCTTTCTGGACGAAAGGTAAGAAGGACTCCTTACAGCAGCGATTGATTGAGTACGGCAAAGAGTATAAGTTTAAAGAAAACGCTTTCTCCCAGTTCTATACACAACTACAATCAAACTTTCAACCAGTTAAATTGTCAGGGCTGGACACATTGAAAAAATTAGTAGTGAATGATTGGGTGACGGAAAACCCCGATGTAACTACTGTGGTCAGCTTGGTGAAAGCGGAACCTACTTTAAAATCAAAAATTTATGAAGCGTTTGCAGGCAATTCATCTGTTGTTGTTTTTGATAAGCAATATATGTCTTCCCAGTTTGTTGAAATAATTAGTTCGGATTTTAACCTTATTCTAATTATTACAGCACTGCTGGTGTTTGGCTTTATGTTATTATCACATGGCCGGTTTGAGTTGGCCGTTATCAATTTTCTGCCAATGTTTATCAGCTGGTTATGGATATTAGGTATTATGGGGATCTTCGGACTAAAGTTTAATATTATTAATATTATAATTTCAACTTTTATTTTTGGACTCGGTGATGATTACAGTATTTTTATAATGGACGGATTGAGCCAGGAGTATAAGTTCGGTCGTAAAAATTTGAATTCGTATAAAACATCGATTCTATTGTCTGCATTTACCACTATAATTGGAATTGGGGTTTTAATTTTTGCAGAGCACCCTGCATTAAAATCAATTGCCACAATCACCATAATTGGTATGATTACCGTGCTGATCATCTCCTTTATTGTTCAGCCTTTATGTTATAATTTTTTAATACTAAATCGGAAGAAACGGAAATTACTGCCCTATACTGGGCTGAATTTATTTCTTACTTTTTTAGGTTTTTTATTTTTTACTGTTGGAAGCTTTTTACTTACCATTTTTGGGTTTGTACTTTTTTTCCTAATCCCGGCACCGATTAAGAAAAAGAAGCTCCTGTTTCATTACATGATTATGTACATCTGTAAATTTATGATTTACATGTTTGTTAATGTAAAGAAAAGAATAATCAATCCTCAGAATGAAAAATTTGACAAACCTGCTATAATTATTAGCAATCACCAATCTCATATTGATCTGGCGTTAACATTAATGCTGCACCCTAAAATAATTGTATTTACAAACGATTGGGTTTATAATTCTGTTTTTTATGGCCGAATTGTGAAAATGGCTGATTTTTATCCAGCATCACAAGGTTATGAAACAGCTATTGAAAAAGTAAGAATTTTGATGCAGGATGGTTATTCTGTTTTAATTTTCCCTGAAGGTACCCGATCTGTTTCCGGGGATATACTCCGCTTTCATAAAGGTGCTTTTTATCTTGCAGAGCAGCTGAACGCGGATATACAGCCGTTGCTTATTCATGGTGCAGGTGATTGCGTTACAAAAGGAGATTTTCATTTTAAAGAAGGCGCTTTAACTTTAAAATATTTACCGCGTATCTCATCAACAGATGAGCAATTTGGAAAAGGATATAAAGATAGATCAAAAAATATCTGTAATTTAATGCGGATGGAGTACGCTTTACTCCGTAAGGAACAGGAAACGGTGGATTATTTCAGGCCGCGTTTAATAAAAAATTATATTTATAAGGGACCGGTATTGGAATGGTATTGCAGAATAAAAGTAGGGTTGGAGGACAATTACAAATTGTTTGAAAGCTATTTGCCTAAACAAGGAAAAATAACGGATGTTGGTTGTGGATATGGTTTTTTGCCATTGATGTTGAGTTTTATGAGTAATGAGCGTGAGATTATTGGCATTGATTATGATGAAGAAAAAATTGATATTGCCGCTAATTGTATTTCCAAAACAGAAAAAGTAAATTTTGTTTGCGCGGACGTAACTCAATATGATTATGAACATAGTGATGCTTTTGTAATCAGTGATGTTTTGCATTATTTAAACGAAGAACAGCAGGTACAAGTGATTTCGCGCTGTGCAGATAAATTAAATGAAAATGGGGTGATGATTATCCGTGATGCAGATGCTGATAAAAAACAAAGACATTTAGGGACGCGTTATACAGAGTTTTTTTCTACCAATTCGGGTTTTAATAAAACAAAAGCAGATGGTTTACATTTTACATCGGCATCACTCATAAAAAAAACGTTGGATACTTTTCCATTCTTAAAATATGAAATTGTAGATAATACAAAATTGACGTCAAATATTATATTTATCATTAGGCATAAAGGCAAAGTTTAAGGAAACATGGAAAACACCAAATATGATGTAGTGATCATTGGCAGCGGTATGGGAGGTTTGTGCTGTGGGTATATTTTAAGTAAGGAAGGCTACAAAGTTTGCATACTCGAGAAAAACCGTCAGCTAGGTGGAAGCCTTCAGATATTTTCACGCGATAAAGTTATTTTTGATACAGGCATTCATTACTTAGGTGGGCTTGATGAAGGGGAGAACCTTAACAGTTATTTTAAATATTTCGGTTTAATGGATAAAGTTAAATTGAAACGGATGGATGTGGATGGTTTTGATCATATCACATTTAAAGGCGATCCTACAGTATATAGACATGCACAAGGCTACGATAATTTTATACGTGTTTTAGCAGAACAGTTTCCGGGTGAGGAGGAAAACATAAAAAAGTATTGTGATAAAATTCGTGAAATATGCGATTTTTTTCCTCTTTACCGATTAGGAGGAGAGCCAAAGGATTTGGTTACTGCAACCTTCCTGGCCACAGATACCAAAGGATATATAGAATCTATTACTTCTAATGTTAAACTACAAAATGTATTGGCAGGCACAAATCCACTATATGCAGGTGAAGCTGACAAAACACCATTATATGTGCATGCACTTGTTGTTAATACCTATATTGAAAGTTCATGGAAATGTGTTGATGGAGGAGGGCAGATAGCAACTCATTTAGCTTCTTCTATAAAAAAAATGGGAGGAGAAATTCACAATTACAGCGAGGCTGTAAAATTTAATTTTGAAGGAAGTAATATTAAAGATGTGTTGTTAAGCAATGGTAAAAAAATTGAAGGCAATTATTTCATCTCTAATTTCGATCTGGCTAAAACATTAGATATGATTGAGCCGGGGCATTTACGACAAGCCTATAGAACACGTATTACCGGTTTGAAAAATTCCATATCAGCATTTATTCTTTATATCGTATTAAAAAAGGATAGTATGGAATACTTTAACAATAATATCTACCATTATCATGATGACAATGTTTGGGAAGGAATAAATCCAAAATCTGACAATTGGCCGCATAGTTTTGTTATTTTTCCTCAAGCCTCATCAAAAAATGGTGTTTATACAGAAAGCCTGATTGCAATGACCTATATGAACTATGATGAAGTAAAAAAATGGGAAAGCAGCAAGAATATAATCCCCAATAATAAAGAAGACAGAGGAGCGGAGTATGATGAATTTAAAAAAGAAAAATCTGAAAAATTAATGGATGCCATAGAATTGCGGCTCCCTGGTTTAAAGGAGAAAATTAAATCATATTATTCATCAACGCCACTTACCTATAGAGATTATATTGGTAGCCGGGATGGTACTTTATACGGGGTGGAAAAAGATTTCAGAGATCCCTTAAAAACGTTCATTACTCCTAAAACAAAGGTTCCTAATTTATTTTTGACAGGTCAAAATTTAAATCTTCATGGAATATTGGGGGTGACAGTAAGCGCGGTAGTAACTTCTGCTGAAATAACGGGTTCTCAAAAAGATCTGATCAAAAAAATTAAAGACTTTGCGGATGAAAATTAAGTGAGTGGGGGGTGGATATTATTAAGCAATTAATCTGCCACTTATTATAAAAGTGAATTTACAAATATGTATTTCCCTGTTTTGTTTTAAAGGGTATATTGTGTTTTTTACAAATTACTTTTGCCACATCACGACCGGTCTTTATTGCAATAGGCAAGCCTCCACCCGGTTGGTTCCAATGACTGGAAAAATAGAAGTTTTCTAATCCCGGAAAAGTAAAATCTACAGGTGAAGGAGCCAATAAGTTTTTGCCCGGCAACCACCCTTGTGTACTGCCTTTCCAGTTATTTGTATACCTGTTAAAAGTTGCGGGTGTGGCCATATCCGTTACTTCAATTTTATCTTTTATTCCTCCCAAACGTTTATCCAGCAATTCAATTATTTTATCCGAAAATTCTTTTTTCTTCAATCTGTACTGTGGGCGGTCATTTTTCCGCAAATCAATCCAAAAATCCCTGTTTTTAGTATAATAACTCACAACTACAGATGTTTTTCCTTCAGGAGCAAAAGTTGGATCGTAATTATAAATATGAACTTCCATGCGCTCATAACTGGTGCCATCCGGTGAAATGATTGGTTCATCAAGTGGATAGCGGGAAAAGTGAGGGAGATGTTTTAAATTTGCTCCAATACCAAAAGAAAATTGTACCACTGAATAAAACACTTCCAGGCCTTTTAAGTCTTTTAGATCCAACATTTTCTGATCGGTAAACTTACTGTCAAGTGCTTCAAATGCTGTAAAATACCAATCCGTAGCTGAAAGTGTTATATCTGAATCGTGTGTTTTGTTGTTTCTTACCAGTAACGATTTGGCAACACCATTTTCGGTAATTATTTTTTTTACCGGAGTATTGTAGTGTATTTTTCCGCCCAATTTCAAATAGCTTTCCTCAATTTTTTTTGCGAAATTAAGTGAGCCGCCAATGGGGTATCCAGCGCTTTTCTGATCAAAAACCGAAAGCGGCATCGTAAGAATCATCATATTAACTTCTTCCCCGTCATAGAGCATTTCAAAGCTTTCTTTTAAAAAGGGGCTTTTCAATTTTTTCGCAAAAGTGAAATTAGTTTCCTTTTTCAATTTTAAAAACCAGTATAAAAATTCCAGGTAACGAACCATTTTTATTCCACGAAACATGGACTTTAAAAAAGGAAGATCATCCATAATTGGGGGTAAATCAAACTTTTGCATGATCCGCATCGATTTGATCAACTCATTAATTTCTTTTGAATCTTCGGGGGAGAGGTCAATTAAATATTTCTGTAATTGATCTAAATTGGTGTATAAATGAAATACTTTTTCACCGTATTTATTTACATTGTTTTTTAAATCGACCTGCAAACGTATATCGTGATTATGAAAATCGATTTTTTTCATATCTAAAATTTCCGACCACATTTGGTTGAAAGAACTGCCTTTGTCCGACCCTAAAATCCAATGAACACAGCCATCAAATGTATATTCGCCTTTTTTCCAGCTAGTACATAATCCTCCGGGAATAGAATGTTTTTCAAAAATTTCGGTTTCAAAACCGTTCATTTGTAAATAACATCCGGCCGTTAAGCCAGAAACCCCTGCTCCTATGATATTTATTTTCATCTGAAAATAGCTATTGAAATTATCATTAGAGTTTTTTTATGATACAGGTGGAAACACATTTATTATCAAGGGTAGAAAGATATTGATACACAAATGTATATAAAACTTTAACTTAAATAGAAAAAATCAAAAGAGTGTTAAAATCTTCTATTTGTCAGAAACTGTTTAAATTTTATTGTTTTTTTTGTTGTTGCCTCCCAAAGTCTTCGACTAAGCTCAGTCTCACAGCGCGCGGTCATATTGAGCTTGTCGAAATATGTTGGGAAGGATTGGTCCCTGTATAATTTTTTTATAAAATTTAAACAGACTCTCATTAAAATGGGAAGGCCCTATTTTCAATTGATGTAAGTTGCATCAATATAAAAGGCTTTTGTTAATTTATTTCATCACTACCAATTTATGAGTTTTATTTCCAAATGGCGTTTGGAGCTGACAAAAATATATACCTGGCGAAAGTCCGGCAGCATTCATTATTACAGAATGATTTCCTGCAGTGATAGTGTCGTCAAACAGAGTAGCAATGTTTTTTCCTTGTATATCAATAACTGTTAGTTTAATTTTTCCTGTTTGAGGAATAGTGAAATTAATAGTTGTGTTTTCAGCTGTAGGATTGGGATAACTGTTAAGCTTAACCATCCCCGTCTGTGAATTGCTATTGAAATTAGTTATTGATGTTGTCATTGGAGGGCTTTTGAAAAAAGCCGTAACAACCGACAGCTGTACCATAGCCCCAATATCAAATTCGGTGGCAGCATCGTTTTCCATGCAATCAAAATACCTGCGTAATAAGGGGTATGCTGAATTTTCATCTATCCCAGAAGGGTATAAGTTATCTGTACTTTGAACCTCTAAATTATATGGATTTGAAGCATTTAAGTGCGACATAGGGCCGTAAGCCGGAACTCCGGGAAAAGGTGTGGAGCCCTGATAGGCATGCTCATTCACTAATGGGTTTTTAATAGGGTTGCTGCCAATACCTGTAACATACGACATGTTCTGTGGATTATTACCAAACTGTGTATCCAGGTTAATTTTAGCATAATCCGAATAACGCTGGTTGCCAGAAATATTATTTCCAGAGAGGTAATGTGCAATTATAAAATCCCATGAATAGCGGGAGGATTGCCCAAAAGAACCGTAACCAATCCAACCGTTAACATCAGTACGATTGCCATTGTGATAGTAATTGGAATCTGTTCGTATTACCTGATACCCTTCAATAGTGGCATTATACCAGTTTTTAATCTGGGTTACTATAGTTGCATCTGTAGACCAATTGTTAATTGTTGCATATGTTATTGAAGCTTCGGTTTGTCTGTGTTTGTAATTATATCCCCATCCTAAAGGATGTTGAGCCCAATAAACATGGAATAAACTATCATATACAGCAAGTCCGGTACTTTTATATAATTCGGCAGCAGCCCAGGCACGTTCATCAACATCACCTTCATCATCCGTGTACCCGCCAGAACTAAAGTTTGAAGGTAAATAAAAGCCTCCTGCTGGAGCCTCATTCGCATGAGCTAACAGGTAGCTCATCGCTCTTTTTGATCTTGCTAAACAAGTATCTGCATAAATCGGCCAAAAAGGTTGAAAATAGCGGTAGGCAGCTGCCATAGAAGCTGCGTACGTTCCGGTTGCAAAAGTAGTTTTTTCAAGAATATAGCGTGTTTGATTATCAAGATCCGGCATATCAGTTGCCCACTGTGCATCTGCAAGCAATTGAAAAACTCCGCCATCTGCAGCCTGCATATCTCTTAACCAGTCCACCTGCCATTTTGCTTCATCCAATATATCGGGCACACCGTTACCGCTTTCCGGAATATTGTGTTCGTTGTCGCCAAATTTTTCAGGATACATATCGTATGCAAGAAATAAATAATACAGCGCATTGGAAGCAGTTACCGCATACTTTCCATAATCTCCTGCATCGTGCCAACCATGCACAGCCGTGTGATTGGATCCAACAGTTTCTCCATTATACAGAGGAGAAAATGAATGAGAAGGATGAATGGTTCCATCATTAAGATGACATGCTCCCCGTGCCCACTGCGGATCGGCATAAGGTGCAGGTAAAGCCGTACCACAGCGCTGATAATACATACCCCTTGCGCAATGATAATAAACAGAATCATACGCTGTACTTGCTATTGTAAAAGGGTAGGACCTTCCAACTCCCGGAACATACAGAAAATATTTACCTGGTGTACTGAAGTTTTGAAAATTACATTCGTATATTTTTTCTCCGCTTAATCTTGCATCATTTGCTGTAAACGAAGGTACACCGGTATATGCTACAGCAGTTGTAGTTGCATTACGAATTTCGAAAGTGGTAGGAGTAATCGGCATAAGGCCAGCACTACCTAAATAATTACCGATATAACCATACTTCGGACTTTGAGGCAGATACCCTACGTGATTAGCTTTTACAGAGTGATTGGTGTAATTATGATCGTCATAAACAAATGAATATTGTTGCGGAACAGTGAAATTATTATTGGCTTTATCTTTAACATTAGTAACAGTGAGCTGATAATGTTTGCCATTTTTCATTTTTGAATTAAATACCAGGTACAATTCATATTTTACATCAGGATTTGGAAAATTATGATCAAAGCCAATTACATAATAACGCATTCCCACTTTAATTGGTTGTTGTGCTGTATAGAAATCAGGATCATCGGTGCTGGTAATACTGTAATGATTAAGAATTTGAACATCAGTAGTGTCATAATTACCACTTATATCCAGATGGATAACAGTTTCTGAAAGAAATTCATAATTTGTAATCGTATTTGGAGAAAGATCCATTGCATAAAAGTCGTCTGCATAAATTACTTCATTTCCAGAAGCGCTTAAATAGATGTATTCAATAGATCCTAAATTATACTGATTGGTGATAAGAGAATCGATAGGGATTTTGACTAACTTGTAAGTGCTTGTCAGCACGCCACCCGGGATATAGTTTGCTATATCTACAACTCTGCTGGTGTATGGCCATCCCGTAATACTTATAGTGGTTGATGCAGCGGGAGCATTACATTTCGCATAAAACCATATTTCATCATATTTTGATATGTCCATCCGCCAGGTATTCTGACAGTTCAGGTTTATACCTGCACCAGCCCACATGGTCGGATTTCCTTCAAAACAATAGCTGCCGGCATACTGATTACTATTATTAGCATTTCCGTTATTGAAGGTACAGTTACCGATATTAGAAGTTTCACCGTTCCAAATAAGAGCATTTTGAGCAGTGACAGCAATAGAAACAAATGCAAGACAGATTAGTAGTAAACCTTTTTTCATGCTATCAGGAATTTAAAATGTGGATTGGAAGAACGTATTTTATGTAATGTACGATTATTTACGATCAATTACAATTTTTTATAAAATTCAATGATTCAGCCATTTAGCTAAAAAAATATGCCAATACGCTATTCCTGATTATTAAGGAATTCAACTAATTATATTTATGAAATAATTCCGGCAAATGCGTAAACAAAATTAAGGAGGAAGCATGGGCAAAAAAAAAGCAGATTCCTAAATAGGAATCTGCTTTTTTTGAAATGCTTAATGAATTATTATTTTGTGGTTTTGGAACTTTTTTCTTTTTCCAAAGCTTCTATCAGATTACTTATTTGCTCGGCATCAATACGTTTTGCTTTTATGATTTTATTTTCATCCAGTAAATAAATTACCGGAGTGCTGTATATATCGTAGATCTTTTTAGTTACGGCACGTTTATAAGCATCTGGCTGATGTACATTTATCCAATCCAGTTTATGTTCCTTAATAAATTTTTTCCAGTCATCGGGTTTATCTTCTGTTTCAATGGCATACACTTTAACTCCTTTGGCTTTTAATTTTGTTTTATAAGCTTCAGCAAGCTTCGGTATTTCTTTTTTACAATGTCCGCAGCCATGATCCCAGAAAACAAGTATGGTGTAATTTGCTTTTACATTGTACATGGAGACATCCACACCAGAAGTATCCAGCATAGAAATGGCAGGCGCCTTTTTGCCTAACAAAAGTGGTTTAAGGGTGTAGGCACGGTTTGTAATTTTATACAATTGTGTGGAATCTACCCAATATGCTTGTTTAGTCATATAGTACTGTTCCACCAGGTGAACAAATACGGCATCCATTCCCATAATGTTTGAACTTTCGTAATTGTAGGTCAGCCAATAAACAATGTATTTAAAAACTTCCTGATTAGCTTTTGCTTTTGAAGCGAGGTAATCTGCGGAAACGTTAATAGAATCAGGTGTTTGAGGAGTCATTTTTTCCATATACTCTTTTATCTGATTATGAAAAATCGGGGTGCGCAGCAACCTGTCATCACTAAAATCCAGGTTGTCAAAAAAATGAGCTTTATAGTAACGGTAGGCAAAGGTGCTGTCTTTTTTACCATTTGGTAAAATGGGAGCTTCCGGAATTTCAATATGTTCCATAGCTTTAAAAAGTTTCGCAACAAAAGTAGTGGGGTTATTTTTAATGAAATTGGTTTTGTATTCCTTCACTTCCTTATCAATAACAGTCATTTGATCCAAAATTAATTTTGTGGAGTCAGTGTTTGTTTTTGTAGTTTTTTTATACAATTCACGTAAAGGATCTATTTGCTTTTGTTTTCCCGACATAAAAGCCTGGTACTCATAAAAGAATTTATTTTCGTCAGAGCCTTTTACTTTCATAGCTTTGATATAGTCGGCAGTATCGGTTTCTAACGAAAAATTTTGTCCTTCATCGATCACAAAATCAAAATATTTTTTATTAGGAGGAACAAACAGGTAAATTCCCTGAGGATATTTTTCGGTACCTTTAAAAACAACTTCGCCCTTTGCATTTACCTTGGCGGAATCCTTTATATATTGCTTATCGCCATAATAATTGGCCAATATACAGGTTGCGCCTTCGGGTAAACCTTTAACGGTAATTTTAATATTGTATCCCTCAGGATTTGCAGCGATGCCTTGTAAGGCAGCAAAAACAGTAAAAATAGTGAGTGTTTTAGCAAAAAATGAATTCATAAAAATGTTTTTTTTATAAGTTAATACATTAATCGGATCTTCCAGATTGCTTTGTCTGTTTAAAAATTCAGATTTTTTATGATACAATAATAGCGGATTTTTCGCAATTTTTAAGACAATAGTGAGATTGAAACCATTTTGTTTTTTTTAATTGCCTAATAATGAGTTGTTTATTAAATGTTAAAAAATATTAAATGTTACAAACTATCATTCTAAAGAGTTAGGCAATTGAAATTATTAAAATCTGGAATGTTTGTTTACATACCTGTTTTCGGCCTCTGTTATTAACTTTAGTATTAAAAAGTTGAAATTTTTCATTAAATTTGCAATCGTATTTTTATTTGAGAATAAACTATAATTAAAAAATTGAACGCATGAAAAAATTTTACACCTTATTAACTAGCTTAATTTTATTTGCTTCCTTAGCCTCTAAGGCACAGGATACATTACTTTATGAAAGCTTTAACTTTCAGAATTTTTATGATAATTATTTTATGGTAGATGCAATACCTCCTCCAGGTAACGTTACAGACACTATGTGGTATAGTTATGATGCTGATGGATTTGCTGATGGATCCGGTTCAAACCGTGATGGCGGTTGGTTTCCTACTGGTGCTTTCGCAGATATCGATACTACTGATAATGTTGTGATTTCTTCCAGTTCATGGTTTTCAACTGTTGAAGTAGCTAGTAACTGGCTTATTTCTTCAAATGTTCAATTAGGAGAGCATGATACATTATTCTGGAAATCAGCACCATTTCAAACACCTCGTTATTTAGATGGTTATGAGGTAAGGCTTTCTACCACAACTAATGATGACCTTGCTTTTACAAATCTTCTTTTTACTGCTGCTGAAATGACTGTCACTTCTTCAATTGCTGGAGATTCATCAGATTTTGCTAATCATACTTTTTCTTCCACGCTAGATTTTATTCATGGCCTTGACAGTACTTATGTTGAGTATGACTCCGCAAGACCAGATAAAGCAATGACAGGTCAGCTTCGTCCATTCTCGGTGGCCTTAGATGCATTTGCTAACAAAAATGTTTTTATAGCAATACACCATAATTCAGAAGATGATAATTTAATTTCTATTGATGATATTATGATTCGTGGAACTGCAGGAAATCCACTTGCAAGCATCAAAGAAAATGTACTTGATATGAATTTGAATGTATTCCCTAATCCTGCAACTGAATCTGCACAGTTGAATTTTAAATTATCTTCTGAAACACCGGTAACTATTAGTGTAAATAATATTGCAGGTAAATTAATTTACTCAGAAAATAAAGGTTCAATGGTTCAGGGACGTCATTTTGCTAACATCAACACTGCTGCTTTAGCAAAAGGTTTTTATACTGTTACAGTACAAACTAAAAATGGTAAAAACACAACTAAATTAATTGTTCAATAATTAATTTTAATCAATAAAAAAAATCCCCGATATTTTAAATATCGGGGATTTTTTTTTTAATAATTTCTGAAGTTCTATTCTTCCTTAAATTCGGAAATAAAATGGAAATGGATATCCGGATTTTTTTCCTGAGCCATTTGCAAAGCCCATGCTGATTCAGCCAAAAATACCGGGCGGCTTTCTTTATCGGTTGCCATGTGATGAAGTTTCTCAAATATAAACTCCTCCAGCTTTTTCTTGTTTTTACTGCTTATCCAGCAGGCTTTGTGAAGCGAAATATGTTCAAAATTACAGGATGCTGAATATTCACTTTTTAGTCGATGTTGAATAACTTCAAATTGAAGTGCACCAACCGTTCCAAGCACTTTTCTGTTGTCGGTTTTCTTTGTAAATAATTGTGCTACACCTTCATCCGTTAATTGTTCCAAACCCTTATTTAATTGTTTTGTTTTTAAAGGATCAGCGTTTACAACGTATTTGAATAGCTCAGGTGAAAATTGAGGAATTCCTTTGAAATTCATTTTTTCACCTTCGGTTAATGTATCGCCAATTTTAAAAATGCCCGAATCATATAAACCTACAATATCCCCCGGATACGCTTCATCCACTACGTTTTTCTCCTGGGCCATAAAGGCGGTAGGATTGGAAAATTTTAATGTACGGTTTTCACGCACGTGGTAATAATTTTTATTGCGTTCAAACTTGCCGGAACAGATGCGCAAAAATGCAATCCGGTCGCGATGTTTAGGATCCAAATTAGCATGTATTTTAAATACAAAGCCGCTAAAATTTTTGTCATCAGGATTGATCTTTCGAAGCTCCGTTTCACGGGAACGAGGTATTGGTGCTATTTTAATGAAACCATCCAATAATTCGCGCACTCCAAAGTTGTTTACTGCACTGCCAAAAAATACAGGAGAAATCATTGCTTCCAGGTAATCTTCCACTTCAAATTCAGAATAAACTCCTTCAATCAGCTCAACATCATGTCTGAGTGTATCAGCAAACTCTTCACCAATAATTTTATCAATGGTTCCATCATTCAAATCATTAATGATTACCGAATTCTCAGTTGTTTGTTTTTCACCATTGTTAAATAATATCAAGCTTTTTTCATAAAGATTGTAAACGCCTTTGAACGTTTTACCAATACTAATTGGCCATGTTAAGGGGCGTAAATCTATTTTAAGCTCTTTTTCAATTTCATCTAATAAATCAAAAGGGTTTTTACCCTCCCGATCAAGTTTGTTTATAAAAACGATAACCGGAGTGTTTCGCATTCTACACACTTCCAGTAACTTACGCGTTTGAGGCTCTACACCTTTAGCGCAGTCAATTACCATTATAACACTATCCACAGCTGTAAGGGTGCGGTAGGTATCTTCTGCAAAATCCTCGTGACCAGGAGTATCCAATAGGTTGATTTTGACTCCTTTATATTCAAATCCCATTACGGAAGTTGCCACGGAAATACCTCTTTGACGCTCAATTTCCATAAAGTCGGAAGTGGCGTGTTTTTTAATTTTATTTGATTTTACAGCACCTGCTTTCTGAATAGCTCCCCCAAATAGGAGCAGCTTTTCAGTCAATGTTGTTTTTCCCGCATCCGGATGGGAGATAATCCCAAACGTTCTGCGTTTTTCTATTTCTTCTTTTACTGTCATTGTATTTAATAATTTGTCCTTACAGAATGTTGAGGGAGGTAGGAAATAAAAAACCCCAATCCATACCGGAAAGGGGTTTTTAGGAGTATTTTAATACAATTATTGTTTTTTCTCAGTAATACGGGCAGCTTTACCAGTTAATCCGCGTAAGTAGAATAAGCGAGCTCTGCGAACAACACCTACTTTGTTAACTTCTACTCTGTCAATGTATGGAGAATGCATAGGGAATACACGTTCTACACCAACTGAATTGCTCATTTTACGAACAGTGAATGTTTCAGTGATTCCACCGCCTTTACGTTGAATAACAACGCCTTGGTACTGCTGAACGCGTTCTTTTTCGCCTTCTTTAATTTTATAATGTACAGTAATAGTATCACCTGCTTTAAATTTTGGGTGAGTTGCTTTAACTGCTAATTGTTCTTCCGCGTATTTTAATAAATTGCTCATAACCTCTTGTTTTTACACTATTTTAAAATCATTCTTACCTGAAAAGGACTGCAAATATAGTTTTTTTTTTTAGATTATAAAATAATCTGCAAAAATATTTTTAAAATCAGTAAAAAAGTGCATTTAGGAGGGTACAAAACCATTGTTCGGTTGTAAACTGGTTGTTATATGAGAATTTATATATATTTGCATACAAAAATTCACCAGAAATGAAAAATATGAAATCCTTTATACTACCTTTTATCATTTGCATTATGATTCTTTGCCCCGTTTTGGCAAAATCGCAGAAAACTGCTGAAAATTATTTTAAAAAAGGTACTGCTAAGTCTATGGAAGGGCTATTTAAAGAAGCTATTCTTGATTTTGATAAGGCAATTAAATTGAATTCTGAAGATGCTACCTATTTTTTATCCAGGGGCGGAGCAAAAAGTGAGGCAGAAGACTTGACTGGGGCTATTCAGGATTATAATTCAGCAATTGAATTAAATCCGGATTATTACGAAGCTTATTATTTCAGAGGATATGTTAAGGATCTTCAAGGTGATTACGATGGTGCGATTAAAGATTATACGAAGGCTTTAAAAATCAATCCCGATTATTTACAGGCATATCATAACAGGGCAACTGCAAAAGATAAAATGGGGGATTTTTCAGGTGCAGTAGAGGATTACAGTAAGGCGATTCTTTCAAAACCGGATTATTTTACCTATTTAAACAGAGGGAATTCCCAATATGCACTAAAAGACTATACTGGTGCTATTCAGGATTATGACAGAGCAATTGAAGTTAATTCAAATGATGTTGAAGTTTATTTTTTACGCGGACAGGCAAAAACCGCGACTAAAGATTATGTTGGTGCAATAAAAGATTTTGAAAAAGCATTAGAACTTAAACCAGAAGATGCAAGAATTTATAATGGTAAGGCAAAAGCGGAGATTGGAATGAATGATTTTAAATCGGCCTTTCATGATTTAAATTATACGATTGAATTAAAATGGGATTATCCGGAGTCTTATTTTAACAGAGCTTTCGCAAGAACAGAGCTAGAGGATTATTCACTTGCGCTTGCTGACCTAAATAAAGCAATTGAACTTAAACCGGATTATTCTGAGGCTTATAACCTGCGTGGGGAAACAAAAAGTAAATTGAATGATGCTAAAGGCGAATTAATGGATTTGAACAAAGCCATTGAATTAAAACCTGATTTTGGACAAGCATATTATAACAGAGGTATTTCAAAAACCAGATCGGCAGATAAAGAAGGAGCATGTGCCGATTTTGAAAAAGCGAAAAAATTAGGCAATTCAAAAGCGGAAGATATTATTAAGCAATTTTGTAAATAATATTAGAATCTCAAAAACAAAAAATCCTAAATTCTAAAACCAGACCGGTGTTAGAATTTAGGATTTTTTGTTTTTGATTATGTTATTTCAACAAATCGGGCCTGCGTTTTTTTGTGCGCTCTAGGCTTTGTTCATGACGCCACTCTTCAATATTTTTATTATGTCCGGATAATAATATATCCGGAACCTTCCATCCATTATATTCTGCAGGACGGGTATACACCGGAGGGGCTAATAAATTGTCCTGAAAAGAATCCGTTAAAGCGGATGTTTCATCTGAAATGGCTCCCGGAATAATGCGTATGATGCTGTCGCAAATAACGGCAGCAGCGAGCTCTCCACCAGAAAGTACATAATCGCCAATGGAAATTTCTTTTGTAATAAAATGTTCTCTTACGCGCTCGTCTACTCCTTTGTAATGACCGCACAGAATAATAATATTATTAAATGTTGACAGGTGGTTTGACATTTTTTGGTTTAATGTTTCTCCATCCGGGCTCGTATAAATTATTTCATCATAAGTTCTTTGTGATTTAAGAGCTGTGATGCAATTAGCTATGGGTTCAATACCCATAACCATTCCAGCACCACCGCCAAAAGCATAATCGTCAACACTTTTTTGTTTTTGAGTTGAATAATCCCGAAGATTAATAAGGTTAATTTCTACCAATCCTTTTTCAATAGCACGTTTTAATATACTATGCTGAAAAGGGCTTTCCAATAATTGTGGTAAAACGGTAATAATATCTATACGCATATTACAAAGATAGTTAATGAAGAGTAATAAGTGTCAACTTTAAAATAGGAGAGAGGATAATAGTTTTATGGATTATTTTATTTTCAATCTTAAACTTTTTTTACTGTAGTCAATCACAGCATTATATTTAAATAGTATATCGCCACCAAGTACACCATCAATGGGTGTAAGCTTCGCCTGCTCATATGATTTATTCACATGTGACAGATCAAGTAAAACTGTTTTGTAAGCTGCGAGTTTTAAATTTCCAATCTTCATGTTTTTAATCTCAGTAAAGTGGCTTTGCATGGTATTAGTACCTAAGCCACTTGATAAGTTATCATGCTTATCGAATTTTTTAGTATCCACATATTTTAATATCCTTTTTTTGTCAAATACGGTTGTTGAAGCACCAGTATCAATAATAACATTCGACACTTTACGATTGATATATATTTTGGCCATTAAATGGTAGCCTTCACCTCCAATAGAAAGAATTTTAAAAGGAATATCTGTTGTCATAGAATATGAATAAATAGAATGCAAATATACATTTCTAAATAAGGCAAAATAGTTAATTGTTGTTGTGTTTAATTTTAAAGGGATTTACATAACTAAGGAAATTAGCTATTTAAACTATTAAATATTTGTAATGAACGAATAATTAAGCCATTAGATACAGCTACATATAAATTTGTAGTTGATACTCCTTAAAATGGATAATTTATACGTGGCAGATAGTATTGCTTAAAATTCTTTCCCATGAGAGCACTTGCGATTTTAACGGTTATGTTTTTCATTAAACTTTCCGAATTAACTGGCCAGACTGAAAGCACCAACAAAGTATTTGTTAAAGCGGAGAATTTATTTTCTCATCATAGCTATTCCGCTGCTTTGCCTTTGTACCAGGAATTATTAAAAAACGAATTTTCTAATGCTTATTTAAATTATAAAATAGGGGTTTGTTATTTGAACTCCCGTTCGCAAAAAACAGAGGCTGCTTTTTATTTAGAAAAGTCGGTTACATTGAGTGATGGAGATATTGTAGAGGACAATTTAGGGAATCTCTCACAAGGGCCTTCAAGCCTTTATAGCTCAGGAAAAAATGATAAGCAATTGGCTCAAGCAGCAATTCCTTTAATAGTATATAAATATTTGGGTGATGCTTATCGGATAAATTATGAATTTGATTCGGCTATTAAATATTATGAAAAGTATAAAAAACAGCTCTCTTCGGGTAATTTGGATCAACTTATTAAGGAAAAAATAAATATTGAAATCCAGGATTGTAAATTTGGCAAAGAACTGAAAGGGTTGCGGAATATAGACCTTAATTTTAAAGGTGAAAATAAAATCAGAACCAACGGCCAGTTATTTAACAGTTTGACTCCCTTAACAATTAGTCCACCTTCACAATTTTTTAAACCAAACAAATTAAAAACGGATAGAATATTTTTTGAGCCTGTTGCATCATCAAATAAAACGGATTCACTAATTATGTCGGGCCTTGTTGGGAAAAGAAATTGTTCCAAGATAAACGATAGTGCAGCACTATGTAATGAGGCCACAGTGGGTACTTCCACAGATGGGCAAATTGTATTGACGTACCGGGTAAATAAAGGTGTAGGAAGTTTATATGCTTCAAGTTTGAATAATAATCAATGGACAGCACCTGAAAAACTGGCAAAAATGTCAAATTTAAAGGGGTGGGAGCCAAATGAATATATTTCAGCTGATGGAACAGTTTTGTATTTTTCAAGTGATCGCCCGGGAGGTTACGGTGGAAAGGATATTTATAAAAGTAAAAAGGAACTTAATGGAGAATGGGGCAAAGCCTACAATTTAGGACCAATAATTAATACTCCTTTTGATGAGGAGGCTCCACTTATTTTCCCCGATGGAGTAACCCTTTACTTTTGTTCAAATGGACATAAAACAATTGGCTGTCACGATATTTTTGTAAGCACTTTTAACGATAGGGAAGTGTGGACATCGCCTGCACATGTGGGTTATCCGGTAGATGCTACTTATGATGATTTAGTTGAAACGGCAAGTGTTAAAAATAACTCCATAAACGGTAACGGAAGTAATGAAAATGTGGTGGAAACACAGGATTATGGTAAGAAAAATTTTATTGTCACTTTTTATAATTCAGAAAAAGCCTCTCTGAATCTTATAAAACGAGAAGTGGTAGATATAAAAGGTGATCCTCTTAAAGATATAAAAATTACTATTACAGATAATGAAACAGGTGAAATTTCTGCGGTTTATTATTCAGGAAATAACATGGGTAATTATTTGTTTATACTTCCGAAAGAAAAAAATAACAATATAAGTTATGAAGCAAAAGGTTATATATTTCAGTCAGAACATATTGATATTTCAAATTCAATAAATTATTATGAGATATATAAATCAGTTCAGATGCGGCCTGCTATTGAGGGGGAAAGAATATTGTTGAATAATATTTTCTTTGATTCAAAACGAGCTGAACTTCGTTCAGATTCAAATGTTGAACTGGATAAATTAATTAGCTTTTTCAACGAAAATCCTGGTATAAAGGTTCAGATTTCAGGATATGTTCTTAAAGGAAACCAAAAAGAAAACAAAAAACTTGCCCAGGAACGGGCGGAGGCTCTGGCCAATTATCTTATAAAAAATGGAATTAATAAAGAGCAGCTAACATCAAAAGGATATGGGAAAGCGAAACGCAAAATAATTAAAACGGGTGTTGCTGAATGGATTGAATTAAAGATAGAAAGTGAAAATTAATTTAGTAAAATAATAATATGAGTTACCGTGTCAACTTTTCCATTTAACTAACTAATCCTTTGGGTCAACGAATAGTATAACTATAACGTTAAAGGGATAGTAAATTTGGTAAGAAAACAGGGTAGTCACAAAAAAATCTTCAAATTATGAAAACGATTATTGTACCTACAGATTTTTCGGAAACGGCTGAAAACGCGTTGGATTATGCTATTGAGATGGCTAAATTAATGGATTCAACCATACTTTTATTGCATGTATGTCAGCATACTAATGCAAGTGGCAATTTAAGTAAATTGGACTTAGAAAAAAAGAAACAAAAAGCCCTTCGGCTTTTAGAGCAACACATACAAAAAAGCGAGTCAAAAATAACATTTGAATTATGCCTTGAGCCCCAAAATGTGGTTGGTAAAATAACTGAACTTGCAAAAGAATGGAATGCGGAACTAATTATTTTTGGCGTTTCCAATGGGTTATATGAAGAATCAGTAGTAGGTAAAAACACTTCAAACGCTATTAGTAACCTGGCTACTCCGGTTCTAATGATTCCATCTAAGTTAAAATTCAGAACTCCGACAAAGGTTGTATTTGCTGCAGATTATTTAGAATTGAAAAATGATCGTCCCTTAACAGCGCTTCTTAACTTCATTTTATTTTTTAACTCTAAACTTTTCATTGTTAACGTTAAGGGAGCGGATGAAAAAACATCTTCAAAAAGTATCGCAGTTTTTCTTAATGTTAGAAAACTCATCAGAAATGTAAATCATTCGATACATCATGCAATCAATGAAAGTGTTGTGGATGGTATTAATGAATTTGTCAAAGAACGTGATGCGGAAATTGTTGCAATGATCCCACATAAACATAATCTTTTGTACAGATTATTCAGTATTGGAACTGTTAAAAAGATGGCTTTTAAAAGCACAGCACCTCTATTGGCAATCCCGGAAGGAATTAAAATGCCGGTGTTTGTCAGTAATATTCCGCCCGTTTTACCAGAGCGAATTTTTGAAAAAGAAATTCAATGGTTCAATGAACAATGTGCAATTTAATTTTCCTTAAAACACTATCCTAAAATAATTAATCTTTAAACAACTAATTTATGACATCAATTAAATTTGGAACAGATGGCTGGCGTGCCATTATCGCTGAGGACTTTACAGTTAATAATGTTGCAAGAGTGGCTGAGGCTACTGCAATATGGCTAATGAAAAACAGCAAACAACCTTCGGTTGTATTGGGTTATGATTGCCGCTTTGGCGGTGAATTATTTGCTGAAACAACATGTAAGGTATTATGTAATTTTGGCATCAAGGTGCATTTAGCCAAAGGCTTTGTATCAACTCCTATGGTTTCATTAGGTACACTTAGGAAAAATGCTGATCTTGGTATTGTTATTACTGCTAGCCATAATCCGGCCTCCTATAATGGTTATAAATTGAAAGGTTCGTACGGAGGACCTTTATTACCCGAAAAAATTGAAGAAATAGAAAATTTAATACCCGAAACAAGTAATTTCGAGTTTAATAAAACAAATCTTAAAGAATTTGAAGCTTCAGGCTTATTAGAATATATTGATCTTGAAACCATGTATTGCGAGCATGTAGAAGCAAATTTTGATCTGAAAGCGATACGTGAGTCCAAATTAAATTTAGCCTACGATTCAATGTTTGGTGCTGGACAAAATGTGATTAGACGCTTACTGCCTGAAACAACCTTGTTACATTGTGAACACAATCCATCATTTAATGGACAAGCGCCTGAACCAATTCATAAAAATCTAAAAGAATTCTCTGATTTAATAAAGTCTTCAGGAGATATTGACTGCGGTTTAGCTACTGACGGGGATGCAGACAGAATAGGTTTGTATGATAAGGATGGTAATTTTGTTGATTCACACCATATTATTTTATTGCTGATTAAATATTTATACGAGCAAAAGGGGATGACAGGTAAGGTGGTGACTGCATTTTCTGTAAGTAAAAAAGTTGGGAAAATGTGTGAATATTTAGGCTTGGATCAACAAACCACTAAAATAGGTTTTAAACATATTGTGGGTGTTATGATTAATGAAGACGTATTATTGGGTGGGGAAGAATCAGGCGGCATTGCAATTAAAGGGCATATTCCGGAGCGTGATGGAATTTGGATGGGTTTAACTATATGGGAGTATATGGCAAAATCCGGTAAATCATTGCAAGACCTGATTAAAGAAGTGTATACTATTGTTGGATCTTTTTCATTTGAACGTTCTGATCTACATATAGCAGAGGATTTGAAAAATAAAATTGTAGGCAATTGCCAAAATAATTTTTATCAAAGTTTCGGAGATTATAAGATAATGAAAACAGAAACTACCGATGGTTACAAATACTATTTTAATGATGATGAGTGGTTAATGATCCGAGCATCAGGAACGGAGCCTGTTTTAAGAAATTATGCGGAATCCAGCTCACTTCAAAAAGTTAATCTTATTTTAGAGGCTGTTGAAAAAACATTATTAGAAAATAAAATTGCTGCTGGATTATTATAGTGATTGTTATCCGTTTACTAAAAAGCCAATTGAGTTAATACTCAATTGGCTTTTTTAATGACCGGCTTAAATTTTTATATTGCCTTATGCGTTTTTTCTACAACAAAAAAATTCCTCGTTTGAAAACACAAACGAGGAATAATATAAATTATTGATAGAATAAGGTGTAAGATTTACCAATCCCAAACAATCAGCTCCTTTTCTTTAGAATAAATTCCCAAAATCTTTTTAACACAGTTTTTTAATTTTAAAAATGCGTTGGCATTTTTAACTACATAATCAAAAGCACCAAGTTTAATGCTGTTTGTTGCAACTTCCACTGATTCAGTGGAAGATAACATAATTACCTGGGTACCGGTAGATACATTCTTCACTTTTATCAAAGTGTTTAGTCCATCCATGGCCTCTTTATTTGAACTATTTAAAATGTAATCGAGAATAACTACATCGGGTTTAAGTTCCATTTTTTCCATACAGGCTTCGCCTGATAAAAAGGTTTTCACTTTAAGATTCGGATTTTGATTGAATTGCAATTCTAATGATTTTAAATACAGAGGATCATCATCAACAATAAAAATTGTGATGTCTTTCTGATCAGGCATACTTCTATCCTTAGTATCAATAATGTCGGAACTAGTTGTCCCATTTGGCGGACTTATGGTATTCATAGTAGTAGGTATATAGTTATTTACTAATTGTGAGTTTAACTTATATTACTGCAATTAATTATTGCAGACTGATTTTTTTTGTAATTAATTTTTCAGTTGATTGAATCGTCAATAAATACATTCCAGGTTTCTGATCATTTAAGTCGATAATCTTTTTTTCTGAAGTATTAATTTTTTCAGAATAAACGATTTCTCCTACCACATTACTAATAATCAATGATGAACTTTCTATTTCTAAATCTTCCAGATTAATAAATAAGGTACCATCAGTTGGATTAGGAAATACATTAAGCTTATCATTATTTGCAATTTCATTAACTGATACTGCTGCCATATTTCCAGAGGAATTAAGCTTTAAAAAAATAATTTCATCATAATTGCTAAAACTTTCTGTTTTCCCTACGGCAATAAAACCGCCATCTGCAATTTGCCGAACTGAGTAGCAATGTTCATGATCGGATCCTCCATAATGCCTCGTCCATACAGTATCTCCGTCTGTATCAATTTTAATAATCCACATATCCGGATTAACCCATCCAAAACTTCGGCTGTGTCCGGCAATAACAAATCCTCCATCTGAAGTTGGCTGAATCATTTTACCTGTATCTTTTTTATCACCACCATAAGTTTGGTTCCATATATCAACACCATTGGCATCTGTTTTTATTACTCTTATGTCGATATCTCCTGCTCCTGCACTACTATCCCTAACACAGAACATAAGGCTGCCATCGGCATTTGCATAGGTATAAATCCCTTCATCAAAATTAGCCCCACCATAGGTTTTTGTCCAAAGTTGCCCACCTGTTGAATTAGTTTTTACTACGTAAGCATCACAATTACCTTGTCCATAACTATATGTATTACCAATTAAAACAAATCCTCCGTCTATACATTCTTTCACTGAATTACCTGCTTCATAAGCTGTGCCTCCATAATTTTGTGACCATAGTATATTTCCATCTAGATCAATCTTTGTTAGATAAGCATCATAATTAGAAGTAGCCAAACCATTAGTGTAACCAACTATCATATAATTTCCATCTGATGTAGGGATGATTTCTTTACCTTGCTCATTACCATAGCTTCCATAAGTTTTAGTCCAGAGTGTATCCCCTGTAGAGCTGTTTATCTTTAATAGATAAGTATCATAATCTCCTCCACCGAAACTTTGCGAATATCCTAGTACAAAATAATTATTATCGCTAGCTTTTAAAACGCAGCTTGCATAATCTGGAAGAGAACCACCATAAGCTTTTGTCCATACAGTTTCCCCCGCACTATTTGTTTTAATAATGTAAACATCGGTATCATTAAATATGTCGTTAGTAGTCATTCCCGCAATAATATAACCTCCATCACTTGTCGGTAATACATCAAGCCCATCCTGGCTATATAGACTTGTAAAAACTTTTTGAAAGGTTATTTGGGCATTTATCTTTCCTGGTAAGCTATTCAATGCTAAGAGGAGCAGGAGCTGAAACAGAATTATGTGTTTTGTTGTTTTCATAATTTATATATTAGTGAAATGTAGTTTTGGTTAGAACTCTATTGCAAGATTATTTTTTTTCTGGAAACAGTTTGATTCATTTTTACTTCGATAAAATAGATACCTTTTTCTTCCATGGATAAATCAATATTCATTTGCGAAATGGTGCTGGATAATTTGTTTTTTAAAAGAGTTTGACCTAGACAATTAGTTACAGTCAATTCCGCGTTTTGAACTGTCGGAGTATTCCATTTGACTATGAAATTCCCATTTGTTGGATTCGGGTATATATTGAAATCAGTTTTTTCATTTTGTTTAATTGATGTAGCTGTTCCTATTGTGAAGTTCCAAGTAAGCGCATTGGCAATTCCTGCATAATCATTAGAGGCCATATCCTTAAATACACCAGGTGCCATTTCAATATTTACTATGGTATTTTCAGTAAAATCAGAAGCATCAATAGTAACTACATTACTTGTAACTGTTACATTTGAACCTGTAACATCGATTGTTTGAGTTACGCTGCCACCTTCTTTAATAATAATATTCCCTACACCTTTTTGTATAGCTTCATTAAAAGTTAGTACAAGATTAGTATTATTTGGAACGTTCGTCATGTCATCTAAAGGACTATAAATAGCTGCCATCGGGGAAGTTAGATCTGGACCTTGAGAAATTTTTGTGATAAAAGCATCGGTTCTGCTGTATGCGGTAAATGTAGAACTACCAAAAGTACCTCCGTTTAGTAATGCTCCGGTTGCATAAACGTTCCCTGATGCATCTCCACAAATCGCATTTCCTGATTCATAGCTTAATGTTTCTACAGAATCTGCGACCCCTCCAACTGCTATAGCCCAATTAAAATTTCCGGTATTACTTATTTTGGCCATGAAAATTTCAGAGCTATCTGTTCCACCAACGGAATGAGCTCCGAAATCTGCAGACATACTAAACTGTCCGGTTATATAAATATCAGTTCCGTCACATCCAATTCCTCTTGCCCGATCTATTAAATCACCGCCAGCAGATTGGGCCCATTGTGCATTACCGGCATCATCGTAGCAAGCAACAAAAATATCTGCCATTCCAGATGTTGTTAATGGAATTGCATCAAATAAAGCATACGCATTGTATTCTCCTGTAATATATATTTTGCCAGCGGCATCCATTGTAATCCCCCATCCAACATCATCATAGTCACTCCCAGCAGATTTCACCCAAATTAGACTTCCGTCAGGAGCGTATTTCGCCAAAAATATATCAACGTAGCCCAATGGACTTGTTAATGAAGTAGATTCAAATGTAACACCATCACCATGCATACCGGTTATATAAATATTTCCTGCTGGATCGCATTTAATAGCTTTCGCCTCATCTCTTCCTGCGCTGCCAGCATGTCGAACCCATTGGAAAACTCCATTCATATCATATTTTGCAATAAAAATATCCCTGTTAGTTCCTATAGCAGTAATTGACGTTCCGCTGAAATCGGCAACATCTTTATAATAACCGCAGACATAAACATTCCCGTTGTTATCTGCTGTAACACCTAGTGCTTTATCACTTTGATTGCCCCCTTCATTTAAAGCCCATAATAAATTTCCACTAAGGTCATATTTTGCTAAAAAAATATCATTGTCACCTATTGTGGTTAATGTTATTGGAGAATTTTCAAACGTAATCGTGGTGCCATATCCCTCTATTTCACCAGAGACATATAAACTTGTACCATCACAGTACAATGCTTCGGCATAATCACCCAAAGGTCCACCACCTGTTTTGATCCAATCCAGAGTACCAGATGAAGAATATTTTGCAAGGTAAATATCATGATTACCCTGGTCCGGTAGTGTTACACCACTGAAATTTGCATTCATTTCGTATTTACCTGCAACATACACATTTCCCGCAGGATCATTTGCGATTCCATAACCATAATCGTAGGCCCAATATCCTTCACGTTTGGCCCATTCAAAGTTCTGAGCCTTAATACCAAGAAATAATAAATTAAATGCAATAAATAAGTATGTCTTTTTCATGCTGCTGTTCGTTTAGTTTTTTAAAATAGAGATGAATATTTAGTACAAAAATATATTTCAATATGAGTGTATTCCTGGGTTTTCGTTAACATCCATTTTTCAATCGCTCAAATCAAATAAAATATGTCTGACGGTTAAATTATTTTATGAGTGCCTGATTGGTTATCTTCCTTTGTTTTAATAGGGATAGTTTCGAATACGGCTTCAGATTCGTTGTTTTCTAAAGGAGTTTCATTCGTTACATGGATATTCCTCTCGTCTTTTAAAACAGAGAAATTCTCTTTTAAGGCAAGAAATGGAAGCTCAAAAAAACGATATGATAGTATTGTTGTGACTGCTAAGGTTATATGTACCAATCCTAAAAATATGGGGAAGCTGCGTAAAGAATACTTTTCAAATAATTCAAGAAAAAGAAAGATAATTACTGGGTTGAACATATATATTCCATACGATACTTTGCCGAATAAATTAAGGGCTTTATTATCGTTAGAGGACATACTATTATTAGTATTGAATAGAAAATTTCCGACCCAGTAAATTGCGCACAAAACAAAAAAATATTTTTTAATGGTTGCAGCGAAAAATGTCCCACATTCGTTGTAATCAACATTTAAAAAAGTAAAAATAAAAATGGTATAAATGATTAATCTAATTGATAAGGAATGTGTGAATTGAATTTTTTGATAATAGAATAAATACCCAAATAAACTTCCTAATGCCAGCACGTCAACGCGACTGAGTGTATGGTGATACAATACTGTTCCATAGTTGCTTACATAGGAAGAGGCATAACCCCTGAAAATAATGCTGATCAGGATAACGCTTAATAAGAAAGCAGGAAGCTTTTTTATTGGGACAAAGGCAATCAGTAAAGGGCAAATTAGATAAAAATGTTCTTCAATGCATATGGACCAAAGGTGATCCGTGGCCACAGATTTAGTTCCTTGGGTAATTATATCAAAATTGCCGGCAAAAATAAAATGCCAAAAATATCCAGGTTCTTGTTCGAGAAAGAAATAGCTTAAGAGCGGTGCTATCAAAAGCATGAAAAAATATAAGGGCCAAATACGAAATGCCCTTCGGATATAAAACTTAATTACATCAACTTTCCCATTTTTATCATTTTCAGATAGGAGAAGGTAGGTAATTAAGAATCCGCTTATAATAAAAAAGATATCCACTCCAAATCCGAAATTATTCAGTATAGCCTCTATCTTATTAACCGACTGAACAGAGCTATTTGAAGTAAGTATGGTTGGCTGTCCGAAATACTTTTTCCAGCCGAAATAGCAGTGTAATAATACAATCATATAGGCTGCGATAAACCTAAGAGTATCAATGTTTTTAAAATGAACCCGTTGTGTGTTTTCTTGCTGTATCATTAGTGGACTTATTTAGTTACTTGATCTACTTCAAGTTTGTATTTTGAGAAACTGATGAAATCAAAAAACCAAGTATGGTCTCTTGTATAGCGGTCAGGTTGTTCAAATGAAAAGATAAGTGTATGTATCCCTCCTTTTCGTGTTACATTGAATAGATGATCGCCTCCGCTGTTTTCATCATAAAAATTTTTAAGAGGTATGGAAATCATTTGCCACTGGTCCTTGGATGTAATCGTCATTTTATAGGCCCAAGTATCATCTTTTTCCTTTTCAAGTATTCCATTATCGTTGTCATCCTCTTCAATAATAAGTTTAAGCAGATCACTTTTTCCATTTTTTGTTGGAATTAATACTCTGAAATTTACAAAATCAGATGTTGGATTTAATTCAAGATTAGACCCTATTCCTTTGCCCCATCCACCATAAGTGTCTGTTCCATTCCATTGAACTTTTAACGCGGTTTTTGAAGCAATAAGAGATTCATCAATTTTGGAAGTATCAAGCATAATACTTATGCCCCCATAATTGAAAAATTTTTCATCCGCTAAAGCCTTGCCAGTTGTATCTATACCTTCAAAGTCTTCAACCAATAAAAGTATTTGATCTATCCATATTATATTTTCATAATTCGTCAAAATTCCTCCTCTTGGTTGCGCAGAAAGAAATTTTTTTTCAGTTAAGAATATCGACAAAGAAATAAATACTAACATAAATAGTATTAGAAGGGCACGTTTATTCGATTTCAATTTTTTAAAATATTAGGTTGAACAGATTAATCCTAGTAACGCAGTTACAAAACTAAATGACCTGATAACGCTTTTTGGTACTTTTCGCTGGTTTTACTTTATTAAAGGTTAGAACCATTAAAAATGGGGTTAATGGCAGGGTTTTTATTAAAGAATCTTTAACAGACAAAGAAAAAAATTATTTAATCGTAAGTTATAATTTCATTTATTCAGCTATTGGAAATGTTCAGTGAACGAAAATTAGGGCGCTTGTCCATAACCAAGGATAATTTTGATAAAAAATTAGACAATTAACGAATTATGGAAAATAGCTTAAACGCTTCGCAGGAATCTGATAAAGCTCTCGATAGGTTAATTCCTGAAGCTTCAAACGATTCTAAATTAATTATTGAAACTAAAGAAGTTAGATCTTTGGATGATTCGATTAATCTTGAAACGAATTCACCAACAATTAGTCCTACAGTTCAAAAGGATGAATCTTCAACAAATGCGGAAACAGAAGAAATTTTTCAATTAAGAGGAGAGGATGTGAAAAACACACTCTCTGGTGTTTATTTTCAAGGAGTGCAGTATTTTGATTTAAAGAATGTCAACTTTATTAATAATACAGGAATTGCTAATTTAATTGATCTTCTTAAATCTCTTTTAGAGCAAGGGGTTGTAATCAAATTTGTAAATGTTAAAGATAAAATCAAAACCAAGTTCAAATCATTAGGCCTGGATTCTATATTTCATTTTTCCTAAAATTACTGAAGTGAGTAAACAATTTTACTTTGATAAATTCGAGGACCGTAAACCATACTCTGCAATTACCGATAACAAATACAGAACATGGATGTTTCAGTTTTTTGGTATTGTAACTATCGTATTGGGGATTGCGTATTTGAATTGGCGGTGGCGCTATTCTCTTAATCCAGATGCATTATGGTTTGCTATTCCTTTAGTATTAGCAGAAACGTTAAGTTATGTTAGTACAATATTAGTAGTTTTTAATTTTTGGTCATATAAAGATCCAAAAAAATCTCCACCAGTACATTATCTTTCCGAAATTGAGGATTTGCAAGGTAGGCGTGATAGACCTGTAAAGATTGATATTTTTATTGCTACCTACAACGAAGATGTGGAATTAGTTCGTCAAAGTATAATTGATGCAAAAAAAATTATTTATCCATTTTCTGACGTTCAAATTAAAATTTATGTTTTGGATGATGGTAGGAGAGATGGCAGGGATCCTGCGAAGGAAAACATGAAAAAGGTGGCTGAGGAAGAGGGGGTGAATTACAAAATAAGAGAACATAATAAAGGATATAAGGCGGGCAATTTAAAAAATGCTTTAGAACATACAACAGGTGATTTGTTTGCCATTTTGGATGCGGATACCCGTGCTTTTCCGAGCTTTCTTGTAAATACTACAGGATATTTTAGAAGAGATAAAGTGGCATGGGTACAAACTCCGCAGTGGTTTTATGATACAAGTGAGGCGGAACCATTAAGTTCAGTTATAAATAGAAATTTAAAAATAGAAAACAAAAATCTTATCAGATTAGTAGATTCTGTTTTTGGAAGGATTAAGATTAATGAAGATATTTTTGGAAATGACCCTCGTCTTTTTTATGACGTAATTTTAAGAAAACGAAATTTTTATAATGCGGCATTTTGTTGTGGGGCAGGTTCAATTCACCGTAGAGATGCGATTATGAATTTGGCAGTTAAAGATTTTGCAGATGGAATAAAAAGGCTGGAAGAGGATTTATTAAATAAACATGCTGCAAGTAATATAATTGAAGATCAAAAGAAGGATCTGGTATTGAAGCAGGAAATTATTCCCTTTAAGTTCCATGCCTCAGAAGATATTTATACTTCAATTATGCTGCATGCTGATAAAGAAAATAGGTGGGAAAGCATTCAACATCCCGATATAGAATGTAAGATGCTTTCAACACAGGATCTTGATAGCTGGGTAAAACAGCATCAGCGCTATGCAGCCGGTTCTTTAGATATTGCGTTTAAAGATAATCCGGTTTTTAAAAACGGATTGACATTAGGACAAAAAATTTCCTATTTTACAACTATTTGGTCCTATTTTGCCCCGTTTTGGATCTTAATTTTTTTATTAAGTCCTGTAGCTTTCTTTTTTTCACTTGCTCTTCCTGTTCAGGCATATAGTTTTGATTTTTTTAAATACTTTCTACCATTTCAGATAATGAATACCATAACAATTATGTTAGGTTGTTGGGGAATATCAACTAAAAGAGGTGACCAATATTATATTTCAAGCTTTTGGTTTATGTTAATGGCTTTATTGACTGTTCTAAGGGGAAAAGAAGTGAAATTCAATGTTACACCTAAAGGCAAGCATTTCGCAAAAAATACTCAGCATATATTACCTCATATTATAATTATCTCTCTTACTTTAATAGGAATGTTATATAATGCGATATTGTTGTATTTAGGGAAGCATCCAACAGCTTCAGGGTTTGCCGCTAATGCATTTTGGTGCATTTTTAATATCGTTGCTTTAAGCGTTATGATTCGCGCAGCTTATTGGAAACCTTTAGAAACAGATTCGGTGGATGGCAATTAATTAAAACCTCTCTCGCAAATTTCAAAAAAAATATAAATGAAAAACTATACATTTTTAATAAAGCCATTTTTTTTTATATTCAGTCTGATATTCTCTACCTGGTTAGTTTTAGCGATTGAAAAAATCCGTCCGTCTGATTTTGGACAGATTAAAACATTGTTTGAAAAGGAAATAAAACAGCCTAAAATTTCTAAAACTGACAAGCAGTATTTAAAAGATTTATTTAGTCAATATAAATTAGGTTCTATTGATAGCGCCACATTTGATAAAAGACTTGAATCCTTTGTAATTTCAATTCAATCACCTTTAATAATTAAAAAATAAACTAATAAAAAAAGACGGAACCACCCATTATTTACATGTATTAATCGATTTATAGTATAGTACTAACGAATAATTACGAATCCGCGTTTTAATGAAAGTAGATTTGTTGAATGATAATCAGAATTTTAAATAGTTAAATATTAAGTTATGAAAGCTAAGATTTACTTATTTTTAGGAATTACTGCTATGTGTTTCTATTCATGCAGAGATGATCAAACTGATAATCTTAAAAGAGTTCAGATGGAACGGGATTCGGTTATTAGTTTGTCAGATAACAAAGATTCCAGCATTGCGCTTTATCTGAGTGCATTGGCTGAAATTGAAAGTAATCTATTAAATATTCAATACAAGGAAAATTTATTATCAAACAAGCAAAATTCGTTTGGAGAATTTAGAAACACAAAAAATAATATTAATGAAGATATAAAAGCAATTAATAATTTGCTTGATTCCAATCGGACTGCAATTACTTCGTTAAATAATAATCTTAGCAAATCTAAAATTAAAGTTAGGGGATTGAATAACGTAATTGAAGCGCTTAACGCACAAATACTTAATAAAACCCAAGAGCTTGAGAAATTGTACGATTATTTATTAACCAAAAATAAAATGATTGCTGAGTTAAATACCTCAATGGAAGGTTTGGTGCTTGAGGCTGGCGAAAAGAACAAAGTTATTGGCAAGCAATTAAAAACAATTAATGAGGCATATTATTCCATTGGTAGTTACAAAGATTTGAAGGCTAAAAACGTTCTGGATAAAGAAGGCGGGATTCTTGGTTTAGGAAAAGAAAAGACATTAAAACAAAATTTCGATAAAAATTCTTTTGAATTGATTGATATCCAAGAAACTACTTCTATTCCTATATCAAGTAAAAAAGCAGTGCTTATTACAAATCATCCTACAGATTCATATAAACTTGAAAGTGATAATAAAAAAATTATAACGAATTTAATAATCACAAATCCGCAAGATTTCTGGAAAGCTTCAAAATATTTAGTTGTTGTAGTTGATTAAATAAATGTAATTATAAGTTATTAGATCAAAGTCAACATCTTACATTACTCATTAATTATAAACTAGAGGAGGAACTGAAAATGAATATTTTATTAATTGAAGATGATGAAATTACACTAAGAGCTTTGGCTTTTAAATTAACTGAAAAAGGTCATAAAATTCAAATGGCTATCAACGGAAGTAAAGCCGTTGATATGGTAATGGACAATTCCTTCGACTTGATTATATGTGATTTGATGATGCCAATTATTTCTGGCGTCACATTTTTAAGTATACGTGAAAATTTCATGTCGCTCGAAACACCTGTAATTGTAATGTCCTCTCTTGGAGAAGGAGATGAAATGCTACGAAAGCTGAACATTAATTTCGGATCATTTATAAAAAAGCCTATTCAGTTTAATCACCTATTTGAATTGATTCAGCAAATTGAATCAAAACAAGTGGCTGTTAAATGATCATATTTTAAATTATACACATCGTAAATTAACTATGAGAGTAGTAGCGGGTATAGATATAGGCGGTACTAATACTAAATTTGGGCTCGTAGATGAAAACGGTGTTTGCAAACGAGTCAATTGGGTTAATACTAAAAAATTTAGAGAGCCGGAAATATTTGTTAAAGAGGTTGCCTCCGAAATCCGTAGCCTTCTTCCACCGGATTATGAACTTATTGGAATTGGGATAGGAGTGGCAAACGGAAATTTCCATAAAGGTACAATTGAAAGTGCTCCAAATCTACCATGGCATGGAGCCGTTCCCTTAACTAAGCTTTTTAAAAAGGAAATTAATGTACCTTGTGTTTTAACCAATGATGCAAATGCAGCTGCTATTGGAGAAATGTTATTTGGGGGGGCGAAGGAAATGAATGATTTTATTTTCATTACCTTAGGAACAGGGTTGGGAAGTGGAATTGTTGTTAACGGTCAGGTTGTTTATGGTCATGACGGCCTTGCTGCAGAATTGGGACATGTAATGGTAGCCAAAAATGGGAGAGCATGTCGTTGCGGAAGAAAAGGATGCCTTGAAACATATGTTTCTGCGACTGGGATTATGAAAACAATTTACAGTTGGATTGGTCAGGGGAAGAAAACTATTCTGACCAGAGTGAATGGGCCCATACAGGCTTCTGATATTTATATGGCAGCACGACAAGGTGACTCATTGGCTCTTGAAGCATTTGAATATACGGGAGAGATACTTGGACATGCTTTAGCAAATAGCGTGGCCTATACAAGCCCTAAGGCAATTTTTCTGTTTGGAGGGCTTGCTAATGCAAAGGATTTATTATTTGATCCTACGATTAGACATTTTGAAAAAAATTTATTTGCAATTTATAAGAATAAAATTAAAATTTTACCGTCAAAATTGAAAGAAAATAAAGTTGCCATTCTAGGTGCAGCTTCTTTAATTTGGTCAAAAAACTAAACAATTAACTACTACTTTGAAAGATATAACACCCATACTATCCGAATTTGAGCCAATCAGTCTTTCTGAAATGGAAAACGTGTCGTTAATGAACAGAACTGATACTAAATTTGTTTTTAGTTTTGATCGGCTTGATAATTTTTTAAAACAGATAATTTCACAGTATCGTGTACTTGAAATAAATGGAATTCGTGCCAGCAGGTATGAAACGCTATATTTTGATACTCCGGACTTTAAAATGTATCAAGAACATCATCGAGGTAAGCCTTGCCGATATAAAATCAGGCATCGCGTTTATGTTGATTCAAATCTTCATTATTTTGAAATTAAGTTTAAGAATAATAAAGGTAGAACTATAAAGAATCGTATTAAACGCAAAGAGATTGATTTGACAATAAGAGATAAGGCCGAACGGTTTTTAAATGAGTATACACATTATTCAGCCCAAAATTTATTTCCAAAATTATGGTCCAATTGTTCCAGAATTACTTTGGTTAATAAGTTTTCTAAAGAAAGACTTACATTGGATATTAATCTGCAGTTCAAAAATGAAACTTCTGAAAAAAATCTGCCAAATGTTGTTATTGCCGAAGTAAAACAAGAAAAGCTATCTCCATCACCATTTATAAAGCTTATGAAAGCAAATGGCGTTAGGGAAGGTTCAATAAGTAAATATTGTTTTGGAGTCGTTTTCCTTTATGAAGTAAAGAAAAATAATTTCAAACCAAATTTCCTTTCGATTAATAGAATAAATAATTTCAATCACCTGGCCGAATTCACTAAGGAAGTTTTGGCAGAATAAACAATACTTCTGTTCAGCCTTTTTTAATTTAAAATACTATGATAATTAGCCTAGTCCTAAATTGTCAAGGATGAATTAAATTTTACCATTATTAATTGTTTTGCGTTTCCACAGTTGAATACTTGAATTGCCATCCTGCAATTGTCAACGACCATTAACTAAACACTTCTAAATATTTTAGGCTTTCTGCTTTCAAATTGGATTAATACGATATTAACCAACCTTCACAGTTGTTAATAATAATTTAATTGACCCACAATAAAATTTAACGCTGAAGTTTATCGGAAGGTATAAAGTACAGATTTTTTGAATTTCGAATTGTCAAATTAAATCAACCGAAATCGAAGTAGGTGATCACTAAACAATTGGAATCATTTCGGTCTCTAGTAGAATGTATGAGAATATGCAATTCCAATTATATAGCTTGTAAGGGGATTTTTTTTGTTAAAGTTTTTGTTAAATAAATAGAAGATAGATAATTCGTTTGTTTTATTAAAATCATAATCAAGTCCGGCAATTAATCGGTATTTATTGCCTAATAGTTGATTCCAATCAATTATCTTAACATATAGTTCGGTAGCTACAAAGGGAGTAACTTTGTTAATATTGTATTTAACTGTGAATTTACTCCTGGAATAATTGTGAAGTACTTCTCCGTCATCACTTGAATAAATATCTTCAAGTTGATATTGCAATCTATGGCGGTAAATTAAGGAAATAGGCTTTATTTTCTTTTTTAAAATGACGTCCCAGTATAAACGATGTCTTAGGCTGTTACCGCTTTCAACGTCTTTCTTATTAATAAAACGATAATTCAGGGAGGTTTTAATATGCTTATTTAACATATATGTTGCTCCAAGATCAGAAAAAGTAACATTTAATTGGCTTATGTTCTGATTAAATCGAGCAGCTTGCTGATAGTGAAACAACCAATTTGATGTAATATGTTTTTCCAATTGGATACTAGTCCAAAGAGCAGCATCATTTCTTTGACTTGCAGCTTTTAACGTTATGCAAATAACGAAAATTGGTAAAAGGAACCATGTGATAGTTAACTTTTTCAAGGCAAAATAAAATTATTTATTAATACTACTTTTTATCAATTGCAGCGGTCGAAACGGAAAGTTGGCTAACTTCTTTTCCGTCATCGTAATAGTATAATTTTACCACAGCAGTGTCCTTTAAAAAATTAACTTTCCCTATGGCTACTCTGTGTATATTTAATCCAGTTCTTTCTTTTAAATCTGATATCAAAGCGGGGTGGCGCTCAGGTCGGATCATTTCAATGTTTTCATATTGAATTGACTGTGAGTATTCCTTTTTCATAAATAAACTACCTTCTAATAAATAGGTAATTGATAATATTAGTGTATTTAAAATTGTAAGCTCAAATGCGGATGCTTTGCTTATAGATGTAATTAAACCAATGGCTATTGCCAAAAATAAATAGGTCATATCTTTAGCAGAAATGTTTTCAGTTCGGTAGCGTAACATAGAAAACACTGCAAAAAGACCAAATGCAGCTCCCATTCCCATATCAACTTTGTTCAGCAAATAGGTAATCATAAAAATAATTAAATTGAATGTGAAGAAGGTGAAAAATAATTCTCTTCTTTTGTAATTAGGAAAATAAATGAACCTGATAAGTATTAAAACAGAAAAAAAGTTAATAATTAAACGAGCAAAAAATTTGCCTGATAATTTTTCTATCTGGATATTAAAGAAGCTTTCCTCAACACCTTTTTTCTTCTTAAAGCCATCCTGATAGCTTGAAGTAGAAGTTTGTTCATCGGTATAGGATGTTCCCGATGTTGCGGTTCCGTCATCCTGTGAATAGACTTTAGTTGTTGGGACTAATAGTAAACCGATTATAAAAAATCCGATAAGAAGTGTCAATTTTGTTTTCATAATTTTGTATTTAGTAATCATTAAAATGTTAAATATTTTTTAGAACTGGTAAACGTATTTTTTTGTGGATTCAAGAATGTTATTTTCATTAAAAGTTTTTTTCTCAGTTTTTAACCCTTTATTGTCATAAGTAAAAGTGGATTTTTTTATCAACTTTTTATCCGCGTTATAAGTTTCTTCTGCACTTTTTTCACCTTTATTATTGTACAAATAGATTTGTCTTTTAATTAAAGCTCCAGTAGTTCCATCAAATTCATTTTCTTCCACCTTATCGTTATGTGCGTTATATTTATAAACTGTTTTTAAATTTATAATCTCGTCTGTATTTTTCTGGTTTTTTCTATTCTGATAAAAATACGTTTCCTCCATTTTATTTTCATTGGCATCAAACTTTGCAGTTGATTTTTTTTTAACATTGCCACTAGAGTTGTATTCCGTTTCTTCAGTTACTTCAAAATTTTTATCAAAGGCAATATAATAAGCTTTATAAGTATTTTCTTTTCCATTTTCAGTTATGGTAACATATTCAGTAATTGATTTTATTTTATTGTTTTTTATGTCCTTTTTACTTTGTGCATAAGAACTCGCAAATGAAAACAAAGTAACAATTACTAAAAAAAAGTTTGGTTTCATAACAGTATGTTTTATGGATTTTATTGAACAATATTAATGAGAGGAACTTCCACAGTTTGTTTGTTTTTTGTGATTTCGACTTGTTCAATCACTGCAAAGTCGGGTGCATATTGATTTACATGGTTATTATAGGCGCCTGTAGAATCTTTAGTATATGCATATATTTTATAAGAACCTTTCTCTAAATACTTAAACTCGTATGATCCATCATGGGATGTTCTTTGGCGTTCTCCGAATGTATACTGATCTCCATAAATTATATAAATATCAATATCTGCAGCATATGCAGAACCAGCTAAAATTGAAAAATTTTTATTATAGTATTTAGCATATACCTTTCCTTTAATATGAGAAGTACCTCCTTCTCCCGCTTCTTTTTTGCAACTTGTAGAGAAAATGATCGTAAATGCAAGTAAAATTAAATAGAGTGGTTTCATAGTAATTACTTTTTATTAACTGATACTTGATTAAATTGTCTTTGATTGCGATAACTGGAGTACGCCTTATCGTTAAGATTTTTTTTTGTATTAATATTGAATATGGAATAAACGGGCGAATGGCTAATAATACCTGTAATAGCCAATGATAGACCGATAATTAACGCGGCAATCGCAATAGCGTCAGAAATTGTGTTGCAAAGAATTAAAATACAAATTGCAATGGCAGATCCAATTCTTATTGCTTTATCCAGACTTCCAATATTTGTTTTCATATTTTATTGTTTGAAAAAGGAGTCTGTAATCTTTCCAGATTACAAACTCCTTTGTTTTGTTCAATACTAAACTGTTGGTGAATATTTACCACCAGTAGCACTTTTTACATCACTTTTTACTTCCTCAATTTTTGATTTGCCTTTTTCAGCCCATTCTTTTGCATTATCCTTTACGGGTTGCACTTTTTCATTTAAACCAGCAATTAGGTCATCGAATTTCTCTTTCCATTCATCCATCAGATCAGTGCTTGATTCTGCGATTTTTTTGCGAGTTTCTGTTCCTTTATCTGGTGCAAATAAAACACCTACTAATGCGCCAACGGCTGCGCCAGCTAATACGCCTAAAACTACTTTTCCTGTTGAGTCCATGATTTCTATTTTTTGTTTTAATAATTATTTTCTGAAGCAAAACTACAGGAGTTTTGTATCTTTTGTTTTAATTTTCGGTGATAGCTGGTTTTAAATAGTTGAATTAGATAAATTATTTCTTAATACCAAATTTTAATAATCTACTTATAATTTCAATTACTGTTAAAAAATAAATTGCATTTTTGTCAAAACAAAATTTCATGACGATACGATTAAGATTATTTATTGGTTTTTTATTATTAATTTTTATTTTCATAATAAATTTTTTTGTCAATCAAAGCCTTTCACAGGAGGTGAGAAAAAATATTGTTTATCTGAATAATTCCGAAACTATTATTCGTAATTCAGATATATTAAATAAAAATATGATTGATATGCAAAGTGGTTTTCGAGGTTATTTATTAACCGATCAGGTCACCTTTTTAGCAAGTTATAATCAAGGATTAAAGGTTATCCCCTCATTAATAAAAGAAGAATACGCCTTACTATCATCCTATAAGCAAAAACAAAGGTTGGATTCCATTTCCAAACTTCATGCAGAATGGATAGAATATTCTAATGCGCTGATTTTTACAAAACAGGATACACTGCCTGAAGCTTCAAAAAAATACAAGGAGTTATTTGAAACCAAATTAAAAATGGAAGTCGGTAAAAAGCTAAATGATGAAATCCGAAAAAAATTTATAGCATTTGATGGATATGAGTACAATATTAGGCAAGAGAGAAGAAGAAAGCTGGAGCATTCAATACAACGAACTGGAAATATTAATTTAGGTTTAGCCTTGTTTTCTTTGTCGATTGCTCTAATAACAAGTTTTTATATTGTCAGAATTATTACAAACAGGATCTCAAAAATGGTAAAGCTTGCTGAAGAAATTTCCAAGGGCAATTTTAAGGTCATAGAAGACGACAAAAAAGATGAGCTGCAAAAACTTTCCGAATCTTTAAATGCTATGTCTCAAACTCTGGATAAAAATTTCAAAGAACTAACTGTTAAAAATAAGGAGCTTGATCAGTTTGCTTATATTGTTTCACATGACCTAAAAGCTCCATTACGAGGAATTAACAATATTACTAATTGGATGGAGGAGGATTACGAGAAAGATTTAACTCCTGAGATTAAAAAAAATCTTGATCTAATAAAAGGGCGGGCATTACGTTTGGAGAATATGATCAATGGATTACTTGAATTTGCAAAAATTGGAAGAGTTAGGAAAGGAGCTGATGTAGTAGATATCAATATTATGCTAGCGGAACTAATTGACTTTATTGTCCCTCCTTCCTTTGTGGTTACTATAGTGGGCACTATGCCGGTAATGGTTACCGAAAAAATCAGACTGGAACAGGTCTTTTCAAACCTGATAACAAATGCTGTTAAATATTCAGACAAAGTGAAGGGCGAAATTAAAATCAGCGTAAAAGAGTTAACAGATTTTTATGAATTTACAGTTGCTGATAACGGCCCTGGTATTCAAACGGAATATCATGAGAAAATATTTGTGATCTTCCAAACACTAAAGGAACGTGATGCTTTTGAAAGCACAGGAGTTGGCCTTGCTATTGTAAAAAAAATTATAGAGGATCAGAAAGCTTCAATAAAAGTAGTTTCCAATTTAGGTGAGGGCGCAGCTTTTATATTTACATGGCCGAAAAAATAAATAAAAAAAATAATTCAATTTAATTATTTGGCCTGAAAATTGTACAATATTTAAAATATAATTTAAACAGATGCATTCAAAAACAATACTGCTTGTGGAAGACGATTACCTGGATGTGATGAGTGTACAACGGACATTAAATAAACTCAAGTTAAATCACATTTTAAAAGTTGCACATAATGGTGTGGATGCTTTAGCTATCCTCAATGGAAACAACCCGGAGAAAGTTAAAATTATGCCAGATATAATTCTTCTTGATATAAACATGCCAAAAATGAATGGTTTGGAATTTTTATCAATTATAAAAAATTACTACAGCCTAAAGAATATTAAAGTGTTTATTATGACTACCTCTAATGAAGAGTATGATCATCTAATGGCCCAAAATCTTGGTGTAAATGGATATATTTTAAAGCCTCTTGATTTTACAAATGTAGAAAAGGATAATTCAGCAACGAGCATATTGAAAGAATTATTAATAAATGATTCCATTAATTGATTTTTCATTAATAAACAATAATTTTCTGTTTTGAAGTTTGTTTTTTGTTTTCAAATCCCTTGAAATAAATTCCTTTCGCAAAATTGCTTAAATCAATAGAACCTTCTGTATTTATTCCTTCAAAACCATACATCATTTTACCACTACATTATTAATAGTAAAGACTATCTGGCTTCTCGGAATTTCAATGCACACAACTACTAAACTAGGATTAAAGGTTGAAAAAAATAAAAACGGAATAGGATTATCCTATTCCGTTTTTATAGTAAAATTTAAAAGAATTTAATTAATGAGATTAAAGCATATCTCTTTTTGATTTAATTAAATCGTGACTTTGCTGTAATTGGCCCCTTTGCTTCTGGATAACTGCCAAAATTTCTGGTGAAAGCTCTTCTGGATCTTCCAAAGCATCATCATATGTTTTTTTTGCAACATCTTCTCCAAATTCACATGAAGCAAAAATAGACTTATTATCATTTGCAGTTATTGCTGCTTTCGCATCCATCCAAGCTCTATAAAGTTTACCAGAAGCTTTTGTTTCATCTCTATCAGGAGCGTCTTCTGAATACGGCATGAATGTTCTTAATTCCTCTGCAAATCTTTTGCTCTGTAAGCTATATTCGGCAAATAATGCCTTGTAGTCGGGGTTCTCAGTTTCTTTTGCAGCTGTTTTATAACCTTCGTAACGGTCGTTATTAATTACAATTAATTCTTTTAAAACATCTACACTTTTTTCTTTTATAGTTTCCATGATTTCTGATTTTTAGTTTTATTTATTTAAGCTATTCTAATCTTCTTCAAAATTACGTCATCTTTCAAACATAAGTTTGATTATTCGGTGATACTGAATTTTGAATAGTTTAATAGGAATAATAATTGTTTAATAAGTTCGTATTATTCACATAAATTCGTTCCCAAACTTTGTCATCATGTTTTTTAACTATTTTCTTTATAGGTTGCATTTTTTGTATAACTTGATTAAAGTGGTTTAAGCCGCTGATATAGTCTTTTCCAATATCAATAAGAATTACTTTTCTGTCATGGTCAATTAATGCTTGCATATCACCAATTGCTTGTGCTCTTTTTAAAAGGCCAAAAGTATAAGGCTGCCCTGGAATTTGAATACTCTCTATCGAATTGCAAATAAATTGGATAAAGAACCCCGTATTGGGACCTCCTTTATGATATTGCCCGGTTGAATGAAGATAACGAGGGCCAAATTGAGTTGTTACTGGTAATAACAAACTTTTTTGAAGGTTTAGTTGTATCTGTAATAAACTATTTTCTACTTCGGTTTCTTCTGGTAAATAAGCCTGAAGTGCTATGTAATCACCTGTTTTAATCAATGCAAAAAAATCTTCGAGTAGTATTTTTCCGTCAAGTTGGGGTGATTGTTTATCTTTTTGAACCGCATAATAATGAAGTAAATTCTCAATTACTATAGGTTCCATTTCTGGTAAACATCCATTTAATTCCACTTTTTTTAAAAGTTTGTTGGTGCAAAGTTTACTTTCCTGAACATTTGGTTGATCAAATGGATTTACTTCAAGTATTGCTCCAGCTGTGGCTGTAGCAATTTCCCATCTGAAAAATTCCTGCCCAAGATCCAATAAACTATCTATTGATATATTAATTACAGGATATCCTTTTGCACTAAAATGTTTTAATTTTTCAGAAGTCATTGCGTCTGATTCAGAATGGTCCATTGAAACAAAGTAACGATCTTTACTATACGTTTCCATTTCAATCAGCGGATTACCATTTACAGGTAAAATGCCCTTATTGCTTTTGCCTGTGCTTTCTGCAAGTAATTGTTCCAGCCACAATCCAAATGAATTTAATTTTTCAGGCATTAGGTAAGTAAGTTTGTCGCAACCTTGTAACGCAAGTTCGGCAATAGCAGTACCTAAAATGATGCCTGGATTTTCATAAACAGAAACGTTAGAACCGCAGTTTGTTACCATTACTTTTGTTCTTGTTAGAAGTTCTCTAACATTCACACCCATTAGTGCAGCCGGAAGAATTCCAAAATATGAAAGCGCAGAATATCTTCCTCCGATTTCAGGGAAATTTATAAACGTTTTTCTGAATTGTTTTCGTTTTGCCAATCCGGCTAATGGAGAATCTTTATCAGTTATTGCAATAAAATTTTCACCTGTTCTGTCCTCCTTTATCTTATAAACACGATCATAAAAATAATCGTAAAAAGCCATTACTTCCGCTGTATTGCCGGATTTACTTGAAACAATAAATAATGTTTTAACAATATTTATTTCATTTTCAATCTTTTTTATTGTTTGAGGTTCAGTTGAATCCAACACAATTAGGTTGACATCAGGATTTGCATTTTGAAAAGTTTCTTTAAAAACTAATGGTGCCAGGCTGCTGCCTCCCATTCCTAAAAGTACAATGTGTTTAAAGCCGGAAATGGGCTTTGATTCACAAAACTCTTCAATTACAGGTAATACCTCAAACATTTTATCAACAACGTTCAACCAGCCTAATGAAATTTCGGAAATTTGTTTTTGCAAACCTTCTTTAATCCAAAGACTTTCATCTTTATTCCAAAGTCGCTGTGCAAAATTTTGTTTATCCAGCTGCTTTAATCTGGCATCAAAAGCCTGCTGATAGTTTCCTAACTCTAACTGAAGTTTACCTGTGATGTTCATTGTGTTTTATTTTTTAAGGTTATTACCGGTTTAATTGCGTTAAGCAGTTCTTTTATCTATGATGAACATTATAGTCCCCAATACTTAATTCAACACTGTTGTTTTTCAAATCAACATAGTTACCCAACATTGAATTATGGATATTAGCCCCTGATATTTTAGTATGGGTTTGAACAATACTATTTTTAATTACTGAATCTTCAATTATTGAATTATTTCCAACAGAAACATGGGGACCTATTATGCAGTTTGTCAGGTGAACATTTTCACCAATATAACATGGTTCAATAATTACAGAGTTTTGAGAAATTAATGTTGTGGAAATCAATTTCGTATCTTTATTAAATTCCAGTATCCGTTGATTTGTGTAAACGGTTGCATTTTTATTACCGCAGTCCAACCATTCAGTCACTTTCCCGGGAATAAACTTTATCCCCTTATTTTTCATGTTTTCAAGAGCGCTGGTTAATTGAAATTCTCCTTTATCCTTGATATTATTGTCAATTAGAAATTGTAATTCTTTTTTCAGATTATCCCCATCCTTAAAATAATAAATTCCAATAATTGCCAAATCCGATACAAAATGTTCTGGTTTCTCAACAAAATCAGTTATTACATGCTGTTCGTTTAATTTTACAACGCCAAAAGGTTTAGGATCATCTACTTTTTGAACCCAAATTATTCCTTCTTGTGAATCGTCTAATTGAAAATCAGCTTTGAAAAGAGTGTCAGCAAATGCAACAACTACTTTTCCTTTTAATGCTTGCTGCGCGCATAAAATAGCGTGTGCAGTACCTAAGGCCTCTTCCTGGTAATAAATAGTACCAATAGCTCCCAAATCAGCGGCTACTTTTTTCAAATGTTCTTCTGTTTCATTTCCAAAGTGTCCAATAACATAAGCTATTTCATCCACTTTTTCTGTGCATACTTTTTCAATATCCTCTACAAGTCTTTGAACGATTGATTTGCCAGCTATTGGTAAAAGCGGCTTTGGAGTTGTTAATGTATGAGGTCGCATTCGTTTGCCCATACCAGCCATAGGTACAATTATTTTCATTTTTTTGAGATTTGATTGTTGGATGTGATTGGATTTAATTTTTATTGATACAGAATAAAAATTTTAATCAAAAGTATTCCGGCATTTCTTGCTTGTGATTCAAATTCGTTGGAGATGAATTTAATATCGTTGAATAATAATTTATTAATGCTTAAATAAAATCAATTCAATTCGTTTTAAAAGCTAAAAAACAGGAGCATATATGTATATGAATTCCCGAAAGGGTGTCAAATTTCCCCAATAGGCAAAAAAGCTGAGGTATTTTCCCAAAAAGCGATTGTAAGGATTGACTTTACAAACCGATGATAATTATATTTCACCTATTGAAACTGCTTTATCATCGAATATCAAAACAATAGCAATAATGCAGCTATAGTTTTGCATCAGATATAAAAAACAATTCATTTATAAAATAAAAAACAAAACCTATGAAAATGAAAACTAACAAATTCGAAAAATCCGTAACGGAATCAATGGTAAGAAACATGAAAAAATGTTCTCTTCTATTTTCAGTTTTTTTATTTCCAACTGTTTTAGCGTTCAGTCAAGCTCAAGTGTATGATAACTTTGAAGGTACTAAATCGGTTTTTTATAGTTCAAAAAATGGTGTTTTAGATAGTGCTGCTAAAAATCCTGGTTCCAGTAGTGTTAATAGTTCAGCAAAATGCGGAATGTATGTTCGCAACCGCACTAAAAAATTTGATAATATAAAGATGAATGTTTCTGGTAAATTATCTGATGTTAGCACTTTTGCTACTTATACAGGGATACCTCCTAAAATAAAAATGAAAGTTTATACTACAGCACCTGCAGGAACATTAATAGAAATACTATTAGGAAACAAGTTAGGCAATAATGCCTACCCTGAAGGTACTAATAGCCAATATCAGGCTTATACAACTACTAGTGGTGCCTGGGAAGAATTGGAATTCAAATTTGCACAGGTGCCTGAAGGAAGTCAAACATCTACATCACAGGTAGATCAGGTTACATTGTTATTTAATCCTAATTCAACAACTTCAGATACCTTCTATTTTGATGATTTAAGCGGTCCATCTGTAATTGCTGTTGACAAAACCAAAACGGAATCTATAAGTACTACAAAAAAATAGTTCCTTGATAAATTTAATATGCTCTTTCTGTCTTATCCTCTGTGTATAATACCTGGGTAGACTTAATATTTTATTTAAATAAGTTAAACTTTAACATATCCCTATGTTTAGAAATGAAAAATCAGCTTTTGGCTGGCCCGGCATTGATGCCCGTTGGACCTCAAGCGCGAAAAGTGGAGTTGGAACAGCACTTAATCCAGCTAGCAAAGTATGGTACTCAATTAGTCATGGTATTTTGAATGAGATTTACTACCCTCAGGTGGATCAAGCTTGTACCAGTGATTTAGGTTTTATTGTTACTGATGGAAAAGGTTTTTTTTCGGAAGAAAAACGCGACACTTCCCATCAAATAAAATACATTGCGGACGGTGTACCAGGATATCACATAACAAACAGTTGTAATATGCATTATTACAGGATAGAAAAGGAAATAATTTCTGATCCTGTAAGAGATACCGTATTGCAACGGATTCAGTTTTTTCCCTTAAAGAAAAAACGTAAGGAATTTAAATTATTCATGTTGCTGGCGCCACATTTGGCGAATTCAGGCGCTGGAAATACAGCTTGGGTGGGTGATTACAAAGGGATTCCAATGTTGTTTGCTCAACGTGGAGAAGCCTCTTTAGCATTAGCATGTTCTGTTCCTTGGAAAAAAGGTTCAGCAGGTTTTGTTGGAAGCTCGGATGGGTGGCAGGATCTGATGCGTCATAAAGAAATGGCCTGGCAATTTGAACGTGCTGAAAATGGAAATGTTGCTTTAACTGGAGAAATTGATCTGGAGGAGATCAACGGAAATAGTTTTGTAGTTGCATTGGGCTTTGGCAGAAATCCAGAAGAAGCAGGGCAGCGTGCAAGAGCAAGTATCCTTGAAAGTTTTGAATCTGCAAAAGCACAATTCACTAGTGAATGGACTAACTGGCAGAAAAAATTAAACATTACTAATTCTAAAAAAGTATTTTCGAATAAGTTTTTCGGTATAAGCGCTGCTATGCTTAAGGTGCATGAATCCAAACGTCATCCGGGAGGGTTAATTGCGAGTCTATCCATTCCCTGGGGTTTTAATAAAGGTGATGATGATTTAGGGGGGTATCACTTGGTATGGCCGAGAGACATGGTTCAGACGGCCGGAGGTTTACTTGCTGCCAACGCTTTTGAAGATGCCCGCAGAGTTTTAAATTATTTAATGGTTACTCAGGAGGAAGATGGGCATTGGCCGCAGAACATGTGGCTTGATGGTGCACCTTATTGGTCTGGTATTCAAATGGATCAAACAGCATTACCTATCATGTTAATTGACTTGGTCAATCGTGAAACGAATCTGTCGCAGGATGAATTAAAACATTTTTGGCCGATGATTCGCAAAGCCGCAAGTTATCTGGTAATTAATGGTCCTGTGACTCAGCAGGATCGTTGGGAAGAAAACGCTGGATATTCTACATTTACCTTAGCTGTGCAAATTGCAGCTTTAGTAATTGCTGCAGAGCATGCAATAGGTAATAATGAACCGCAGGTAGCAGAATTTTTCCGAGAAACAGCCGATACATGGAACGCTAGTATAGAACGCTGGACATATGTTACAGGTACTGATTTAGCAAAAAAAGTGGGCGTTGATGGGTATTACGTTAGGATTAATTCTAAAGAATCTTTTGATGCTGATTATTCCGGAAAAGATCTTTTGAAAATACCAAATCGTGCGGAAGGTGAAAACGTTTGCCTTGCTAATGAGATGGTTAGTCCGGATGCACTGGCATTAGTTCGTTTTGGTTTAAGGGAGGCCAATGATCCGCGTATACTTAATACTATAAAGGTAATTGATGCAACACTCAAACTAGATAGTCCATTCGGGCCGGTTTGGTACCGATATAACCGCGATGGGTATGGAGAGCATGCAGACGGAAAACCTTTCAATGGATCGGGTATAGGTCGTCCTTGGCCTTTATTAACGGGTGAAAGGGCACATTATGAAGTAGCTGCAGGAAACTATACATATGCAGCAGAATTATTAAGATCCATCGAAAATTTTGCAACTGAAACTGGAATGATTCCGGAACAGGTTTGGGATTCAGCTGATATTCCTGAATTGGAATTGTTTTTAGGAAAACCTACAGGGTCAGCAATGCCTTTGGTATGGGCTCATGCAGAATATCTTAAGCTATGCCGTTCATTAAAGGCAAAACAAATATTTGATATGCCGGCACAAACTAAAGAAAGATATTTATCTGGTAAAAAAAATGATTCCAATATTTTCATCTGGCATTTTAACAGTAATTATAAATATATCCCAAAAGGTAAAACATTGCGGATTCATTGCCTGGCTTCAGCAACGGTTAGGTGGTCTACAGATAATTGGCTAAGCTCGCATGATATTGTTACGCTTGACTCTGGTTTAGGCATTCACTATGCAGATCTGTCAACGGTAAATTTAGAATTTGAGCAAAAAATCAGTTACACGTTTTATTGGCATGATTCTGAAAATTGGGAAAGTGAAAATTACACGCTTACTGTAGAAAAGCTGCACTCAGCAAAAATGCAGGCTGCAAAGGGAAAGCGCGTAAGACGGCCTAAAATGAAGGTGTTACTTTCTGCTTAGCAGACATTTAGGTACATAAATTGAACTTAGATTAATAAAACCAATTTTGTTTTAATCAATGACATTACAAAAAAATAAATAATGTTGTTTGTCATGAATTGCTGATGGACAACGGAAAAGGAGGACAAAATGAAAAAAGTTAACGTACTCAGCACATTTTTAATACTTGTTGTTTTCAAATCAGGTGTTCTGTTCTCCAAAGAGCAGGTATTAAAAATAAATTCAGATGAAATAACAGTTGGTCTTAAAGATTCTGCCCAAAGTCTTCTCTCTGCAGGTGTTTTGAAAAACACGGAAAAAGATTATTCAGCTGCGATTGTATATTTTACAAAGGCGATTGAAGCTGATCCTGATTTAGGCTCTGCTTATTTAAGCAGAGCCTATGCAAAAAATAAACTTTTAGACTACAGAGGTGCTTTATCAGATTATTCTAATGCGCTAAAGTTAAAACTTACCTGGGAAGAATCTTATGAAGCGTATTTCAATAAAGGACTCACCCTTGCAATGTTGGAAAACTTAAGAGCGGCAATGGCTGATTTTAATACGGCCATAAAATTGAATCCTGAATTTGCGGATGCTTATTACAACAGAAGTATTGTAAGGGGCAGAGCGGGGGATCTGCAAGGAGAATTAATGGATATCAATAAAGTTATTTCTTTATCTCCTTCTGATGCAAATGCTTTTAACAGCAGAGGAATTGTTTACTCAAGACAGGGTAATTATTATGGTGCCATTAAAGATTTTAATCAAGCTATAGAATTAGACAATTCAAACTCTCAATTCTATTTTAACAGAGCACTTATCTTTTATGTGTTGGGCGAATTCAGGGCCGCTTTAAATGATTATAATATGGCCATTCAGATAAGTCCGGATGCGGAAACATTCACACGCAGAGCTAACGTAAAGTGTAAATTAAATGATTTCCGTGGAGCTTTTGATGATTACACAACCTCAATTAAAAAGGACACTAATTATTATGTGGCCTATGTGAACCGAGGTTATTTGAAATTTGATTTAAAGGATTACAAGTCCGCTATAGAAGATTACAATAAGGCCATAAAAATTAAACCTGACTACTCCTTAGCTTATTACAATAGGGGATTGGCGAAAGAAAAATTAAGCGATCACAAAGGCGAAATCGCAGATTATACAAAAGCAATTGAATTTAAACCCGATGATGAAAATGCGTATACTAAACGAGGACTAGCCAAATACGTAATTGGGGATAAAACCGGTGGTTGCCAGGATCTTAATCAAGCGGTAAAACTAGGGAGCGACCTTGCTTATAACAATCTGATAGAATTTTGCAGATAATTAAAATAATTAATTAATAACCTTTCAATTACAGTTGCAGCTCTAAGCTCCATTAATTTTATTATGAAAAAAGGCGGAAATTACATTAGTAAAAACACCTACCTGCTTATTCTTTTGTTTATCGGATTTCAATCGAATTTTCTACAAGCGCAAATTATTGTTGAAGAAGAGCCAAGAAGATTGTATTACGATAGAACCAGGCGCATTACAAAATTTAGCGATATGAAGGACATGCGGGATGTGTTTCATAAAGATAAGTTTTTGCTGGGTAAAAACAGAATTACTGGAAATCATTCCTTCAATACGGGTAGGGTATTAATAAATGATGGTGAACGATCGCACTATGAAGTTAGAAGTGCGATTGGCTTTTATTCCCGCATTCGTTTTTTTGAAGAATTTAGTTTAAATAGCACCTTTTTTGTTGATTTCAATAAGGAGGCCTCAGCACGATGGATATCAAATTACACCTACGCTATTGGCAGATATCACTGGAAACCCAATAAATTCAATTTTGGTTATGAAAACTATTTAAATAACAGGTATTCAGATAGTTGGAAAGAGAGAGGGCAGAAATTTACTGAAGGTTATTACTTTTTATCGTACAACCATAATCTTTCTGATAGTTTAATTCAAAAAATACAATTGGATCAATCCACCAATTTTAAGATTACTTATTTTGCACGTTACGCTATAAAATATAGAGATGCCAATGAAATCCAGCATGGAGGACTCACATCTGGAAAAACAACACTTGGTTTTGGTTTTAGGTATACCATTGTTAAAAAAATATATATTGAATCGGCTGTATATTATTACCCTGAGGACAAATTGAAAAAACAACCTTGGGATCCTGATTATTCATATGGGTTTGGCTACTTCGACTGGCGTTCTTTCCGTTTTTCACTTACCTATGGTAATTGGGCTATCAACCGTTTTCCATGGAATAAAACCCATTATCCTCATTATGGATTTTTGGATGGTAATTTTAGGGTAATATTGAATTGGATTTGGTAAATCATAATGAGATATCGTTGGCTTCTTTTCCTTTTAGTTTCTTTTTCTTTCTACTCGAAGGCGCAACTCAAATTCATAGTTGAAGACTTTGAGGGCTGTTATAGTGGACATTCTGATTCCGACAATAAGCAAACCGGCATATTCACTTTTGGAAATATTAAATCCGCTATCATTAACGAAACAGCGCCTCAGCCAGCATATCTCGGGCAGCGATACATCCAGTTAACCGCAGGAGGTAAACTTTCCTATGGCGGATGGGGTAAGGGAACCAGTATAAATATAGAACTGAATTATGAACAGGATTATTTAAATTTCTATGTATATCAACCCGCTTCAAACGGTAAAAATATCATTAAGATTGAATTACAGGAGGATGATAATGACGATAACAAGTATGCCAAAAATGTGGATGATTCATGGAATTATTCCAGAGAGCTTATAAATGAAAATTACTCGGAAACAAAAAAATGGCAGCTAATTTCTATCCCCTTAAACAAATTTACAGATTCAAATAATGGAGGTGATGGAGTATTCAATATTAATTATAAGGCTGGCAAACTGCTTTGTATTATAATTAGTTTTATTGAACCTGCTGCTAATAAAAAGGTGGACCATTCAAATGGCAGTGCTGTTTGGTTCTTTGATTTTATTTGTTTTTCAAAAGGGGAATTACCTGTTGGTACTGACCCTTCTGACGCCCCTGCTGTTTCCTCAGAAAATGGTTGTAGTTTGGGTGCCTGGTCAAAAGAAGGAAACACTGCCAACTTTGCTGATATTGCTATTAATTTTGAAAAAAATTTCAGCCCCGAATCAAAAAAAAAATTGGGAGTTGTGCATTTTTTTCAACCCTTCGCAGTAGATGGAGGTTCTACTCAAAATCACTACCCATCGGTTGAAAGGATTAATAAAATTATACAAGAAGGATATATTCCAATGATTACCCTGGAAGATCATTTTGTGAATACAAAACCGGATCAAAAACAGCCTAATTTATACAGTATTATTGAAGGTCATTTCGATCCTTTTTTTATTGCCTGGGCCAAAGAAATTAAACAGGTAAATGATGTTGTTCTTTTAAGAATATTGCACGAATTTAATGGTGATTGGTACCCTTGGTGTATTGTTAATAATAATAAAGATCCAAAATTGTTAATTAAGGCATATTGTCACATCCATTCTATTTTCAAACAACAGAATGTAACAAATGTGAAATTTATCTGGTGTCCAAACTCAACGTCTTTTCCGCAGGAAAAATGGAATTATATTATGGACGCATATCCCGGAAATGAATTTGTTGATTATATAGGTTTTGACGTTTATAATGGTGCAGGCAAGGAAACACCAGTCTGGAGATCTTTCAGGAAGGAAGCCATTGAAAATTATTTTATAGCTACCCAGCAATTGCCCGATAAACCAATATTTATTTGTGAAACAGCCTCGCGCGAACGCCAAAGAAATGAATCATCATCTGCACAAAACAAAGCGGAGTGGATACAACAAATGAGTCAGGCACTAAAAACCGATATGTCAAAGGTTAAACTATTGACTTGGTTCAATGAAAAGGAAACCTTTAAAGTAAATTCATCAGAAGAGTCCCAAAAGGCCTTTTTAAATTATATTCTTAAGGACGACTATTTTAAATCCGGAACAAAATATTTGTATTCGGTTTTACATTAAATAATATGTTAGAATGTAACATTTTGTTGCAATTATGTAACTTTTTTAAATAACAGATTCGCAGTTTTGTACTGTTATTATTTTACATATTATTATCAGTAACTAATCAGGATTTTAATTGATAATAAAAAGCAGGATATGATTCAAAATGATATTAAAATATTAATGATTGATGATGATGAAGAGGACTTCATGATCGTTCGGGATATCATTAAAGAAACGGTTCATCACAAATATTCTATTGACTGGAGATCATCTTTTGATTCCGGATTAGCGGCTATTGCTGAAAGAAAACATGATATATATTTTGTTGATTACAGATTGGGAGCTAAAAATGGATTGGACCTTATTAGAAAAGCAATTGAAATAGGATGCGAAGCTCCATTAATCATTTTAACTGGCGAAAACAATTTTGAAATCGACAGAAAAGCAATGGAAGCTGGTGCTGCCGACTATATGGTTAAAGGCACCATTTCCGGGCAAATATTGGAAAGTTCTATTCGATATGCAATTTCTAATGCCAATCACCGCAAAGAAATGAACGAACTTAATGCTGCGCTTGAAAAGCGGGTTAAAAGTCGTACTACCATCCTTGAGGAAACACTTAACAAGCTGGAAACATCCCAAAATGAGTTGATTGAAGCTAAAAACAAGGCTGAACTTGCAGCAAAAATAGCAGAGGAAGCCTCTAAAGCCAAATCTCATTTTTTATCTAATATGAGTCACGAGATTCGCACTCCTATGAATGCGATAATCGGGTTTACAAAAATTGTTTTAGGTACAGATTTGTCAGAAAAACAACGCGAATATATAAATGCGATAAAGGTTTCAGGCGATATATTGATTGTGCTGATTAACGATATTCTTGATCTTGCCAAAGTAGAAGCCGGCAAAATGACATTTGAACGATCACCTTTCAGCCTGGTAGATTCTGTTTCCGAAATGCTTCAGTTGTTCCAAACAAAAATTAAAGAACAAAATCTGAAATTAGTAAAGGATTATGACTCCCGAATTCCTAAAGTAGTAATGGGTGATTCAGTTCGGTTAAATCAGATAATTTTAAATCTGGTTAGCAATGCTGTCAAGTTTACAAAAAAAGGACAAATCACGGTTGGTATCCATCTTTTAGAAGAAAGTACCGACAAAGTAACAATTGAATTTTCAGTAACCGATACCGGAATCGGTATTTCAGAAGCCGAGCAGAAAACGATTTTTGACAAATTTCAACAAGCCGCTGGTGCCAATCCTATCTATGGAGGTACAGGGCTTGGATTGGCTATTTCTAAACAGCTGGTAGAACACCAGGGTGGGGGTATTGCTGTTAAAAGTGAATCAAATGTAGGTTCCACTTTCAGCTTTACATTAAGTTTTGATAAAACTGATCAGGAAGCTAAATCAGTGCAGGATAATAAAATAACCTATGCTCTCCCTGATCCTTCCACTAAAACGATAAAAATACTTGTAGCCGAAGATGTTCTTGCAAATCAGTTTTTAATTAAAACGTTATTGGGTAAATACGGATTTGAAACTGATATAGCCGGAAACGGAAGAATTGCTATTGAAAAAGTTAAAAAACACAAATATGATATTGTGTTAATGGACTTACAAATGCCCGAGAGAAATGGATTTGAAGTTACTGACTATATCCGAAATGTCCAAAAATCAAACGTTCCGGTGATTGCGCTTACGGCAGATGTAACTACTGTGGATGTTGATAAATGCCGCGAAGCAGGAATGAACGATTACCTGTCTAAACCTATTGATGATAAGTTGTTGTATAATATGATTGCGAAATATACCAGTCAATTTGTTGAAAATGAGTCGAGTGAGAAAAAGAAATATGTAAAAGAGCAAAACAACGAAAAGCAGAAATTAACCAATTCTGAATATTTACTTGGCCTGGCCAACGGAAATACGGAAGCGTTAATTGAAATAGTGAATGCTTATTTGGAAGAAACGCCTCAATTGGTAAATAAAATGAAGCAAAGCATACAAAATTCCGATTGGGATGGAATTCGGATTGCCGCGCATTCATTAATTCCCTGTTTTTCATTAATGGGAATTGACTCAAAATACGAAGCAATGTCAAGAACCATTGAAGAATACGCACATCAGAAACATAACATGAAGGACATTCAGAAATTAACAGCTGAAATAGATTTGGTATGCAAAAAAGCCTGTGAGGAGATAAAAAAAGAGTTTGTAACAGTAAAAAGTTAGCTTGGCATATTTTTTTAAACGTTTAAATTCAGGCTATTATTCCGTTTATTTTTTTGAATCTGTATATTTTTAAAATTCAATATTAATCTAATACTTAAATCTATGAATTGTATTATTGTTGACGACAGTAAAATAGCACGTGCATCTATCAAACCGCTGATAGCTCAATTTGATTTTTTAAATCTGGTGCATGAATGTGAAAGCCCGGTTGAGGCTTTTGCCTATCTTCAGAAAGAGCCGGTAGATTTGGTTTTTTTGGATGTTGAAATGCCGGAAATGACAGGTATTGATTTGATAAAAAATCTGGATAAACATCCTATTTTCATTCTTGTTACTTCTAAAAAAGAGTATGCAGCTGAAGCATTTGATCTGAATGTAGCCGATTATTTAATAAAGCCGGTTACGCTTCCAAGATTTATGGTGGCTGTAAACAAAGCAAAGGAATTATTTGAAAGTAAGGATAAAGATAAGGCTGTGGTTAGTCCTGAAAATAATAAAGAATATATTTTTGTGCGTTCAGGCGGACTTTTAATTAAGATAAAAATTGATAGCATTCAGTACATACAAGCTATTGGTGATTATGTAAATATTTTCACTACTGAAAAACGTCATACCGTTCATATCACATTAAAAAATATTGAAGAAAAGTTACCTTCAGATAAATTTTTCCGTTTGCATCGCTCTTACCTGGTAGCATTAAACCATATCGACAATATTGAAGAAAATTCTGCTTATACAGGTAAACACCCTCTTCCGATTGCAGGACAATTTAAAAAAGACTTATTAAAAAGATTGAATATGATTTAGAATCTACTTTAAAAACAATAGAATGTACAAAGTACTTGCATGCCTGAGCTTATTATTTGTTTGTAGTTCATGCAACCATAAACCTGGCCCTGCTGCTGAAGCGGAAACGGATACTGTAATGGTGGCACAAGATCATACTGCCGTTGAAATGCCTTTGGATACAACTGCAGTTGTGGCTGAAATGGCCGATTATAGGCTGAAAATCAGCAAAAGAGTACAAGAGTATGATGCAGAAATAGTGGAGTTAATGCAAGGACAGGATATTGAGCAAGACAAAACAAAAAAGAAAGAATACGAGATTAAAATAGAAAAACGCAGAGTAAACCAGAATAAGCTTTCCGAAAAGCTAAAAAGTATGGGTACTGAAGCCAATAAGGATTGGGACAGCTTCAAAAAAAATGTGGACACCCTTTTCGAAAAAAATAACGATAATTAAACTTTCCCACCTCTGGCAGGAATCAACTCCTGCCAGAGGTTTAATTAAAAGCCCGCCTTCTAAAATCGTCTTATAACTCTCCAGTTTTCTATTCTCAAGTCAGCTTTACGTAATTAAGGCTTGCAAATCTCCTTAATAAAACCGGTTATTTTTTGGCAATACAAATAGACAAGTGTAAGGATTAATTTCCCCATTATAATTGGCAAGAATATGGATAGAATTTTTACGATCCTATATTTAACCACTTATAAATTTGTATTAAAAAGCTCGGAATTATGAATTACCACGATTATAAAAGCTGTATAGATGCCTGTCTTCAATGCGCGGCCGTTTGTCACCATTGTGCAAGTATGGATTTACATGAAGATGCCGCTATGATGAGTCACTGTGCTCAGTTAAACATGGAATGCGCAGCTGTTTGCGTTGCCACAGCTCAATTGATGAGCTTAGGCAGTGAAAGTTCCAAAGAAATAAGCCGTTTATGTGCCGAAGTTTGCAAAAAATGTGCTGATGAGTGCGCAAAACATGATAATGAACATTGTGTTGAATGCACAGAAACGTGCCAGTTATGCGTGGAAGAGTGCAGCAAACTATAAAACTGGTTCTCTCTCATCATCACAACGGTTTATTTTCCCTTATCCTATAGCAAGCACCTAATTTTCTTAAGTAGGCTCCTCTTAAATTGGTCCTTAAGGAAGCAGTTTTGTGTGCGCTGAAATGGCAATCATCATCAAAATAGCCCAAGGATTGCAGCATCCATTCCTCCTGCGGTTGCAATTTATATTTTTTTCCAATCTTCAAAACCATTAAATAATGGTTATAGCCTTATTATGTAACTTTATTCAGTAATTGTATAAATCTTTTCATTTGAAAATTTCCACCTTCGTAGCGTAAAATATTACCCAAACTGTTTAATTTTGTTTTAATTGGTCTTTAGTAGTATAATCTTGTTTATAAGACAATAAAAAATGAAATTACACATCAGGTACAATATCAATACAGCTTGTAAAATTCTATTGCAGGAACAGTTGGATAAAACAGGATTAACTTGTGAATTAAATGGTTTGGGCGAAATAGAAATTAGAAAATCTGTTTCCGAAGAGCAGTATAATCAATTAGCCCTTACACTAAAAAAGTATGGCATTGAGATACTTGATGATAGGATAAGTGCCTTGGTTCAAAAAACAAAAGATTCGATTGTAGAAATGATATATCTAGAAGAAAAATTACCTGCTTCGAAAATCTCTTTTTATTTGGCTCAAAAGCTTAATTATAGCTTTGGGTATATATCCAAACTGTTTTCTGAAGTAACCTTTACATCCATTGAAAACTATATAATTATACAAAAAATTGAACGTGTAAAACAGTTGATTATCGCTGATGAGCTTACCCTTACACAAATTGCAGGTAAGCTTAGTTATAGCAGTGTGGCGCATTTATCCGGACAGTTTAAAAAAACAACAGGTATAACTCCTTCTGCTTTTCAACGGATTATAAAAAAGAGACGTGTAAATAGCGGATCAGAGTGATACACAGTTTAATGCCTGTACTAATATGATCAAAACCGAAGAAACTACTATAAAGCAAAACAAGTTAGCGTTCAGCTATCTGCCCGCTTATGCTGACTTCTTGCTGCAAAACAAGCTGGAAGAGTTTTCCTCCGTTATGCTTCGTGTATCTTGTGAAGAAAATCTGCCTATTTTAAAATACTTTGAAACACTCACCAGAGAACAGATAATTAAGCTGTCAATTGAAACCAGCAGGGAATTGTTGGAATGTTTTTCAAAAAATGAAGCACAGAAATACATTGAAATTAGTCAGAAAAAATGGATGGAGAATCAACTCCCGCATTTGCTTCAGAGTGAAAGTATACTTGTTGGAGATATAACCAAGATTTCATTCACCCGCAGAAAAGTTTTTAATAGCTTCATTTCATCTTACACTTCTGAAATGGCTACCTGCATAAATATTATGGAAGAAATTGACCGCTTTACAACTTTTCAGGAGGAAAGCAGTTTCGAAATTTTAATGAATATAAACAAGCAAAAATTAAATGAGAACCATTATTTTGTTGAAAAAATAAACAATACTTCTCCTGGTATTATTTATGTGTTTGATTTATTGGAACAAAAGCAAATTTACTCTAATAATAAAAAAGAAGCGCTGTTAGGTTATAATGATGACGAATTAAAGGAGAAGGGAACAGATCTGTTTTCATCACTTATACATCCTAAGGAGCAGGCTCTTCTGCAAAAACATTACAAAGATTTTTCCACTGCAAAAGATGGTGAAATCAGAACCATTGAAAATAGAATAAAAAACAAAAAGGGCAGATACCGCTGGTTTCGCGAATACGAAACGGTTTTCAAAAGAACCGCTGATGGCACGCCATCACAAATAATTGGTATTGCTATAGATATTTCAAAAGAAAAGGAAGCCCTTCTTCAGTTAGAGTATCGTGATCAGCAGTTGCAGGAAGCGCAGGAAATTGCCGGTTTAGGGACTTTTGAATGGGATTTAAAAGGTACAGATTCAACATTTTCACCTCAATTGATGAAAATATTTGAACTGAAAGAGGCTGAAAACCTAGGATCTTTTCTTGAATACATCCATCCGGACGATCAGGAAATTCTTAAACAGGCGATTAATAATTCCATGGTGAACAATGGTTATTATGAATGCCAGTACCGTTATAAAAAAAATCAGCATGCTAAAGTGATTTGGTCCCGTGGAATGGTGAAGTACCAGGATGGTAAACCTTCTAAAATGCATGGCTTTGTAATGGATGTTACGCGCAATCATTTATTGAATGAGCAATTAACAGAAAATGAAACTACCTTCCGTCAATTAATACAAAATGCCCCTGATGCTGTAGTGGTTATTGATGAAAACAATAAAATACTGTTATGGAATCCGAAGGCGGAAAATATATTTGGTTGGAAAGCGAAAGAGATCATTGGCAATAAATTGGCTCAAACAATAATTCCAACGCAATACGCGGAGCATCTGGAAGGAATTAACGGATTAAAGTTATCAGATCAATCAAATGTTTCAAACAAAACGATTGAAATCCCTGTAGTTAGTAAAAAGGGGAAGGAGTTTTTTGTGGCACTTTCTATTGCCAGTTCCTTGTGGAACGGGAAAAAAGTCTTCATTTCTTTCATCCGCGATATTTCCAAAGTCAAAAAAGTTGAAAAAGAGCTTGAACTGCATAGAAAACAGCTTACTCAGAAAAATATTGAACTTGAACAGATAAATAGTGAATTAACATCATTTAATTATGTGGCAAGCCATGATTTAAAAGAACCGCTGCGTAAAATTAAAACATATAGCAATTTTATCATTGAAAAAAACAATGATGCGCTTTCTGAAGATGTTAAAGAATACCTGAAACGTATCATATCCGCTACAGGTAATATGCAAAAATTGATAGATGATTTATTGGCTTTTTCACGCACATCTTCTACAGAAAAAATATTATCAAATGTTGATTTAAACCTTCTTTTGGCCGAAGTAACGCATTCATTGAAGTATACAATTGAAGAATTAAACGTTACAATTACATCGAATCAATTACCAACAACCAAGGTTATACCATTCCAATTTCAGCAATTGCTCGAAAATATCATTGGAAATGCTATTAAGTATGCTAAAGTTGGTGTAAATCCGATAATTAATATTGAGGCAGACAATGTTTCCGGAGTAGATCATATTGAAGAAGGAGCCGATCCGGGAAAAAATTATCACCGGATTTCAATTACTGATAACGGCATTGGATTTGAACAGATTTATGCCCGTAAAATATTTGAAATATTTCAGCGTTTGCATGGTAAAAGCGAGTATTCCGGAACGGGAATAGGCTTAGCCATTTGTAAAAAAATAGTGGAAAACCATAAAGGCTTTATCACAGCAAAAGGTGTGGAAGGGCAAGGGGCAACATTTAATGTTTTTCTTCCTGTTGAATAGTAACCTTTTAGGATTAACGAAGATCAAAAAAATTGAACAGAATAATTAATTAACAAATAGACAAACAAACAAACAAACAAACAAACAAATAAACAAATAAACAAATACAGCGGCACGTATAGTATTGAAGTATGCGGCCCTTACCAGATACGCTTTTCACTTTTAAAAATAATATTTATGCAATATGATGACTTTAATGTACTTCTTGCGGATGACGACCCGGACGACCGGTTGTTTTTTAAATACGCCATGGAAGAGTTAAAAATTAAGACCATCGTTACTACTGTAAATGATGGAGTTGATTTAATGAACCATCTGAAGCAGACCGATGTAGTATTGCCGCATGTGGTTTTTCTTGACCTTAATATGCCGCGCAAAGGTGGTATGGAGTGCTTAAAAGAGATCAGAAGTGATAAAAAGTTTAAAGATCTTTCTATTGCTATTTATTCAACTTCAGGATCAGATAAGGATATTGAGGAATCATTTGTTTTGGGAGCCAATATTTACATCAAAAAACCAAATGATTTTAATTCATTAAAAAAAATACTTGCCGAAGTGATCAATATTAACTGGCAATATCATACCTCCGGTTTAAATAAAGAAAATTTTGTACTAAGTATATAATTCAATAGAATAGAACACAGATGACGTGGATTCAACAGATTTATTATGTTTTTTATCCGTTAAAATCCGCTTAATCTGCGTCATCTGTGTTCTATTGATCACAACAAAAAAAGTAAAATTAAAGAGATATAGCGATGGCTAAAATCACAAAACCCAAGAGCAGCAAAAGTGCATCCATTTCATTGGTCACTATACCAGCTCCAGCACCTGCAAAAAAAGCAAAAATTTCAAAGCTGAAACTCAATGGTAACGGCAATGGAAAAGGTCAGCTGCATTTAGATGGACTTGCAGGAAGCGATAACCTTGATGCATCAGAATTATTAAAAACCCTGATCGAAATAAAAAACGGAAATTTTGACGTAAAAATGCCGGTTAACAAAACAGGTATCAGCGGAAAAATTGCCGACACATTGAACGACATCATTTTTAATAACAAAAAGCTGATCAAGGAGTTTACCAAAACTCAGATCAGTGTTGGTAAGGAAGGTAAGCTGAACCAGCGTATCGTTCTTCCTGATGCCCGTGGAGACTGGAAAGTGGGAGTGGAGTCATTAAACCTGATGATTTCCGAGTTGGTGTACCCGATCCGTGAGATTGACAGGGTTATTTCTTCTGTTGCAAAAGGAAACTTAAATAACCTGATCCCTATTGAAGTAAGCGACCACTTGCTGCAAGGGGAATTCGCACGTATCGCGAAAGAGGTGAATGACATGGTAAAGCAGCTGAACCTCTTTACAATGGAGGTAACGCGTGTTGCCCGTGAGGTAGGTTCGCAGGGGAAATTGGGTGGACAGGCGAAAGTAAAAGGTGTGGATGGTGTGTGGCGCGATTTGACCGATTCGGTAAATCAGATGGCGGGTAACTTAACAGCCCAGGTTCGTAACATTGCCGATGTAACAACAGCGGTAGCGAAAGGTGACTTGAGCCGTAAAATTACGGTTGACGTAAAAGGAGAAATCCTTGAGTTAAAGGATACGATTAATACGATGGTGGATCAGCTGAACTCCTTCTCATCCGAGGTAACTCGTGTGGCGCTGGAGGTAGGTACGGAAGGTAAACTGGGTGGACAGGCACAGGTAAAAGGGGTTGCTGGTACATGGAAAGATTTAACGGATTCCGTAAATCAGATGGCTGGTAACTTAACAGGTCAGGTACGTAACATTGCTGAGGTAACAACAGCGGTGGCGAATGGTGACTTGTCACGTAAAATTACAGTGGACGTAAAAGGAGAGATCCTTGAGCTTAAAAATACAATCAACACCATGGTGGATCAGCTGAACTCCTTCTCATCCGAGGTAACTCGTGTGGCACGTGAGGTAGGTTCAGAAGGTAAACTGGGTGGACAAGCAAAAGTAAAAGGGGTAGGTGGTGTATGGAAAGATTTAACGGATTCTGTAAACCAGATGGGATCCAATTTAACATCACAGGTGCGTAACATTGCTGAGGTAACAACAGCCGTGGCGAAAGGCGATTTATCCCGTAAAATTACCGTGGATGTAAAAGGAGAGATCTTAGAATTAAAGAAAACAATCAATACCATGGTGGATCAGCTGAACTCATTTGGTTCAGAGGTAACCCGTGTTGCTCGTGAGGTTGGTTCTGAGGGTAAATTAGGTGGACAAGCAACTGTTGAGGGGGTTGATGGTATCTGGAAAGATTTAACGGATTCTGTAAATAACATGGCATCCAATCTTACAGGTCAGGTGCGTAACATTGCTGAGGTAACTACAGCGGTTGCAAAAGGCGATTTATCCCGTAAAATTACGGTGGATGTAAAAGGAGAGATATTAGAATTAAAGAAAACAATCAATACCATGGTGGATCAGCTGAACTCTTTCGGTTCAGAGGTAACCCGTGTGGCTCGTGAGGTAGGTTCGGAAGGTAAACTGGGCGGACAAGCAACGGTTGAAGGTGTGGATGGTATCTGGAAAGATTTGACCGATTCTGTAAACCAGATGGGATCTAACTTAACGGCACAGGTACGTAACATTGCTGAGGTAACAACAGCAGTGGCAAAAGGGGATTTGAGCCGTAAAATTACAGTGGATGTAAAAGGAGAGATCCTTGAGTTGAAAGATACCATCAATACCATGGTGGATCAGCTGAACTCATTTGCTTCGGAGGTAACCCGTGTGGCAATTGAGGTAGGTACAGAAGGTAAACTGGGCGGACAAGCTACAGTAACCGGTGTGGGTGGTACATGGAAAAACTTAACGGATTCCGTTAACCAGATGGCTGGTAACTTAACCGGCCAGGTACGTAACATTGCTGAGGTAACAACAGCGGTGGCAAAAGGCGATTTATCACGTAAAATTACAGTGGAGGTAAAAGGAGAGATCCTGGAGCTTAAAAATACAATTAACACGATGGTGGATCAACTGAACTCATTCGGTTCAGAGGTAACCCGTGTGGCACGTGAGGTAGGTTCGGAAGGTAAACTGGGCGGACAAGCAACGGTAGAAGGTGTGGATGGTATCTGGAAAGATTTGACCGATTCGGTAAACCAGATGGGATCTAACTTAACGGCCCAAGTGCGTAACATTGCTGAGGTAACAACAGCGGTGGCAAAAGGAGATTTGAGCCGTAAAATTACGGTGGATGTTAAAGGAGAGATCCTGGAGCTTAAAAATACAATCAACACGATGGTGGATCAGCTGAACTCTTTTGGTTCTGAGGTAACGCGTGTGGCGCGTGAGGTAGGTTCTGAAGGGCAGCTGGGTGGACAAGCTTATGTACCGGGTGTTGGTGGAACATGGAAAGATTTAACGGATTCCGTAAATAAAATGGCATCCAACCTTACATCGCAGGTACGTAACATTGCTGAGGTAACAACAGCGGTGGCAAATGGTGACTTGTCGCGTAAAATTGCAGTAAACGTAAAAGGAGAGATCCTTGAGTTAAAAAATACAATCAATACCATGGTGGATCAGCTTCGTGGATTCGCTTCTGAGGTAACACGTGTTGCCCGTGAGGTAGGTACAGAAGGTAAGCTGGGTGGACAGGCACACGTACCGGGTGTTGCAGGTACATGGAAAGATTTAACGGATTCCGTAAATCAAATGGCTGGTAACTTAACGGCACAGGTACGTAACATTGCCGATGTGGCAATTGCGGTGGCGAACGGTGACTTGTCCAAAAAAATTACGGTGGACGTTCATGGAGAAATTCTTCAGTTAAAAGAAACGCTGAATACCATGGTGGATCAGCTTCGCGGATTTGCTTCTGAGGTAACTCGTGTGGCACGTGAGGTAGGTACTGATGGTAAACTGGGTGGACAAGCTTTCGTACCGGGTGTTGCCGGAACATGGAAAGATTTGACTGACTCGGTAAACCAAATGACGGGTAACTTAACATCACAGGTACGTAACATTGCCGAGGTAACAAAAGCGGTGGCCAGTGGTGACTTATCCAAAACCATTACGGTGGATGTAAAAGGAGAGATATTCGACTTAAAAAATACAATCAATAAAATGGTGGATCAGCTGAGAGCATTCGCTTCCGAGGTAACGCGTGTTGCGCGTGAGGTAGGTACGGATGGTAAACTCGGTGGTCAGGCGTATGTGGCTGGTGTTGCAGGTACATGGAAAGATTTAACAGATTCTGTGAACATGATGGCATCCAACCTTACATCGCAGGTACGTGGTATCGCGAAGGTGGTAACATCGGTGGCAACAGGTAACTTACGTCAGAAATTATCCATCAATGCACAAGGTGAAGTTGCACAGCTGACAGATACATTTAATGAGATGATTGAAACACTTGCACTCTTTGCCGATCAGGTAACTAACGTTGCCCGTGAGGTAGGGGTTGAAGGTCGTTTGGGTGGTCAAGCTAGTGTACCAGGTGCATCCGGTATCTGGAAAAACTTAACAGAAAACGTAAATCAGCTTGCTGAAAACTTAACAACACAGGTGCGTTCCATCTCTGAGGTGGCATCTGCAGTAACAAAAGGGGATTTAACGCGTAACATCCGTGTGGATGCAAAAGGTGAGGTGGAAGAGTTGAAAGATACCATCAACCAGATGATCACCAACTTACGTGAAACAACCTTATTGAACCAGGATCAGGATTGGTTGAAATCCAATCTTGCAAAGTTTACACAGATGTTACAAGGTCAGAAAGACTTACAAACGGTTGCAAAACGTATTCTTTCCGAGTTGGCGCAGGTGGTAACGGCACATTATGGTGCATTCTACTTAGTAACAACTGACGAATTGATGCCGAAACTGAAATTATTCGCTTCTTATGCCTATAAATCCGACAAACATATTCCTAAAGAGTTTTTGATTGGTGAAGGCTTGGTTGGACAGTGTGCTTTAGAAAAAGAGCGTATCATATTAAAAAATGTTCCTGATGGATATGTAAAAATCTCCTCCGGTCTTGGAAAAGCAAAACCTGCTAATTTGATCGTACTTCCTGTATTGTTTGAAAACAATGTGAAAGCCGTAATTGAATTAGGTTCATTGGATAACTTTAGTGCAACCCACTTGGATTTCCTTGGCCAGCTGACAGAAAGTATCGGTATCGTGGTAAACACGATTGAAACAAATTCAAGAACAGAAGAATTGCTTTCTCAGTCACAATCACTTGCAAGTGAGTTAAAAACACAACAGGAAGAGTTGAGAAGAACCAATGATGAGCTTCAGGATAAAGCATTGCTCCTTGTAAAACAAAAGGACGAAGTGGAAACCAAAAACAAAGAGGTGGAAGAGGCCAGAAAGTCATTGGAGGAAAAAGCAGAACAGCTTACACTTACATCTAAATATAAATCAGAGTTTTTGGCAAACATGTCGCATGAGTTACGTACTCCGCTAAACAGTTTGTTAATTCTTGCACAGCAGTTGTATGAGAATCCGGAAGGAAACTTAAATGACAAACAAACACGCTACGCAAAAACCATTCACTCCTGTGGGGATGACTTATTGCAGTTGATCAACGACATTCTCGATCTTTCTAAAATTGAGTCTGGATTTATCACGGCCAATATTTCAAATGTCCGTTTCAACGAGATTACCTCTTTTGTGGAAACAACATTTAAACCTTTATCTGAAGCGAAAAACCTTAGGTTTAAAATTGAGGTTGATCATGAGCTTCCGGAATCTATGGATACCGACTCTCAGCGATTGAACCAGATCATTAAAAACCTTTTGTCGAACGCATTTAAGTTCACCGAAAAAGGGGAAGTGAAACTAAAAGTGTACAACGCAAATAAAAAATGGAAATCTACGCAGCCCACGTTAAGTAATGCTAATCAGGTAGTTGCATTCTCTATTATCGATTCCGGAATTGGAATTCCGCTGGATAAACAAAACATTATTTTTGAAGCCTTCCAGCAGGCAGAAGGTTCCACAAGCCGTAAATACGGTGGAACAGGTTTAGGGCTTTCCATCAGCCGTGGTTTGGCCGAGTTATTGGGCGGAACAATTGAGCTGGAAAGTGAAGCAGGCCTTGGAAGTACATTCACCTTATACTTACCAATGGATAAGATTGAATCATCTGCTCATTTCGATAATATAGCTGATTTTGACGCAGTACCGCAAAACGATCCTAAAGCGCTGAACGATATTCTGGATGCATTAAAAATGACAGAAGATGGTATTCAGGCGAAAAAACTGGAAGGTGTTAGTGATATGATCAATGAAACCGGTGATGACCGGAACAATATTACTCCAAATGATAAAGTGATATTGGTAATTGAGGACGATCTGCGTTTTGGTAAAATAATGATTGACCGTGCGCATGTGGATGGTTTAAAAGTGGTAATTGCTACCAATTATGTAGAAATATTCAATTTTGTAACCCGCTACACACCAATCGCCATCACGCTGGATGTTAATTTACCGGATACCAGCGGTTGGAAAGTGCTGGATCTGTTAAAAAATGACCTTAACTACAGGCACGTTCCTATTCACCTGATTTCAGGCGAAGAGAATAAAATACTTGCCTTAAAACGTGGTGCAAGAAGCTTTTTATTAAAACCATTGAACAACGATCAACTGAACGATCTATTTGCTGATATCATTGAATTCAATGCAAGAGAAGTGAAGCAATTGCTGGTGGTGGAAGACAATGAGCTGGAGTCATCACAGATAGCGAAACTGTTCCAGGAAGATTCTATTGAAATCACCATAGCACATACCGGAGAGGAAGCACTTCAGTTGTTAAATGATAAATCATTTGATACCATTATCCTTGATTATACGTTGCCGGGAGTTTCAGGTATGGACCTGATCAAAAAGATCAAAACCAATAAAAACCAGCTGGTACCCATCATCATTTATTCGGCAAAAGACTTTAACAAAGCGGAAACAAGCCAGCTGAACAAACTTTCGAGCAGTATTGTGCTGAAGGATGTAACTTCTCTGGATCGTTTGCTTGAAGAAACATTGATGTTTATGCATGTGAATTATGCCAAACTGCCGCTTGCAAAACGCAGGATGATGGAAAATTACCGGATGAAAGGCGATATCCTTACCGGTAAAAAAATATTGGTTGTGGATGACGATGTACGTAACCTTTTTGCCATCACTACCGTTTTTGAGCGTTATAACATCAACGTAATAACAGCGGAAAGCGGTAAAGAAGCGATTAGCCTGATGAATGATTCGGGCGATATTGAAATGGTGCTGATGGATATCATGATGCCCGAAATGGACGGTTACGAAACCATTCAGAAAATCAGAAGGGAGCATAAAAACAATACCTTACCGATTATTGCCGTAACTGCGAAAGCGATGAAAGGTGACCGTCAGAAATGTATTGAAGCCGGAGCATCCGATTATATTACAAAACCATTAAAAATGGATCAGCTGCTTTCTATGATGAGAATGTGGTTTCATAAATAAAGAGTATACCCATAAATTGCAGGAATTAGTCCCGTAGACCTGTCAGGTTTTTAAAACCTGACAGGTCTTATTTTAGAATAAAAAAACAGTTTATTGTAACGATAGAAATCTTTATTATTTCTATTATGTCATCCCTCTCCCATTTTTATGGGAGAGGGATCTTGTCAGTAATCATTTCAGTATGATTAATAAAATAAGATCCCTCATAAAAATTCGGGATGACAAAGCTAAAATTTATAATTTTTTTAGTGAAATTAGCGGCTCGTAAAAAAACAATATATGCCAAAAGTTAAAATTTTACTGGTTGATGACCGCGAGAATAATTTACTTTCTATGGAAAGTATTTTAGAGCAGGATCGTTATCACCTGGTGCGTGCAACTTCTGGTTTTGATGCACTTAAAATATTATTAAAAGATTTTGATTTTACACTGATTTTGATGGATGTGGAGATGCCCAATATGAATGGGCTTGAAACAGCTACCATGATCTATCAGCGTGAAAAATTAAAGCACATTCCCATTATTTTTATTACAGCTCACAGTTACGGAGACGATAACATTTTTAAAGGATACAAAGCCGGTGCGGTAGATTATATATATAAACCCATTCAACCGGACCTGTTGCGTGCAAAAGTGGCTGTTTTTGTTGATCTGTATAGAAAAAATCATCTTCTGCTGGAGCAGGAGCAAAAGTTGAAAGCGATTAACAAAAGTCTTGAAATTGAGATCCGTGACAGGATTACTTCTGAAGAAAAAATAAAAGATCTGAATCAGCAGCTGCTAAAAAATATTGAAAAGCTTGAATCTACCAACAAAGAGCTGGATCAGTTTGCATTTATAGCTTCTCATGACCTTCAGGAACCGCTGCGGAAGATCAGGATGTTCAACGACTTTATTGTTTCAAAATACCGCGATAAGCTGGACGGGGAAGGAGAGGTATATCTTGACAGGATGCAGGTGGCCTGCGGGCGCATGCAGAGTCTTATCAACGATATTTTAACGTTTAGTAAAATTGATGTTTCGAAAGAAACATTGGTTTATACAGATTTGAACACACTAATGAGCGAGGTGATTGAAGATATGGAATTGCTGATCAAAGAAAAAAATGCAGTGGTTTCTTATAATAACCTTCCTAAATTATATATTTATCCGGGCCTTATAAAATTGCTGTTTCAGCATTTAATAAACAATTCTCTTAAATTTTCGAATAAAAACGTTGAACCTGTTATCCGGATTTCGGCTAAAATGAGCACTCCCGATGAAGTTGCCGATAAGCTGAAAGTAAATAAATACTGGAGGATCAGCGTTAAAGATAATGGTGTTGGTTTTGAACAGCAATATGCAGAACAAATTTTTTCAATGTTTAAACGCCTGCATGGAAATTCGGAATATTCCGGAACCGGTGTAGGGCTTTCTATTTGTAAAAAAATTATTGAGGTGCATCATGGCTACATCAGTACAAAAAGTGTCCCTGATAAAGGTACCGTATTCACAATTAGTTTGCCTTCCGGTATTGCTGAAACGCTTCCTGTCACTGCCATAGAAGAGGAAAGTAACGATTAATTATATTGACTTATCGGATTTTCGATAATCCGTATAAATGTGGAATATTGTACTCGAATAAAGGTTTTTTTTCAAAACGGAATATTAAATCTCGTAAATGATTAAAAATCAATTACTTTTTAAATTGGTATGATTTTTTTGCATTTTGGACAATGCGAAAAACAACTTTATTTATCACCTTAAATTTTCTGTTTTTTTCATTCCTTCTATTTGGTAAGGAAAAAGCAGATTCCTCTCTTTGTAATCAGTTTAAGACCAAAGAGCAATCCTCATTGCTGCTATTTACGGCAGGATACCGGATGCCGCTCAATGAAAATAAAATAATAGATTCTGGGCATGGATTATATTTTGAAGGAGGCTTTAACCCAGGCCATTTGATCTCTAAAAAGCTGGTACTCGGTTTTTATGCAGGGTGGGCCTGGAAAGACAAACTTTGGTCAACTTCTTTTAATTCAGATTTTGTAAATGATTATCGCGTTTCTATAAATACAGAAACTCACACTTCTTCTATTGATTCCGCTGTAATAAATGCAAGCCCTGATATATTTGCTGAAACAAAGGGCCGCTCCTTATCGCTACCTGGATGTGAAACAAGGTCTTTTAATAATTATTCTTTTTATTATGGTGCAATTTTGAGATTGCCTTATAAATACGCCCCTGCAATAAAAGTGTATACAGGTTTTATCAGCAGTTATCACCATGGAAAGGGTGATATGATCACCAAAGGAAAAGACTATAATATTATTCAGCTTAAACGCGCCATGTATGGTTGTGAATTAATTATTTTCAGGGGGCTGCAAAGTATTTCTAAAAATCCTGCTTTCCCTAAATACCCTGCTTCAAAAAATACAGGCGCGCTCAGCATTTATTATGAATTAAGCGATTTTTACAACTCTTCACTTCACTTTTACGATGGTACTGAAAGAGCCAGTATACCCTTGAAACGGGTTGTATCTTCATCCTTTCTTCAGAAATATAAAAATGAAGTGGCCTGGGGTATTAAAGTATCGTTTTGTATACTGTAAATAGGTTCGATTCAAAAGCCTCTGGTATTCAAAATCGCTCCTTATAAAAACGAAATTTCAACAGATACTCCTGACCGATTTTAAAACCAGTTGTATTGGAGCAAAAATAAATTAGGAAACGTAGGTAGGAGCTAATTCTGCACAATGAGGGGCAATGCAGGGTGCTGAAAATGAAATAAATCCTTATCGATTGTTAAAAATAAAAATACCTGACAAGTTTTTAAACCCCATCAGGTATAATTTAAAATATTGAGAAACCAAGGAGTAAATCTATTTACCCATCCCGGCAACTATTTCTGAATTCTATTTATCCTACTTTTGTTGTTTTCTGATAAACAACCTTATCATTTACGCTCAATTTTACGATATATACCCCGGTTGATAGTGCTTGAGTCGCAATGGCCTCTTCATAGCTTCCAGGAGCCTTATTTCCATCAAAAAGCACCTCTACCTGATCTCCAATCACATTCAGAAGCTCTATTTTCACTTTTGCCATTGTTCCGTTTGATAAGCCTTCTGGAACCGAATAAGTAACTTTGAGGTTATTAATAAATGGATTAGGGTAACTGTTTACAGCAGGCCCGCGTAGTGCAATAAGTTCGGGTACACCAACGCTTTGACATGTTCCGTTAATGTTTGAATCCATCCAGGGGATCCGGCTGGCTATCCAGCTTTTCAAATCACTTAATTCGCCTTGATAATTAGCGTTCGGCTGAACCTGTGGATTAGGTGAAATATAAGCTGCTAAAACAGGCCATTGAACAAAATTACGCTGCTGTGACTCATTCAGCAGGCTTGAATTATAGTCAATATAGCTATTCAGGTGGGCGGTATTGATTAAACTTTGTCTCAATTGCGACCAACGGCAGGAAAGCTGGTTTTTAAAATCCTGGTCCTGCATAAATTTATCCCACCAGGTTGGACTGGGAAAATCGGAAACAGGCAGCTGGTATTGCCATCCCGCAGGATCAACGGTGTTCCCATAATTACAATTGTGCCATGCAATATCATAATCCCAGGCAGGCCCAATATGTAATTTCCCCCCTTTTGAAATGTTATGTTTGTATAAAATAGTGCTTAACCGGTAACCATCTACATTTTTACTTAATTCATTGATAATGAAATAATCGATAAACGATGCCACATCAATGTATTTTTTGTACCCAATAACGGGATCAGCAAAATTAGTTGAATTTAATACTGTTTCTAGGCTGTCCATATAGCTTTTGATATAATCCTTTTGCGGAACAGTGATGGCAGTATCTTTAGGATAAACATACTGGTAATAAAATTTAGTACTGGTGGGAGAATTTCCAGCCATCAATGAATACCAGCCGTCTTCATCAGTTCTGTCAATTTTAATGATGTATCCTCCGGTAATATCCGGAAAAAAATTATCTGTTTCAGACAGCTTATTTATATCAATACGGTAATCATCTCTTTTGGGTTTTTCCATTAAAGAATATACCCCCTGGTATTCGCCATTTAAAATTACCTCCACATTGCTTATTCGGGGAGAATAATGTCCCATATCACGACAAAGATCATAGGTAAGCTGATTTCTTAGCAGCGTTTTATCGGGATAATTTGCTCCCAGAACCCAATCACTTTCAGATGGCATTCCAAGCAAAGGTGCCTTGATCTCTTCTCCTGCAAGGTCTTGCAATTCAAGCGAATATGATTTTTTTTCGAAATCCTTGGAAGTGTTCCCTCTTATATTAATTCTTGTTTTTCCATTAAATTCGTTCCAGCTGTTGGTAACGTAGTTGCGCTGCCCTGCACCATTATAAATAACACCCAAATCCACCACAATTTCCTGATCAGTTAATGTTTGGCTGTTGGTATTAATAACTACAATAGGAAGATTAGAGGAGGTAAATACTACAGGTTTAGAAGGACTGGTTCCAAATGTAATGCTCCAGCTTACTACAGATCCTGAATTGGTTGAAAACAAATAGTCTTTCACCGCTAATTGCCAGGTTCCGTTTCCTTGTAAACCATCATTAAAACGGCCTAAATAACCTACTGGTTTATAACTTCCGGTAAACGGAGCAGAATTAATTGTAACGGATGAAGATGCTCTGCTGTCAAAACAGGTATTTGTGAAATTTGCACCGGTAACGTTTTTTCCTGATGACAGGCTTACTATTCTGCCTTGGGGCGATATTAAAGAAATATACAATTCCTCCACAGCGGTGTGATTAATATTAACACATACCTGCTCAATACCATAGGTACTATCAAGCTGGGTAGGGAGCCCCGAAATTGGGAGGTTAAAAAAAGTTTCTATTCCATTATTTTGAATTGTTCCTCCCGAGCCCGTAAACACCTGAGCAAGAATGCTTAAGGGGGATATTGCAAAAATACTTACTGCAATAACGTACAGTATTGAGTTTAATAGCTTTTTCTTCATGAATTTTCTGGGGATTTCTGAGACAATTAATGTGCGAATTTATCTATGCGGACTCATTACTTGTAATGAATTTCGTTCAGATTAGTGTTTTAATAGCCTGCAATTAAGAAAAGTGTCTTTAAACGGTATTAAAAATACAAGCTATTGATTATCAGGTTTTTAAAATCTGTTTTTGCAGGCTTAAATCAAAAAACTATCGGTGAAATGAAGAAATTAATAGCCAAAATCTGTTAAATTGACGGTGGTTGTACAACTTCGGTATTAGTGAAACCGTTATACATGGAGTTGATCGGTAAAAAGGGGATTTGAATAGCCGAGATGGATAAAAAAATAGCCAGAATAGCTTCCCCTGAATAAATCAAATATTCACTAAAAAACTAAAACATGAAAAACCTAAAAAAAATATGTCAAGCAAGTATTTTAGCTCTAAGTTTAATATTTACTGCCAATGAAAGTATCGCACAACAACCTATTCCAACTCATTATTTTGGAGAAAATGCCTGGATGCCGGATACTATAGGTAGTACTTTTTACAATGGTAAATTACACCAGGTATGGCAGGATGTTAAAACCAGTAATGCATCCATGGTACGTTACGGTGGTATTGCTGTGGATTATGATGTACCAACCAAATTTCAGTATATCCGTATGATTGACTCTATCCGTGCAAACGGTATGGAACCAATTATTCAGGTACCATTTGGTAAATTTCAATCTACCGCTCAGCAAGCTGCTGATATTGTAACCTATATTAATGTTACAAAAGGTAAAAATATTAAATACTGGATTATTGCTAACGAACCGGATTTGAAATACGGATATACTACTGCGGCTCAAATTGCAGCTTATTATAAGCCATTTGCTTCAGCAATGAAAGCCGTTGACCCTTCTATTTTACTTATAGGACCAGAAATTGCAAGTTATAACCAGTCGATAATCAATGGATTAACTACTCCGGGCGGACCAAGTGATATTACAGGTAAAGATGCTGCCGGAAGATATTACCTTGATGTGATTTCATTCCACACGTATCCGTTCAACGGAAGTCAGGATAGAAATGCAGTAGTAACAAAATTGACTTCTACTAACGGTTTACAGGATAATTTGATTCATTTAAACGGAAGAGTAGCTTCTTGTAACTCTTTTCATAACAGAACAGGTGCAGCAAAGCTAAAAACAGCCATTACCGAAGCAAATATAGGTTGGAAAAACCCTGCAGGTGATAATATAAATGGTTTAGGGGTAAATAGCTTCATAGGTGGTCAGTTTGTGGCTGAAATGATGTGTATCGGACTAAAAAACAATCTTGATTTTATTAATATATGGAGTATAATTGAAGGTAACAACACAGAGGCGAATATTGGATACATAGATCACTCAACCAAAAAGAAAAAGCCAATGTTTTACCATTTTAAAATGCTTGCACAAAACTTTAAAGGTAATTACATAGATGGTATCACCAATAAACCAAATGTAAAATCATTCGGAAGTCAGAATTCTCAGGAAATATCGGTATTGGTTATGAACCAGGAACTTTCTGGAAGCTACAATTGCAAAATTCGTTTGAATGCAACAGCCATTGCAGGAACTACAGCGTTAAAAGTGAATGTGGATGCAGGTATAAACGTTGAATATGATGAAGTTATTGAAAGCCAATCTACTGTTTTGTTTACATTTAATTCAGCAGGAACATTGATCAGAAAAACAGAATATACCATTACAAATGCAATAGCAAATCAGCCTCCAACTGTTACAGAGCTTCTTACAACTGGTGTAGGTGAAACAACTGTTCAGGATAATGGTCCTTTTGAAATAAAAAATGTGTTTCCAAATCCAACTGCAGGAAAGTTTACTGTTGAAATGAACAAAGCGAATGGTAGTGAGAAAGAGTTTAATGTTCAGATTTTCAATATAATAGGGCAGGAAGTGTATAACAAAAACTCTACTTTTATCAACGGAAAAGAAGTGGTGGAATTAGAACCTTCTATAGCTAGCGGTGAGTATATTGTGAGAATAAAAGAGCAGGACAAAGATAATTACCTGGTTAGAAAAATAATGCTTCAAAAATAATCCCCCTTAACTACTCCGATACTAGTTAAGAAAAAAGTCCCATATCGCCAGTTTTTGGCGAATGGGACTTTTCCTTTTGAAAATGATTTACTCTATTTTTTAGACATTTTTATGTCACTTTCTTTCCTGCGTTGTTTGTTTTCTGTTATTTTAACTACAATACCTTCAGTGTCAACACATTCACCTTCTCTTAAAACAGTTGTTACTCCGTCTTTTTTCATAACGCTTCCATTCGATTTAATAATGGTTCCGTTTTCCGTAACAACATCAGAAGTAATCTCCTGCTGGTCAGCAACAACTATTAAAATACCATCTCTAAGTTCAGCACAATAGTGAAGATTTTGTTTAATATTACTTGTATCAGTCTGCGCAAATACTAAAGAAGAAAGCGCTAACATTGGAATTATTAAAATTGACTTTTTCATTTTTTCTAAGTTTAAATTAAATTATTTATTTGAAATAATCATTCTTTTGGTTTGAGAAACGCCATCTTTCTTTAACGTGTAAAAATAGATACCGCTAGGAATAACGGCTGTTTCAACCGGAATAGAATAGCTTCCGGATTTCATTCTCTGGTCAACAAGTGTTGTCACTAAATTGCCAAGCATATCAAACAATTCAAGGGTAATTGCCCCTTCAGAATTTAATTGAAAGTTAATAGATGTGTTTTGTTTTGCCGGATTAGGGCTGTTTTGGCCAAGCATAAATGCTGAACCTTTTAATTCCTCAACTGCCGCTGGGGTAACCATATTAGGCCCCATTATATCATCAAAATAGATAGTATCCTGAGTTGTTGCTCCGGGGTTGAACAGCAGAATAATTTTATCAATTGTTGAAGGTGTTGCCAAACTAGTGGAATTTGTTTTCCAATAGTTGAAATTCACCATTTCCCAGGCATTTTGAGCAGTAGTTACAGTCAGGTATTCACTATGAATACCAGTTGGATAATTATCTACGGATTTAATTCCAAGCTGTAGGTGTACTACAGTTCCAATTGGAGCGGTAGAATACAATTTCATCATAAATTTAGGTGCTCCAATCATGCTGTCAGCGTAGGCTGATATATCACCAAGTTTCATATCTGTGTTCATTTTAATAAAGTCATACATTATTGAATCTCTCACATATTTCGCACAATGGGCGCTGCTATCAACTGGATTAAGTGCCGGATTAGCGAACATACTGTCAATGGTTCCTGTGTACATTCCGAAGGTTATCATGTTGTTGCCTTCAAAATCACAATAATTCTGTTGTCCAATCATAGTTCCCTGAAAGATGATTAAGGATAAAATAAAAGAGTATAATTTTTTCATAGTTAGTTTTTTTAGTTTTTATAAATGTTAATTGTACAACAAACATAAGCCGCCTCAACTCCGTTTATTTTGGAATTCGATGATATAACGCTTTTTATAGGTCGAATATGTAAAAAGCAGACTGGAATAATCTGAAAATTTCTTAGCCATTTATCCAACATTGAGCAACACAAAAAATTATTTCTGAGTAGTCCGTTGTGATCAACCATAACACTGTTCAGGTGGTTTAATACTCCATTTCCTTCCAAACAGTTCAAACAAGTCGTTTCAAATCAAACTATCATTTTACGATTTCGGCTATCGAAAAATGAATATCACCGAATAGTAAATTTTTTGCTTAAAACTAAGTTTACGTTTGCACAGTAATTATTTAAAAACACTGTTTTCGTTTTGACAATGAGAAAAAATTTACCAAAAGTTTTAATGCTAGGATGGGAATTCCCACCCATAATAAACGGAGGATTGGGAGTGGCTTGTCATGATCTTTCCGCTGCTATGTCCGATTTGGCAAATATAACCATGGTAATTCCTAAATCAAGTCCGGAATTCAAAATGAAAAACATGAATTTAGTAGGGTTGAATAACCTTGATGTAAATTCATTTATGAATAGTTCTAACGACTCTCTACCATTTAAACTTCATTCCGTTTCAGCTGATCTTAATCCGTATTATAACGAAGAGGGTATAAATTCCCATAGTCATTTGTCTTCCCACTTTGGCGGAGACCAGGATAAAGCAGCAAATTTTAATATTGACAATTTATATGGAGGGGACGTAATTAGTAAAGTCACTCAGTACGCTAATATTACTGCAAATCTGGCCAAAGACATGGATTTTGATGTTATTCATGCGCATGACTGGATGACCATGCTGGCGGGTATAAAGATAAAACAGCAAACCGGAAAACCGCTGGTAATGCATATACATTCTCTTGAGGTTGATAGGAGCGGGGAGAACAGCAAAGGCTGGGTGTACCAATTAGAAAAAAAAGGAATGGAGTATGCCGATTTATTAATGCCTGTAAGCAATTTTACGGCACAAAATATTCATCAGCATTACGGGATAAGCAAAGAGAAAATGGCGGTTATACATAACGGCAGTAATATTGTTAAATCCTATAGAAGTAAAAGAAGATTTAAAGAAAAAACAGTATTATTTGTAGGTCGTTTGACCAGACAGAAAGGCCCGGAAAAATTTCTTGATATAGCGGCTAAAGTATTAGAAACTAATCCTGATGTGCGTTTTGTAATGGCAGGGGTTGGAGATTATTTTAAATCTTTACTTGAACAAAGTTCTTACAAAAATATAGGTAACCGTTTTCATATGACAGGTTTCTTAAATCTTGAAAAATTACATTACTTATTTTCTGTTAGTGATATTTATTGTATGCCCTCGGTTTCTGAACCTTTTGGATTATCAGCAGTGGAAGCAGCTCAATTTGGAATTCCTTGTGTAATCTCAAAACAATCAGGTGTTGCGGAAGTGTTGAGTGGATCCTTAAAATTTGATCACTGGGATATAAATAAAGCAGCAGGCTGTATTTTAAATTTACTTGATGATTCAGTACTTAGAAAGAAAGTAGTAGATGATGCTACAAGCAATTTAGACAAGGTGACCTGGAACATTGCAGCGCAAAAGATTATTAACGCTTATTCTTCGAACAACTTAGTATAAATATAAAACAACCCGTATCATGCCATCAATCTGCTTTTACTTTCAGGTACATCAGCCATTCAGAATTAAGAATTATTCTTTTTTTGATATTGGAAATTCTAACGAATATGAAGATGATAAAAAAAATGAAGAGATTTTAAATAAGGTAGCAGATAAATGTTACCTGAAAACGAATCGAAAAATGCTGGAATTGATTAAGCGGCATAGGGGTGATTTCAAAATAAGTTATTCAATAAGCGGCACAGCCATTGAACAGTTTGAAAAATACAGACCAGAAGTATTGCAATCATTTATTGACCTTGCTAATACCGGATGTGTTGAGTTTTTATCCGAAACCTATTACCATTCACTAAGTTTTATTTATTCCAAAGCCGAATTTAAAAGACAAGTTGAAAAACACGCTGCTTTAATTAAAAAATATTTTAATCAGGTTCCGAAAGTGTTTCGTAATACTGAATTAATTTATAATAATGAATTAGCCAGCTATATTGAAGATATGGGCTATAAAGGTTTGATTTGTGAAGGTTTAGATCGCGCATTAAACGGCAGATCACCTAACTTTTTATATCAACCGGTTGGAGCTTCTAAAATAAAATTACTACTAAAAAACTACAGATTATCGGATGATATAGCATTCCGGTTTTCAGATAAAGGTTGGGCGGAATTTCCACTGACAGCAAATAAGTTTAAAGATTGGGTGCATTCCATTGCTGGAAATGGTGAAACGGTTAATCTATTTATGGATTATGAAACATTTGGTGAACACCAATGGGAATCAACAGGGATATTTAATTTCCTGGACCAGCTGCCTGCCGAAATTTTAAAACACCCGGATTTTACTTTCAAAACCCCTTCGGAAGTGGTTGGGAATTTGCCAACCAGAGGTATTTATGATGTACATAACTTTAGTTCCTGGGCGGATACAGAAAGAGATCTTTCAGCGTGGTTAAGCAATTCAATGCAGCAGGAAGCTATTAAACATATTTATTCTGTTGAACATGAAGTATTATCATGTGGTGATCCTGAAATAATAAAGATGTGGGAACACCTTCAAACCTCAGATCATTATTATTATATGTGTACAAAATTCTGGAATGATGGGGATGTACATAAATATTTCAGTCCTTTCGAATCTCCGTACGATGCTTATTTATATTTTATGAATGTATTTAGTGATTTGGAATGCAGAATAAAAGCGTTACGTAAAAAAGCGAAAAAATCAATGCGTCCGGTACTTAAAGATGCTATTAATAAAAGTAAAAAGCTTGCAATCGAATCACTTCTGGTACAAGCTCAAAAGCAAGCTAACAGAAAAATTATTGAAAAAACTGTTGCTAAAACCAATGCAAAACCTCAATATTTTGTTGCATCCCAGGACCAGTTAAAACAGCAATATTCGAAAATGTTTGCTTACATGTGTGAAGAGTAACGAATTTCAAAAAATAATAAAACAATGGTAAATAAAAATGTTTTAGGTCTGTATAGACCGATTATGTCACCAAAAAACAGTTTTAACAATTGGTTAATACTACTGGTTTTAATTGTTATGGCGATAAGTTATTTTATGGTTCAATAATACTGTTTGTTTGTGGGTATTTTGAATTTTATCCGATACAAAGGCGACCCCCTTTGTATCCGGAAGCGGGGCGACACCCCCGCTTTTTTATTTTATATAGATTCCCAAAGCTCAAAACTTTAATTAAACCATTAGTCTCATCATAAAAATAGAGTGTTAATGATTAATTTGCCCCAATACATTCTGGTGAAGTGTTATTATCACCTGTTTTGTTGATTACACCATTTTTTACACCTATAACAATGACTTTTGCAAAAGTGACAGGGATCGCAAATAATTCAAAGTCAGCAGCATTTAATTCAATTGCAAAACTTATTCGGGTAACAGAGCTCCTTATATCCTGTGAATAAATATTGGAAGAAGCATTAGCTGTATGAAGGCCGAAGTTTATATTATATGGTTGTGTTACATTATTAACGGTTAGCTCTCCATTAATTGTATGAATATTATCGTCATTAACCACATCATAAAAATCGATATTGTCAATTGGAAATTTCCCCGCGAAATTTAAAGTCAGATTATATTGCTCATTTTTACCTGTTACGGTATCATTAATGGCCATTACCAAACATGACCCCATACTGAATTCATGGGTATGTGTATTTAATTTAATTACAGCATAATCATTGCCGGTAGCTGAAATGTTTTCTCCCATTTCTTTTGAAAACTGAACTGGCGAACTAATAAATTCTTGAGCATACATTTTTAATGCCATTGACATTAAAAGAATTGTTACATAATTGGCTATAGTTTTCATGGTTTCCAAATTTTAATTTATTCATATATAAATTTACTTGAAAATCAGAGTTTTATCTTACTTATTCGGTAGAACACCTGCTTTAATAGCTGCAACATTAAATGTAAAGTTTGTAGAATAAAACCTTTAATAAACAGTGATTTTTTTACTAAATAGTGAATAATGTGTTTGAGCTACGTAAAATTTCATTCTAACGAATATCGCAGCAGTAGAGGTATTCACAAGTATATATTTGTACCATATAGTTAAAATAAAAAGTAAATTAAAATAATTGATAAAATGGAAAAGGTTCAAGAAAGACCAGTTGTCGATACTAAAAATCGTACACTGTTAACAGGAATGTTTGCCGACCGCGATAGTGCGGAACGAGCGTATGATACATTAAATAAACGTGGTTATTCAAAAGATGAGATTAATGTTATAATGTCTGATGATACACGTAAAAAACATTTTGGTGAGAAAACGGAAAAAACAGAGTTGGGTACAAAAGCTATGGAAGGGGCTGGTAAAGGCTCAATAATCGGTGGAACTGTTGGTGCTATTGCAGGTGCAATTGCAGCAATCGGAACTACATTATTAATTCCAGGCTTAGGTTTTGTAATTGCAGGACCAATAGCTGCTGCAGTTGCAGGTGCTGGTGCCGGTGGAATAACTGGTGGACTAATTGGAGCGCTGGTTGGCTCAGGTATTCCTGAAGATCGTGCAAAAGTATACGAATCAGGTGTTAAAAATGGAAAAATTGTAATGGGTGTAAATCCACGTACAAATGAAGATGCCGATTTTTTTGAAAATGATTGGCGTACCAATAAAGGTGAAGAAGTTTACCGTTAATAAAAAATAAATAAAAAGTAATAATTAATTTAAAAAACCAAAAAAAATGAGCACTGGAAAAATTGTGTTAGGTGTAATAGCAGGCGCAGCCGCTGGAGCCCTAGTAGGTATGTTATTTGCTCCTGAAAAAGGAACAGAAACAAGAAAAAAAATCTCTAAAAAAGGAATGGATTTAAAAGATGAACTTCAAGGGAAATTCGATGATTTTCTAAGCAGTGTCACTGAAAAATTTGAATCTATAAAAAATGAAGGAGAAGAGGTTGTTGAAAAAGGAAAATCAAAAATAGATAATGTTAAAAAAGAGTTTAAAACATCCACTTCAAATGGAAGTTACTCTTCTCATGTTTAAGTATTGAGAATTTAAGTTGTTGAAACATTGAAGTCTGAGCAAATTAAAAAAAATTAAAAATGTGCCGAAGCATATGGTAAAATCAAAATAGTTTCAGTCAGAATTATTCCAGTTTTATCGCTTTCAAGTTGAATGCCCTGTTTGTTTTTCTACTAAATATCGGAGTAGTACTGTGGATCAGTGAATATATGGGTGATTTTTTAAAGTTTTTTTAATATTGCTCGGCTTCTCTGTTTTATTATTTTTTGTAATTAACTATTAAAACCAATCAAATGAAAAATTATTTACTGTTGTTATTAGGAAGTTTTATTTTATTTTTTTCAGGATGTGCAGCAATTGGAGAGATATTTAAAACCGGAGTTTGGTTCGGAGTTGTTATTGTATTAGGGGTAATTGCATTGATTTTATATGTAATTAATCGTAACAAGAATTAATAACTTCTTCTAGAGATTGTAAAAAAAGTAAGAGTAGCATAAATTTATGCTGCTTTTTTTATTAGTAGCCTCCAAATTTTTATTTTTTTAAGAACCTCTTCAAATTTATAAACCCCAAATAATAGAATCAATAATTGGGCGATTGTTTTTATGATCCTATCGAATACAGCCACCAAAAATTATTTCTATCAATATTTTTGTTCTACTATTCAGAATTACACTTATTTACTAAAATGACTGCAAATTTCCCTTCACATTAAAATTTTATATTATGGACACGCGCGAAATAGTACAAATAGCAACGATGCAAAGAAATGAATCTGCAACAGATTTAAACTTTAATATTCAATATTCTTTAAGATTGATTGAGGCTAGCATTGATTATTTAGTGATGACTGATAAAGAGGAAAATATTAATGAATATCCTTTTGCAACAACATCTTTGGAAGAGCTGGTTTCTAAACCATACATTAATTGTGAAACGGATAAGCATTCTTGTTCTAAAGAAATGATAAAGGAACTTTTAAAGGATCACGAACGGATTATTATTCAATTGCAAAAAAGGACAGAATACTGCCTGGCGAATTGTAAAAATGCTGGTATAATAAATTTTGTAAGTTCAATAACTGAAGAACATCATATTATCGCAGGAAAATTCAGGAAATTTTTAAGGGCAAATAGCTAATAATAACAAATATTAAAATTTAAAAGTATATGGTGGAGATGTATAAATACATTCTAAATAAAGTAAGCTTTGATCAGCAACTCTTTCAAAAGGAATTGGCAAAAGCTGTTAAAAGAGTTAATTCAGAGGAACTTACGTCATTAAAAAGCTGGTGTTTAGTAACATTTGATAAACAACATGAACAGGCTTTAAATGAAATTTTCGATGCAAATAATATTACCCGATTGAATTAAAAAAAAACACCCGAAATAAATTTTCATTTATTCGGGTGTCTATAAATTTAAGATATAGTTAACTATTTAGCTACAGAACTATTCATAGTATCCAAAACTGCCATTACTTCTTTAACAGATTTAGCTGATTCATTCAATAGTTTCTTTTCTTCGTCATTTAATTTCAATTCAATGATTTGTTCGATACCATTTTTCCCTAATTTAACAGGAACTCCCAAATAGATATCTTTTAAGCCATATTCCCCTTGTAACCAGGCACATACAGGGAAAATTCGTTTTTGATCACGAATAATTGCTTCCACCATTTGAGCTGCAGATGCTCCCGGAGCATACCATGCCGAAGTACCCAATAAATTAACGATTTCTCCACCGCCTTTTTTTGTACGCTCAATAATTTCATCAAGTTTCTCTTTAGAAATAAGCTCTGTTACTGGTATTCCGGCAACTGTAGTATAACGTGGCAATGGAACCATTGTGTCACCATGGCCGCCCATTAATACCGCCTGAATATCTTTAGGGGAACAGTTTAGCTCTTCAGCTAAAAATGCACGGTAACGAGCTGTATCTAAAATACCTGCCATACCAAAAACTCTTTTTGAATCAATTTTTGAAGTAAGGTAAGCACAATACGTCATTACATCCAATGGATTGGAAACAATGATTATAATGGCATCTGGTGAATATTTCAAAATATTTTCGGTAACACCTTTAACAATACCAGCATTGGTTGAAATAAGATCATCACGACTCATACCTGGCTTACGTGGTAAACCTGAAGTAATAACAACTACAGCAGAATTTGCTGTTTTTGAATAATCATTTGTTGAACCTGTTATACGGGTATCATAAAGATTTACAGGGGCATTCTGCCATATATCCAAAGCTTTGCCTTCAGCAAAATTTTCTTTTATGTCCAGTAATACTACTTCATTTACAATGTCTTTCTGAGCTATAACATCAGCACAGGTTGCGCCTACATTTCCAGCACCTACTACAGTTACTTTCATATTATTTATTTTTATACATTTACAGAATAATTCCAGCGCTAAATTATAAAAGAAAAATGAATCAGGCACGAAATTATTAACAGTTTTTTGAATTACTAACATATTTTATAAAAGATGCAACCTTTATGCAACTTTATCCATCTGTTAGGTTATCCTTTCATTTTCAATAGTATTTAATATATAAAATAATATGAATAAAATTGCAGTCTTTATTTTAATTATTAGCAGCTTATTTTCAAAAAACATATTTGCTCAAGGTGCCGATTGTACAACAGCAAGCCCTTTTTGTACTGCAGCTGGTACTGCTACTTTTCCTGCATCACAAAACACCACAGCACCTGTTGGTCCAGATTATGACTGTTTAGGATCACAGCCTAACCCTGCCTGGTATTATTTACAAGTAGCAACATCCGGCACAATTACATTAGATATGTCGAATTCTGCAAATGTTGATATTGATTTTATTATTTGGGGGCCATTTGCATCCTCAGCTGCTGCATGCAGCTCAGGATTAACTGGCAATGTTGTAGATTGTAGTTATTCAGGGGCAGCAAATGAAACAGGTATTATACCGGGTGCAATAGTTGGAGAAGTATATGTGCTTTTAATCACCAACTATTCTAATCAGGCTACAAATATTTCTCTTACTCAAAGCACTTCGAGTACAGGTGCCACTAACTGTGGTATCGTTTGTTCTATTACATCGCTGACGGCCACTCCAGGGGCCTGCGTAAGCCCAACCAATTTATATGATTTGACAGGCATGGTGAGTTTTGTGGCACCTCCGGCAACAGGTACTTTAGTGATTTCTAATAGCTGTACAAGCACTACAGAGGTTATTAATGGTCCCTTTAGTCCGGGATCATTAAATTATACTCTTACCAATCTGCCTGCGAATGGTTTAGGCTGTACAGTAACCGCAAAATTTTCGAGTGATCCAACATGTACCATGACTCAAAATTTTTTGGCTCCTCCTGCTTGTTATGTTAATTGCCCAATCATAGTTGATTCTGTAAACACCTGCGATGGTGTTCCTGCAACATTAACAGCTAGTGGAGCAACCTCCGGTTATATATGGTCAACAGGAGAAACAACAGCAAGTATTGTGGTTAGCGGTGTTCCGGGAACATACACTGTAATTGGAGCAACAGGTGCATGTGCAGATACAGCTATATCAATGGTAACAACATTTCCTCCACCAACTGTAGCATTTACCGGTGATACATTAACTGGTTGTAATACGTTAACTGTTGATTTTATTGCTGATACTGTTGGTAATGCAGGAGCAGTTTATAATTGGAAATTCGGTGAACCCGGAGAAGTGGGTACAGGATATTCTACTTCCCACGACTACACAGTTCATGGCTGTCATACAGTTCAGCTAACGGCTTCTTTTGGCCCAGGGTGCGCTACTACGGATTCTATTTCATGTATGGTAAATGTTTATGCTCCTCCTTTACCTGGTTTCATTCTTGCGCCATCTGAAATTGATGTGATTGATCCAACGGCATATTTTACAAATACTTCCACCAGCTCTGTTCAATGGTTATGGAATTTCGGTGATTCTACTTATTCAATTGATCAGCATCCGGAGCATACCTATTCAGATGTAGGTACATATTTAGCAACTTTATATGCTTCTACCCTAAATGGCTGTATCGATTCCATCTCATTACCCGTAGTTATTAAAGATATTGTAACCAAATATGTCCCAAATACATTTTCGCCAAATAAAAATGGTTTAAATGATGTATTTAATATACAGGCCTATGGTATTTCACCCGATAATTTCGAGTTATCTATATTTGACAGATGGGGAAGGACCATATTTAAAACAAATGATATTAACGTAGGCTGGAATGGCTCGATGAACAACGTTGGTGAACTTGTGCCTGTAGACACTTACGTTTATCATATCAATTACAAAGAAGTTACCGGAAAAAAGAAAAGCATGTATGGCCATATTTCTTTATTAAAATAACAGAGATATCCAAAGCGTATTGTTGATTTTCTTGTTAACGAAGAGGCTGTTGAAATATCAAAATATTCTTATTTGTAATATATGAATTGCCGTTATTCTTTTTCCAATAACTTTTTTTTTCAATTTTTTACCGCAGTCTTTTCTTTATTTGCACCTGTTTTCGCATTCCTTTTAAGAGTTAGCAGAAAAACAATTTTTGCCCTCAGCATATTATTTCCGCTTGTTTCTCTATCACAAACGCATGAATACATATTCAATAATAATTTAAATGCACTTTCTGCCGGACCATCATTAACTGAAATTTTTGCCTGTGGCGGCAGCTCAGGTTCTTATGGCACTCAAACAGTAGGAACAACTTCCGGAAGCTGCCTTACCTCTAATTCCTTTTGTTTTACTGATGGGGCAGGACTGCAATATCCCAACCCAGGACTAATTACCAGCAGCTATACCATTAATGTATTTTTCAGGTTTAGCAGCCTTGGAGGGTATGCCAGGGTAATTGATTTTTCAAACAGCGCTTCGGATGCGGGCATTTATTTTCTCGGCAACTGTCTTAATCTTTATCCGAATGGTAATGTAGGCACTTGTCCTTATTTTAACACCAATACGTACTACTTAATAACATTTGTAAGAGATGGAAGTAATGGCGTTATTTCTGTATATGTTGACGGAACTCTTTTTGGTACTTATAATGATTCAGGTAATCTTTACAGACCGGCAGGAGCTACTAATCCTATAAATTTTTTCAGGGATGATAATGTTGCTTCCTGCGAAGCGCAGCCTGGGTGTGTTAAGTATATTTCTGTCAGCCCTACTATAGCTTCAGCTTCGGATGTTACTCAATTGTGGAATAATATTACTACTGTTATTCAGGCAACTCCGGTAACCCCACCAACCGTTACGATAACTGCTCCTGGCAATTTAACGTGTACAGCCAACTCTGTTACATTATCAGCCAGTAGTACCGGAAACATGGTTTGGAATGGCGGCTCCCTTTCCAACGCAAGCAATCCCGCTTCAGCTAACTCAGCAGGTACATATATCGTAAAAGCTACTGATTCAAATGGCTGTACGGATACGGCTATGGTTACTATTATTTCTAACACAACACCTCCAGTAGTTTCAGCGGGGAGCAGCGGAGATTTATCTTGTTCAGCAGCTTCTGTAAACCTTACAGGAACCAGTTCTGGCAGTACAATGGTATGGAATGGGGGCGCACTTACCAATTCGGCAAACCCAGCAACGGTAAATGCAACAGGAACTTACGTAGTTACTGCAACAAGTATTTCCAATGGCTGTACAAATACGGCATCGGTAACTGTTGCGTATGATGCCTCTCAATCGTTAGTGGTAAACGTCAATTCACCAACTGTTTGTTCAGGACAATCCACAGTACTTACTGCTACCGGTGCAACCTCATATGTATGGTCAACAGGTGCTACCACCAGTTCAATTACAGTTTCGCCTACTTCACCTGCTACCTATACTGTTACGGGTACAACGGGGAGCTGCTCAGGCACTGCAACTGCTTCCGTAACAATTGCAACAGTGCCTGTAATTACAGGCTCTTCCGCAACAATTTGTGCAGGGCAAACTGCTGTACTTACGGCTGGTGGTGGAACAACATATCTTTGGTCAACAGGTGCAACAACAAATTCAATATCGGTTTCACCAGCTTCCGATGCTTCCTATACGGTTACAGGTACAACCAGTGCATGTTCCAGTACAGCAACCTCTTCTGTTACAGTTATATCACTTCCGATAATTACATCTAATTCTGCAACCATTTGTACCGGCCAGTCTGGAATATTATCAGCTTCAGGAGGAACTACTTATCTATGGACTACAGGAGCTACTTCCAGCTCAATAACGGTGAGTCCGTTAACAGATGTTTCTTATACCGTTACAGGAACAACGGCAGGTTGTTCTAATTCAGCCATTGGATCAATAACCGTTGCTCAATTACCCGTTATTACAGCATCTTCAGTTACTATTTGTGCCGGTGATATCGGATTATTAATAGCCTCTGGAGGTACTTCTTATTCCTGGAATACAGGTGAAACAACCAGTTCAATAAGTGTTAGTCCCTCTGCTGATGCAACCTATACTGTTACAGGTATAATGTCGGGTTGTTCAAATACCGCTGTTTCTGCAGTTGTTGTAAAGCCTATTCCGGCTGTCATCGTTAATTCACCTAGTATGTGTGTTGGAGGCAGTTCTGTACTTACGGCAGGTGGTGGAACAGCATATGTTTGGTCAACTGGTGCAACAACAAATTCAATTTCTGTTTCACCATCTTCAGATGCTTCCTATACGGTAACAAGCACAACCAATGGATGTTCAGCTGCAGCAACTTCTTCGGTAACGGTGGTAACAATTCCAGTTGTTTCAGTTAATTCAGCAACTATTTGTGCCGGGCAAACAGCCACTTTAACAGCAAGTGGCGGCACAACATATATTTGGTCAACCGGAGAAACTGGCAGCTCAGTAGCAAAGAGTCCGCTTGCACCTACTTCCTATACGGTTACGGGAACTACATCAGGATGTTCAAATTCGGCAATAGCCACTGTGGCTGTAAATCAATTGCCAGTAATTGTTTCAAATTCCGTTACTATCTGTGCCGGAGATACAGCTCAATTAACGGCTTTAGGGGCTATTTCATATTCGTGGAACACAGGTGAAACAACCAGCACAATAAATGTTAACCCATCAGACACCACAAGTTATACTGTTACTGGAACTGTGTTAGGCTGCTCCAATACTGCAGTTTCTGCAGTTATTGTAAATCCGCTTCCTGTTGTTAGTGTTAATTCTACTAGTATTTGTACAGGAGGCAGTGCCACACTTATTGCAACCGGTGCGAATACTTACACCTGGTCTACAGGAGCCACCACAAACCAAATAAATGATTCGCCTATTATAACAACAACCTATACCGTTATAGGAACAACTTTAGGTTGTAATGATATTGCAACCGCAACAATTACTATTAATCCCTTTCTTTCTTTAAATGCAACAGGTTCTGCATCAGTGTGTTCTGGAAATGCTGCAACTATTATGGCAAATGCTTCTAATGGCAGCGGAACCTATACTTATGCCTGGGCGCCTTCAGTAACTGGTACTGGTTCTACAGTTACTGTATCATCCACAGTAACAACTACTTATACGGTAACTGTAAATGACGGCTGTTCTCCTCCGGCTATTGATAGCGTTACAATTATAATATTGCCGGCACCGGTTGTTTCTTTTAGTGCAGATAACACCACCGGATGTGCACCATTATGTGTAAACTTTACTGATAATTCCAATGTAACTGGAGGTACCATAGTCACTCATAATTGGAATTTTGGGGCAGAAGGAGCTGCCACACAATATTGTTTTACTAATCCAGGACAGTATTCAGTAACACTAACCGTTACCTCAAATAATGGTTGTGCTTCAACTTTTACCAGCCAGAATATGATAACTGTTTCTCCATATCCATTTGCAGATTTTTCTGCACCGCTTTCAACTGGAGCTTTAGATCCAACAGTTCAGTTTATCGATAATTCTGCTGGAGCTGCAACATGGACCTGGGATTTTGGAGATTCAATAGCTGGTGGGGCTGATAATATAAGCAACTTGCAAAACCCGGGTCATACATATCCGGGAGTTGGAACCTATTGTGTAAACCTTATTGTAGGGAATACCAATGCTTGTTATGATACTACGCAAATATGTTTAAATATTGAGCCTGAGTTTTCTTTTTACATACCAAATTCTTTTTCGCCAAACGATGATGGAAGAAATGATGAGTTTTATGGTAGAGGGGACAATTTACAAACATTGAAAATGCAGATTTACGACCGCTGGGGTAATTTGATTTTTTATACGGATGAGATTGATAAATACTGGAACGGTAAAACTTTAGACAGTGAGGAAATTGTTCCGTTTGATACGTATGCGTATATTATTCATATAATCGACAATAAGAATAAACCCCATAAATATATTGGAATTGTAACCGTTTCGAAATAAGAAATTAATTTACAATAAATGGATTTTGGGAATTGTAAAGTTATATGAACGTTGATTATCAAATAATTACGGTTTAATTACGGTATTTGATTGTCTTATAATTAATATTATGTTAAATTTAATTTAACAATCTATATTCTCTCAATAAACTTGCAATTCATTGCTAACTTTCAATAAAAAGTAAAGAAAAGTAAAAAGCCAAACCCTGCTACTGCCGCTAAACCATGCACAATGGCAAGCCACTTTGGAATCTTTTTACCGGTAAAATCTCTAAAAACCAAAACTAAGCCTCCCAATGCGGCAAGAATAAAAAGTACGAGACTTTCGACCGGACCAGGAGAATTTTTTGTTGTATAAACGATCAGCATTACCAAGGCAATCACTACAAATATCCCATGGATAAAAACCACACCTTTGGGTGTTTCTTTACTTTGCAATACTAATGTGAGCAGATAAATTCCAATTATTGCTCCCAGAGCAAATAAGCCGATAATTGCATAAAGTGTATTCATTTGTTTACGTTTTTAATAATGTGAATAAATTATATCTTTTTCGCAGGAAGATTAATTACTGCCGGACCTTCAATAACCTGCCCATCTGTTTTAAACCTGCTTCCATGGCACGGACAATCCCATGTTTTTTCGGAAGGATTCCAATTTACAATACATTTCATGTGAGTGCACACCGCTGAACAAACATGAATGAGTCCCTGCGTATCTTTATATACAGCCAGCTTTTCCCCATCTTTTTCCATTATTCTGCCTTCTCCTGCCGGTACTTCATTTAATGACGCAACATCTGTATTCCATGGAGTATCCTTCAAATATTGGACTAAATTATCGGCATTTTCCTTGAAAAATTCTTTAAAAGACTTTAAAGGTGTGAATCTCTTAAGCTGATAGGTTTCTTCCCATTTATTTTCCTTTCCTATAATCATATCGCTTACTATCATTGAAGCAAGTGTTCCGTAAACAAGCCCATCAGTAGCAAATCCTGTCATAAAATACATGTTGTCACTATGCTTTCCTATAAACGGTAATCCATCAGCTGAACGATACTGCTGTCCACCCCAAATATGTGTGATTGGGCCAATTTTAAAATGTGTTTTTAAATAAGTCTCCAGTCTTTTAACATATTCATTTGTATTTTCACCATGACCAGTTTTGTATTTATCACCAATTACCATTACGTAATTTTTATCTCCATCCTTGAAGCATCGTATAGAATGTTTTGGTTTATTTAATCCCCAAAAAATCCCTTTGGGCATTTCATCGGAAAGTAATTCGGCAGCTACCCCATGCTCTCTATATGGCCCAAGAGCGGTTTGTACCATATAAACACCCTTTGGGGTATGTGTAGCCATTATTACCTGTTTTGCTTTTACAGATCCATTTGAAGTTTTAACAATTCCCTGACCTTCATCAAAATCAATTACCTGGCTATTTTCATAAATTTCGCATTTGGTTTTTAGAATATCAGCCAGTGCGCGAACATATTTTAATGGGTGGAACTGCGCCTGGCCTTCAGCAGTTATTGCTTTGGTAACACCAAAGGGCAATCCTGGATTAGCAACTACACTCGCAGCAATACCTGCTTCTATAAGGGCTTCGTTTTCTTCTTTAATAAAGTCTTCCAATTCGCTATCCAATCCTTCGGCAAACAAATTAAACGATGTTCTGTAAAAATCACAATCCAGATTATATTTGTTTATGGTAGATTCTATCATATTTAATGCGGCTGTTCTTGAACTTACTACAGATTTCATGACATCAGCACCCCACTTTTTTTTAAGGCCAGACAGAGTTTCGTCTACTGTAACATATAAATTGCCTGTGGAATTGCCTGTTGTGCCCAAACCTATCTCCAATGCCTCCAGCAAAATAACTTTTTTTCCCGCATCGCTTAAAAGCAGTGCTGCTGTCAAACCTGTTATACCGCCTCCAATGATAACCACATCAGCTTCTTTGCTGCCTGTAAGAATAGGAAATGGATAACCTTTTTTTGCAGTACCTTCCCATATAGAAATTGTTTTCTCCATGTTTTTTTTTATGATATTTAATTATGACTGATATAAAAACATACCAAATGTGATTTGAATGTTTGACAATTAATTACCTGCTCCCCCATTCGATTTCTTCGCTTTATTTTTAAGGATTTTTCTTTTGATAATATTAAACATTTGGCCTTTGGGCAAAATGTGCAGTTTAACATCCTGCAAACAAATGTTCTGATTCTTTTTTATTTGTTTGATATTGTTGTAACTGATGTGCGAGCCGTCAATAAGAATAACAAGGTTGATTCCAATCACTTCCACTTTATCAGATGTTTTAAAAAAAACAGCTGTATTTTCGGCTAAACCAATTCCTAGCTTATATGGGTAAGTGGCAACTGCTTCAATTAGTCTGCTCAATCTTCTGCGTTGAATAAAATGAGTATCAATAATAATCCGGGGTAACAGATTAAATCCTTTTGTAATAGTAATTCGTCCTTTCAGAAATGGATTTCCTGATTTTTCTAATGATATCATTTCTTTAGTTAAGGCCATTGCACCTGCGCTTGTTCCTGCCACAAGAAAATCCTTTTCTCTTTTAAATCTTTCCTTTAAATTCTTAAGAAATTTTGTTTTCAGAAAAACATCGCATAATAAATTTTGGTCTCCGCCAGTAAATAATACTCCATCACATTTCATTAAGCGTTCTATGTTTTCGGGCAAATCGGCTTCTTGTGAGCTTTTACAATGGATTACTCCAATATTTTTGCATTTAAGCTTTTTGAATGCTTTTTTGTATTCGTTGCCAATTGCATAAGGGGTTTTTGAAGCAGAAGTGATAATTTCAAGCCTGGAATCACTTCCTTTTAATTCATTAATAAGTCTTTCCAGAATTTCGAGCTTAACCATTTTTATTCCTTTAATGGACTGTAATTCGCTTTTTTCCTGGGAAGAAAGTGGAGTTCCTTTATCAACTTTACCACCTATTAAAATTATTTTCCCCATAATTTCTTAAATGACATTCAACACAGAAAACAAGTAAGCCAACCGTAAGAGCTTACTTTGATTGTTGCATACAACTTGTTGTATTATAGTTACTTATAAGTTGAAGGGATTCTTTAGATTAAAATCCCCGTTGTTTTCTCAAACAAAATATGCTGACATTTTTTTGTGTGTATCCGGTATAGTTAGTAATGGAATGGGAGTATGAAAAGCAATTTTTTTATTGTTATTTTTTCTAAATATTCTTTCCAATAGATTATGTTGATGTGAAACAGTAACAACCATATCAATTTGATGTTGCTTAATGAATTCATTTAGTCCATGCATTAAATCGCTATCTTCTGAAAAATGAAAAGTATGTTCAACTTCCTCAAAATAATGATCCATCTTAATTTCCACAGCCGCTTTTTCAAACTGCAGATTTTCTTCTTTTTTTTCGGTTACATTCAAAATCAATAATTGCGAATTGAAATATTCTGAAAAATCTTTTAAAGGTTGTAATATAGAAGTATCGGTTTCGATGTTGTAATCGCTTGCGAAAGCAATTTTTATAATTTTTTTGAATGAATAATCTTCAGGAACAACAATTACCGGCACTTCACTTTTACGAATTACTTGTGTAGCAACACTTCCTACAATAAATTCGCGCAGTGCCCCAGATTTTTTCATTCCCATAACTATATAGGACACTTTTTCTGCTTTTTCAAGATTAAGAATTTCGTCTACTGGTACTCCTACTGTAATTAAAGAAGTGATTTTAACAGTATTATTTTGAACGGATAAAAAAGCAATTTCCTTTTCCATCCTCATTTTTTTATCATTTTCAATATCTGTCAGATCAGGAACTATCACCCAAGGTACCTCTGTGGCGGGTGCAACCTGTATAACATAAGCGTGATACAATAGTAACTCACATTGCATGCTTTTAGCCAATTCAACAGCATATAGTGCAGCGTTTCGTGCAGCTGGTGAAAAATCAGTTGGGATTAGTATTTTTTTCATTTTTTAGTTTTTTTAATCAGATTATCATTTAATAAACTGTTCCACCAATATCCTGCCAGTTCATTTATACTTCAACATCAAAATTTAAAAAGGATAAATTGAACGGCATTAGCGCACTTTTTGATGTTTTAAATTACATAGAGCTACTCAGAGTGTGCAATAAATTACTCAGCTATTTCAGCCTTATTCATGCAATGAATGGCATATAATTTTAATATTTCTATTAGTCAAATCACATTATGTAAACAGTTAAACCATTAAACCATAGACAATATGACATCTTTAGAAAGCTTACATTATGCAATAGGCGAATTAGCTTATGCTGTAGCAAAGGTTGACGGTCAGGTACAAAAGGAAGAACGCGAAAAATTTCATGACATTGTAGCTTCTGAATTACGAGGAAAAAGTGGCAATTTTGATATTTCTGAAATTGTTTTTCATATTATGGATAAAGATAAAATGGATACAGAAACAACTTATAACTGGGCCATTAAAGAGATAAAACTGAATAGTCATTACCTGAGTCCAAAGCTAAAGCAATCTTTTATTAACATCATAGAAAAGGTAGCGGAAGCATTTCCACCCGTTACACCGGAGGAACGCAATATTTTAACCCGTTTCAAAAAGGATATTGAACCGCTTTTTGGTGACCCCATTTTTTATGAAACAATAGTAACTAGTTTGTAATAAAGCGGAAAATGATTAGCTCATATTCATTTTTTCCTATTTTATTCTTTGTTATACGTTCTTTAATTTTTATACCTGAATAAAACAGATTACTAATTTTTATTAAGCTGAAATGTATTAATACAGATATACAATGACGACTACAGAAAATTTGCATTATGCAATTGGAGAGTTAGCATATGCAGTAGCAAGCGTGGGTGGAAGAATACAACATAATGACCGTCAAAAATTCCATGATATTATAATTGCAGAACTTCATGCTCATCAGGCCGATTTCGATATTTCAGGAATCGTTTTTCAAATGATGTATAAAATGAAAATGGATACTGAAACAACCTATAAGTGGGCAATGAAAGATATAAAACTCAACAGCCATTACTTAAGCCCTGAATTAAAACAAACATTTATTGACATTATTGAAAGAATAGCCGCTGCTTACCCCCATAATGCTTCCAGGGAATATAATATTGTTGAACGGTTTAAACGTGATATTAAACCCCTTATTGGTGATCCTATATATTATGGATATGCCATGGCCGACTAAATAATTACAAAGGACTTTAACAATCCGGAAAGCAACTATAGTGTAATCCCTATTAAAATAAAAAACGGGGAACCTTTTGAGTTCCCCGCTTTAAATATCCAGACTGAGGTGGAAGCCTTCAGCCCTTCAATTTTGCGTTTATTTCCTTTAATTTATCTAATAATTGCATACGTGCATAAATCTGTTTCAAAGCAATCATTGTATTTCTCTCTTTCGGATTTACTTCCATTGCTTTTTCCAGAACAGGCATTGCTAAAGCAAATTGTTCTGTAGCTTTTGCATTGGCTGCTTCATATTTTTTTTGATCAGTAATTTTATCTGCTTGTTTATTAAGCTCTACTCCCTGGTTATTATAAAGAACTCCTAAGTTATACAACGCATCAAAATAATCAGGTTTTATCTCAATTGCCTTTTTGTAATCAGCTTCAGCAAGTTTAATGTTTTCAGCATATGTTTTTGGCTTTTCAAGGTCTTTACCCGCTGCATCTTTAGGGTTCGCTAAGTTATCATAAATATTGCCTCTAACAAGATATAAATTTGCATCTGTAGGTTTTGCCTGAATGGCAATATTCAGATTGTTAAGCGCTTCCTGACTTTTATTTGTTTTTAAAAAGTAATTAGTTTCGCTTATTACCAGGTTAATATCATTTGGATAAGCTGCTCTTCCTTTTTTCAATATTTCCATTCCATAAACAGAATCTTTCATCATTAAATGTACATTCATTAATGAAGAATAAGTAGCCCCCTGCCCTTGCTTCGTATCAATCATTTTTTGATAATATTGTTTAGCCTTGTCGTATTGTTGCGCTAAATCAGATGAAGCAGCTAAAAAATAAAGTACCGTAGTATCTTTGCCCCCACTGATCTCATAAGCCCTTTCGAAAGCAGATAATGCCTCAGGATACTTTTTAGCATTATAATTTGATCTGCCGGTATTATCAAAGTAAATTCCAATATTTGGAATTGATTTTAATTCAGCTGTATAATTTCCTTTGTCATCCAATGCTTTTGCTTTTACAAATGCCTGGTATGCTGTTTCCAGCTCAGTTGTAGGAGTATTTTGAAAAGCAACAAAGGTACGCTTGTTAGGATCAGTAATGCTCATTAGCTTTTCTTCCTGAGCTCTTTTATTGGCTTCATAAATTGTAAGGTAAATCTTCCCTTTGTTAACCTGGGTTTTTGCTTTATCTTTCGTATCAGGGTGTTCAGAAGCTAAATCAATGTTTTCTTTCGCTTTTTGAAGTGACTCAGGATCTTTGCTTGTACCATAATCACTTAAATAATTAATGGCATTTACTACTTTAGATGATTGAGCAACTCCCGAAAAGGTAAACGCAGTTGCTAAAAAAAGAAATGCAATTTTTTTCATAAATATCTGCTTAAGGTATTAAGATTAAAGATAGCTATTTATTGTTGTTTAATAAAATAGGACTGCAAAATTACAAATTAATTGTGAATAGTGAAAAATAGATTTTTATGGGTATTGTCCGTCTGCTTAAAATCTACCTTTTTTTAATGGTATGGAATTTTATGATACAGTAAGATAACCCTCAACAATATAAGAACCAAACCAATAATGAAACGAAATTTACTGGTCATTACACTGATTATCATAATAATCAGTTCGTGCAAAAAAGATGAAAAAGTAACCAAACACGAAGGTGGAGTGACCGGATTTGTCCAAAAAGGTCCATTCAGTATTGGTTCTTCTATTAGTTTACAGGAATTACTGCCTTCATTAACCCCGACAGGAAGAATTTTTGAAAGCCAGGTGGAAGATAACAGGGGTACTTTTCATATTCCAAATATATCACTGGTATCCTCCATTGTATCGCTTAGGGCGGATGGTTTTTATTTCAATGAGGTAAGTGGAAGCCAATCTGCTTCACAAATCACTTTAAACTGCCTTTCAGATATAAGTAATAAAAGCACTATCAATATAAATTTGATTTCTCACCTTGAAAAACCAAGAGTGGAATACTTGATTTCACAGGGAGTTTCCTTTGCTGCTGCAAAAAAGCAGGCCGAACAGGAAATTTTACAAATTTTTAATATTAATAAACCTAATTTGCCCGAATCTGAATTGTTAGACATTACTCATTATAGTGATGATAATGCGGTATTATTGGCAGTATCCTTAATTCTTCAGGGATATAGAACCGAAGGTGAACTCTCTAATCTTTTAGCCTCAATATCCTATGATATTCGTCAGGATGGTGTTTTGACCAATAGTAGTTTGGGGTCCGCATTAATTAATGATGCCAAACACCTTAAATTGGATTCGATACGGCAAAATATAAGTTTAAGATGGAACGCATTGGGTATAAATGATTCTATTCCAAATTTTGAAGGGTATTTAAGCAATTTTATTAATAGCACATCATACGTTTTTACAAATTATATTACCTATCCAACTTCAGGAGCTTATGGCCTTAATTTGTTGAATCTGATTGATAGTATATATATTGGAAATGGTCAACTGCTCTCAATTGACGCTTTTTTACCAAAAGGGGCCACGTTAAGAGTCGAAGGCTTGTATAATATTGGATTGGGAACACAAAATGGATGGAATCTTGTATTTCCAAGTCAGAGTGAAATTGTTTTGGCTTCCAATAAAAGCGGTCATATTACTATGTGGACTAGTATTTCCACAAATTTCTCCATTAAATTCTATGAAAATGGCGCAACAGTACCAACAAGGATAAAGAATATTTATGTGCAGTAAAGTGCTTTATAAATAGGTTGCTCATTATTACAAACAAAAAGCGCTTCGATAAACTTTATCGAAGCGCTTTCTAAATTGCAGTTAAACTATTAAATTTATTCCTCTGTAGTGGTGTTGTCGTCACTCTGTACATCACCTTCCGGCTCAGTATCAGAACCTCCAGCTTCACCAGTCGGGTTATTTTCGGTTAAATTTTCCGGGTTTACCACTTCTTCAATCACTTCTTCCATATCTACCTTACTAACAGCAGCTATTTCATCGGTTGCTTTCATGTTGATCAAACGTACGCCTTGCGTAGCACGGCCGATAACACGCAATTCAGAAACCGCTAAACGGATAATGATACCAGATTTGTTGATAATCATCAAACCATCTTTATCTGTAACATCTTTAATAGCAATTAAATTACCTGTTTTTTCAGTTATGTTGATGGTTTTCACACCTTTACCACCACGTTTAGTCACACGGTATTCTTCAATATCCGAACGTTTACCATAGCCTTTTTCAGAAACCACCATTACATTACTCAACTGATCAGGCATTGCAATCATACCTACCACTTCATTGCCTTTTTCTTCACCCAGGTTGATTCCTCTAACACCGGAAGCATTACGTCCCATCGGACGAACGTTTGCCTCGTTAAAACGAACCACTTTACCTGCTTTGGAAGCCAACATAACCTCATTGGTACCATTTGTCAATAAAACCTCTAATAAGGTATCCCCTTCACGAACTGTGATTGCGTTTATGCCATTTTGGCGTGGACGGGAATATGCTTCCAGTGTAGTTTTTTTGATAATACCATTTTTGGTACACATAATAATAAAGTTATTATTAATGTAATCCTCGTCCATCAGGTTTTTTACATTGATAAATGCTTTTACTTTATCAGTTGGCGGAATATTGATCAAATTTTGAATAGCACGTCCTTTAGATTGACGAGTACCTTCCGGTACTTCAAATGCACGCATCCAGAAACAACGGCCCTGCTCTGTGAACAATAACAAATAGTTATGTGTAGAGGCAACAAATAAGTGTTCGATAAAATCTTCGTCACGCGTAGTGGTTCCTTTTGCACCTTTTCCTCCGCGAGCCTGCGTACGGTATTCTGATAATAATGTACGTTTAATATAACCCATATGAGAAATAGTGATCACAACTTCCTCATTTGCAATCATATCCTCCATTTTGAAATCTCCGGAAGCATACACTATTTCTGTTTTACGCTCATCTCCGTATTTATCTCTGATCTCCGTTAATTCATCTTTAATGATTTGCATACGCAATACTTCATCATTCAAAACTGATTTCAAATATTCAATCAATTTCATTAATTCTTCGTACTCCGCTTTAATCTTATCTCTCTCTAAACCAGTAAGTACACGTAATCTCATTTCGAGAATTGCTTTAGATTGAAGTTCGCTCAATCCAAACTGGCTCATTAATCCATCCTGCGCTTCACTTGGTGTTGCAGCAGCACGAATTAATCTTATAACCTCATCTAAATGATCTAATGCAATTAAATAACCCTGAAGGATATGCGCACGTTTTTCGGCTTGTACAAGTTCGAATTTTGTTCTTCGGGTAACCACATCATGACGATGCGCCACAAAATGCACAATCATGTCTTTCAGGTTCAACATCATCGGACGACCGCCAACCAGCGCAATGTTATTTACACTGAATGATGTTTGAAGCTCTGTATATTTAAACAGGTTGTTTAATACTACATTGGTAATAGCATCGCGTTTTATTTCGTACACAATACGCATCCCGTCTCTATCCGATTCATCGCGGATATCAGAAATACCCTCAATTTTTTTATCGTTGATCAGATCAGCTGTTTTACGGATCATTTCTGCTTTGTTGATCTGGAATGGAATAGCGTTAACAATAATACGTTCACGGCCATTGTCAGCAATTTCTACATTTGTTTGAGCGCGCATGATGATACGACCGCGGCCTGTTTCAAAAGCATCTTTAACACCTTCATAACCATAGATAATACCACCTGTAGGGAAATCAGGTGCTTTTACATACTGCATCAATCCTGCAATATCAATTTCACGGTTATCAATATAAGCTATCGTAGCATTTACAATTTCGGTAAGGTTATGAGGAGGCATATTAGTAGCCATACCTACGGCAATACCGGAAGCACCATTAATTAACAGGTTAGGAATACGGGTTGGTAAAACAGTAGGTTCTGTTAAGCTGTCATCAAAGTTAGGGCGGAAATCAACCGTATCTTTTTCAATATCATTCAACATTTCTTCCGCTATCTTTCTCAAACGAGCTTCCGTGTAACGCATTGCAGCAGGACTGTCACCATCTACAGAACCATAGTTACCCTGGCCATCCACTAAAGGATAACGTAAACTCCAGTCCTGAGCCATACGTACCATTGCATCATATACAGAAGTATCACCATGGGGGTGATATTTCCCCAACACCTCACCTACAATACGGGCAGATTTTTTATGAGGCCTGTTAGCCATAACTCCTAAATCAAGCATACCATATAGCACCCTGCGGTGTACAGGCTTTAATCCGTCACGTACATCAGGTAATGCACGGGAAACAATAACTGACATCGAATAATCGATGTAAGCCGTTTTCATCTCTTCTTCAATATCGATAAGGATAATTTTTTCTCCGTCTGCCATATTTTCTATTTTCTATTAATTTAACAGGTTATTTTGTACGATTTTCAGAATATTTGTCATAAATTTAAGTTAGCACAATAATTGATATGCTTTAACTGTTAAATTTAGGAGTTCGAAGATACTTATTTCGATTCAAAGATGGTTGGCTTTAGATTTTAATTATTAACATTTTAACGATTTTTAATGTTGATAAAAAGAATGAGTTTTCCATAAGTGTATTTAGTTCGCTAAGTACTTTTGATTTTGACTTTAAATAGCTTATTTTTGTTAAAGATTGGCTGTAACTCTTAAAGCGTTTGTTACGTTTTAATATTATAATTAAAAAGGGATATCATGGAAGCGAAATTTTCACCACGAGTAAAAGATGTGATCACGTACAGTCGGGAAGAAGCCTTACGTCTGGGTCATGATTATATCGGTACAGAACATTTATTACTCGGAATTATCCGGGAGGGAGAAGGAACAGCGGTGCGTTTACTCAAATCATTAGGTATTGATTTGATGGAGCTTCGCAAAACCATTGAGCAGGCAATAGGAACCGGAAATCACAAAGTGAGCAATCTGGCTAATATCCCCTTAATGAAACAGGCGGAAAGAGCGTTGAAAATAACTTACCTTGAAGCAAAATTATTTAAAAGTGCTGTTATTGGCACTGAGCACCTTATTTTATCCATTTTGAAAGATGAAGACAACGTGGCGACCAAGTCGCTGCACAAATTTAAAATAGACTACGAAGTTATGAAATTAGAACTTGAATTATCGAAATCAGATCCAAAAGCTGAGTTTCCAGGTACTCCTCCGGATGAAGATGCGGATGATGATACCTTTAGTGCGGGAAGCACTAAAAAAGCTGTTGACAGCAAATCAAAAACTCCTGTTTTGGATAACTTCGGACGTGATCTTACAAAAGCTGCTGAAGAAGGCCGCTTAGATCCGATTGTTGGACGTGAGAAAGAAATTGAACGCGTATCACAGATTTTATCCCGCAGAAAGAAAAATAACCCGATCCTTATCGGTGAGCCGGGTGTTGGTAAATCAGCTATTGCTGAAGGACTAGCATTGCGTATTGTTCAACGTAAAGTATCACGTGTGTTATTTGGAAAACGTGTTGTTACCCTTGACCTTGCTTCATTAGTTGCCGGTACTAAATACCGCGGACAGTTTGAAGAGCGTATGAAAGCGGTAATGAACGAATTGGAAAAATCTCCTGACGTTATTTTGTTTATAGATGAGATCCACACTATTATTGGTGCTGGTGGTGCTTCAGGTTCACTGGATGCTTCCAACATGTTTAAACCGGCTTTAGCGCGTGGAGAAATACAATGTATTGGTGCTACTACATTAGATGAGTACCGTCAGTATATTGAAAAAGATGGTGCTTTAGAAAGACGTTTCCAAAAAGTGATTGTAGAACCTACTTCACCTGAAGAAACTATTGAGATCTTAAATAACATCAAATCTAAATACGAAGATCACCATAACGTAAAATATACGGATGAAGCAATTAAAGCCTGCGTTACTTTAACTGCACGCTATATTTCTGACCGCCATTTACCTGATAAAGCAATTGATGCTTTGGATGAGGCTGGTTCCCGTGTACACATTGTGAACATTAATGTTCCTAAAAATGTTGTGGAAATCGAAAAGAAATTAGAAGAGATTAAAGAAGAAAAAAATAAAGTTGTTCGTTCTCAAAAATATGAGGAAGCTGCTCGTTTACGTGATACTGAGCGTCAGTTATTAGAGCAGTTGGAGATTGCGAAAAAACAGTGGGAAGAAGATAGCAAAAATCACCGTGAAGTAGTATCGGAAGATAATGTTGCTGAAGTTGTTGCCATGATGACAGGTGTTCCTGTACAACGTATCGCTCAAAATGAAGGTGATAAATTGGTTAAGATGGCTGAACTGTTACAAGGTAAAGTTATCGGTCAGGATGATGCTGTTAAAAAGGTAGTTAAAGCAATTCAGCGTAACCGTGCAGGATTAAAAGATCCGAATAAACCAATTGGTTCATTTATTTTCTTAGGACCTACTGGTGTTGGTAAAACGCAATTAGCTAAGATTTTATCTAAATACTTATTTGATAATGATGATGCGTTGATCCGTATCGACATGAGTGAGTACATGGAGAAATTTGCGGTATCCCGTTTAATCGGAGCGCCTCCGGGTTATGTTGGTTATGAAGAAGGTGGACAATTAACGGAGAAAGTACGCAGACGTCCTTATGCAGTTATTTTGTTAGATGAGATTGAAAAAGCGCATCCAGACGTATTTAACTTGTTGTTACAAGCATTGGATGACGGACAGATGACTGATAGTTTAGGAAGAAAAATCGATTTCAAAAACACAATTATCATCATGACTTCTAACATTGGTGCACGCCAGTTGAAAGATTTCGGTCAAGGTGTAGGTTTCAGTACAACAGCTAAAAAAGAGCTGGAAGATGAAAACTCTAAAGGTGTTATTGAAGGTGCTTTGAAAAAAGCATTTGCTCCTGAATTTTTGAATCGTATTGATGATGTGGTTATATTCAACTCATTAACACGTGACCATATCCACAATATTATTGATATTGAATTGGAAAATTTATATGGCCGTATCAATGGTTTAGGATACAACATCAAAATTTCTGACGAAGCAAAAGATTTTATTTCTGATAAAGGATACGATGTTCAGTTTGGTGCCCGTCCATTAAAACGTGCTATCCAAAAGTATTTAGAGGATCCATTGGCAGAAGAAATCATCAGAGCTAATCTGAGCGAAGGTGATATCATTGATGTTGACTTTGATAAAGAAAAAGAAGAAATAAAGATCAAAGTATCAAAGCCGAAAGAAAGCAAATCTAAAAAAACTAAAAAAGAAGAATAAAAACAGTGAAACGTCCCGCAAATGCGGGACGTTTTTTTTTAGTCCTTTTTTATTAAACCTAATAGCTTTCGTTAATCTGAAAGTGTTTTCAGATGTATTACATACTAAAAACAATTTCAGCATACAGTTTGATTATGAATAAAGCCCCTACAAGTATTAAACATGATCCTTTTGCAGCACTTAGGGTAAAAGAATTTTTATTTTTTTTAACCACCCGTTTTTTTTTGACGCTCGCCATTCAGATGCAGAGTGTAATTGTTGGCTGGCAAATTTATCAGTACACAAAAGATGTATTGGCCCTGGGTTTAATTGGTTTGGCTGAAGCTATTCCTTTTATAGCTGTTTCATTGTTTTCGGGACATGTTGCTGATACCTATAACCGGAAGCATATTATTATTTTGTTTACTACCTTATTGATTATCTGCACCACTACCCTACTCTACTTTTCACTGGATACTTCTACCGTAATTAAGCGGTATGGTGTAACGCCCATCTTTATTGTAATTGGAGGAATTGGTGTGGTAAGGGGCTTTATATCCGCTGCATTCCCTTCATTTATGTCACAGATAGTGCCGCGTGAATTATATACTAATTCATCTACATGGAACAGCACAGTGTGGCATGTAGCTTCTGTAATTGGCCCTGCGGCAGCAGGATTTATATGTGCCATTAGTTTTACCGCGGCTTACCAGGTAAATATCATTTTTATAATAATTGCTATCCTATCCTTTTTATTCATCGGCTCAAAACCATTACCACCAAAGGTTAAGCAGGAAACACTATTCGAGAGTTTATCTGCCGGAATAAAATTTGTTTTCAAAAATCAATTGATTTTAGGTGCACTTTCATTGGATTTGTTCGCTGTTTTATTTGGTGGCGCTGTAGCGATGTTGCCTGCCTACGCAGATACCATTTTGCACGTAAGCTCTGTTGAATTGGGCTTTTTACGTGCTGCCCCGGCTTTAGGTGCTGTAATAATGGCATTAATAATAGCCTATAAACCACCAACCAAGAATGCAGGACGTAACCTGCTAATTTCTGTTGGTGCTTTTGGATTAGCTACTATTCTATTTGGAATCTCTACTAATTTTTATCTGTCGTTATTTTTACTTTTTCTTACAGGAGCGTTTGATAATGTAAGCGTAGTTATACGTCATACCATTCTACAGCTTTCTACACCGGATGAAATGCGGGGGCGGGTATCTGCAGTAAACAGTATTTTTATAGGATCTTCCAATGAAATTGGAGCATTTGAATCCGGTATTGCTGCTCGTGGGTTGGGTTTAAAAGCATCTGTAGTATTTGGCGGATTAATGACATTATTAATTGTTTCCGCTACCGCTAAAATTGCTCCTAAATTGAGAAAATTGAATTTAAACAGTATAAAATAAAATTCCAAAGTCCCTCCTTATTTTTATTCTGCTATTAAAAGTATAAACAAAAAATAATCACACCTAAGGGCTGTGGTTATTTTTCATTTTAGAGGATATTTTTATTTTTTTTCCACTGTTTTAAAATGGATTTTGAATAAAGAAAGCCCTTTCCGTAAAATCGATAAAATGGCAAATTTTAAATTAGTCGAAATAAAACAGAGTTTAGTCTAAGCTTAATATGGATTCGTGTGACTGTTTGTGGCTATTAAAAAAGCTGTCTCATCGAAAATTTATGGTTGTTGGATTTTACGGAGAGTAATTTCGTCCTCGAATCTAAAGGATTCTTAAATTATTTATTAACCTCTAAATTTTCTAACATGGAAATAAAAAAACTCAAAAAAAAATTCAGAAAAAAGATCCCTCCTATACCTTTAGGAATGATTTTAGTGTGTATTTTATCTTTATTTTATTCAGGGATTACTGCTCAGATCACAACAGGGTTTGAGCTTGACGGAAACGCTGTTTCTGTAATACCAAATCCACCGGATGATTGGGATAAAGTATATAATGGCACAAGCAGTGCACAAGTTAGCACAGGTGTAGTATCCGATATTGATAATATTTTTCAAGGCGGAGGATCTAAAGATGACCTTGATTTAAATAATTGGGGATGGACGCTTGGATCAGTTCCGGACAAGGATAATATTCTTCATGGCGGAGTGGCACTTTATGATAATTGTAAGCTTTACTTTTTTGCTGACAGGTATGCAACAAACGGAAGCGCTAACATTGGTTTTTGGTTATTCAAAGATAATGTAAGTGTTTTAAATGATGGTACTTTTAGCGGAATTCACACAATTGGCGATCTTTTATTAGTAAGCGAATTTGTGAATGGTGGCGGAACATCAATTATAAAAGCCTATAAATGGGTAGGTTCAGGAGGTTCTGATGGAACTCTGGATGAAGTTACTGTTAATGGAACAAATTCATATGCAATAACAAATACAGCATCAATTCCTTCACCATGGCCTTTTATTCCTAAAACAGGCGCAGTAAATCAATTTGGGCCTGGAGCATTTTTTGAAGGAGGAATTGATCTTTGCAATATTGCAGGATTGGATCCTTGCTTCACCTCTTTTCTTATAGAAACCCGTGCTTCATTTGAAGTAAATGCCGTTTTAAAAGATTTTATGAATGGTTCATTTAACAGTACTCCGCAAATTTCTCTTACAGGAGGCACCAGATGTATTGATGGTTCGGGAGTAACGTTAGCTCCAACAGTAACCGGAGGTATTTATCCATATACTTTTTTATGGAGCCCTGGTGGAAGTACTGATTCAACAATTACAGTATCTCCTGCAGTACCTACAACGTATACTTTTACTGTTACAGGTTTAAATGGATGTACAAATTCAGCAACAGCAACTGTAACCGTTTCTTCATTGCCAAATGTTAATGCAGGAACTGATAAAGTAATAAATTGTACAAGTCCAACAGTAGCTCTAAGCGGTTCATCATCTACAGTAGGAGTTAATTTTAGCTGGACAACTATTGGAGGAAACATCGTTTCAGGTGGAACTACTGCTACTCCTACAGTTGATGCTGGTGGAACTTATATTTTGACAGTTACCAATCCTTCAACCGGATGTACTGCAAAAGATACCGCAATGGTTAGTTCTAATAAAATTCTTCCTAATGTAAGTGCAGGAATTGATAAAAATCTGACCTGCCTGGTTACTTCGGTTAGTTTAAATGGTTCTTCTACAACAGCGGGTGTTACTTTTAGCTGGACAACTATAGGAGGAAATATTCTTTCTGGTGGTTCAACTGCAACACCAACTGTAAATGCAGCAGGTACTTATATTTTAACAGTTACCAATCCAGTGAATGGATGTATTGCAAAAGATACTGCAATGGTAATGTTAAACAATACATTACCTAATGTAAATGCAGGAATAGATAAAACACTAACCTGTACAACTACTTCATTAAGTTTAAGCGGATCATCTTCTACTTCAGGAGCTGTTTTCAGCTGGGCTACAATTGGAGGCAATATAGTATCAGGTGGTGCTACGGCAACGCCTACAGTGGATGCTGCAGGTACGTATATTTTAACAGTAACTGCTCCTATAAATGGTTGCTTCAAGAAAGATACTGCAATGGTAATGCTTGATAATGCTTTACCTAATGTTAATGCAGGTGTTGATACTGTAATCAATTGTTTACATACTTCTATTTCATTAAATGGAAGTTCACAAACTTTGAATGCAGTATTTAGCTGGACTACAACTGATGGTAATATTGTTTCAGGAGCAGCTACAGCTCACCCAACAGTAAATGCAGGAGGTACCTATGTACTTACTGTTACAAACCCTTTGAATGGCTGTATGAAAAGCGATACTGTTATTGTAATAATGGATATTACTACTCCAGATGTAAATGCAGGACCTGATAAAACATTGACTTGCACTGCAACGCAGGTTATGCTTAATGGATCGTCTACAACTCTAGGTGTAACTTTCACCTGGACAGCTTCCAATGGTGGTGTGATTTTTTCCGGTGGAAATACAGCAACACCTATCGTTCAAATTCCAGGTACTTATATTCTTACTGTAACAAACCCGGTAAACGGTTGTACAGCAATGGATTCAGCAGATGTATTCCAGGATATCAGCGCACCTGATGTTGACGCAGGAATTGATAAAACATTAACATGTACAATCACTTCTATCTCATTAAGCGGTACTTCCTTAACGCCAGGTACCACTTATAACTGGACAACTATTGATGGAAACATTGTTAGTGGTGTTACCACATTAACACCGACTGTAAATGCAGCAGGTACTTATGTACTTACAGTAACTAATACAATAAGCGGCTGCCAGGCATCAGATGTAGCAGTTGTTATATTGAACAATACATTACCTAATGTAAATGCAGGAATAGATAAAACACTTACTTGCACTACTACTTCATTAAGTTTAAGCGGATCATCTTCTACTTCAGGAGCTATTTTTAGCTGGGCTACAATTGGAGGAAACATAGTATCAGGTGGTGCTACGGCAACGCCTACAGTAAATGCCGCAGGTACCTATATTTTAACAGTAACCGATCCAATAAATGGTTGCTTTAAGAAAGATACCGCAATGGTAATGCTTGATAATGCTTTACCAAATGTTAATGCAGGTGTTGATACCGTAATCAATTGTTTACATACTTCTATTTCATTAAATGGAAGTTCACAAACTTTGAATGCAGTATTTAGCTGGACTACAACTGATGGTAATATTGTTTCAGGAGCAGCTACAGCTCACCCAACAGTAAATGCAGGAGGTACCTATGTACTTACTGTTACAAACCCTGTGAATGGCTGTATGAAAAGTGATACTGTTATTGTAATAATGGATATTACGACTCCAAATGTTAATGCAGGACCTGATAAAACATTAACTTGTTTAGTTACTCAGGTTATGCTTAATGGGTCTTCTACAACTCAGGGCGTAACTTTCGCCTGGATAGCTACAAATGGCGGTGTGATTTTTTCCGGTGGAAATACGGCTACCCCTATTGTTCAAATTCCAGGTACTTATATTCTTACTGTAACAAATCCGGTAAACGGATGTACAGCAATGGATTCAGCAGATGTATTCCAGGATGTAAATACTCCAAATGCGAATGCAGGAATTGACAAAGTATTAAATTGTACAGTTACTTCTATTGTTTTAAATGGAGCTTCTACTACTATTGGAGCTAATTTCAGCTGGACAACAACTAATGGAAATATAGTAAGTGGCGCAACAACATTAACTCCTACTGTGAATGCTGCAGGAACCTATGTTTTGACTGTTACTAATCCAAACAATGGTTGTATGGCAATGGATTCAGCAGTTGTTACGTTAGATAATCTTGTGCCGAATGTAAATGCCGGAGCTGATGATATGCTTACCTGCATCATTAGCTTTATACAACTTAATGGTTTATCCACTACTGTGGGTGCAAACTATAGCTGGACAACAACTAATGGTAACATTCTTTTAGGTGCAAATACCGCAATGCCAACAGTAAATGCTGCTGGTACGTATGTGTTAACAGTTACCAACCCAGTTAATGGATGTACTGCAAAAGACACAGCAATGGTAATGCTTGATAATACTTTACCTAATGTGAATGCAGGTGCTGATACGGTGATCAATTGTTTACATACTTCTATTGCATTAAATGGAAGTTCACAAACTTTGAATGCAGTATTTAGCTGGACTACAACTGATGGTAATATTGTTTCAGGAGCAAGTACTACTAACCCGGTAGTAAATGCAGGAGGTACATATGTGCTTACTGTTACAAACCCGGTTAATGGTTGTATGGCAACTGATACGGTAACCGTTATGATGGATATCACTCCTCCGAATGTAAATGCAGGATCTGATAAAACATTAACTTGTGTTGTAACACAGGTTACTCTTAACGGTTCGTCAACCACACAAGGTGTTACATTCCAGTGGATTGCAACAAACGGAGGAGTAATTCTTTCCGGAGCAAATACAGCAACACCACTTGTTCAAATTCCAGGAACTTATATCCTTACAGTAGTAAACCCTGTAAATGGATGTACAGCAATGGATTCAGCAGATGTGTTTTATGACAATTCTAAACCAGATGTTGATGCAGGTATTGACATGATGCTTAATTGCTCTGTTTTATCAACTGTTTTAGATGGATCGTCATCCACTTCAGGTGCCACTGCTATGTGGACAGCACTTGTAGGAGGAAATATTGTGTCAGGCGCTGCCACATTCAATCCTACTGTGGACATGGCTGGTACGTATATTCTTACAGTGACTCACCCAACAAGCGGTTGTACTGCAGTTGATACGGCTATTGTAACAGTTAATATTACTGTACCAAATGTAAATGCAGGAGTTGATACCGTAATTGGATGTGGAGTAGCAACTGTTACTTTATATGGCAGTTCTACTTCCAGTGTAGGATATAACTGGACTACAATAGGAGGACATATTGCTTCAGGAGCTACTACAGCTAATCCTATAGTGGATGCGGCAGGTATGTATATTCTTACAGTAATTGACCATATCAATGGATGCAGTGCTAAAGATACTGTGATTGTTAATTTAAGTATTCCTCCAGTGGTGGATCTTGGAATTGATATTTCAGCAGTATTTTGTGTAGGTCATGTTACGCTTGATGCAGGAAATCCAGGTCTGGATTATTTATGGAGCACAGGAGCAACAACTCAAACAATTGATGTTTCAGGTTCTGGAGCATACTATGTAACCGTAACAAATAGCTTTAACTGTTCAGATTCTGATACAATTAATGTAACTATTATTCCGGGAACATTTGATGTTGATCTTGGTAATGACACTACCTTTATGAATTGCCATGCATTAACACTTACACTTGATGCAGGTGTTACTGATGCTATTTATTTATGGAGTACAACAGAAACAACTCAAACAATTACAATAAGTACTTCAGGAGTATATTTTGTAAACGTAACTGATACGCTAGGTTGTATGGCTTCTGATACCATCAATGTAACAGTAATTGATAATAATATTGATGTTGATCTTGGACCAGATACAACCCTTTGCAGCTGTATTGTGTTGAGCGCAGAAATTCCTGGCGCAACATATTTATGGTGCAGTGATGAAGAATATCCGGAGATTACAGTATGTCAAACAGGCACTTATTGTGTTACTGTAAGCAACGGTACTTGTATTGATTCTGATACTATCCATGTTACTATCAATCCTCCTCCGGTAGTTAATTTAGGAAACGATACCATTTTGGTATCCGGAACATTAACACTGGATGCAGGAAACCCTGGAGCTTCCTATTTATGGAATACAGGTGCTACATCACAAACATTAATCGTTACTGAATCAGGACAATATTACGTTACAATCACTGACGTATTTGGTTGCACTGCAAGTGATACAATTAATGTGAATGTTACTATTGGAATTAATGAAAATGCTTCGAATAACCTTAGCATGAGCGTTTATCCAAACCCAAGCAGCGACAAGTCATTCACTCTTAGCTTCAATGTTTTACAAAAAACAAATGTTGAAATAAGAATATTGAACGTGCTTGGTAAAGTTGTTTATTCAGAAAAACTTTCAAATTTCTCAGGTCACTATCAAAAATTGATTGACTTGAAAGATATTGCAGGTGGAATTTATTTTACAGAACTATTAAATGGTACAACAAGAAGTACTGCCAAAATTATTCTGGAGTAAATTGTTGAATAATAAAAATTAAAAACCGGCAGAGATTTAATATCTCTGCCGGTTTTTTTTATTCAATGATTACGTTTGTTTATCTAGAGCTATAATTGGTTTTACATAAAGCTTTCTACCGCTAAACGGTACGAATCCATTCCAAATCCTGAGATACTTCCTTTGCATTTAGGAGCAATCAGGGAAATATGGCGAAACTCTTCACGAGCATACACATTAGAAATATGCACTTCAATTACAGGAGATGTAATGGCAGCAATTGCATCCCTCAAAGCAACAGAGGTATGGGTGTAACCGCCTGCATTTAAAATGATACCATCAGATATAAAACCAAATTCATGCAGTTTGTTGATCAACTCTCCTTCTACATTACTTTGATAATAGCTTAATTCAACAGTTGGGAATTCATTTTGAAGGCTTTTATAATAAGTCTCAAATGTCTGATCGCCATAAACAGATGGTTCACGCGTTCCTAATAAATTGAGATTGGGGCCGTTGATAATTAATAGTTTCATAGTTCTGTCAAATTCTTCTCATTCAGTTGAAAAGGTTGTTTGTTTTTATTTTCAGATGTAAAGATATATCAAAATATGTATTTGTAATTTCGTAAACACGGATGAATTGGAAAATATATATAAAAGGCTATAAATCATTTTTAACATTGGAGAAATCCTTGTCGGGAAACTCCATTGAGGCTTATATCCGTGATGTAGAAAAATTAATTCAATTTCTTGAGTTTTCAAAACTTGAAATTCATCCAAAAGATATTCAATTAAAACATTTGCAGGAATTCCTGAAATGGGTTACTGAAACAGGGATGAGCGCAGGAACACAGGCACGGATAATAAGCGGAATAAAAGGATTTTATAAATATTTATTGCTGGAAGATGTATTAAATACGGATCCTACAGCCTTATTAGAAGCTCCACGATTAGGCCGTAAGTTGCCCGACACACTTAGTGTTGAAGAAATTGATGCAATTATTGATGCCATTGATTTAAGTAAACAAGGCGGGCAGCGAAACAAAGCAATGCTTGAAACATTATACAGTTGCGGACTTCGTGTTAGTGAACTTGTTAATTTAAAAATTTCAAGCCTTTACTTTAATGATGGTTTTATAAAGGTAATTGGAAAAGGGGATAAAGAAAGGCTCGTTCCTATTGGAGAATCTGCTGTTAAACAAATCACTATTTATAAAAATGAAATACGTTGCCACGAAACACCTAAAAAAGACAACGAAGATGTTTTGTTTTTAAATGGCCGGGGTTCCCAACTATCGCGTGTAATGGTATTTACGGTGATCAAACAGCTGGCAGCCAGAATTGGAATGAAAAAGCACATCAGCCCACATACATTCCGGCATTCTTTTGCAACCCATTTAATTGAAGGAGGGGCTGATCTTAGAGCTGTACAGGAAATGTTAGGTCATGAATCTATTACTACTACTGAAATATACACCCACCTCGACAGGGATTATTTAAGACAGGCTATTATTCAGTTTCATCCGAGATCGTAGGATGGATTTATTAAATTTATGTAAATATGGAGACAATTTTAGAAAGACAATTTATTGCAGAACAATTCTTTTTATATTTTTTTCACTATCCGACAGTATTTCGATAAAATAAACTCCTTTGGCTCGACTACTCAAATCAATTTCTACTGAGCAGTTTCCCATGGATGCTTTTTTATAGACGCACTTTCCAAATACATCATAGACACATATATTGGTTCCGGTAGTTTTGACTTTTAAATTGATTGTGAAAATTCCAAAAGACGGATTTGGAAAGATATCAATTCTCTTTGAATCTTCAATATTCTGAGTGGCAGTAATAGAATTGCTTCCATAAAATTTAGTAATAAAAAGTTTTCTATAAGTTGCATTAATTAAATCATTACCAAACAATATACTGCCATCTTGAATAGTCCCGCAAACAATAAAATCACCATTTGTATCATTGACTATATGAGAATAAAAAATACTGCCATTTGGTGCTGATGTTTGTTCTAATACAGAATCACGTAACATTATATTCCCTAAAGAATCGTATTTAATGCATAAGAGTGCCCTATAATAAGGAGGGAGACAATTATGTCGGTTGGCTGTACCAATTAAATAGCAATTATTATTTTCCATTGCTATTGAAGCAGATGAATAATCATCGCCATAACATGAGCCTGTTATTGTTCTATTCCACAGTAATTGTCCGGTAACAGAAGAGTATTTATGCGTTATTATCCAACCTCCGTTTGTCCATGAACCTGCACCTTGAGCCAAAATATTGCCGGTTTGGTCAAGTGTAAAGTCATAAAGATGGTTTGTACTACTAATAACCTCTTTCCCCCATTGCGCGTTACCTAATGAATCGAACCTGCTGAGAAAATAAGAACCATAATAAGGGTGGCCAATAATATGGATTGTATCTAAAACAATATCGGTAAAATATCCTAAAATAAAAATGTTCCCTGACATGTCGGTTTTTATTTTCAAACCATTCGAACCTTTCACGCCAGTGCTATCTTGACAACCTGCTGATTTTAAAAGAAGAATATTGCCGATTAAATCCAGTTTAGCCATAAACATATTAGACGAACCTTGACATACAATATCTGAATTCCCGAAATTGGCGGTATCGGAATATTCTCCGGTTAAATATATATTCCCATTGGTATCGGAGCATATCCCGTTTCCATAATCATTTTTAGAACCACCGAAATTTTTTGCCCAAATAAAGCTTCCGTTAATGTCTAAACCCGCAATAAACGCATCATGCTGTCCTTTGCTAATAAGAACGTCATTTCCAATTTGTAAAGTATTCGTAAAAACACCCGTTATAAAAACATAATTAGAAATGCAGGTAATCCCTCTTATTTCAACATCCCCAATAAGATATTTCCTCCACAGCTCATTACCTTGTGTATCAAATTTCACAATGCACCCACCAGATAGATATTCGTTAACACTAACGTAATAATTAGAATTATTATCAGTAACAAGACCATTTACCGTAGGGTTATTAAAACTCAAAGTGATGTCTTTTGCCCATGCCCATTGTTGAGCATTAGCGCCTACAAAAATTGATAAGAAAGTGATAATTAAATATAAGTGTTTCATCTGTTTGTAACATTTTAGTACAAAGCAACCATTGTTGAGAGATGGTTTTCATTATAGCAAATTGTATTGAAAGGTAGGTAGACACATTGCGCTACTTTAATCTTTTCGCTAAGGCAGCATTTTTAATAGCCGAGAACTATTATTAAATGCAGGTAATAGACTTCTGTGTTATGAAAACTTTACGATAATTGACTTTGTGCTAAAAGATCAGTAGTTGCAGCGATTCGCCTTTTTCAATGGAATTTCAAATAAGCCTGTTTTACCTGCTCAAATAATAATCCAACGCCTCTTTCACTAAATCAGTTGAAACAGTTTGATTAATTTCACAGGTTCCGATATCAGAAAGAAGTGAGAAATTCAATTTCCCTTTTTCATTTTTTTTATCGTGCGACATAAGTTCAATTAATGTTGGAATGTCTTTTTTATCTAATCCAACTGGAGTGTATGTGTTTGATATTAAACCAGTTATATCGTTTAAAGTTTCGTTTGGAAGTTTTAAAATCTGATTTGATAAGTAGGCTTCGCAGATCATTCCTACTGCAATTGCTTCGCCATGTAACAAGGACTTTTGCTGTTCTAAAAAATAAGTTTCAATTGCATGGCCAATGGTATGCCCAAAATTCAATAATTTTCTACTGTTTTTCTCAAAAGGATCCTCCTGAACAACTTTGTTTTTAATACGAATTGAAGTTTCTATTAAAGAATCAAATTTTTCAAAATTAATACTATCTGCTTTTTTTATTTTTTTCCAATAATCGGCATCTGCAATCAATGCGTGTTTGATCATTTCAGCAAAGCCGGATAGCAATTGTCGTCTGTCCAATGTATTTAAAAATGCAGAATCTATAAATACCGCCAACGGATTGCTGAACAATCCGATCTCGTTTTTTAAATGATTTAAATCAACACCAACTTTTCCGCCTATAGAAGCATCCACTTGTGAAAGCAAGGTAGTAGGGATATTTATAAAACTAATTCCACGCTTAAAAGTAGACGCTATAAAACCACCCATATCACCAATTACCCCTCCTCCAAGATTAACAAGTAATGATTGTCTGTCGGCACCCAGTTCACTTAATGTTGCCCAAAGCTGGGCGCAGACTTCAATATTTTTGCTTTCCTCGCCACTTTCAATTTCAATAATTTCAGCGTTTTCGAAGGCCGGTATAGTTGCAACCAATTGCGGATAGCAATGTTTTAAGGTGTTTTCATCGACTAAAATAAATAGCTTGGAAAAACTGTTCTTATTTGTCTTAAGAAACTGGTTTATATCCTTTGTAATATTTTTGGAGATGAAAACTGAGTAGTTGGTTGATTTTATTTCTGCCATGCCATTAGGGAGTGAAATTTCCTGATTTATCTATATAGCCATCTTTTCCATTCAACGCAGCCTCCGCTCTTCCTTTAGAAAAGGAAGAATGGATAGCATCATATTTTATAGAGATTACTTCTTTACCAGTTTTATCTATAAATCCCCATTTATCATTAAGTCTCACTCCTGCTAAGCCTTCAGAGAAATCATAAATCTCATCATATATTATTGGAGTTATTTCTTTACCCGTTTTATCAATCCATCCATATTTATCTTTTAGTTTAACAATAGCAACATCATTAGAAAATTTATATGTTTTATCAGGTAAATCGTTCAATTGATCAAAATGGTTATAGTATTGATTAACATATAGATAATCTCCTTTATTATAACGATCATAAAATTGTTCTTTATATTTATAGGTAACTTCATTTGGATGCTCTGAAATAGCAAAAACATCAATATAAGTTTTGTTATTGTCGTATTTTAAACTTGTTATTTCTTTTCCCTTTGTATCTATAAATCCACACTTATTACCGCTACAAACCAATGCCAAACCGCTTGCGAAATTTTCAACATAGGTATATTTCAATTGATTGATCTTTTTTCCGGTATTATCTATAAAGTACCAGCTATTTGTTGAGTCCCTTACAGCTGCAAAGCCTTCAGAAAATGGTTGGAAATTTATATATTTAAAAGGAATTCGTTCCATTCCGTTTTCATCCACAAATCCCCATTTGATATTAAATTCTGCATCACACTTTGCTGCAGCAGCCATGCCTTCAGAAAAATTTGCAATTTTTACATATTTTAAAGGAACAACTTCCTTTCCTATTTTATTTACGTATCCCCATTTTAAAAAACAGTCCTCGTCATTGCCGGTTTTGTTTAAATTATTATCAATCACCGCAAATTTTATTAAGTTGTCTAGGCGATATGTTGACTCGAATTCATTATATTTTATAGGGGTAATCTCTTTGCCTAATGTATCTAAAAGCCCCCATTTATAATTAACATGTCCATTACTGTCATATTTATTTGTTTGAGTTGAATCAGCCAAAGCCACCAATATAAATCCATCCTGAAAGATTGAAATATATAGTTGGTCATATTTTAATGGTACAATTTCTTTTCCCGCTGTATCAATAAGGCCCCATTTACTATTGATTGACACTTGAGCATTATTGTGCTCAGTAAACATTATCTCCTGATCGTATTTTAATGGAATAATTTCATGTCCTGTGGAAACATCAATAAGGCCATACTTATCTTTTAACATTGCGGAAATGTATCTTTCACCAATCAAATTGTAATCACAGCACAATAAATCATATTTCGGAAGGATAAACTCTTTGTATTCATGATCAATATAACCATATTTATTATTCAGTTTAACTAATCGTAAACCGTAATGATAATACAAGTATTGAGGGTCAAAAATATAATCATATTTAATAGGAATTATTTCATTTCCCATTGTATCAATAGAACCGCATTTCTCATTTATCCAAACTAATGCTTCTGTAACATGATTGGATCGCCATACGAAATCGTTAGCTTTCTCAAATTTTAAAGGAACTATTATCTTTCCTTTTGTATCCACAAACCCCCATCTACCCTTTAAGTTGACTCTTGCAAATCCTTTATGAAAAGCCTTGACACTATCATAAATTATGGGTACTACCTCTTTTCCTTTTATATCTATGAACCCCCACTTGTTATTTAAGCAAACAGCCATAATATTTCCAGTGGATTTATTGATCTTTTCATATTTTATCGGAATTATTTCCTGTCCCGTATTTTTGCTTATTACTCCCCATTTACCTCCATCGATATAAGTGTAATAATTACCAACTTTTTTCATATCGGTTTTCCTTTGTCCGCCTAGATTAACTAAAATCGTTTCGGCTGACATATTCTCACCTATTAAATATTTAGGTTTAATAACTATATTTCCTGCAGTATCTTTAAATCCATAATGCCCTTTGTGTTCCGAGGCCCCCAGACTATCGGAGAACAGAACTAAATTCTGAGCATGAATAATATAACTTGCCAAAAGGATAATTATTAAACTATATAGTTTTTTCATTTTGTCCTGTTTTAAAAATCAGATTCTGTGATTTACAAAAATGGTTCTTAATAATTTTAACATTTAGAGCTAACGTGTTAAAGTACAATAGCAAAAACATTCCCACAACTTTAAAATCCTGAAATTTAAGATTAGTAAAATTACGCAATTTTAAAGAAAATGGCTTTAAAAAAACTGGCCGAAACTTTGCTATATTTGTGTTCCTTTCTATAAGTGTTCTCCTTCTTATAAATAGAGGGAATTAAGAGGAAAGGCTTTAATTCTTATGCTGTCATTCAATAATACTGAAATTGCTTTTTCAGGCAAAACAAATAAAGATCTCAACCGGTCTTACTGGTTATTTAAAATGGTATCTAATCCATCTGTTGTAAATGTTGGGAAAGTACTTACCAATATGGCTATTCAAATGCATTTCCCAATAAAAGGAATGATAAAGGCTACCATTTTTAAGCAATTTTGCGGTGGTGAGACCATCGAAGAATGTGATAAGGCAATTAACGAATTGGGGCGTTTTAATATCGGTACTATTTTAGATTATTCGGTTGAAGGAAAAGAAACCGAAACTGATTTTGATGCCTGTACAACCGAAACTATTACTACCATTAATAAAGCGAAAGGGAACACCAATATTCCTTTTTGTGTTTTTAAAGTAACCGGATTAGCCCGGTTTGATTTACTGGTAAAAGTAACTGCTGGTGAAACATTAACGCTGGACGAAAAAAAAGAATTTGACAGGGTACAGAATCGCGTAAATAGTATTTGTAAAGTAGCTAACGATGCTGGTGTGCCTATTTTTATTGATGCAGAAGAAAGCTGGATACAAAAAGCTATTGACGATCTGGCCAATACAATGATGGCAGCCTACAATGTTCAGAAAGCTATTGTTTACAATACTTTCCAACTGTATCGTAAAGACAGGCTATCCTATTTAAAACACTCATTTGAATTAGCTCAAAAAGGAAATTATTATCTGGGCGCTAAGCTTGTACGTGGGGCCTATATGGAAAAAGAACGTGCCAGGGCATTTGAAAAAAATTATTCTTCTCCCATCCAGGAATCAAAAGAGCATACAGATAAGGATTATGATGCAGCGCTGGTGTTTTGCGCAGAAAATTCTACTAAAATTGCAATTTGTGCTGGTACACATAATGAAAACAGTTCCATGTATCTTGCTCAGTTAATGAAAGATAAAGGAATAAATACAGGCGATAAACACATCTATTTTTCTCAACTGTTGGGTATGAGTGATCACATTAGTTTTAATCTTGCAAAAGCTGGTTACAATGTTGCTAAGTATGTACCATACGGTCCTGTGAATGAAGTGTTGCCGTATTTAATCAGGAGAGCACAGGAAAACACCTCTGTTAAAGGGCAAACCGGTCGTGAATTAAGTTTAATTATTAAAGAAAAACAGAGAAGAAAGGCGAAAACGAATTGATCTTTTATAGTAAATATATTTAAACAAATTACCATGAAAACAGCAGTCATCACAGGAGGAAACAGTGGTATTGGAAAAGCCGTTGCAACAGAACTTGCAAAAAAAGGCTATCGTGTAATTATTCATGGACGTGATCTTTCAAAAACAAAAAATGCTGTGGAAGAAATAAAAAAACTTTCGGGCAATTCAAATATAGAATATGTTTCAGCCGATGTGTCAATCATTAAAGGCATGAAAGGCTTGGCAGATGCGATAAAGCAAAAAACAAATTCAATTGAAATTCTTGTACTTTCTGCCGGTGTAATACTTCCTAAGCATGTGATCACTCCTGACGGATTGGAGGCGGGTTTCGCGGTTCAGTATCTGAGCCGTTTCACACTTACACAATTATTGATGCAGGAATTAAAAAAAGGCTGCGCAAAAATTGTTCAGGTGGGCGCACCATTGATGAAAAATGCGACTATTTTTTTCGATGATATTGCATTGAAAGGTAACTTTACAATGATGAAAGCCCTTGCACAGGAAATGTATGCCAACCATTTATTTGTGCAGGAGTTTGCAAGACGTAACCCTGCAAATGATGTGGTAATGAACATTGCACATGTTGGTATTGCTAAAACAGGAATTATGCGTGAGTCGAATTTCTTGTTGAGGCTAATGGTAAATATTGTTGGTAAATCTCCAGCCGTAGCGGCTAAAAATTTTATTTTTCTGGCAAGTGATCAAACTGTAAATTTTTCAGGTTATTTTTTGAAAACACCTGGTAACAGTTCGGTAAGAGAAAAGATTCAACACGATGCCGCTACAGCGGAAAGACTTTGGAATAAAAGTATTGAGCTGATCAAACCTATTCTGTAATATCATTTAACCTCAATGCTTCCTAAACGATTTAGCTATCCTTCCCCGGGTTTTTCTGAGTATTGGCAATCAGTTGTAGGAAAAAAAATGCTTGCCAAATTAGGCTTTATTCCTACTCCCGAAAAAATTGAAATGTACGGCAAACTGCTCTTAGAAACAGATTCTGTAGGAAATGAAGTTGTGATGTCCGTTTTTGAAACGATGGGTTATCAAAAAGCACATCAATTGTTAAATGAAATCCTGAAAGAAGGCATTGATAAAGTTGAGAATGTTCCAGCTCCTATGAAACAGCTCTTTGCAGAAGCAGATGTTTTACCCCCTTGGTTAGACGAAGAACTAATGGAAGCAGGTGCCGCATTTTGCAGGCGAACCGGCCCTTTCGGATTTATTGTTTTACGTAATTATTGTTTGATGGGTGGTTATGAATCGGCTGCAATCAATAAACCGTTAATTTATACAGGAGCCTTGAAAAAGGGAGCAGCACGCAGAATGGCGGATACGCTTGATTTTTGGGTAAACGTTACCGGACAAGCTGCTATGAAGCGATTTGCACCGGGTTTTGCGAGTACCGTCAAGGTTCGCATGATCCACGCTTTTTCAAGAATTTACATCCATAAAAATCCCGAATGGAATAATGAAGCCTTGGGAAGCCCAATAAACCAGGGGGATATGGTAGCCACCAATCTTGGGTTTTCCATCGTTTTTTTAGAAGGAATACGAAGGGTGGGCTTCCGTCCAACGGAAAATGAGGTGAAAGGACTTTTTCATTTCTGGAAATACATTGGTTATTTGTTGGGAATCCCTCCTGAATATCTTCCTGATACAGAAGAACAGGCAATTGAACGTTTATATAAATGGACTATTTCCCAACCAATGGCAGATGAAGATACCCAAACATTGGCCCAGGCACTAATGAATGAGCCTAAACTCGCTTCCTTTCCAAAATACACCTGGCAAAAAAGATTATTAATAAAAGTGCATTTGGGATATAACTACTATTTTTTGAAGAATCGTGCCTGCAAAACAATGGGTTTACCTCCAACGCTATTCCGGTATTTACCTTATGGTGCGGCTTTTATTAATGAGCTCAAAGAATACTTCGTCTTATCAAATCCTTCATCCTATAATAGAGCTGTTAATACTGGAAGAAAATCGCAGGAAAAGATAAGAGAGCTTTTTCTGAGAGGGCACGAGTCATTGAAGGTTCGACCCAAACACGAATAATTTAGTTGCAATCACAACTATCATTTTCCATTTGTAGATCAATAGTAGTAACTACTCTGGAAATTGTATCACAATCAGCAATAACAATGCGTAATTTTTTGCCGGAATTTGTTGTACCTTCTATGGCATAGGAAGGACAAGGTTTATCATGAACTTCACTTTTATCATAATTCACTTTTCCTTTTCCTAAAGTTTGCCCTGTTCCAAGTAATTCTCTTATCTCAGATTCCGTAATATGTCTGCATTCCATTCGGCAGGCTGCATGTTTACTGTATTCCAGTTTTTGCCAGCCCAATTCTTCTAATTTGGCTGAACTTGGTAACTGGCAGCCTTTCCCTTTGTATACAAAACTTACAATAAGAATTCCGAGTAAGAGTCCAAAAGCATACAGCTTTAACCGTCTAATTAAGTCAGAATGTTTTCCGGGAATTGCCATAAGTAATTAGGGGTATTAAAAGAGTGAGATAGGATATGAAAAGATGGTGTAAAAAAAGATATCAGATTTGAAAACTTCCAAATCTGATATCTCAATAGTTCAATTTAGATCCCTGGCATTAGCAGGTTAATATCTTTATAAGGTAATTTAAACATTTCACCTAATACTCTATTCGTAAGCACACCGTTGTACATATAGATACCATTACGAACGCCTTCATCGTTTTTTACTACATTTTTCACTCCGCCTTCTTCACCAATATTCAGCAAGATTGGAGCAAAAATGGTACTCAATGCATAAGATGCAGTGCGTGAAACTCTTGAAGCAATATTTGGTACGCAGTAATGAACAACACCATATTTGCGGAACACCGGTTTCGAATGATTTGTTACTTCGGATGTTTCAAAACAGCCTCCCTGGTCAATGCTCACATCAATAATTACAGAGCCTGTTTTCATTTCACTTACCATTTCAGCGGTTACTACCAATGGAGTTCGGCCGTTTTGTGAACGGATTGCACCAATCACTACATCTGCACTTTTTAAATGTTTCGCCAATACACGTGGCTGAATAATAGAGGTAAAAATCCGTGTTCCTATATCACTTTGTAAACGTCTTAAACGGGAAATTGAATTGTCAAACACCTTTACAGATGCTCCTAATCCTAAGGCAGCACGGGTAGCAAATTCACCAACAGTACCAGCTCCCAATACCACTACTTCTGTAGGAGAAATACCGGAAATACCGCCTAAAATTGATCCCTGACCATTATTAGCATTACTCAAATATTCCGCTGCTATCAGTATGGATGTACTACCAGCTATTTCGCCCATGGAACGGATAACAGTATAAATACCATCGTCATCTTTAATCCATTCAAAGGCTATAGCTGTAATTTTTTTCGCGATTAATTTTTTTAAAAAATCCTCCGGCTGAACAGTCAGCTGCAATGCAGAAATCAAGGTTTGATTTTGCTGCATCATTTCTATTTCTTCCTGCGAAGGAGGTGCTACTTTTAAAATAAGCGATGCTTTATATACCTCCTCAGGACTATACACAATTTCAGCACCAGCCTCACTATAATCATGATCCTGAAAATTGGCCATTTTACCTGCATTGGTTTCCACCACTACATGATGCCCGTTATTAACAAGCAGGGCTACAGCATCCGGCACCAAAGCCACACGGTTTTCCTGGAAAGAAATTTCTTTTGGAATTCCGATGTACAATTTACTTTTTTTACGGCCTATTTCAAGCATTTCTTCCTGAGGCATCAAAGCAGTTTGGGTAAGCGATGCAAGAAGTTCTTTAGATGTTTTCATAAATGAGGATATGTTTCTTTATGCAAAACTAAGAAATCATACCATATTAATGATATTTATTGACAAGGAGTTATTAAAGATGGAATGTTAATGAAAGGTTACGTATAAACGAATTAATACGAATTTACGAAACAGGAATAAAATTGCAGGATTTATAACATAGGAACAAAAAAGTATAGACAGCTTTTAATTCCCTTATTCTTCGGGATATTCAATCGTCAAAATGCGCTGCTCACCCGTTACGGCCATAGTCACTTTCACATAATCTTCGGGAAGTAATTCTTCAATCCGCTCAGGCCATTCAATAAAACAATACGCTTTGGTATAAAAATAATCCTCATAGCCAAGATCATAGGCCTCATCAATTGATTTGATCCGGTAAAAATCGAAGTGATAAATTTTTTCACCTTTCCCCGAAAGATATTCATTTACAATGGAAAAAGTAGGACTGCTAATGGTCGCTTTAACACCTAACTCCTCACAGATGGTTTTAATAAAAGTTGTTTTCCCTGTCCCCATTGGAGCATAAAACGCAAAGCTTTTTTTGCCTTGGGATAATCTTAACAATTCTTTGGCTGCTGCCGGAAGCTCTTGTAAGCTATTGATTACAATGGATTGTTGCATATTATAATTCTCTTAGTGGTTCTAAGTGTTCTTAGTGTCTTAGTGGTAAATTTTCACCAATAGGCACTAAGAACGCTAAACTTCACTTAGGTTTTGTAATTATTTCGGACTCAACGTTATAAAAGGAATTAACATTTCTTCCAAGGAAACACCACCATGCTGAAATGTATTACGGTAATAATTAACGTAATAGTTGAAATTGTTAGGGTAGGCAAAAAATTTATCTTCCTTCACAAATACAAAGGTGGTGCTCATGTGTTGACGGGGCAAATAGCCATCAGCCGGGTTTTTAATTTCCAACACATCCTTTTTTACATAATCAAGGCTCTTGCCTTGTTTATAGCGTAAATTGGTATTTACATTTTTATCACCTACCACTTTTGAAGGTTCGGAAACCTTAATTGTACCGTGATCGGTGGTTATAACGAGTTTACATTTTTTAGCTGCAATCTGCTTTAAAATTTCAAGTAATGGTGAATGCTCAAACCAGGATAAAGTAATAGAACGATACGCTTTTTCATCATCGGCCAATTCCCTGATGATCTCCATTTCGGTACGCGCATGCGAAAGCATATCGATAAAATTATAAACAATTACATTCAGCTTGTTCTGCATCAAATTACTCATGTTTTCCGACAGTTTTTTCCCGGCAGCATGATTCGTAATTTTATTGTAACTCATTTTAACATCTTTTCCAAGACGTTTTAACTGATCAGCAAGCAACTCTTCTTCATGTAGGTTCTTTCCTCCTTCTTCCTCATCGTTTAACCATAAATTGGGGAAACGTTTTTCAATTTCTGAAGGCATAAGACCTGCAAAAAATGCATTACGGGCATACTGAGTAGCCGTTGGTAAAATACTGCTGTATAATTCTTCCGTATCTACTTTAAAGTAATCCGAAATAATAGGTTGGATAATTTTCCATTGATCGTAACGTAAGTTATCAATCAATACAACAAATGTAGGTTCTGGTTTATCAAGCAACGGTGCGACCTTCGCTTTAAAAATAGTATGTGAAAACAAGGGGGCATTCGGTTGTTTGCCGTTTAGCCAGCCAACATAATTACCTTCAACAAATTTGCAATACAGCTTATTCGCCTCCGATTTTTGCATTTTTAGAATCTCTATCATGCTTTCATCCTTGCTGCTATCCAACTCTAATTCCCAGTAAACCAGCTTTTTATACACATCTACCCATTCGTTCCAGCTTAGGCGGTCACCCATGGTCATACCAATTTGGCGAAATTCCTGCTGATAATTAGAGGTGGTTTTTTCACTTATCAAACGTCTGTTATCCAACGTTTTTTTCAGCGACAGTAATATTTGATTGGGGTTAACGGGTTTTATCAGGTAATCAGAGATTTTAGAACCAATGGCATCTTCCATCAAAAACTCTTCTTCACTTTTGGTAATCATAATTACAGGAAGCTCCACATGTTTCGCTTTTAAGCGGTTAAGTGTTTCAAGTCCTGAAATTCCAGGCATATTCTCATCTAATAATACAGCTGCGAAATCAAATTTTTCAACCAGTTCCAATGCTTCATCGCCACTGGCGGCTATTTGTACTTCGTATCCTTTATCCTTTAAAAACAGAATGTGTGGCTTTAATAAGTCAATCTCATCATCTGCCCAAAGTATGTGTATTTTATCCATATTTAATTAGTATTAATAGTTTTCGTCAAGCATTGAACGGATAAACTATTAGTATATTGTTTCTATTTTTTTTACCAATCCCTTCCCTCCTATCCAGATTTTCAAACTTAAAAATCCTATTTTAAATATTGCTCTATTTATTTAATTTCTGAATCATTTCTGTCAGCACTTTACCTAAATTTTCCACATTGGTCTTCACCTTTTCATCTTTCATTTTTCCATCCTCATCAAACGCCTGATCCGCTTTTGATACAGCCACCTGCTGAGGCAAAACAATCACTTTTATATTTCCTAAAATTGAACGTACCGTAACTAATCCGCGCAAGCCTCCTAAAGCACCGGGAGAAGCACTCATCAAACAAGCCACCTTTCCTTCAAACGCTTTTAGGTCTTTCATCCCTTTAACAGGACGGGAAGCCCAATCAATAGAATTTTTCAGGACACCTGAAATAGAACTGTTATATTCCGGAGAAGCAATCAAAAAGCCCTGATGTTCAATCATCAGGTCCATCAGTTTTTTGCCGTTTTCAGGAATTCCTTCTTCTTTTTCAAGATCGCCATCGAATAACGGCATCGGATAGTCCTTCAGGTCAATAACAGTTACTTCTGCACCAGCTTGCTGCGCAGCTTCAACAGCAATTTTCAATACTTTTTTATTATAAGAACCTTTGCGGGTACTGCCTGCAAAAGCAAGTATTTTAGGTTTAGATTCCATTTGATCTTTTTTTGTACAAGATTAATTGAAAATTCATTTTTTTAGCTCAATATTCGTTCAGAGCTTGGTATTGATAGGTAAAGTGTGCTGTCTAAAACCGTTAGTAATAAATTAGCGGATCCACTTACTTGATAGCAGAGGAGCCTTAAATGTTTGCAAATCCTTTCCCTTTGTTAAAACAATTTGTGTGTAAGCAACTTCAGTTGAAGAAGAAACATAATTTGTAATTCTCAATGGTTCATATCCCTCCTTAATGATAAGCAAGCTATAAACTCCACTTGGCAGATTAAGAGAAAATTTTCCATTTTTATCCGTTAAAGTCGTCTGAATGTTTTGTTCAGCCTTAATTTTAACATTTATCAACGGTAACAGCGAATCCTTGGAATTATTTAAAGAGTTAATCTCATAAATATTACCGTAAAAAAAAGCGCAAATAGTATCTTGACAAGGATTATAATTAAAATAAACTACTTTACTATTGTTTACTGACTTTTTTACTTTAATGGTATTTGTTTGTCCAAACATATGGATACAAATAATTATACTGGCAATTAAACTAATTTGTTTTTTCATAATATAAACCTGCTCTCTCTTATATTCTGAACTCTTATAAATAATAATTTACAAAGCCGGCAGCACTTTCCCTACCGCTTCCCCAAATCCAATACGTATTCCGTCCTTTTCACAATACCCACGCATAATAATGGTGTCGTGATCGTTGATGAATTTACGTTCGCTGCCATCCTTTAATTTCACAGGTTTTGTTCCCTTCCAGGAAAGCTCCAACATTGAACCGTACGCATCAGGTGTTGGTCCGCTAATGGTTCCAGAAGCCATTAGGTCGCCTGTGTTGATATTACAACCGTTTACAGTGTGGTGTGCCAGTTGCTGCTCCATGGTCCAATACATGAATTTGTAATTTGAACTACAAATAAGGTTTTCTTCGCCTTTTTCAGGCTGAATAGATACCTGCAGGTTAATATCAATATTTTTATCTCCGGTATATTCCAGATAAGGCAATACTTTAGGATCTTGCTGATAACCGGCAGTACGGAAGGGCTCTAAAGCATCCAATGTAACTATCCAGGGAGAAATGGTAGAAGCGAAATTCTTAGCCAGAAATGGCCCTAATGGCACATATTCCCAGGTTTGAATATCGCGTGCGCTCCAGTCATTAAACAACGCAAGGCCGAATATATGGTCTTCCGCTTCTTTTGTTGAAACAGATTCTCCTAGTTTAGTTGGTTTACCAATAATAAAGGCCATTTCCAACTCAAAATCCATTGATTTACAAGGACCGAAAACAGGTAAATCAGCATCGGCAAGCTTTGTTTGTCCTTTTGGACGATGAAACGGAGTACCGGAAACTACAATAGAGGAAGCTCTTCCATGATACCCAACAGGCAAATGCTTCCAGTTTGGCAGCAATGCATTGGCAGGGTCACGAAACATCGTTCCAACATTGGTTGCATGATCAATACTGGAATAAAAATCGGTATAATCACCTACTTTTATTGGCATTTGCATCTGCACATTACTCATGTAATTAAACACTCTGTAACGTGCTTCTTTATTATCACGAAGTTCTGGATTTTCTGCACTCAGCAAATTAGAAATCCGGTGACGTATAGTTCTGCACAAGGGTTTTCCCAGGGCTATAAAATCATTTAAATACTGATTGGTTAAAATGCTGTCATCAATTTTTAAATCATCAAAAAAGCCCAGCTTATTTAATGTTGACAGATCAAGTACTTGTTCTCCGATGGCTACACCTACTCTGGCGTTTGAACTTTGTGTTTTAAATATTCCGAAAGGAAGATTTTGTATTGGAAAATCACTGTTTTCAGGGACTTCAACCCAGGACGTAAGTGAAGGATCATTTGCTTTTATCATGCCGTCAAAAGTAACAAAATCAATCTGATTCCCCCAAGAATAATAAAGAATGATAAATAAAGAAAAAAATCGACCAAACACAGAATTTATATGTCTATTTAGGCAAAATTGTGGCTGGTAGCAATTTTAGTTATATATTTGGTTTTTGTACGGTTATACATTATATGAAAAGAATTTACTTCATTTTTATTGCTCTTATTTGTTTCCTTACCGCATCTGCACAGGAAAAACTAGGAATTGCCAATAGCAATTATTCAAGCACCAATAGTATATATCTTAATCCTGCATCATCGGTTGACTGCCGTACCCTTATGCAATTGAACCTGGTTGGGCTCAATATATATATGATGAATAACCAGGCCTATTTACCAAAATTTAATGTTTGGGATGCATCAAAAGGTGACATGCAGGATCCGAAAATCAAGACTACCGGTTTTAAAAAATTTCTGGATGTAAAGGCGGAGGTTAATGCCCCTACTTTTATCCTTAGTAATAAGGAAATAGGGATAGGCTTTTTTATCAGGGGCCGCGCAGAAGCAAGTATAAAGAATATACCTGCTGAACTGGCTCAATTGCTGGTACAAACAAAAATTGACACATCCTCACAGTTTAATATCGATTTAAAAAACACCCGTGTTAGTGAAATGTCATGGGTGGAGTATGGTATCAATTTCGGTAAAATGTACTTCAAACATGGCAAAAAGCTGATTGCATGGGGAGGTAATTTAAAATATCTTACCGGTATAAATCTTGCTTATGGGAATATTTTCAGATTAAACGCAAATGTGAGTGACACTCAGTTTGATGTTCAAAATTTAAGGGCAAAAGTAAGATACAATCAACCGGGCTGGAATGCAGGTAGAGGCGTTGGTTTAGATATAGGTATTACCTATAAAAAGATGTTGAATTATGTAGATACGTATTTCTCAAATTCTCAAAAGTCCAATTGTAAATACATTGATTATAAGTATAAAGTAGGCGTTTCTTTATTGGATCTTGGAGCCATCCGCTTTACCAATAAAACGTTTAAAGGCGACATTTCCGGAAGCACTACTATTAATGATTATAAACATACCAATATTGATTCAATCATACGTGCAGACTTTAATCTTACCCAGCAATTAAATGAGCCTATCCTGGCTTCACTTCCAACCGCTATTAGCTTACAGGGGGATTTAAATCTGGGCCATCATTTTTACGTTAATGGTACCTGGATTCAGGGAATTACTGCAGCCCGCATCATTGGAGTTCAAAAGGCAGCTTTAATATCCGTTGCTCCACGTTTCGAAACCAGAAATATTGAAATAGCTGTTCCTGTTACTTTTCACAGATACATTTACCCACAGGTGGGTGCAGCCATCCGCTTCAGAACCTTAGTAATAGGGATGGATAATATTTTACCATTTATAGCTCATACCAATACTTATGGAGCCAATTTTTATTTTAATTTAGGTATTTCCATCTTTAAAAATCCAAAATGTAAGAAAAGTAGTCCACGATACAACCCGCCTAAAATCAAATATGAAGGCTATACTTTCCTTTCCGGAAGAAACAAGAAAAAAAGTGTTTCTGCGAACGGACAAGGTCAGGCTCCTGAACGGACAAACGGTAGAAAAGGCCGTAAATCATCCGGTAAAAAAGGAAAGAAAAAAGGAGTATTCAAGAAAAGAAGCCAGAAACTTTAATGCTACTTGTGATTGTAAGATCACATGTTTAATCGAAACCGATATGTTTGTACTGCTGTTTGGTGCAATTGCAAAAACATATTGGGTGATAGCTATTAATACAATTAAGGGGAATTGCTCACAGATCCAAGTTACAAGCAAGAATAAAAGATACCTATGAATCACTTTGAAGACCGATATAAAACAATCAGTAATTCTGACTTATTAAAAATACTTGATACTCCGACAGACTATCAGCCATTGGCAGTTGAAGCTGCTAAAAGTGAATTTGCTCGCAGACAGCTCAGCGAAACAGAAATTGAAACAGTTAAAGCAAGCCTTGCCATTCAGCGCGAAGAAATGGAAGCACGAAGTAAAAAGAAAAAAAATATTGAAAATAAAGTAAAAGACCTTGGAGCATCCGTTATTGACAACATTAACCCAATTCAAACCACGACAAGAACAACCGAAAAGACTATTTTAATTCTTTGTATTGTATTGGGTGGACTTTCAATCAAGAAATTTTATAATGAATTCGGAATGCTGCAATTTATGTTCACCGACAGTGAAGCTAAATGGAATGTTAGTATGCTTTTATATTTTTTTCCGCTTGTAATTCTTCCTTTGGGTACTTTTCTCTTTTGGAAACGAAAAAAAATTGGTTGGACACTCCTAGCAATATATTTAAGTTATGTTTCAATTGGTTCTATTATCTCATTTATTGTGGAATCAAACTCGACACCTTCTAGTTTTTCTGCCTTAGAAAATTTAGTACCTAAGACCTTTCCATTAGTGTTTATTTGGTCACTTATTTTTAATGGTGGAATGTTGTGGGTTATTTGCAAAGACAATATTAGAGAAGCATTAAACATTAACAAAAGAAAAATATTTGTTGCAATCGGGACATCTATTGCCCTGACAGCTTTGACTATGGTTGGAATATTTATGTAATTGGTATATGCCAGCTTGTAACAGCAAGCAATCGGCAATAAGTGCAAGGGCTACGGCATAAATTATTGCCTGCTTCGCAGACATTTTTTTATTTTGCCTCCGCTTAGCAAGTTTGGTATCTTTGAATAAACTTTGGTGCGGGCAGACAGTTCAGTATTTCAAATGCCGCCTGCGCCTGCTTGCCAAACGTTATAACCAATGCTAAAAGACGACACCAATTAGATAATGAACAAGACAATTTATAAAACTCAACCAAGACTTTTTATAGTTAGCATGACCTTGTTGGGTTTTGTTTTTTTTGGTCTTTTATTTTGGTTGACAAAATCAAGTATTAAAGACAAAAATAACTTGGTAGCAATTGCAGTCATGACTGTTTTCGCTGGGCTGTCATTGTTATCTTTGTTTTACCTTTTTTCTTTAAGGACATTAAGACTAACATCAGACAATATAGAAATTACTTGGCTATTATTGCCATTCAGACAGACATATTCATTCAAAGACATTACTAATATTACGCAGACAAAAAAAGTGATTTCTGCACTTTATGGTGTTTCGTGGACAGCAAGATATATTTATACAGACGTAACGACAAAAATAAATCTTGCAGACAAAAAGATTATCAAACTTAATAGTATAGGAGAACTTGATTTTGAAGAATTCTATAAAACCTTTAATAAAATCAAACGTGGAGAGGGTAAAATTAAAACACAGAGAAAAAGTTTTTTATTATATCTGCTTGACAATGTTGATGGATTATTGTGGGTTATAATTCTAATAATTTTGACATCAGGATTAGCATATGGTTTGCTGACGAGGAATTAATGACAACAAAAGCAATGAATAACACAATAGACTATTGTCAAGAATGCTTAAATGAAACCCTGTTTTGCCACAAGCACCTAATACCGGCTAAGCACAATTGCAAGTTTTTGCAAGCTGGTAAATACTAGCCGTTTATCAAAAAAAACAAATCGCTGGTTTCTAATTAAGAAACCAGCGATTATGAGAATTGACCAGTAGAGTTCCGATTCTATTATTTCAGTTTCTCTCCAGTCAAAATTTTTGAATTTACTACTTTCTATTAATAGCTTTTTTTACTGCTTCCACAATATTTACAGTATCCAAGCCATATTTAGTCATTAACTGGTCAGGAGTTCCGCTTTCCCCAAAGCTATCATTAACAGCAACCATTTCAAGCGGTGTTGGATGCTCTCTTGATAATAATTGTGAAATACTATCACCTAAACCACCATTCATTTGATGTTCTTCGGCTGTTACCACACAACGTGTCTTTTTTGCAGAAGCTAAAACCGCGGCCTTATCTAAAGGTTTAATGGTATGGATATTAATTATTTCTGCACTAATGCCTTCCGCAGCCAATTGCTCTCCTGCCTCAATCGCTTTCCAAACCAAATGGCCTGTCGCAAAGATAGTTACATCAGTTCCTTCGTTTAATACTACCGCTTTGCCTATTTCAAATTTCTGATCAGCAGGCGTGAAATTAGGTACGGTTGGTCTGCCAAAACGCAAATAAACCGGGCCTTTATAATCTGCAATAGCAATGGTAGCCGCTTTGGTTTGATTATAATCACATGGATTAATGACTACCATTCCTGGCAGCATTTTCATTAAGCCCAAATCCTCTAATATCTGGTGGGTAGCACCATCTTCACCCAGGGTTAAACCAGCATGAGAAGCACATATTTTTACGTTTTTATCGGAATAAGCTACCGACTGACGGATTTGGTCATATACACGCCCGGTAGAAAAGTTAGCGAAAGTACCCGTAAAAGGTATCTTGCCACCAATGGTTAAACCTGCAGCAATTCCAATCATATTTGCTTCTGCAATACCAATCTGAAAAAAGCGTTCCGGATGATCTTTTGCAAAAGCATCCATTTTTAACGATCCGGTTAAATCGGCACAAAGTGCAACCACATTAGGGTTCGTTTTTCCTAATTCAGATAACCCTGCTCCAAATCCTGAACGTGTGTCTTTTTTCTCGGTGTATGTGTATTTTTTCATTAAAATGTAGTTTTTAACTCGATAAAGCGAAGGTTAATTATTTAAATAAATACTTTATATAAATATTGTAAGTAGCTTAAAATGATTGCATTAAATAAAATTATAGCTCAAGCAGTGTGATTTGTTTTAACTTATCAGCAGCAATTGGTTTATTGATATAGCCGGCAATGTCTTCGTACACTTTTGAACGGATTTTATCCCCCGGAGCATTAGAAGAACTTAAAATATAAATGGCAATTTTTTTATCAATATCCGCTTTGATTTTTACAAATTCGTCCAAAAACTGCCAGCCTCCCATCACCGGCATATTAATATCCAGCAGGATAATGTCCGGAAGTTCATCATGAGATAATTGTTTTAATGCCAACAAAGCTTCTTCGCCATTTTTATATGACATCACATTAATTCCACTATTCAAACTTTCAATAATCGTTTTAACGATAAATTGAATTATTTCCTCATCATCAATTATACAGATTGTTTTGTTCTTCATAAATATAATTTTTACTGAATAAATGAATCTATAATAGATTCTATAAAATTAAACTATACTTTGTGAGTTAAATAGCAAGCACAAAGATATTGTTATTTAATCTATTTCTATGCCAATCAATACAGTTTAATGGAACTTGATGTTCCGGATTCCACTTTAAACAGCTTTTCAATACTATAAATAGATTCTTTTGCATTTTTTGGACGAAATTCAACACGGTATCTTCCTGGCTGCAAATTGATGGTTTCATTTATTAAACTGCTGGTTAGATTACAAACCCAAACCATTTTATTCTTTTCCTCCACATATACGCTTCCCGGCCCCTCACTAGGCTTTGCAATACTCACACTTCCCGATTGAGGGATTTCAATAAAGGTAGTTTTACTTTGTGCCACATCTACTTTATTAATTTTTATCCGAGGAAGTGTTAAAATTTCAAGGTCATATTTTCCCACAATAAACTTTTCCGTTGAATTGAATTTCTGAATATGCAGTGTCTGCATTTCTTCATTTTTACGGACAATACAATTCAGATTTCGGGAGTTTTCTGCATTTCCTGCCATTTTTAAATTCAAATACCCCTGGGGAGCATCCACACCAATAATGGTATGTTTACCGGGAACCAGCTCTATACCTGTTTTTTCAACCGGAGGAATGGTATGAACCACCATTTTATAAGTGCCTATCGGATCAATTGTTAAGGTATCCGGAACACCTTTATTGTTAATGGTATGCAAATAATTGTAACGGATTATTCCTGATTGTTCATCATAAAAGGTCATATTTACATCCGTTTCAGTAGGCCGGCCAATCTGATCGTTCAGATTAACCTGCACCGAAGTATTGTTCATAGCCTGCGAAATAACAATGTTTAAAATGTTTTTAAATCCGGCTTCGCTGGAAGCATCATAAAATTTTCCGATACAGCCAAATGAATTAATATAACTCTGGTCAAGCCCGATACCAATCACAAACGGTTTTAAAACGATGCCCTTTTTTTGAAGAGCAAGGGAAACAGCACAAGGATCACCATCACATTCCTCAATACCATCGGTAATTAAAATCACCACATTTCTTACAGTAGCACTTGAAGCTGAAGGGAAATCGCCTCCGCATTGCTCTAAAGTATAGGCAATGGGGGTTGTTCCTTTAGGAACAATTGGCTTGAGCTTGTTTTTAATTGCAGTTATATTGTCACTCCCAAAAGGCACCTCCAGCTTGGTATCAGTACAGCTTCGCTGTGGGCGCAACGGTACCTGGTGTCCATAGGCACGAAAAGCCAATTCAAGATTTGGTGTGCCCCTGATACTATCTAAAAACTCACTCAATAATTTTTTCGCCAGGTCCATCTTCATTCCGCTCTGCCATTGCCCAAACATGCTATAGGAAGCATCAAAAACAAAAAGGATTCGGGTTAATGGCTGCGGGCTTTTGTTTTGAGCTTTTAAAGGCAAACAGGCCGCTAAAACAAAAAAAAGTATGGTGACTTTAGATCTTATGGTTGAAATATATACCGGATTTGAGATATGGTTACCGTTAATCATTTATCGAATATATAATGTACTTAAGATGGAGACGTGGAATAATGGATTTTATTTCGTTTTGCTAAAAACTTGTAATATCAATATTCACGAATCTTACTTCTTTATCTCAAATCTATTGTTAGTAATCTCCTGATTCTTCCAGATTTTGAAGCAAAGCCTGTGCCAATTGTTCATCATTTGGCGCAACGCCATGCCATTTGTGGCTGCCCATCATAAAATCAACACCATGGCCCATTTCGGTTTTCATCAGGATCACTACCGGTTTCCCTTTGCCAGTATGCTCTTTTGCGGTTTTTAGTGTTTTTACAACTTCCGATAAATTATTACCATTCATTGTTAATACATCCCAACCAAAGGCAAGCCATTTTGCTTTCAGATCACCCATATGTAGTACATTGTCCGTAGAACCATCAATTTGCTGGCCATTCCAATCAATAGTAGAAATTATATTGTCAACCTTTTTTGCTGCTGCATACATTGCAGCTTCCCAAACCTGGCCTTCCTGTAATTCACCATCCCCGTGCAAGCTGTAAATTATACTATCATCATTATTCAGCTTTTTTGCAGTTGCAGCACCAATAGCAACCGATAAGCCCTGGCCTAATGAACCAGATGCAATACGTACACCAGGCAACCCTTCATGAGTGGTTGGATGTCCCTGTAAGCGAGAATTTAACTTACGGAAAGTTGCTAATTCAGCAACAGGAAAATATCCGGAACGAGCCAGAACACTATAAAAAACAGGAGAAATATGTCCGTTAGATAAAAAGAAAAGGTCCTCCCCTTTTCCATCCATTGTAAAATTTTTAGAGTCATGCTTCATTACCTCAAAATAAAGAGAAACAAGGTATTCGGTACAGCCCAAAGAACCGCCCGGATGACCTGAATTTACAGCATGAACCATTCTAACAATATCTCTGCGAACTTGTCCGCAAATTTTCTCTAATTCTGTTACTGAAGCCATATTATGATTGAAAATTTATTAATTTGTAATTGACTGATTAACCTGCATTTTGTGTGATTTGTATTTTGAAATTTGATAGATTTTATTGTCAAATAATCAAATTTGTATATTTCCAAATCAACGTAGTCAAAAGTACTATTTTTATGGGTTTGAAGAGTATTGTTGAAAATATTTAATTTTTGTTAAAAAACTCAATCGAATTAAATGGTATCCGCTTTTTTACACGGCTTATTTTTGGTATCTTTGTAAGCTGAAAAATGGAGAAAGAGAAATTATAGTGCTGGAGAATTATTAATTTGTCCAACCAAGGTATTTCTTAATCTCTAATTCACTAAATCAATAATTATATCTATGGCATTACAGTGTGGTATTGTTGGATTACCGAACGTAGGGAAATCAACACTTTTTAATTGTTTATCGAATGCGAAAGCACAGGCAGCGAATTTCCCGTTTTGCACGATTGAACCAAATGTTGGTGTAATTACCGTTCCTGATGAGCGTTTGTCGACACTTGAAAAACTAGTAAAGCCGGAGCGCGTGGTACCAACCACTGTGGAGATTGTAGATATTGCAGGTCTTGTAAAAGGCGCCAGCAAAGGTGAAGGATTGGGTAATAAATTTCTTGCCAACATACGTGAAACAAATGCAATTATACATGTATTGCGTTGTTTTGATGATCCAAACGTTGTTCACGTAGATGGCTCCATAAATCCGGTACGTGATAAAGAAATTATTGATACAGAATTACAGCTAAAAGACCTTGAAACAGTTGATGCTAAACTAAAGCGTGTTGAAAAACAAGCCAAAACCGGCAATGATAAAGATGCGAAAAAAGCCTATGATGTATTGCTGTCACTTAAAAATATTTTAGAGCAGGGTAAATCAGCACGGTCAGCTAATCTTTCTGAGAATGATTTGATACATGTAGCTGATTGTTGTTTATTGACGATTAAACCTGTGTTGTATGTTTGCAATGTGGATGAAGCGTCAGTAAAAACAGGCAATAAATATGTTGATGTTGTTAAAGAAGCAGTGAAAGATGAAAATGCGGAAGTGTTAATTATTACCGCTCAAATGGAGGCTGAAATAGCAAGTCTTGAAACATTTGAAGAACGCCAGATGTTTTTAGCTGATATGGGACTTCAGGAACCAGGCGTAAATAAATTAATAAAAGCAGCTTACCGTATATTAAATCTGCAGACCTATTTTACTGCAGGTGTTAAAGAAGTGCGTGCATGGACTATTATTAAAGGCATGACTGCACCTCAGGCTGCCGGTGTTATTCACACCGATTTCGAAAAAGGTTTTATCAGGGCTGAGGTAATTAAATACAACGATTTTGTAAATCTTGGATCCGAAACGGCCTGCAAGGATGCCGGTAAAATGGGTGTTGAAGGTAAAGAGTATGTTGTAAATGATGGCGATATGATGCATTTTAGATTTAACGTGTAATTAAAAATATACGGTATTAAATATGGTGAGTTTTGCTGTTCAATGCTAATTACAGCAATATCAAGCACCAGACATCGAATACTTAAGCACTTTTATTATGGATAATGCTATAGCTAAAAGGCAGTTACAATACATACAGAATTTTTTAATTAAAATTGCTGATGGGGATTACACTTCCGAACTTCCCGTTATTGATAATACGGATGAGCAGTTGGTTGCTGTTCAGGTAGGTATTAATATGCTGGTGGAAGAGCTTAAGGAGACCACTATTTCCCGTGTTTTTTTAAATAGTATTTATAAAGGAATAAATGATGTTCTTATTGTATTAAACGAGAATGGGGAAATACAAAATGTAAACCATGTTGTTGAAAGCCTTCTGTTATATAAAGAATCTGAGTTAGTTCAACAGTCTGTTGAAAAATTGATTCAGATAAATGATATTGATACTGTTAGAAATTGCCTCCTGAATGTAAACGAACAGAATAAGATTCAGGAAGTAGGTATAAATTTAGCAGCCAAAGATAAAAGCAGTATACCTGTTGCCTGCACCTTCTCTCCTTTACATAACGCGCAGGGAAAAATAACCGGTGTGTTATTAGTTGCTAAAAACATGTCCACCCTTATTAATGCGAAAAATCAGCTTCGTGAAAAAAATGAAGAGCTTAACCTCTTCGTGTATAAGGCTTCTCATGATTTAAAAAGCCCTGTATCTTCCATGATGAGTGTAATGCACATGATGAATGAAAGTCAGGACATTAATGAATTGAAAATGTATTCCAAAATGGTTGATCAGTGTATAAACAAATTAGACACTGTTATATCCGATCTATTGGTATTAGGCCGTATCACCTATGGAGAGCTGGAGTACAAAGAAATAGATATTAATGAAATTATTAATACTATTTTAACAAGCATTGAATTTGTACACGATTTTAAGGAAATAACTTTTGATATAGTTATTGATAAAAAGGCAGAAACAATTGTTTCTGAAAAAGGACTGTTTCAAACCATTTTATTGAATTTAATAGACAATGCAATAAAATACCGCCAGAAAAGAGAAAATGAACCATCCTACATTCGCATTAACGTCACTCCAAAGGGTAAAGGAGTTTTAATTACCATAGAAGATAATGGGATTGGAATTGCCGAAAATCAGCAACCTAATATTTTCAATATGTTTTATCGTGCAACCGCTATTTCCAAAGGTTCAGGACTTGGTTTGTACATTGTAAAAACAGGCGTACTTAAATTGGGCGGCACAATTTCACTCGAAAGCACATTTGGTAAAGGAACAACCTTTAAAGTATATATCCCGTCAAAATAAATCAGGCATTAGCCGCCATAGACTCTATCACTTCCATGTTGTAGTTGTCTTTTGTTTGTAAATAGGCTACTCTTTCAATTGATACAGCACCAAATTTGTGTTTATCAATATCTGCAGATAAGCCTAAATAAACCTTAGATAAATTAAGATTTCTAGCGCGCTTTAATACCTCATAAATCGCACGCTTGTACACTTTAAACTCACTATTATAATTGTAATCGATTCCTACTATCATTGGTGATAAGTGAGTATTTGTAACGTAAGTCCATATCACAGCGACTGGCTTTCTTTCTGATCGCAAATCAAATTCTGGCTTAAGTTTTAAAATAATAAATTCCCAATTAGAATGTTTTGAAAGCTTTTTGAGAATATTTTTAGGATAATCGAACATATTAAATCCTCTATTTCTATTTTCTACATTGATATACAGATCATAGTAATACTTTGATTCTTCTGCGGACAATTCTTTTTTATACTCAATTTCAAAGGCATCATAAAACTTTGTTACTTCATTTTTAAGATGTCTTCGGCTATGTGAAGAAACGGATGTTATTAACTCATCCAATGTGTTCCACTTCATATCATCAACAATATTCGTGTTAGGCATATTAATAATAACAAAGCCTTCCCTCATAAATAACTCCTTGAAGTCAACATCATTTTTATCAAAATCTCTAAGGAGTAAGGTATTCGCTCCAATTGTTTCTTGAATTTTCGTAACCTTTTCAAGTAACAGATTAAATGCTTTTTTCCAATCAGAATTATTTCTGTTAATGTAATAATGATTCCCCTCACTAAGCATTGAACCCATTGTTAGTGTTTTGGATGTGAGATAGTAAGGATCTGATTTTCGTTTCTCTTCAATTTGAATTGATACAGATTCTAATGCTAACATATCATCTTTTAAAAGAGCTCCTGTAAAAAAAGTTGCTAAAATCGGTTGGTTATCTTTATCACGAATAATAAAATAATAAAAATCCCAGTTCTCCTCAGGTTTGCGATTGTTGCTGAAAACATCCTCTAAAGACAATAATCCATTCCAATTAAAACTCCCATTCCCACCCAATAACTTGTCCCATTCTTGTTTATCTATATTTTTAATACTGCGTTCTTCTTGAATTATAAAACTTTCATTTGTGTTTTTTAAATCAATAGTTGCAGGTTGCACAGAAGCCGCTTTTTCTAATACGATTTTAAAAGCCTTTTTAACGTCACCTACGGTTTTGTTTTCTTGTTCAAGAACTTTAGGGTAATGATAAGCCAAAGCATCAACAAACTGCTTTATCTCCTCCTTTTTAACCTGGCGGCTAATTGAGCATCTAACTCCTGAATTTTTCATTGAAACAGCAGGAAACAACGCTGGATTTACAAAAAAGCCATCATCCAGCATCCGTTTTACCATATTGGTTGCCACTTTTGGGTGCCCCATACCAATGAAATTAATAGGTGTGAGCGGATCTGAAAGCACAGTGAGTTCTGTTTTTGAAAGCAGATTATTACAATAATCTATGTTTTCACGTAACTCGTTTTGTATCCTGTAAATATCATCTGATAAGTGAATTTTAGCAGATGCAATTGCTGCACCAATTATAGGGGGAGCCAAGGGATGTGAATATACCAGAGGGCCTCCGAAAATACGCACTTTCCTACGGGTTTCTTCATCAGGGAAAACAGCAATTCCACCAGTAACCCCAAATCCTTTCCCCATTGTAGTCATCAGTATTAATTTTTCGTGTTTGGGTAATTTGCTATTTGCATATCCCGAACCGTTTTTACCATGCCAGCTCATTCCGTGTGCATCATCTACGTATAGATGCAGCGGTTCATATTTATTCATTAAACGCACTAATTCATCAAATGGGGCAACATCCCCATACATGGAATATACACCATCTATCAGATACCATACTTTTTTATATTTACGACATAACTGTTCCAATTGTCGCTCTAGCATATCCATATTACTATGCCGTATCATTTCTATTGGCACCCCTTTTTGACGCAATAATTGTGATGCAGTTTGTATACTCATGTGCACTTGCTGGTCAAGTATAACAGCATCGTCATAATGTATTAACGTTGGTATCACAGAAATATGAGCACTTGAAGTAGAAGAGTATGTTATAACTGGTTTTCCAAATATTTGGGATAAATAATCTTCTAATTGCTCATTGATACCGGAAGAAAGAAAACCTCTTGAAATACCAAACTGAGTACCATATTTTTGTGTAAAATCAATGGCTCCGTCTTTTAAGCGTTGATCTAATTCTAATCCCAAATAACCGCAGGTTCCAAAATTCAACAATTCACCATTAAAAACAGGCAGCTTTCTGCCAGATACACTAGGAATGTCAGATACCAAATGCATAATACCCCTATTTTTTGCATCTGTAAACAGTACATCTATAGTATCTAATGAGTTATTATGATTGATTTTTGCCATAGAATTGTAATTTTATATCTATATTAAATATATCTTTGCTGTAATCAGCTGGACTAAACGAAAAGATTATTTAAAAGTTACGATACAGGTATGAAAAATATTTTATTAGAAAATGAGGAAGTAACAATAGAATTAGAAAATGGAATCGTTATTGCGAAATGGAAAAGTACTTCAGTTGACTTAGATATAGCTCAACAAGCAGTTAAATATAGGCTGGAAGCAACTAACTATAAATCATATCCGATATTATCTAATATAAGGGCAATAAAAAATATTTCGAAACCTGCACGTGATTTTTTAGCAACAGAAAAAGGTTGTGAAGGAATAACAGCTGCAGCTGTACTTATTGATTCTCCTCTGGGAAGTATGATAGGTAATTTTTTCATTAGTATCAGCAGACCGCTTAGACCAACCAAGATATTTACAGATGAGGCTGATGCAAAAAAATGGCTGACTCAGTATGTTGAAAAAAATTCAATATAATCTAAATTATTAGTTTCGTGATGGGGACTCAGAAGTGCATATATGGAGAAACGAATAAAAAAGGTAGCCTTACTTTTAGATAATGAATTTATTAGGTTTGAATTAGAAAACAACATTATTATCGGTACATTTAAAGTAGATACGATTGATTTAAATCTTGCTCAGAAACTAGTGGAATATAGAATATCTGTAATATCTGGAGAGTCGTACCCAACAATTGCAAATATTGCTTCCGTTAAAAACGTTTCAAAACCGGCACGCGATTTTTTCGCATCGGAAAAGGGATGTGAGGGTATTACAGCTACAGCATTGCTTATTGATTCTCCACTTGGAAGAATGATAGGTAATTTTTATATCAGTATTAATAAGCCTTTAAGGCCTGTTAAAATATTTACGAATCAAGAAAAGGCCAAATTATGGCTTGTTAAATATAAATATGTAAATTAATTTTTTAATTAATGAATTCAGTAGAAGTCCTTATAGATAATGAATATTGTAAACTCGAACTTGAGAATGGTATTGTTATAGCTACCTGGAAAGTTTCTTTTATTGATATTGATATTGCGAAAAAGACGGTTAATAGCCGATTGGAAATTTTCCACGGGAGATCCTTTCCTGCCCTATTAAGAATTAAAACAATAAAAGACAGCACCAAAGAAGCGAGAGATTTTTTAGCTTCAAAAGAAGGTTGCAAAGGATTTAATGCTGGTGCAATAATTGTGGAGACAATACTTGAAAACATGATTGCTACCTTGTATATTTTTCTTAATAAACCCCTTGTTCCAACAAAAATATTTAAGGATGAAGCTAAAGCAAAAGAATGGTTAGCCGCCTTTGTTGATAAGAAGCCAATGTGAAAGAGAGACAAATTATTTTAAATAATGAATATCTGAAAATTGAGTTAGAAAGCGGTATTCTTATTGGTACATTTAAAAGTGAATCGGTTGATATTGATATAGCGCATACAATTACTAACTTCAGACTAGAAATTCAATCAGGAAGAAATTACCCAATTATATCAAATATTAAAGCCATAAAAAATATTTCAAAAGAAGCACGAGACTTTATGGCCTCAGAAGAGGGTTGTGAAGGAGTTATAGCGGCCGCTTTATTGATCGATTCCTCAATAGGACAAATAATAGGTAATTTTTTTATCAAAATTAACAAGCCATTACGTCCTACAAAAATATTTACAGATGAAAGCAGCGCCCAAAAATGGCTTGCTAAATTTCTTTAAATACATAAAAATAAAATGGAGGAAAATGAACGCATAACGCTTTTGGACAATGAGTCAGTCACCATTGATTTAGACGATGGTATACTCATAGCAAAGTGGAAAGCTACTCACATTAATTTGGCGACAGCTCAACTTGCCATCAAATATCGTTTGGAATGCACTGACAATAAGGCTTACCCAGTAATTATCAATATTAAAGTAGTAAGCTCAATTACAAAAGACGCAAGATCTTTTTTGGCGTCTGAACAAGGAAGCGAAGGTATTATAGCTGGAGCAATACTCATTGATTCGCCAATTGGAAGTATTTTAGGGAATTTTTTTATCGCAATTAATAAACCCTTAAGACCTTCGAAAATATTTACTGACGAACTAAAAGCCCGAAAATGGCTGATTAAATATGTTTCTGAAAATTAAAATATGACAAACACTGCTCCCGATAAACGACTCTGCGTAGAAACAGAGTATGCGAAAATATATTTTGATAACGGGATTATGGTTGCTGAATGGAAGGGCACCCTAATTGATATGACCACTGCCAAAGCTGTAATCAATAGCCGGATGCTTTTTTCAGATGGAGCCAGTTTTCCTGTTTTAATTAAAATAAACTCAATAATAGATAGTACCAAGGAAGCCAGAGATTATTTAGCTTCTAAAGAAGCTTGTATCGGTATGCTGGCAGGTGCTATAGTTGTCGACTCCATTTTTGAAAGTATGTTAGCCAACTTGTTTATAGGAAGAAGCAAACCCGTAATTCCTACCAAAATATTTAATGCTGAAAACAAAGCAAAAAAATGGTTAGAACAATTCAAACTAAATAATTAAAAAAATCAAATAAATATTTTATGTACCTTGTAAAGCAATAAAAATAAGTATATTTTTATTGCTTTACTCACATTAGCTCAGACCTTAATTTTAACATGGCAGAAAAAGAAGTAAAATATAACGAAGACAGTATCCGTACGCTGGAGTGGAACGAGCACATCCGCTTACGTCCGGGTATGTATATTGGTAAATTGGGCGATGGTTCATCCCCTGATGATGGTATTTATATACTATTAAAAGAAACCCTTGACAATTGTATTGATGAGTTTGTAATGGGCAATGGCAGAAGCATTGACATTACAATTAAGGAAAAAACTGTTCGCGTAAGGGATTATGGACGTGGTATTCCATTAGGCAAAGTGGTGGATGTTGTTTCTAAAATTAACACCGGAGCAAAATATGATTCGGAAGCATTTAAAAAATCGGTTGGTTTAAACGGGGTTGGTACGAAAGCTGTAAATGCGTTATCGAGCTTTTTTAAAGTTCAATCGTACCGTGATGATCAAACAAAGGAAGCTGCATTTTCGAAAGGAAATTTGGTTAAAGAAGAAAAAATTATTGCTTCCGATGTACGCAAAGGAACACTTGTAACCTTTACACCGGATGAAGCCATATTTGGGAATTATCATTTCCTCAATGAGTATGTCGAAAAAATGTTATGGAATTATGCCTATTTAAATACCGGCTTAACTATAAATTATAACGGGCAAAAATTCCATTCAGAAAATGGTTTATTGGATTTACTTACTCAAAATATTAATGGTTCTATTCTCTATCCTACCATCCATTTAAAGGGCTATGATATTGAAGTGGCTATGACACATAGCAATCAACAATACGGTGAAGAATATTATTCGTTTGTAAACGGGCAGCATACAACTCAAGGAGGTACTCATCAGGGGGCTTTCCGCGAAGCGGTTGTAAAAACGATACGTGATTTTTTTAAGAAAGATTTTGAAGCAGTAGATGTGCGAACATCTATTATTGCTGCTGTAAGCGTAAAAGTACAAGAGCCTGTATTTGAATCACAAACCAAAACTAAATTGGGTTCACAGGAGATTAGTCCTAAGGGCCCATCAGTAAAGGCATTTGTTGGTGATTTTTTAAAAACGGAATTAGATAATTTTCTACATAAAAATCCTGAAACGGCTCAGGCCATTTTGCAAAAGATACAACAAAATGAGCGTGAACGTAAGGATTTGCAAGGCATTCAGAAACTGGCCCGTGAGCGTGCAAAAAAATCAAACCTGCATAATAAAAAACTTCGGGACTGCCGTATTCATAAAACATCCAACGATGAGCGCAAATTAGATACAACCTTGTTTATTTGTGAGGGAGATTCGGCAAGTGGTTCTATTACAAAAACCCGTGATGTGAATACACAAGCGGTATTCAGTCTGAAAGGTAAACCTTTAAATGCTTTCGGTTTAACTAAAAAAATTGTTTACGAAAACGAAGAATTCAATCTATTACAAGCGGCATTAAATATTGAGGATGGTATTGAAAACTTGCGTTATAACAACATTGTAGTTGCTACTGATGCTGATGTTGACGGTATGCATATTCGGTTATTATTAATGACTTTCTTTTTACAGTTCTTCCCAGACCTTGTAAAGAACGGACACGTATATATTCTGCAAACACCTTTATTCAGGGTGCGTAACAAAAAAGAAACGATTTATTGTTACAGCGAATTGGAACGCAGAGCGGCTATTTCAAAATTGGGATCAAAACCTGAAATAACACGATTTAAAGGTTTGGGTGAAATATCACCTGATGAATTTAAATTATTTATTGGTAAAGATATCCGTAAAGATCCTGTTATTATTGGAAAAGACAGAACTATTGTTGATATGCTTGGTTATTACATGGGGAAAAACACCCCTGAGCGCCAGGATTTTATTATTGATAATTTGGTGGTGGAGAAGGATTTTGTTGAAGAATAAGTATATCATAATTGCAAATTAAGAAAGCAATATTTTCTAATTCTGCAACAAGCTGTTGCAGAATTGGAATCCTTTATTATCAGTAGTTACAAGGGGAATTAACTGCGATTTTTATAAGATAATATAATTAATGAAACCAGATAAACATTACAGTGCCTTTGTAAAGCAAATCAAGCTTGATATTCTTAATGCAAGAATAAAAGCTTCACGCTCTATTAATAAGGAATTGATACTGTTATATTGGAATATCGGTCATAAAATTGTTCAAAGCCAGAATAAATACGGCTGGGGAGAATCTATAGTTGAAAAATTATCTAAAGATATAAAAAAAGAATTGGGAGATATTGCTGGCTTTTCTACAAGGAATTTGTGGGAAATGCGTAAAGTTTACTTGGCTTACAAGGATTTTAAAATTCTGCAACAGCTTGTTGCAGAAATATCATGGGGGCATCATTTATTAATTTTAAATAAGACGGAAAATATTGAGGAGCGTGAGTTCTATATTAAATCTACAATTAAGCTCGGCTGGAGCAGAAATGTTTTACTCAACCAAATAAAAGCGAAGGCTTATAAACGACAATTATCCAAGAATAAACAACATAATTTTACAACTGCTCTACCGGTTCATCTGAATGAACAAGCTGAAGAAACATTGAAAAGCAGTTATAATTTAGATTTTTTAGGAATTCAAGCGCCAATATTGGAGAGGCAGCTGGAAAATAAATTAGTAGACCAGATTAAAAAATTTATCCTGGAATTAGGTTACGGATTTTGCTTTATTTCTAATCAGCATAAACTTTCATTAAAGCATAAAGATTATTATGTTGATTTATTATTTTATCATAGAAAATTAAAATGTTTAGTAGCAATTGATTTAAAGGTGGGGGGATTTGAACCTGAATATGCTGGTAAAATGAACTTTTATTTAAACCTGCTTGATGAAAAAGAAAAAGACGCAGATGAAAATCCTTCTATAGGAATAATTTTGTGCGCTGAAAAAAATCATATTGAAGTTGAATATGCTTTAAAAGGAATCAATAAACCAATTGGCGTATCCGACTATCAACTTACAAATAAATTACCTAAGCAATATAAAGGCGAATTACCTTCTGCTACAGAATTACAAGAACAAATACAAACACAACTAAAGATTAAAAAAAAATAGTTGTTAATTCTGCAACAGCTTGTTGCAGAATTAAACACATCCCTTTATTAACAACGGATTTAGACGAAATAAAGATATGAGCGAAGAAAATATAAATGAAGAATTAAATGGTGATGAATTACACAATGTAATTCACGTTTCCGGAATGTACCAAAACTGGTTTCTGGATTACGCATCTTATGTAATTCTGGAACGTGCTGTCCCCTATGTAGAAGATGGTTTAAAACCTGTACAGCGTAGAATCCTTCATTCCATGAACGATTTGGATGACGGGCGTTATAACAAGGTTGCGAATATCATCGGACATACCATGAAATATCACCCACACGGTGATATGTCAATTGGAGATGCATTGGTAGCATTAGGGCAAAAAGACCTATTGATTGATACGCAGGGAAACTGGGGGAATGTATTAACGGGCGATAGAGCTGCTGCTCCCCGATACATTGAAGCACGTCTTTCAAAGTTTGCTCAGGAAGTAGTTTTTAATCCAAAAACAACTGTATGGCTTACCAGCTATGATGGACGTAATAAAGAACCGGAAACGCTTCCAGTAAAATTTCCATTATTACTTGCACAAGGTGTTGAAGGGATTGCTGTAGGTTTAGCATGTAAAATGCTTCCTCATAATTTCATTGAATTATGCGATGCTTCAGTTGCCGTTTTGCGTGGTAAAAGAACAGACATAGTTCCCGATTTTGCTACTGCAGGTATGGCTGATTTCTCTAACTATAATGACGGTTTGCGTGGTGGTAAAATTCGTGTGCGTGCAAAAATTTCTCAGTTGGATAAAAAGACATTGGTAATCAATGAAATCCCTTTTAGTACAACTACAGGTTCCTTGATTGATACAATTGTTGCAGCAAACGATAAAGGCAAAATAAAAATTCGTAAGGTAGAAGATAATACAGCTGAAAATGTTGAAATTGTTATTCACCTGGTTCCGGGAATTTCGCCCGATAAAACCATTGATGCCCTTTATGCTTTTACAGATTGTGAACTTTCTATATCTCCAAATGCATGTATTATTGAGAACGACAAACCACGGTTTGTTGGTGTGAACGAAATGCTTAAGATTTCAACACATAAAACGCTTGAATTATTAAAACGCGAACTGGAAATTGAGAGAGGAGAATTGCAGGAATCGTATATGTTTGCTTCCTTAGAGAAGCTTTTCATTAAAGATGAAATGTATATTGATTTCAAAAATTATTCTGACAAAACTTCCCTATTCGGTTACCTGGATGGACGTTTTTCAAAATATAAAAAACAGTTTATCCGTGAAATCACCAATGAGGATTACGAGAAGCTGACACAAATACCAATGATACGGATCACGCGTTTCGATTCTGCGAAAGCAGACGAGAAGATGCGTTCTTTGGAAGCCCGTATCAAAGAAATAGAGCACCATTTAGCGAACCTGGTAGAGTACGCAATTGAATATTTCAAGAATTTAAAAAAGAAATATGGTCCGGGACGCGAGCGTAAAACAGAGATAAAATCGTTTGAAACCATTGTTGCTACAAGTGTTGTATTAGCAAATGAGAAGCTGTATGTGAACCGTGAAGAAGGGTTTGCTGGTTTTGGATTAAAAAAGGATGAATTTATTTCTGATTGTTCTGATATTGATGACATTGTTGTTTTCCGTAAGGATGGCAGTATGATGGTTACTAAGGTACAGGACAAAGCCTTTGTTGGCAAAGATCTTATCCATATTGCCGTTTACAAAAAAAATGATGAGCGTACCACTTATAATATGGTTTATCGTGATGGCAAAAGCGGTGCAGTATTTATGAAACGTTTTCCGGTAACAGGTGTTACACGTGATAAGCAATATGATCTGACAAAGGGAACTAAGGGATCGGAAGTGCTTTATTTTACTGCGAATCCGAATGGTGAATCAGAAATTGTAGAAGTGCAGTTGAAACCGCTTCCTGGTTTACGAAAAGTACAATGGGATCTTAACTTTGCCGATCTGGCTGTAAAAGGCCGGAACTCCATGGGTAATGTGGTTACCAAATACTCCGTTAAAAAAATTGTATTAAAGCAAAAAGGTCTCTCCACACTTGGTGCTCTTGATATCTGGTATGATGATACTGTACATCGCTTAAACACTGATAAACGTGGTACATTCCTTGGCAGCTTTGCCCCGGATGATAAAATATTGACCATTACGAAAAGCGGCTATTATAAACTTACCAGTTTTGATCTTGCAACACATTTTGAAGAGGATATGCTGCATATTGAAAAGCTAAATCCAACTAAACCTCTAACAGCGGTTTATCTTGATGGTGAAAGTAAAACACATTTTGTAAAACGCTTTTTAATAGAAAATAGTGATAAAAAAGTGCTGTTTATCAGTGAATCGGAAGGGTCACGCTTAGAGATTGTTACTACTGATGCTATTCCTGTAGTTCAATTAAAATTCAGCAAAGTGAAGGATAAAGAGCTGCCGGACGAAAAAATTAACCTGGTTGATTTTATTGGTGTTAAAGGCTATAAAGCAAAAGGGAATAAACTTTCCTACTCCAAAGTAAAAGAGATCAGTTTATTGCCAGCAGTGGAAGTGCCTATAGAAGAGGATGTTTTAGAAGAATTTGAAGAAAGCGGTATGTCACCATTGGAAGCTTTAAAAAAATCAAACACTCCAGAAAAACCAAAGGAAAAAAATATTATTTCCATCGATCAGATGATCAATGCTGAAATAAAACTGCCGTCTGAAGAAAAAAAGAAAAAGAAGAAAGATGAAGACGAAGAGGATGAGGAAACGCAGGGAACACTAGAGTTTTAGATAATGAAACAGATGCTGAAATAAATTTCAGCATCTGTTAACTTCCAAGCATTCCAGAGCATAAACGGTACAACATCTTTTGTATGAATATCATTTCCAAAAAAAAACTATTTTTTCAAATCAGTGATCCCCTGAAAGAATATTTATTTAATTACAACCGACTTGTAAAAATACCATTTACGTATAGCGAACTATCCCGCTACTCCTCTACTATCCAGCAAAAAGATAAACATGGCAAAAGTACCCTTTGGGAAACTGTGCTATTTCAACCCTCTGAAATGGAGGATATTCATTATCGCTTGGTGAAAATGTATGCCATGATGAAATTTGATGGTAATGAATCACTAATGGAGCATTTACTGGTGGATAGGGTTGATTATTGTCCGTTTGGAAACTCCAAACCTTTTCGCATACGTATTGTAAATCAATTTAACGACAATCACGATTATTATTATGTAAAAATTGCGGATGCATCCCGCGTTTATGGACTAGAGTTGGAGGATCTTTTGTCTCCTAACCGTATCAATTTTCTGGTGGATCAGGATACGCTTGTAGAAGAACATATTGTTGGTATTCCTGGCGACCTGTTTATGAAACAGGAATTTCAATGGCTTGAATTGAATGAGGTAAGGCTGGCCAAGGAATTTGTTAAATTTAACGAAAGGTGTTTTGTCAGGTTACTGGGCGATATGCGGGCTTATAACTTTGTAATTGATGTGACCGCTGATTTTGATGACGTACAGTATCGTTTCAGGGCCATTGACTTTGACCAGCAGTGTTATGAGGGCAAAAAGAGAATCTATCAGCCACAATATTTTAAAGAAAACAGGCATTTTGTTGATATTGGCATCAAGCATCTGAACGATGAAACAGTAAAACAGTATCAGCAGGAGGAGCGCACTCTTATCGCTAAACGTATTAAACGTGCACATCACCGCACAAACCGCCTGTTAGAGGCAATGTGTAAAGACACATTATCATTACCCGAAAAAGTTGACAGTTTAAAAGAAGAATTAGCAATTCAATATGCTCAGCCGAATTTCTTAAAATGTAATAGTATGGGCGAAATTGTAAAAGGTAGTCTTGATATGCTTATTGATAGACCTTAGTATATTGCTCCTGCCAAATAATTCTATTTAATCTTAACTACTTTCACCGGTTCTATTAGTTCATTACCATTTTGTATTCTGATAAGATATAGTCCGGGATTTAGTGAAGTATTCAATTCAATACGGCCATTAGAGTGCTCCAGTGCAACCTGTTTTATTACTCTGCCTGCGATATCACAAACCATAATTGATGCATTAGGAGCTAATTTGTTTTTCAACTGATAGCTAATTGTTGTTTCAGTAGTAAATGGATTTGGAAATACACTTATTTCTCCTTTAGCTTTAATAGCGCTTTCTATAATACCTGTAGGCCCTTCGTTAATTAAAAATTTATCAAACCCGGCTTCAACAACATTTCCAGGATTAGTATCGGCCGTTTTTACTATTAGCTGCATGGTAGCCGTTGGATTGATATAGTCTGATATTTTAAACGATTTATGAATCCATTTTGAACTACCGGGAGTGGCAGGTATAACATACTCAACTAACACTGTTTGTGTGCCATTACTCAGGTATATATTCAACGAATCGTTTGGAGTGGAGATTCCCGCTCCTCCAGCGTTATAAAACCATCGTGTATAATCAAGATAGGGTACAGAGTAAGAAGTGAGATCGAAAAGCGGTGATGTCAAAGTGGTTGCACCGTCATCTATATCCTGATCAGTTCCACTCAATCCGGTATTACCTGTAACATAAGCCATATTGGAGCAATCAGTGGTGTCATCAATACCAGGGTTTGCGGGAGTGCCATTATAGTCCGTACCAAGTGGAACCCCTCGCTGCCAAACGCCAGTTGATGCCGTAGAATTAACAGTCCAGCCAAAATCAAATGCAAAATCATCATAATAACCTTTGGTTAAAGGGAAGGATAGAGCGTTATTTGCCTGATCAATTGTTACATCAGAAGCACAATAGGTAGTATACCCCCATTTACCTACGTTTAGAAAATAATCAGAGGCGCTAAGAACATTGCAACTTGAAAAAGTTCCAGTTCCATTGGTTACGAAACTGTACGCATTTGAAGAATTAGAAATACTAATATCAACACCTGCCAAAGGTGTGGTATTTGCAGCATTGATCGCAAGCCCATTAACAGTGAATGAATTGCCTACCGGACTTAATTGAACATCCAGCAACGTTACTGCACCAGGTGTTAATATCACTCCTGAAATAGTTTGACTTACATAACCGCTTTTTGAAAATGTCACAGAATAGGTTCCTGGCGCAGGTGTACCAGTTCTATATTGGCCAACAATATCAGTTGTTTCATTAATATTAGCTGCAGATATTGATATTTGAACACCATTTAGCTCTTCTCCGCAAGCACTTGTTGCTACTCCCTCCAAATAACAAGCTCTCACATAAGTTGGTGAAAAAACAAATAATCCTTCATCTATATTTGATACCACAATAGTACCTGATGGTAAATATGGATATACGCCCCAATTACCAGTTGAGCCATTTCCAAATCCTGAATAGGTGTCATAATTCCCTACTTGTACCAGGTTTTGTGGCCTGCCCGCGTCCACAATAGTAAAACCATCTTTGTACCAGGATGTTACCGCATAATCGTTACCTAATACATTAATAATATGAGTATTATGAACCATGGAGCCTGATCCAGGATTAGATTGAATTCTATCAAGTTCATTAATATTAGAAAGGTCAGAGATGTCGTATGATGTTAAATAGGAATCATCAACTTCATCAGTAGTAAATAACACTTTACTGTTTTGTGATAACCAGGTATTATGCGTGAAATTATTAGGGGTAAACTGATTTATCAATTCAATAGGATTCGTTTTGTCTGAAAAATCAACTATTGAAAAATATCCGGAGGATATATGAGCTGCATACAAAGTATCATTTCGGACATACCCATCATGTACATATGAATTGCCGTTGCCTGCCTGGTATTTTCCCACATAAACAGGGTTCCATGGATCAGTTATATCTGCAACAACAGCAGCGCCATCAAATAAATTGCTGCCGTATAAATAAATAAAATTATTATCGATATGTAACGCGTGAATGCTATTCAATTGTGCTGCGACCACCCCATCCCCTGTCCAATTATGATATGTAATTCCATTAACGTTTGGCAAACTGCTGAGGTTTACTATCTGTAGTCCGCCTCCCCCTTCGGTAGTTACATAGGCATAATTACCACGTACCTTTATTTCTCTCCATAAATTAATTACTCCTGGAATTTGTATCACTTCCACAGGGGCTGCAGTATTAGTTACGTCAACAATTGACATACCGCCCGATGCGCCAACCAAAGCATATTCATTACCCGCCTGATCTACATATCCGCATATATTGGCGCAGGTTTGCCCCGGATAATTTAATTGTGACTTGAATGTTACATTTAAATTTTGAGCAATTAAATTAACGCCAAACAATAGAATTATAAATGTAATAATTAATTTATTTGATTTATAAGCAGGGTAATCCGCCTCAGAGTGTTTTTGAAATATCATAACCACAAGTACGGAATTTTATTCTGAATTAACAAAATGAATTTTAAAGGAAGTCGCTAATTATCAATGCTTTTTCTATATTTACATCACATTTTTCATTATGTCAATAAAGCAAAAATACTGTTTCGAACTTTTTTATTCATTACTATTCTGCTGCTGTTTTTTGCCTTTGACAGCAACAAAGTGAATCGGGAACAAAACAATTCCGAAGATGAAATAGTTCCAGCATTAATAAAACATATATCATCTTACCCTAGCTAATTTTAACTAAAAATGAATAAAGAAGAACTATTTGTAAAAAACAGTATCCGCATTAATGCCCCGGTTTCTAAAGTATGGGACGCACTAGTAAATCCAGAGCAGACAAAAAAATACATGTTTGGTTGTGAAACTATTTCTGACTGGGCAGTTGGAAGTGAGCTATTATGGAAAGGAAGCTACGAAGGCAAGGATATGGTTTTTGTGAAAGGTAATATTGTGAGTATAGAGCCTGAAAAATTCCTGGAATACACCACTATTGACCCCAATTCTACTATTGACTATATTTCTGAAAATTATCTTACCGTTACTTATAGCTTGATTGAAGAGAATCATCAAACAACATTAACGGTTAAACAAGGTGATTATTCAAAAGTTGCTGAAGGTGACAGACGTTACAACGAAGCCTACAATGGCGGTGAAGGATGGAATCCTATACTGATAGAAATAAAAAAACTAGTCGAATCAATATGAATCCAATATTCTTCCCTAAACAGGCCGACTTTCGGAAGTGGTTCCAGAAAAATCACGAAACAGAAAAAGAGCTGTTAGTCGGTTTTTATAAAGTGGACAGCGGTAAATCCAGCATCACCTGGCCCCAATCCGTTGACGAAGCACTCTGCTTCGGCTGGATCGATGGTATCCGCAGATCTATTGATAAGGAAAGTTATTGTATTCGTTTTACACCTCGAAAGTCAACGAGTATATGGAGTGCGATCAATATTAAAAAAGTAGAAGATCTTACTGAAAAAGGATTAATGTATCCTGCCGGATTTAAAGCGTTTGCAAAGAGGAAAGAAAATAAGTCCAAAATATATGCTTATGAAATGGAGTCCTTAGAGCTTTCCGCTCAATTTGAAAAAACATTTAAAGCAAATAAAAAAGCCTGGGCCAATTTCACTTCCATGCCACCCTCCTATAAGAAAACAGCAATTCATATTATTATGACTGCAAAGCAGGATACTACACGCATTACCAGACTTCATGAATTAATCAGTGCAAGTGAAGCAGGAGAAAAAATAAAGCGATTAGATTATCAAAAGAAGAAACTCTTATAAATTGAACCATTCGCAAATAGAATAGAATGAAGAAAATTTGGACTGTTATTATATGTTTTATTTTAATAACTGTTTCGTATGCTCAAAACTCTGCTGATATTCCGCTTCAGGAGGGTATTACCGCACTTACAAAAAGAGAGTTTACTAAGGCATTATCACATTTTAATGAATCAATAAAGCGTAAACCTTTGAATGCAGAGGCTTATTATCATCGTGCGATTGTATATGCTAATATGGGAAATCCTACTGCAGCAATTGCAGACTATTCTCAAGCAATAAATTACAATCCGCTAAAAACCGAAGCTTATATAAACAGGGGTTCCGCCTACAGTGAACTGAAGCAATATACTCTGGCATTAAAAGACTACAATAAAGCTATCGAATTAAAGCCTAAAATGGCTGAAATTTATAATAACCGTGGATACCTGTTTAGTTTGCAGAATCTGCATCCGGAGGCAATCAGAGATTTTGACAAAGCTATGGAACTCAACCCTAAATACAGTAAAGCATATATAAATAAAGCATTCTCTTATAGTGCATTAGAGGATCACCTGGCCGCCATTGAAATTCTAAGTAATCTTATAAAAATAGAGCCGAATCTTTCTGCCGCGTATTTTAACCGGGCACTTGAGTATAAGGAGCTGGGAGACGCCCAAAATGCTCTAAAGGACTACGATATGGGGCTAAAGCTTGAACCTGACGAACAGAACATGCTTGTTTCAAGAGCTGAAATGAGGGATGAATCCGGTAATGATATTGGTGCAATTAAAGATTATACAAGGGTTATAGAGCTCGATTCTTCCAACTCAAAAGCCTACTATTTGCGTGCCAGCGCTCAATATGATTTACCAGATTATGCAGCTGTGGTTGATGATTGCAACCGTGCTATAAAGCTTAAGCCGGACTATTGGGAAGCATACGTGCTTCGTGGAAACGCATTTGATTTTCTTAATAAATACGAAGATGCTCTAAAAGATTACAATAAAGCCATTGAATTGAATCCCAAAGCTGTAGATGCCTATGATCAGCGAGCTATAGCCAAGTTGGCAAAAAATGATGTAAGTGGGGCACTTTCAGATTTAAGCCGTGCTATTATTATTGCTCCTGCGGATGTTAAACTAATTGAAAAAAGAGCGATCCTGCGCGCTGCAACCAAGGATTACAAAGGAGCAATTGAAGACTATACAAGATTACTTGAACTGAATCCTACAGATACAAAAGTACTGATGAAACGTGCCGAGCTTTTTTTGTTACAAGGTAATAAAGCGCTGGCATGTGAAGATTATAAACACGCAGAAATGCTTGGCAATGGTGCTGCGGCCAGTAAGCGTATTTTTAATTGCAGCGATTCAGAAAAAGGTAAATAGCGATGTACTTATGAAGCGAAACTTCAAGACATTTTAAATTTTTTCAGGCTTTTTTTATATTTTTACATACACATGAAGCTAATCAAATTATTCATCATATCCCTACTGATAACTCAAAATGGCTTTTCACAGCTAAGCTTTGCATGGAATAAAAAATTCACGAAAGCAGATACATTAAGAGGTGCGCTTTCAGCGTTGCGCTCCTGTTATGACGTTTTAATGTACGACCTGGATGTGAAAGTGGATATTGACAATAAATTTATTTCCGGAAGTAATACTATTAAATTCAAAGCAATTAAAAGTTTTCAAAAACTTCAGGTAGATCTGTTTGAAAATATGAAAATTGAAAAAATAGAATTTAATACTACTGAACTAAAATACACCCGCAAATTTAATGCTGTTTTTATTGAATTTCCTGACACTATAAAACAGGAAAGCGTACAATTTTTAAAAATCTATTATTCGGGAAAACCACTCTCGGCAAAACATGCTCCATGGGATGGCGGCTTTTCGTGGGATAAAGATCCTGACGGAAATCCCTGGGTGGGGGTTTCTTGCCAGGGAACAGGAGCTAGTTTGTGGTGGCCATGTAAAGACCATCAAAGTGATGAACCGAATGAAATGCTTATCCGGGTGACCGTTCCACCTGGTTTATCTGATGTTTCGAATGGCAGGCTAAAACGAAAAGTTGAACTGCCCGATGGATGGACAAAATTCGAATGGTACGTCTCCTACCCTATTAATAATTATGATGTAACTTTAAACATAGCTAAATACCAATCTTTCAGCGATTTCTATTTCAACCCTTCTTTCAAAGATACACTTACATTAGATTATTTTGTGCTACCCGCAAACTACGAAAAAGCTAAATCACAATTTGAGCAGGTTAAACCTATGCTTGATTGTTTTTATAAGGCATTAGGCGAATACCCATTTGTACGTGACGGCTATAAGCTTGTGGAGTCTCCCTACCTTGGTATGGAGCACCAAAGCTGTATTGCATATGGTAACAAATATAAAAACGGTTATTTGGGTATTAACCGTTCGGGAACGATATATAAGTTTGATTATATTATTATACATGAATCTGCTCATGAATGGTGGGGCAACAGCATCACCACCAATGATATTGCAGATATGTGGGTTCACGAAGGATTCGGAACCTACTCTGAGGCTTTATATATTGAGTGCTTATATGGGTATGATGCTTATCTTGAATATATTAATTCAGAGCAAAATAAAGTTGAAAACGATGCGCCAATAATTGGTCAATATGATGTAAATGATGAAGGCTCCGGGGATATGTATCCTAAAGGTGCCTTGATATTGCATACTTTGCGAGGTATTATTAATAATGATGATAAATTTTTAAAGATTATTAAGGAGCTTCAGATTGAATACAAACATAAAACGGTTGATTCATACGACATTGAAAAGTATATAAGTAAGCGATCAGGTATCGATCTTTCTGATTTTTTTGAATTATATCTCAGGAGCTCCCATATACCTAAGCTAAGTGTGAAGATGGAAGAAGATTTTACTGATCTGAAAATAACTTACCGCTATACACTAGGAGGATTAAGCTCCTTTAAGGAAGATGAATATCAGGAAAAGCAGACTTTTTTTACAATGCCGGTGAAAGTGACTTTAAAAAAGGATGTTTTTGATTTTATATACCCTACCACTGAATGGCAAACGATAACTATTCCTTTTATGAAGGCAGATGACTTTAAAATGGCGACTGATTTATTTTATATTGATAAAGAGTTTATCTTAGCAAACGGAAACGATTAAAATATTCCAGAAGCAAAATGATAATAAATAAAAACAGGTTACTATTTATTTTTTTAATCTTCTTCATTAATGGTTTTTCACAACCAGTTCAGGATAAACAAAGTTTTATTGTAGGAACTACTGCTCAACCATCTTTCCCTAAAGGCGACCACGCATTATTTATGTACGTATTGCACAATGTAAATTACTCTGAAGAATCTAAAAAAAAGTCTATCGAAGGTGAAGTAACACTTAGTTTTGATGTTGCAGCAGATAGCTCGGTAAGCAATATTGTGGTAATCAGCAGCGTTGGTTATGGTATTGAAACTGAAGTGAAAAGACTAGTTCAGAAGTTAAAGTTTATTCCGGCTGTTGAAAATGGTTATCCAGTTAAAATGAACACACTATTTTCGTTCCCGATAGTAGCACGTTAATCATGCGAAAATTAAGCACCATACTCCTATTATTATTTATTTCAGAGGTATCCTTTGCCCTGAAAGGCAAAGATACTACGGTTTATAAAAACATTGATACCATGTGTATCGAAAATTGCAGGAATTTGCTGAATACAAGATTCGTTATAGCCGGCCGTTCCAATAAATTCAGTATTACAAATTATGGAACTAAGGAGTCGTTAGAATACAAAATTAATTCGAATACAAATATTGGTATAGGATTAAGCTATAAAGGGATAGGGATAGAATTTCAGGTTTCGCCAAAATTCTTAAATAGAGACGATAAACTGTATGGGAAATCGCAGCAGTTTTCTATTGCTACAAGTGCCAACAGCAGACGTTTCATTTATGATTTTTTTTTAAGGGTTAATCAGGGTTTTCATACTACAAAAGGAACACCAGTGCCTGGTGATACAACAGGAGCCGTAACTTATTTTTACAGACCTGATATTACGAATACTAATCTGGGTGGAGAGTTTGTTTATGTATTTAATAATAAACGTTTTTCGAGTTCAGCACCCTATAATTTTACTCAACGTCAGAAAAGAAGTGAGGGATCAGCTCTTTTAGGAACTTTTTTTTCACTGTATGGTATTAATGCAGATTCAGTGATTTTCCCTGATTCATTAAAAGACCGGTTTAAGCCAGAAGTACAATTCAGAAGGGCAACTACACTTACTTCAGGGATATCTTATGGTTATACCTACACTTTTATTCTTTGGAAATACTGGTTTATAAATTTATATACCTTGCCAGGACTATCTATTCATCAATACTATTCAACAAATGCATATAGTGAGGAAACAAAGTCCAGCGTGTCGCTAGGATTAACCTTTCAATATCGTTTTTCAATTGGTTTAAACCGTCCAAAGTATTTCTTTGGCATTTCTGCGGTGGGTAATAATTACAGTATCAATAATAATAAAAGTTCAACGTTGAGTTATCAGTATGGCAGTGTACGCGCATACTATGGATACAGGTTCGCACTGAAAAAGGAATATTTAAAAAGAATGTAATCTATATTACTGAAACCGATATTTATAGGTTTTCGGGAATTTGAAGAAAATACAGCTTCTTAATATTTACTGATTATCCCTTAATTGTCTGGCAGTTTTTTTACTGCCATCATGGCTCCATCCCGGAGGGCCAAAAACATACATGAATTTAGCCTTTAGCGATGACGGTTTCTGCAAGTCTTTCAATATGTTACCCCACTCATGAAAAACCATCTTTATTGGATTATACGTTTTAATATTCTCAGTTAAGCCATATTTTATAATCTCTTTGTCATCCTCTTCTATAAACGTACCAAACAGCTTGTCCCAAATAATAAAAACCATTCCTAAATTTTTATCAAGGTAATTGATATTAGAAGCATGATGTACGCGATGGTGTGACGGTGTAGACATAAACCATTCCAAGACACCTAATTTATTAACTGTTTTGGTATGAATCAATATGCCATAAATTTGCGTGGCTGCATACATAAACATGATATCCATCGGCTGAAAGCCAACAATAGCTAACGGAATAAAATACACAAAGCGGTACAAAGGTTGAAATACCGATGAACGAAATCCCACCGTAAGATTAAACTCCTCCGATGAATGGTGAGTTACATGGACGGCCCAAAATAGACGGCAGAAATGATCAAAACGATGCAGCCAGTAATACATAAAATCCTGGCATATCAATAATAAAATCCAGTAAGCATATATGTATTGGATTTCAAAAATTTTAAACTGATAAAAATAATTGAGGACAAACAGGCATATTCCACGAACAAGTATATCCAAACCAAAATTTAAAGCTGATAAATAGATATTTGCAAATATCCCTTTAGTGCTGTAATATTGTTTTTGATGAATATAGCTAAACAGTAGCTCTGCACCAATTACAATAATATAAATTGGCATTGAAATAGCGATCAATAAAGCTTCTCTGAATTGTTCCATGAGTATTAATTCTGCAAAAGTAGATAAAAATATGGCAATGGTAATTAAGAATGAGCGCCTTCGCCAAGCAAAATCACCAAAACACAATATTTTTCCGTCTATAATTCAATAATAGATAAGGATTCAGAGCTGATTTGCGAATAAAACACATATTTTATCAACAATTTAATTTTTTTCGCCTCTAAAACTTGCGTTGTATATGGAATCTGTTTTAGATTTGCTTAACAAATTAATGTTTAACCCTAAAAAACAAAAAATGAACAAATCAGAATTAGTTGATGCTATTGCAGCAGAAACAAAATTAACAAAAGTTGATGCTACTAAAGCACTTGAAGCATTCGTTAACGCTACAACAAAAGCACTAAAAAAAGGTGACAGAGTTGCATTAGTAGGTTTTGGTTCTTTCTCTGTTTCTAAAAGAGCAGCAAGAATCGGACGTAATCCTCAAACTGGAAAAGCTATTAAAATTGCTGCTAAAAAAGTAGCTAAATTTAAAGCTGGTGCAGAATTAGGGAAAATAGTTAACAAATAATTTCTGTTCAACTAACAAAAAATGCCACCGGATTCCGGTGGCATTTTTTGTTTCTACTGATCGTGTCCTCGATATATCTTTAACTCCCCTACTTTGGGTAAAATACCGGCAGAATCTATCTTAGCAGTATCTTTTACTTTACCTGCCTTAGGTTTTATTACAACTTCACCTTTTGTCATATGTTCATCCAGACCATCATTATTTGGTTTACGAGCTTCCTTTGAATTTGCCTTGGCTTTATTTTTCGGATTATTGAATGTAGTGTCATTCAATATTTTACTTTCATTTGATTTTATAAGGGAATCAAGTACAATATTGCTTCCGATGCTATCAGTTTGTATCTTCCCTTTTGTTTCTTCTTGATGAGATTGACAACTGAAAAGTGTGGTACCAAAAACAATAAATAAAACAACTACAAAGGCATTACTAAAAGTCATCCGCCTAAGCGAAAAATTAATTGATGAATTTAATCCCGAAAGTGGATATGTTTGATCCAATTGCTCGTTCCTAAAGCGTCCGCAGATCTTTTTACCTGAACTTTCAAGAATTGCTGCAATTTCATCTGCTGTTTTTTTTGTGAAATCAATTACCGTTTTACTGCATTTGGAACAAAAAGAACCTTTTTCATTTGGTGTCATTTTATTCCAATCCTCATGGCAAGGCTTTGGAATACTTATTTGTGCAGGCTGAGTTCCCATAGAATTTATGTTTTTAATATATGATGCTGCCAAAATCAAATTCCATAAATTATTTTTTATTTTCCTTTTTCTTCCCAGATCATACATAAGTTTACAATTGTTTCAACCGCTTTTTGCATGTCCTGAACTGAAACCCATTCGTGTTTCGAATGAAAAGCATGTTCTCCTGCAAAAATATTCGGGCAAGGTAAACCCATATATGAAAAACGTGAACCATCGGTACCTCCCCTGATACTTGACAATACAGGCTCCACACCAGATCTCCGTATGGCTTCTAATGCATTATTTACAATTTCAGGATTTTTATCCAACACCTGTCTCATATTCCGATATTGCTCTTTCACAACAAAATCAAAGCGTGAATTAGGGTACTGTTTCATAACGGAATTTATTAAATCCTTCAGGAAAGCTTCTTGTGTTTTCAGACTATCTTCATCAAATGCACGAATAATAAATTGAAGGGTGGTTTCTTCAATTCCACCAGAAATACTTACAGGATGAACAAAACCTTCTTTCTTTTCTGTGCTTTCCGGACTCAATTTATCTTTCGGCAACGCTGCAACAATTTCGCTTGCAATTTTAATAGCGCTTTCCATTTTGTTTTTTGCAAAACCAGGATGCGTGCTTACCCCATGAATATGGATAGTTACGCCATCTGCGGAGAAAGTTTCATTTTCAATATGCCCGAGTTCTTCGCCATCAATTGTATACCCATAATCAGCACCTAATTTTTTGATATCTGCTTTGTCGGCTCCCCGGCCTATCTCTTCGTCAGGAGTGAATAATATTTTTATAGTGCCATGCTTTATCTCCGGATGTTTCATTAAATGATTGCCTGCATCCATAATTTCCGCCACACCTGCTTTGTTATCAGCACCAAGCAATGTAGTACCATCGGTAGTGATAATATCATTTCCTTTTTGTTTTAACAAAGATGGATGTTCGCTAACTTTTATAATTTGAGTTTTATCATTTGGCAAAACAATATCAGTTCCATCATAATTTTTATGAATCTGAGGATTTACGCCCTTTCCCGAACAATCGGGAGAAGTATCCATGTGTGAGCAGAAACAAATTACAGGAACCTTTTTTTCTGTATTGCCAGGAATAGTGGCATAGATATAGCCATGCTCATCCATGTGGGCATCGGTAATACCCATTTCCAGTAATTCCTGAACCAATACCCTGCCTAAGTCTTTTTGCTTTTCGGTCGATGGACAGGTGAGTGATTCCGGATCACTTTGGGTATCAATTTTTACATATTTTAAAAAACGCTCGGTTACTGTGTGCTGAATGTTCATAATAGTTTGAAGGTTTTTGCTGGTTTAATAAATTAGTAACACGAATTACAGTATTTTTGAGCACTATTCAAAATTTAAAACGGTTTCTTTAGTATTACTATGAAATACAAACGCCTTACTTCAGAAGAATTACAAGCTTTGGAAAAAGAATTTATTCACTTTCTTTCTTCCGCACAAATTACAGGGCAGGATTGGCTAAAAATGAAAGAGAAAGAACTCGAAAAAGCGGAAGAGCTAATAGATGTTTTTAGTGATATGGTATATGAGAAAGTTATGAGCAAAATTAAATTTCTGGAATACAGAGATAGCAAAACGCTTAATATATTCAATTGTGCAGATGATAAAATCGTGCTGATTGGGTTGAGGGTAAAAGAACATAGCCATTTGGATTTAACATCAGCAGATATTTTTCTTCAATGGAATGAGCACAATACAAGTTCTGTTAATATTATTAAATCTGAAAAAAATTACATAAAGGACAGAGGAGTTGAAGTATTTGAATTGTTACAAAGCGGTTGCCTCATTACGGACAATAAGCTATTTAGCCTTCTTTCAGGTTTGATTTAAATATTAGTAGGCGGGACTTTTCAAAGATTAAAAATATTCGAATGCAGCTTTGATATAGGAACTGTAATTGACTCCTCAATAATTATATAGCTATTCCTCCCCTACTATTCATAGGCTCTTCAATAATTATCAACAATTAACTGTGAATCTATTTTAATAATACAGCCATTTTTTTTTGATAATAATGAGTATTATTGTATCAATGAAAAATCACAGACCACTTATATTAGTAACCAATGACGATGGTATTACAGCCCCGGGTATTAGGGCATTGGTTGAAGTAATGAAAACTTTAGGTGATGTAGTTGTTGTTGCACCAGACAAAGCACAATCGGGCATGGGACATGCAATTACCATCAATTCTACCTTACGGATTCAGAAAGTAAAGGTTTATGACGTTAAGGAAGAATACAGCTGTACAGGTACTCCTGTGGATTGTGTAAAGTTTGCGGTAAATAAAATCATGCATCGCAAACCGGATTTATGTGTGTCGGGTATTAACCATGGGACTAATATGTCTATTAACGTTATTTATTCTGGAACCATGTCTGCTGCTGTTGAAGGGGCGATTGAAGGCATTCCTTCTATAGGCTTTTCACTATCGGATCATTCGATTGATGCAGATTTCACGGCCTCTAAAGCAATAGTAAAAACAATTGCAGAAGGTGTGTTGAAGAATGGATTGCCTGCTGGAGTTTGTTTGAATGTAAACATTCCGAAATTAGATCAGGAATTAATAAAAGGAATAAAAGTATGCCGTCAGGCAAAAGCTACATGGATTGAAAAATTCGATGAGCGCCATGACCCTACGGGGCAGCCTTATTACTGGCTTACCGGGAAATTTGAAAATTTTGATACTCAGGAGGAGGATACAGATATATGGGCATTGGAAAATAATTATGTATCCATTGTTCCTACTCAGTTTGATATGACAGCCCATTCAGCAATTAAAGATATTGCAAAGTGGAAATTGTAATACTACAGGTTGATTAACAATAGCAGAAAGCAAAATATTTACCGAAGTATATGAAAGATATTGATTTTGATAAAACGTGGATAGGTAGTACTGCTGGCATATTAGCACCGGTAATCGCTTTTGTGATCTATTACCTGGTTAATTATCGTTACATGGCGGTAGGCCGTTTTATTGACTACCTTATACTTGGAGATACCTATACTGCAATAGTTACCTTGTGCTTATTGGCAAACTTAGGCGCTTTTTATCTGTTTATCTGGAAAGAAAAATATGTAGGTGCGCGTGGTGTTTTAGCTTCTACCTTTATTTGGGCGGCAGTTGTTATGTATTTAAAATTTTTCACGCACTGATGAAGTATTATATAATTGCAGGCGAAGCGTCAGGTGATTTACATGCATCTAATTTAATGAAGGAATTAAAAATTCTGGATACCAGTGCGCAGTTTCGTTGCTGGGGTGGAGATTTGATGAAAGAACAAGGTGCTGAACTTGTAAAGCATTACCGCGAACTCGCATTTATGGGCTTTACAGAAGTGTTAATGAACATCCGTACCATTTTTAGAAATATTGATTTTTGCAAAAAAGATATTTTACAGAACAAGCCAGATGTATTAATATTAGTGGATTACCCGGGCTTTAACCTTCGGATAGCTGAATTTGCAAAGGCTGCGGGGATAAAAGTTTTTTATTATATCTCACCACAAATATGGGCATGGAAACAAAGCCGTGTTCATAAGATAAAAAGGGTAGTAGATAAAATGTTTGTTATTCTACCTTTTGAAAAGGAGTTTTATCAACGCTTCAATTGTAAAGTTGATTTTGTTGGACATCCTTTGCTGGACGCTGTTGCAAACTATGCTGGTCAGTCAAGTACTTTATCTGTAAATACAAATAAACCAATTATTGCATTATTGCCAGGGAGCCGCAAACAAGAGATTGCAGCTATGCTGCCTTTAATGCTTTCCATGCAAAAACAGTATTCAAATTATCAGTTTGTAATTGCTGGCGCACCTTCCCAATCTCCTGAGTATTATGGTGAATTTATTGGTGATAAGGATGTTAAAATTGTTTTCAATCAAACCTATCAGTTATTACAGAAGGCGCATGTGGCCCTTGTTACCTCTGGTACGGCAACGCTGGAAACAGCTTTGTTTGGTGTTCCTGAAGTAGTTTGTTATAAAGGAGGAGCTGTTTCGTATGCAATTGCAAAACAACTGGTGAAAGTAAAATACATTTCATTGGTCAACCTGATTATGGACAAAGAAATTGTAAAGGAATTGATTCAAAATGAATTAAACGGAATCAATCTCAAAACAGAACTTGACAAATTATTAAATCCGGAAACCCGCAATAAAATAATAATGGACTATGCTGAATTAAAGGCAAAATTGGGTGGTTCAGGAGCCTCAAAAAAAACTGCAGGTTTAATGATTGATTATTTAAGATGAAAAAAAACAGTTTAATACTTTTTTTAATACCATTAATTTTTGTTTTTCATTCGAAAGCAAGTGCTGTAAGTGTTCGGATTTTAACTACTAAAATTATAAGTACATTTATTTTCTCACCTGTTGGCTGCAGTTACGCAGTATATGGGGATGGTGTATTGCTGGTAGGTTGTGACCCTGAAGGTATTTTTCAAATGAATATAGAAGGTGATTCAATACATCTTAAAACATTTGAAAAAGACATGGGGAAATTCCGTGCCTTAAAAATGATTGCCAAAACTCCCTATTCTGCATTTAAAATTAAATCCGTAGTACCGCAAAGTAAAGTACGCACCTACGCTGATAATCTGGAAGTGATGTTGACTCAGGATAAAAGCCAGTTTTTACTTATTAATAAAGTAGATATGGAAAGCTATATTGCCGGAGTTGTTGAATCTGAAGGCGGAAGAGGAAGTAACCTTGAGTATTATAAAATACAGGCTATTTTATGCCGTACTTATTTATTGGCACATATCAATCGTCATGTTTTAGAAGGTTTTGAAGTCTGTGATGATGTTCATTGTCAGGCATATGCAAGCAGAGCTAGTGATGCAAATATAATACGGGCTGTGCTTGCTACCAAAGGACTGGTAGTAGTGGATAATAATGTAAACCTAATCACTGCTGCATTTCACTCCAATTGCGGTGGAGAAACCTGCAATTCACAGGATGTGTGGGCTATTTCTACCAGTTATTTGAAATCAATAAAAGATACATTTTGTTTATCCCAATCGCAGGCTCAATGGCAGCGAACCATTCCGCTTGAAGACTGGAAAGCATACTTGCAGCTAAAACACAACTCTCCCGTTGATAATTCGGCAAATTGGTCTGTTGCTACTTCCTTTAATCAGGCTGCGGGCAGAGAAGTATATTTTAAGGATAAAGATTTGAAAATCCCGTTAAAGAATATTCGTGCTGATTTTAAATTAAAATCAACTTTTTTTTCAATAGAGCAGATTGGTGATTCTGTTAAATTTAAAGGCCGTGGATATGGGCATGGTGTAGGGCTTTGTCAGGAAGGTGCAATGCAGATGGCGAAATTAAAATATCCTTACGAATATATTCTGCACCATTATTATAAGGATGTGAGCCTGGTTGATGTATCAGCCTTAAATTATTTCCAACAAGAATAAATCAATCCGAATTTTTCTTTTATTAAGATTGTACTATTAGCCCTTCCCTTTCGCGTTTATTATAATCCTTTATTAAAAAGTAATATAAAAAAACACCTAAAACATACATCCCGGCTGTGATCAGGAAAATATTTACATACTCAACGTTCCAATGCCGGAGTATACCAAAACCAACTGCACTAAAATAAGCCGATCCCGACCAAATTGCAGATGTTAAACCGCTCACCATTTCCCTGTTTCGTGTTCCAACATATTGCATTGTAATTTCTGAAGTCATTGGTACTGCCATACTCATCAAGGGCTGGCGTATTAAATAAAAAACAGCGGCTATAAAAACTGCTATTCCTAAATGATTATAATACTGTGTAGTAGCCATGATTAGCAAAGCGATTATGGCTAGCGACTGGGTGGTAGGTATTGCCTTCTGGTAACCAAAACGATCTTTTATTTTCGGAACATATATTGCAATTATTGTTACCATCACAGCTGTAATAAAGTTAAGAAAAGAAAATGCGGCCGTAGTCATGTGGTGTACATTGGCAAAAAAGAGGCTCATAAAAGGAATTGTAAAGCCAGCGCCAATAGCAATAATAGTAGTTGGTACAAGGGCACGCATTATTATTTTCCAGTCATATTCTTTCAGGCCACCTCGCGTTTCAGTAGTAACTGGTATATGTTCATCCTTTTTTATCCGCGTAACCACATATATTCCCCAAAAGCTTATGGCTGTTATCATCAACAATAAATTGCGCTCTGTAAACAAAGAAGGATTTAATCCATTAAAAATAGCAATCATAAAGCTGCCGGTTATACTGGCAATACTCCAGGTTGCAAAATTTAAAGTGATAACCAGTGTATGATCTTCTTTGGAGGAATTGCGCATGATATAGGGCAAAATAGGGATTTGTATAAACGTATAGGCAGTTCCCCATAATAAGTGTGCAATTAATATTAAACTATTAATATGAAAATGAACACCAATTAATATAAATAATGCAAACAGTGGTACTCCTATTGCTGCAACAAAAAACATCGGTCTTATTCTTCTTCCTTTGATATACATTCCCAGGAATAGCGCAAGGGCTAGCATTCCAACATAACGGTAAGATGTAAAGTGCGCGTATTCAGCATCGCTGTAATGCTCCGTTTTCATGTATAGTGGAAGAATGGCTATAAACGACACATTAATCAACTGAACGAAGAATTCAACAATGATCAGATTGATCATTGATTTATCAATCAACGCAAATTGTTTTAGTGTAGAGCGCATACATTGCATGGAGCTTAAGATCCAAGCTCGCAAAATTATATTTTTTTCTATCTGAACTAGAAAAATAAATGCCAGTGATAAGAAAGTATGTTGGAATTAAAGCCTAAGACCAGCTTTTTGAAGGGGATTACTAAGCATAAATTATGCATTTGTAATATCTTTCGCTTCTGTTTCACACAACAAATTTCATATTTCTTTTCTTCCTTATATAAGCACTCTCATTTTTTTTAATGAGAGTGCTTTATTTTATATTGCATATGATTAACCAATAGATGCATCTTACTTCCTGTAGCTGGATGGTAATTTATAGTTTTTTATATAACTTTTTGTAGGTTAAAAACAGGATAACAGCAAGCAATACAATTTCCCATATTTTTATAAGGAATACAAGAATGTGCTCTAACACTTCCCAACCGGTTATAATTGAATCCTTTATCCGGTAAAACAAATTTGGTTTATAGGATTCTAGAGTTTTATCGTTTTTAATTAATTCAATTTTATTCCCCTGACGTTGATATATACTAAGATTTATGGTGCTAAAAGAAACCTGATCCAGCATGCTCCTATTTGACATTTTGGCCTTATCCGAAAGTGTTTGTTTGCTTAGCAGACTTTCCTCTGCATTTAAAGTTTCGTTTAACTTTTTACCACGACTGTCAATTGCTGTTGTTAATCTCTTTTGATGCTCATTTAGTCTTTTTTCAGCTATTTGGTTCGCCATTAATGATATGGTTACATCTTCTGCTTTTATTTCTCTATAGTCCAAGAATTCCATGAGGCTAGCCATCGCCTTCAATGAGCTGTCGAGTTTGGCATTTGGTATTCTGATGATCATTTCGTTCACTACTGAATAATAAGTGTTTTCGAGGGAGGAATCCGGACTTATCGGGGTCAACGTTCTTCTTTCTACCATACTCCTGAGATTTGTAGAAGTCACATACCCTTCAAATTGTGTAATAACATCTTCTATTTTATAAGTGGCACTAATCACTTCTTTTACCCTGAATCTTAAATTTGCTGTCCGGATAAATTTTTTTGTTGTGTCCTTGTTTGGAATTGCTGCCGAGGAGGAAATAGAGCTATTATTCCCTTGACTTAGCACTGATTCTGCATTTGGGCTTCCATAATACAGTTTTTCTTTTTCTTCAGCACTGCGGGAACAACCCACCATTAATGCAATTGTAAGTCCTGCGGATACTAATTTTGTTACATTTTTCATATTCGTTATTTTTTGGTTAATTGATTTTTGAATTGTGATGCAAACGTAGCTTGAACTGTTCCAGGCGGTAGGCAAAACGCTTGTAAAGGCATTGTAAATTATTTTACAAAACATAAAAACCTACCAATCAATTATTTATATCTTTAGCTCCGAATAGAATGAATGCACAGGAGTTAAAATATTTTGAAGAATTAAAGAAGGAAGTAACCGCTGCCTTTCAAAAAAGCCACCCAAACTGCAACAGCAGAATAAGTGACTGGAAAGGACAGGATATTACTGATTTTCAAGAAGATCTGATTAATAAAGTACATGGTAGAATCAGTGAAAAGTGGTTTTACACGCATATTAAGTCCCCTGCCATAAAATTGCCACGAATTGACATGTTAAACATGCTCAGTGAGTATGCGGGTTATAAAAATTGGAACGATTTCCTGGGAGCAAATAATTTTACCTTAAATAATGATACTCCATCTTCAGTACTCATACAAAAGGAAGATATTCAAGAAGTTGCAAATGAAAAAAGCACTAAAAAACCCAAAACAGGGACAAAATGGGGCAAATTAATACTGTTACTTTCCGTAATCTTTATTTTATCCCTTATTATAAGCAAAACCTTATCATCTGATAGTCATTCATATACCTGTTGCTTTGTTGATATTGACGGCCATACTCCAATTAAAAATAAAATAAGGGTGACCCTTCTGATGGAAGGCGAATCTTCGGTATATGCCGAAACAAATGCCAACGGTTGTTTAGAACTTCAGGAACAAAAGGACAAAATAAAATTTGTGATTAATACCCCCTACTTTCACCCCGATACGTTTGCCAGAATATTAAATAAGGAGGTGATGGAAGAAAAAATTCAGCTTAAAACGGATGATTATGCAATTATGATCCATTATTTTTCAAAATCGAATATTAAAGATTGGGCAAAAAGAAGGTTGCAATTAAATGACATGATTGCTGATAATGCAAAAATATTTCAAGTATATAGCAGCAACGATGGGATGGAATTATTTAATAAAAATGAATTTATTGATAAGTTGACCATGCCTTTAAAAAGCCTTCGAAATGTTGAAATATTAGACGTTAAATATTCGGGGATCCGTATATCTGAATTGCGTTTCACCCAAACTGCTGCTAAATGAAAAAAAAAAAATACATAACTATTACCTTAATAGGTGCATGCTGTTTATTTTCATGTGCGCCAAGTGCTGAATCTGAAAAAATAGTAGCTCAGGATTCCATTCACCTTTCGGATATTCAAACAATGGAAATGGATTTTACTACGGATACGCTAAATAATGAGCAGGTAGAATTATTTGGAAAAACAGCTATTCAGAAACTGGAAGACCTTTATGGATATATCGAAATATTTACAAATGAAAAATATGACACCACGCTTCGGGAGCATGCCAAAAGCCTTGCAGCAGAAGTTTTTTCTGACAAACAAAATATTGAGCCTTTTATGAATTCCATTAGCACTGTTATTTCCGACAGCGGATCTGTGAGCTTAAGTAATAGTTTAATACGTTCCGAAGCTAAAATCACAAACGACACCATCTATAGCGGGGTGATTTCGTTTGAAGAACAATTTCAAAAAAGCACAAAAAAAAGAACCATTGGATTTATCATAAAAAAAACAAATAAGAGCTTTGGTCAGGAGCAAAATGTTGTTTGGGAAACGTATTTGAGTTTGATCAACAATTAAGTTACCTCTGTCCAACTGCTCGTGGCAGTTTTTTGTTTTTTTTAACTTCCAGCAATCGGTGTTCCGAAGATACCGACTGCCAGCTCTGCCCAAATGAGGAACAGCGCCAACATGAGCACTAAACAGATACCGATCCTGTACCTGGTTTTGCTTACTTTTCTCATCACTATCTCACACAGAAGGCCTGTACCAATCAGCAGAACACCCGCAACAACAAAATCAGACAAGGTCCAGCTTACTTCATCTGTAAACTGCATGGCTATCAATGGAATGAATAATAGAAGTGCTACGCTTAGCACAATGCCGATAAGTCTTTTGTTTTTAGACATCATAATTTATGGTTTATAGTTTATATTCTGCTTCAATATTCGAAAGTACTTTGCATTGCAAAGTTAAATTAAAAACTCTACATTTCAAAATAAATGTTTGAAAATTTCAGAAATCTTGCTTTTTGAGGGTGCTGAATCTAATATGTGGTTCTTGAATTATATGTATTTGCATATAAATAATTAAAAAACAAATATTTTATATGCAAATACATATAAATGCATATATTTGCATATAATAGATGCAAAAGCATATAATGAAAACATTAGCGGATTTTGTAAAAGAGAAAAGAAAAGAAGCAAATCTTAGTCAGGAAGAATTTGCTGAACGTGCTGGAGTAGCACTTACTGTCATTCGAAAAATTGAACAGGGAAAAGATAATTTGAATGTGGGAAAAGTGAATCAGGTTTTGAAAATGTTTGGGCACGAATTATCTCCAGTAAATAGTAAAGAACTATTAAAAGAAAAGACTAAATAATGAGAAGCGCTGAAATATATTATAAAGATTTATTAGCCGGTATTCTCACAGAAACCAATGAAGGTGATTACACATTTCAGTATGATAAAGAATATGTTGAAAAATATCCTGACGAATTTATCACTTTTACCATGCCCGTAACCGAAATGAAATATGCTGATACTAGGCTGTTTCCTTTTTTTGAAGGTCTTATCCCGGAAGGTTGGTTATTGGATATTGCTTCAAAAAACTGGAAAATAAACCAAAATGATCGGATGGGTATCCTTTTAGCCTGTTGTCAAAATTGTATCGGTGCAGTGAGTGTTAAACCTTTACCAGAAGATGATGAATAAGAAGTGTTTATACTGTTATAAGGCATTAGAAAAGGATGCTGAAGATGAATTTCATGAGCAGTGCAGCTTGGCATTTTTTGGAACAAAAAAAGCGCCACTTCTCTCCTATTCGCTCAGCCAGATGGTAGAACTTGCCAAAAATGTTGTAGAACGCAGTATTGCGGTACCAGGAGTACAACCTAAACTATCTTTATCATTGGTTAACGATGCCATTGCCAATGCTACTAGAAACAGATTAACAGTTGTAGGTGCATTAGGTGGCAACTACATTTTTAAACCACCATCCGAGCATTATTCTGAAATGCCGGAAAATGAACATGTAACCATGCGAATAGCTGAAAGTTTTGGGATACGAACAGTTCCATCAAGTTTGGTACGATTGCAATCCGGAGAATTATCTTATATCACTAAACGAATTGACAGAACAGCAAACGGAGAAAAAATTCACATGATAGACATGTTTCAGATACTTGGTGCGCATGATAAATATAAAAGCTCCATGGAGAAGATTGGTAAGGCATTAGGAGAATATTCAAGTAATACATTACTTGATAAATTATACTTTTTTGAATTAAGTATTTTTAGTTTCCTTACCGGGAACAACGATATGCACCTTAAAAATTTCTCTATGATTAAAACAGGCAATGACTGGTCATTGTCTCCTGCATACGATCTATTGAATGTTGCTATTGTTAATCCAAAAGACACAGAGGAATTAGCGTTGACTCTTGAAGGAAGAAAGAAAAAGCTGAAACGCGATTATTTTGAAAGATTTGGAAAAGGTTTGGGGCTAAACGAAAAACAGATTGCAGGGGTGTTTAAGCGGTTAGTTAAAAATAAGCCTATTGCTGAAAAATTGATTGAGGATTCGTTTTTATCGGAGGAAAACCAGAAAAAATATAAACTAATCCTGGAGCAGAGATATCTAACATTAAGAGAATACAAAATCATCGGAAGTATTTAATACCACCATTCATTTTGCTAAGGTAGTGCAGTAGCTGAATACGAATATGACTTTTATTTATGTAAGCGGAGCAAAAAATACAGATAGTAGTAAAAAAGGCCGTCAGATGTAGCGATAAGCAAATTTTGGAAGTGAAAGATATTAATGAATTAGGGGAATTATAATCAAAACAAAACCCCTGAAATAACATACATTTCAAGGGGCTTGGCTCGGTTAAATGAATCTTTTCCGTTCTATTGCTTTACGATTTTTACAGCCATTCGTCCATTAGAAGATGAAATAAGAATAATATACACACCTGAAGGTAATTCAGTTGAAAGGGAGATAGGATGCTGATATTTTCCAGCTTCCTGTTTCTCATTATCTATAATGGTTTGGATTGTTTTGCCCTGTATATCAAATAAAGAAATAGAAATTGTTTCTTCATTATTCAATGTGTATTCTAAGGTTGCATCCTGAACTATAGGATTTGGATAAATTAATGCGGAATTACGCGAAACAGCAAAGTCAATTATCCCTGTATTCAACTTGGTAATGTATTTCGCCAGAGCAAAATCTGAACCAGAACCATCTTCGCTATCAGAATAACCTGCCACAATTATCTTATCGTCTGGTAATATAGCAACGGAATGGGCTTCATCAGATCTTGTTCTAAAATCAGTTACTACTTTACCTTCTTTTCCGAATCCATTTTCCAACTTGCCATCTTTATCATACATAGCAACTGAAAAGTCTCTGTCTTTACCATTGTCAGTATAACCGACTACAACTATTTTCCCATCCCGCATTAATGCAGCCGAATAAGCCTTATCAGCAGCATCGATTGAAGTACTTGTAATCCCACTTGTACCAAAATTTTCATCTAAACTTCCATCTGAATTATAACGAACCAAAGTAAAATCTGAAACATAATAACCGCCAGAATAACCAATACCAATTATTTTTCCATCTGGTTGCAATATAGTACTAAGCATGTAATCATTGTCATGGCTCGCATCGATAATTGCTAACCCGTCTATACCAAAAGACTTATCTATAGAACCATCTGAATTGTATCGAACGAAAACAAAATCGTAGTCTTTACCGTTGTATATATTTCCTCCAATTAATATTTTACCATCAGAGAAAATAAAAATTGATTGTGCAGAAGAACTTCCTTCCAAATGTGTTAAAATTTTACCTGATTGGCCAAAACTATTATCTAAATTGCCATCTGAATATCTTACTAGAGCAATATGCTTACTAGAACCATCATAAGCGTTGCCAGCAACAACAATCTTCCCATCTGATTGAATGGCTAAGGAACTTGCTCCATCATAACCACTACCAAAATCCGTAATAGTTACCCCATTTTTTCCGAAACTATAATCTAATGCTCCATCGGTTGTATATCTAATAACGGCAAAATCTCTTTGACAATCGATTGAACTACATTTTAGAACACTATTGTCAGCATAACCAGCAACAACAATTTTATTGTCAGGTTGAATGGCCACAGCTTTTGCAGAATTACGACCCTTACTTACAGGAGTTATCAATTGCCCTTTTTTACCAAAATTTACGTCAAGGGTTCCATCTATATTATAACATGCTAATGAAAAATCACAATATCCAATACTGTTTTGGGATCTTCCAACAGCAACAATTTTATTATCTGTGCGGATGGCTAAAGATAATATTGTGTTATCACCAGCGGTACTGATTTCGGTAGTTAACTTGCCATTATTTCCAAATTTATTGTCAAGATTTTGCCCATTTACAAATAATAAATTTATAAAGCACATGACTATTATAAAAATCAGATTCGATTTCTTCATGATAACGTGGATAGATTATTTGTTTAATATTAATATTGGGCAAAAGTGAATAATCTTTATCTTATAAAATACCATTTTAATATTTATTCTAAAAAAAACTTAAATTTCTCTTGACCATTGAATTTTCAGGTTAAGCACGAAAAAAGAGAGTGAATCTAATATAGGAAAGGGGCGAATGTTTTCTGTAAACTTTTTTGAGCAATGCACTACAACGACAAAAGCCCCTAAAATAGGGGCTTTTGTCGTTGTAGTGCGGATGAAGGGACTCGAACTGAGTTACCGGAAACGAAATATCAATAGAATCAAGGCTTTCAGCGTTTCAATTTTCATCATTTTAGGTCTTTTTTGAGCAAAACCTGACTCCGATACCTGACTCCTTTTTCGGTGTAAAAATCAATAAAATTTTGTGGTAAAGTTTGAGGAGAAGCAGATGAATATTTCTTACCTATAAATATACAAAAAATAGCAAAATTTCAAGAATTTAATCCTTTTCTTATTTTAAAGAAACTTCCAAGGAATCTGATTTAATTGGAAAAAACATTTCTCGATTCGCAATTTGCGAATTGCAAATAATTGTTTATATTTGTATTATGAAAAAACACAATGGAATGCGTCCGTTAGACCTATTGGTTTTATTAAAAATAATAGCATTGAATGGGGAAAGCTTTTATCTAAAGGATTTGAGCCAACAGCTTTCTATCAGCTCATCGGAAGTTACAGAATCTGTAAATCGGTCCGTCTTAGCTGGGCTATTAGCTCAAGACAAGAAAACCGTTATGCGCAAAGCAGTATTTGAATTTTTAATTCATGGATTACCTTATGTATTTCCACAAAAACCAGGAGCATTAGCAGCTGGAATGCCAACAGCGCATTCTGCACCACCTTTAAATAAAGAATTTAAAAGTGAGGAATTCTATGTCTGGGCGGATTCAAAAGGGGGAATTCGCGGGCAGGTCATAGAGCCATTTCATGCCGGGCAAATAAACGCTGCAAAAAAAGATGCTAAACTATATGAATTATTAGCTTTGTCAGATGCGATGAGGGTAGGAAAAGCGAGAGAAAAGAAAATTGCTGAAGAAGAACTCCGAAAAAGAATACTAAATGAGCTATAATACCAATATTGTTTAAAACCACTCTCCTATGTCATATTGCAGTGCTATAGAATTCATGAAAGATGAAAAAAAGGCTATACATAAGCCTTATCATGATCACCATTATGGCTTTCCATTGCATGACGACAATGAGCTGTTCTGCAGGTTGGTTATGGAAATTAACCAGGCCGGTCTTAGCTGGGAAACGATATTGAAGAAGGAAGCCTCTTTCAGAAAGGCTTACCACAACTTTAACATCAAAAAAGTATCTGCTTATACTGAGAAAGACAGAGAACGGTTGATGGCTGATGCCGGCATTATCCGCAACCGATTAAAGATTAACGCTGCAATAGAAAATGCAAAAACAATTTTAGCCTTGCAAAAGGAATTCGGATCTTTTGAAAAATGGCTGGAACACCATCATCCAAAAACAAAGGATGAATGGGTGAAACTATTTAAAAAGACCTTCCGATTTACCGGTGGTGAAATAGTGAATGAATTTTTAATGAGCATTGGATATTTACCGGGGGCTCATACAGAGAGCTGCTCAATATACAAGAGGGTAATTAAGGCGAAACCTTTATGGAATAAGAGGTAATGTAACGTCCTTAAATAAGTTGACGGATTTTTAAATAATCCCGATTGCCTCT
>JAZKDU010000003.1:0-76657 GCA_040387415.1 Bacteroidota bacterium
ATGGCACAAGGAATACGAATCTTTTATCAATGAAAAAAGTTCTAACATTAACACTATGGCTTGGAATCTTTCTTCGGCCACATGAAAGGTCATTTGAATGTTCATCGTGGCCTATCAAATGAACATCGAAAAAGTTTTATCTTGTGGTATTTGTACTTCAAAAACAAATGAGTTTTTTAGTTATAAGGAACAAAGACTGAAAATAAAAAGTCCCGGAATAAATCCAGGACTCTCAGTCTAAGTTCATACATCTTATTACTAACGAGTTGCTCTCCAGCAGAGCTCGCGTCCTCTTCAAATGTACCGTGGCAAATTAATCTTTATTCTGGAAAAATCCACCAACTATTTTTTGCACCATTACCTTTTTGTTTAGAAGCTAAAGGAAAGCAACCCTTGTAATAATTCTAATAACATTAGAATTATAAATATACACTCATAAATATTAAGGAAACTCGTTTAACTGAATTCTTTTTCCAGCAGTTCTCTAAGACGCTGAGGAGTTAGAGTGTGTTTTAATTTCCCTTCCTTGGCGAAAGAAATTTCTCCTGTTTGCTCAGATACAACAATTGCAATTGCATCAGTATTTTCTGTAATACCTACTGCTGCTCTGTGACGCATACCCAAATGGGCTGGGAAGTCGGTATCCTCAGTTACCGGTAATACACACCGTGCACCCGTAATAACATTATTAGAAATAATAACAGCTCCATCATGCAGAGGAGAGTTTTTGTAGAAAATGCTTTCAATTATCCTTACTGAAACCTTAGCATCTATTGCATCTCCGGTATTCGCGTAAAATTTTAATTCATTATTTTTTGTGATGATAATAATGGCTCCGGTTTTACTTTCACTCATGTTTTTACAGGCTTTCACTATGGCATTAATATCAAGTACCTGCTCTTTATTTACCTGCCATTTGAAATCAAAAATACCTTTGCTTAATTTTCCGTTTGTAAATAAATCACTGGTACCTATAAATAATAAAAAACGTCTTAATTCCTGCTGAAAAACAATTAATAAAGCAATAAAGCCTACATCAATAAATTTGCTCAATATGCTCCCGAAAAGGTCCATATTCAGCGCCTTTACAACTTGCCACAATAAATAAAATAAAAGAATTCCGATAAAGATATTAATGGCAACAGTACCCTTTACCATATAATACAATTGGTAAATAAGTAACGCCACTAATATAATATCAACCACATCAATCCATCGAACAGTAATAAAGCCTTGTATAAAGAGGGATAGCATAGGAAATGCAGTTAAAGGATCTAATGGGTAATATAATTGACAATTTGTATTAAATAGTACCTATTATATAATACTTTTAAAAAGTCAGAATTATGCCGTAATAGCAGCCTTTTCATTTGTTTTAACAGATACTACCATTTTAATGAAATCATCAAATAAATATCGGGCATCGTAAGGTCCCGGACAAGCTTCAGGATGATATTGTACCGAAAACACATTTCTGTCGGTATATCTTAAACCTTCAATAGTGTTATCATTTAAATTAATATGGGTAACTTCCATATTTTTTATTTTGGTAACATCTTCCGCTTTTACACCAAATCCGTGGTTTTGAGAGGTTATCTCACTCTTACCGGTAATCAGGTTTTTAACAGGATGATTAATTCCTCTATGGCCCTTGTGCATTTTAAAAGTAGATATCCCTGATGCCTCCGCAATTAGTTGATGCCCTAAGCAGATACCGAAGGTAGGAACAGATGAATTAATTATTTTTTTAACATTAGCAACTTGTTCAACCATAACAGAAGGATCCCCGGGACCGTTACCGATCATAAAACCGTCTGGGTTCCATTTCATCATTTCTTCGAAGGAAGTTTTCATTGGAAACACTTGTAAATAACAGTCGCGCTCAACAAGGGAACGTAAAATATTTTTCTTTACGCCATAATCAGTAACCGCTATCTTATAAGCCGCAGTGGGATCTCCCATAAAATAGGGTTTAGTAGTGCTCACCTTTGAAGATAGCTCTAGGCCAACCATTGATGGCACTTTTGATAATTTTTCTTGTAAAACTTTAATATCAAGTGTTTCAGAGGATATAATACAATTCATAGCACCTTTATCACGGATGTAACGAACAATTGCACGAGTATCTACATCGGAGATTGCAACAATATTATCGTTCACAAAATAATCTTTTAAAGAGCCATCAGATCGTTTACGGGAATGAAATTCATTGAATTGTTTACAAATTAATCCAGCAATTTTAATAGAATCGGATTCTACTTCATCCTTGTTAACGCCATAATTACCAATATGTACATTGGTGGCTACAATTATTTGCCCAAAATAGGAGGGGTCAGTAAATATTTCCTGGTAACCGGTCATTCCAGTATTAAAACATATTTCACCAGTAGCAATACCAATTTTTCCGGCAGCTTTGCCATAAAATACTTTTCCATCTTCAAGTAATAAAATTGCCGGGGCTTTAGATACGTATTTCATATTTTAATTTTTATTAGGGAATTAAATATATTTAAAACTATATACTTAACATTATAATATTCAGAAAAAACAGACACAATTATTATAATAATCAACCTCAAATATACGAAAAATATTCCTTTTTACCAAACCTCGCAAATCTTTGAATCCGCATCTATAGCGGATGCATCAAGGTATTACTTTATAGGTGAGCGGATTAATTCGGATACTTATTTTTTGTGAATAAAATTTATTGCTGTCTGATTAATAAACTGTCATTTTAAGAGTATATAGTTTTTGAGCTATTGATATATGAACAATATAAACTCCTGTTTTTAAGCCCGAAGAAAGATTAATTCTATTCTCCTGAACAGAGTAGGAGTGGCGCACAACTTGCCCGATTGTATTATAGATCGTTACAGCTTTTAATTCGTTAAGGTCAAGGCTGCTTAATATGGTACCATTTTCGTTTATATAAATAAAATTATTATCTCTTTTAAAAGAGTTTATATTGCTGGTAATGCTTACGTCAATATACAGTTCGGCCCCTTCATTAATACAGTTACCTGAAGCGGTTTCTGTTACGTTAACGTAACCACTGGTGGAACCAAAATTAACGGTAATACTGCTGGTCCCTTGGCCGCTGGCTATTGTTGCTCCCGCAGGAACTGCCCAGGCATAAGTAGAGCCAGGTGTAGAAGTAACACTGTAAACAATATTTGTTGCGGATACGGGCACCTGTATTAAGCCATTTACGGTATAAGGGCTGGTAAGAATATTAAAAAATTTTGCTGCCCAATATGTAGAATGAAAATTTTTCTCTGAGGCATAAGTTCCGGTAGCCCCGCCTTGTCTCGGACATGCACCTGTATCTAGTGAAATAGCATGTCCCATGGCAGTTATTTTATAATACTCTACCACAGGGGTATTTGAATTATCAGTGTACACTGTTTTCTCCACAGCACTGTTGCCCTGGAAAGAAGTAAAAGTGCTGTCAACGGTTTGATCCGCACCGTTTACATTCGTCCATTGTTTGATAAGTTCCGTTGCATTTGCAATATTAACTGTAAAATCCTGGGTGCCATGGAAAATAGCCATATGAGGCTGTGAACCGGAATAACTTAAATTTTGATTTCGTACCAGATCTCCCCATTGAGTTGGTGTTTTGGTCACGCCTCCATTCATTGCTGTATACGCATTCAGGCTTGATGTAGCAGCTTTATAAGGTACGCCAGCCATTACAGCACCTTTATTAAAAATTTCGGGGTAATCAGCCAGCATTACAACTGTCATTGCTGCTCCTGCAGATAAACCCGTAGCAAATATTGCGGATGGATCTATTGAATGATTTGCAATCATATAATCCACCATTTGTTTAACAGATAGTGCTTCACCTTGATTTTTATTGACGTCATTCGGATCAAACCAGTTAAAACATTTACTGCCATTATTAGCAGTTATTTGTTCTGGATATACAACATAGAATTTATGTAAGTCAGCCAGCTTATTCCAGCCTGTTTGAGCAGCATAAATACTTGCCGACTGTGTACACCCATGCATTGCAATTACGAGTGGGGCAGGCCCCGTTAATCCGTTTGGGATATAAGTGTACATATTCAGACTGCCAGGATTAGTTCCAAAGCCTGAAACTGGTGTAATGGTTCCTTGGGCCCAAGAGCATGTCTGCGCTATTACAAAAAAACAGATTGCTATTGAAATTGTATTTTTCACTTTCATTTGATTGATTTTGCAGCATAAAAAAAGGATAAAGTAAAACTTTATCCTTTTTTTATAACTTATTATAATCTTTAAAAACTTATTCTCCTTTTGCAGTTTCGTCAGTTGAATCTTTTGATTCTTCTTTAGCAGGTTTAGTTGCTTTTGTTGCTGCAGCTGTAGCATCAGTTGGTTTCTTTTTAGCACCACGTCTTGAAGCTTTTGCTTTAACAGGAGCTTTAGCAGCCAACATATTTTCGTTGAAATCAACTAATTCAATAAAGCACATATCAGCATTATCACCTAAACGGGCACCTGTTTTCAAAATACGGGTGTATCCGCCCGGACGATCAGCTATTTTAACAGCTACATCTTTGAATAACATATCAACTGCTTCTTTACTTTTCAAATACGCAAATACTGTACGTCTTGAATGAGTTGAATCAGCTTTTGATTTTGTTAAAAGTGGTTCAACATATAACCTTAACGCTTTTGCTTTTGCTACAGTAGTAGTGATGCGTTTGTGAAGGATCAGCGAGCTAGCCATATTAGCTAACATTGATTTACGATGTGCTGATTTTCTACCTAAATTGTTTAATTTATCTCCGTGTCTCATTTTTCGTTTTAGTATTAAGATATTAGATTTTAGATGTTAGACGTCAAATATCTAATATCCATTTATCCAAAATCTAATTTATTCTTTATCTAATTTATATTTTGCTAAGTTCATTCCAAAGGTCAAACCTTTATTCGCTACTAAGTCTTCTAACTCAGTTAATGATTTTTTACCGAAATTACGGAATTTTAATAAATCATGTTTAGCGAAAGATACAAGGTCAGCTAAAGTGTCAACATCAGCAGCTTTTAAGCAATTTAATGCACGCACTGACAGATCCATATCAACTAATTTTGTTTTCAACAACTGACGCATGTGTAATGACGTTTCATCAAATTCTTCAGTTGCCATTTTTTCTTCAGTATCCAAAGTGATGCGTTCGTCAGAGAACAGCATAAAGTGGTGGATAAGAATCTTAGCAGCTTCTTTCAAAGCTTCTTTTGGATGAATAGAACCATCAGTAACGATGTTCATGATTAGTTTCTCGTAATCCGTTTTTTGTTCAACACGGAAGTTTTCTATGCTGTATTGTACGTTTTTAATCGGAGTGTAGATAGAGTCGATAGGAATTAAACCTAAACTTGCGTTAACTGGTTTGTTTTCCTCAGCAGGCACATATCCACGTCCTTTATCAATTGTCAATTCAAGTTTCAATTTTACATTTGATTCCATGTTACAGATAACAAGATCTGAATTTAATACTTGGAAACCTGAAGTAAATTTACCGATATCGCCAGCAGTTAACTGAGTTTTGCCAGTAACAGTTACAGTTACTTTTTCAAAATCAGTTGTTTCGATTTGCTTTTTAAAACGTACTTGCTTTAAGTTAAGAATGATTTCTGTTACATCTTCTGTAACACCTTTAAGTGTAGAAAATTCGTGATCAACACCCTCTAATTTAATAGTAGTAATAGCATGACCTTCAAGTGATGACAACAAAATTCTTCTTAATGCATTACCTACAGTAATACCATAGCCCGGCTCCAAAGGACGAAATTCAAATTGTCCTTCAGTTTCGCTGGAGTTAATCATAATAACCTTATCAGGTTTTTGAAAAGCTAAAATCGCCATTGTATTTATATTATTAGTTAATAGTTAATTTAAATTGTCGGAATTAAGAAAAAATCAATTTCTAAATTCAATTCTTATTTAGAATACAACTCGACAATTAGTTGTTCTTTAATGTTTTCTGGTATTTGAACTCTTTCAGGAATTGAAATGTATTTACCAGTCAAAGATGTTTTATCAAAATCCATCCAAGGGAAAGAGTTACTTGCTCCAGAAACATTTTTTGTAATAACTTCTAATGTTTTTGAACGCTCACGAACTGCAACAGTATCGCCAGCCTTTAAAATATAAGAAGGAATATTTACAACACTTCCATTTACAGTAATGTGACGGTGACCAACCAATTGACGTGCACCACTACGGGAAGGAGAAATGCCCATACGATAAACTACGTTATCTAAACGGGATTCGATTAATTGTAATAGAACTTCACCCGTAACACCATGAGCCGTTTGAGCCATTGTGTATATCTTAGCGAATTGACGCTCTAAAATACCATAAGTATATTTTGCTTTTTGTTTTTCACGTAACTGAACAGCATACTCCGATTGTTTTGAACGTTTTTTAGATAAACCGTGCATTCCCGGAGGGTAATTCTTTTTTTCTAATACTTTATCAGGACCAAAAATTGGTTCTTTAAATTTTCTTGCAATTTTTGATTTGGGGCCGATGTATCTTGCCATTTTTTTTAATTATTATCCTTCTCTTAATTTCTCTATACAGAGTTATTAATTCTGAGCCGGGAGTCGTTTGTTAATTGTTCTTCTTTTCTATTCGATCTCTTTCTTCTTTTTCAATAGGGAAGGAGAGGTATATTTTTTAAACTCTTCTGCGTTTTGGTGGACGGCAACCGTTGTGAGGTATTGGAGTGATATCCATGATTTCAGTCACTTCAATTCCAGCACCTGAAATAGTACGGATAGCTGATTCACGACCAGCACCAGGACCTTTAACAAATACTTTCACTTTTCTTAATCCAGCACCATGAGCTACTTTAGCACAATCCTGAGCAGCTAACTGAGCAGCATATGGAGTGTTCTTTTTAGAACCACGGAATCCCATTTTTCCAGCACTTGACCAGGAAATAACCTGTCCAGTCATGTTGGTTAATGAAATAATGATGTTGTTAAAGGTAGCACTAATGTGGGCTTCCCCAATTGCTTCTACTTTTACAACTCTTTTTTTCGCAACTGCTTTTGCTGCAGTTGTTGATTGATTTTGTTTTGCCATTTTTTTTTAGTTGGTCATTTAGTGATGTTTAAACAGGAGAGTCATCTGTTTTTTCACTCTCCATTCACTAAATCTTTATTTACTATTTAGTTACTTTTTTCTTGTTTGCAACAGTTTTACGTTTACCTTTTCTGGTACGGGCGTTGTTCTTAGTTGTTTGACCACGAACAGGTAAGCCTAAACGGTGACGGATACCTCTGTAAGCACCGATGTCCATTAAACGTTTAATGTTTAATTGTACTTCAGAACGTAAAGCTCCTTCTAACTTGTGCTTATCATTAAGGATAGTACGTATAGCAGTTAACTGCTCATCATTCCAATCCTGAACTTTGGTATTTAAATCAATACCAGCTTCAGCTAGAACTTTTTTAGCAGTGCTACGGCCAATTCCGTAAATATACGTTAAACCTATTTCTCCTCTTTTGTTGTTTGGTAAATCAATACCTGCAATTCTTGCCATTTTTTCTAATTAATGATTTGGTGATTTATTGATTTAGAGAGTAATGATGGATTTCTCCAGTTCTATAGTTCTCTAATTTTTATTTATTATCCTTGTCTTTGTTTGAACTTAGGATTTTTTTTGTTGATAACATACAAAACGCCATTTCTGCGAACTATTTTGCAGTCAACACTTCTTTTTTTGATGGATGTTCTAACTTTCATTGTACTATGAATTACGAATTTATATTTGTTATTCTACTTGTTAAATTTTATCGGACAATTTTTTAAGGTTATTTGTACCTGTATGAAATTCTTCCTTTTGTTAAATCATATGGAGACATTTCAATTTTTACTTTGTCACCAGTCAAAATTTTTATATAATGCATACGCATTTTACCAGAAATATGCGCTGTAATCACGTGTCCGTTCTCAAGCTCAACACGAAACATTGCATTTGACAATGCTTCTAAAATAATCCCGTCCTGCTCAATTGACGCTTGTTTGGCCATATATTTTATTCAATTAATAATTTCCGCCTTTAAGGCAGTCGGCAAATTTACAAAATTCTATCCAATTACCGACAAATTATTTTTATTTAGTGCTTTTTCTATATATTCAAAGCTTGATAATATATCAGCTTTATCTTTTCCGATAGCTATAGTATGCTCAAAATGTGCTGAAGGAAGATCATCAGCGGTACGTATTGTCCAACCGTCTTTTTCCTGGATTATCGCTTTTTTACCTAGATTAATCATCGGTTCAATCGCAATTACAAGACCTTCCTGAAGTTTCAAACCAGAGCCTTTTTTACCATAATTTGGTACTTCCGGTGCTTCGTGAAGGTTTTGACCTATCCCGTGTCCAACCAATTCACGAACAACCGAATAACCATTTTTTTCAGCATGTGATTGAACGGCTTCTCCAACATCTCCTAAACGATTACCTACAATAGCCACTTCAATTGCTTTATAAAGACTTTCTTTGGTAATCTTTAACAGATTCAAAGTTTCAGGTTTTACTTCACCAATAGCAAAGGTATAAGCGGAGTCTCCAAAGTATTTGTTTTTAACAACCCCGCAGTCAACTGAAACAATATCGCCATCTTTTAAAACATATTTGCTGGGTATTCCATGAACAACGTGTGAATTTATAGAAATGCACAATGTATTCGGGAAACCGCTATATCCTTTAAAAGCAGGTATTGCTTTATTATCGTTAATAAACTCTTCTGCAATTTTATCAAGAGATAAAGTTGTGATTCCAGGTTTAATAATTTTGGCTACCTCAGCTAATGTTTTTCCAACAAGTAAAGAACTCTCTCTTATTAACTCAATTTCTTCCTTAGTCTTATAAAATACTCCTTTTGACACTCTATTATTTGTTGATTTAGTGATTGTTGATCCAGAGATTTGATTAATTATTCCCCAACTCCCTAATCTTCCAATTCTATAATTATTAAGCAGTTTCCATACTCATGGAAGATCGGCCTTTTATTCTTCCTGTTTTCATTAATCCATCATAATGACGCATTAACAAATGGCTTTCAATTTGTTGTAAAGTATCCAATACAACACCAACCAAAATTAATAGAGAAGTTCCACCGTAAAATTGTGCGAATTCCTGACTAATGTTTAGTTTAACCGCAAATGCTGGTAAAATAGCTATAATAGCAAGGAAAATAGAACCAGGTAATGTAATTCTTGACATAACCGCATCAATGAATTCCGCTGTTTTTTTACCTGGTTTAATACCTGGAACAAAGCCGCCATTACGTTTCATATCTTCTGCCATTTGATTTGGATTAACCGTTATAGCAGTATAGAAATAAGTAAATATAATGATTAAAAGTGCAAATACAACGTTATACCATAAACCATAGTGGTTAGAGAATGTACCAACAAATCCTGTTAAAGCTTCTGATTGAGAGAAACCTACAATTGTTAATGGAATAAACATGATTGCCTGAGCAAAAATGATTGGCATAACACCTGCAGCATTTACTTTTAATGGAATATACTGACGAACACCACCATATTGTTTATTACCAACAATCTTTTTCGCGAATTGCACTGGTATTTTTCTTGTACCTTGAACAAGCATAATTGTCCCCATTATCACTAATAGTAACAATACAAGCTCTATTAGCAACATGATCAAACCTCCGCCTTCACCGCTTAAACGGGAACCGAATTCAGACACAAATGCAAATGGTAAACGTGCAATGATACCAATCATAATTAGAATTGAAATACCATTACCAATACCTTTATCCGTTATTTTTTCACCTAACCACATAACAAACATAGTACCGGTGATCAAAATCAATACCGATTGAATGTACCAAAAAGTACTTGGATCTGTAACAACACCTGCTTTATTTGTAATTTGAGAAGCAATATAACCCGGAGCCTGAAGCATGGTTATCACAACTGTTAAAAAACGAGTGATTTGGTTAATTTTTTTACGTCCACTCTCACCTGACATCTGTAATTTACGGAAGTAGGGAAGGGCCATACCTAATAACTGGATCACAATAGATGCAGAAATGTACGGCATAATACCTAAGCCAAAAATGGAAGCTCGTGAAAACGCGCCTCCTGCAAAAATATTAATTAAACCAACAATTCCTTCATTAGCACCTTTACTTGCTTCAGAAAGAACTTCGGAATTTACTCCTGGAAGTACAATATAAGACCCCAAACGGTAAATCAAAACAAATCCAAGAGTGTTAAGAATACGCACTCTTAGATCATCAATTTTCCAGATGTTTTTTAAAGTATTTAGTAGGTTTTTCATAAAGTTTAATCTCTAAATTCTATTTTCTAATTCTAACCAGTAATACTCTAATTCAGATCTTAGATTTTAGAATTTTGGATTTAGAATCTATAGTTTTATTATGCGTTTTCAATTGATACAGCAGATCCGCCTTGAGCTTCAATAGCTGATTTTGCAGTAGCTGAAAATGCATGTACTTTAATTTCAACTTTTGATTTTAACTCACCACGACCTAATACTTTAACTTTGTCATTTTTATGAGCTAATCCTTTTGAAATTAAAAATGGAATATCAATAGTGCTTAGTTTGTTAGTTTCAACCAAAGCCTGAATAACATCTAAGTTAATTCCACGATATTCAATGCGGTTAATATTTTTGAATCCGAATTTAGGAAGACGTCTTTGTAATGGCATCTGTCCACCTTCAAATCCTCTTTTTGCTGAGTATCCTGAACGGGATTGGGCACCTTTGTGACCTTTTGTAGATGTTCCGCCTTTACCAGACCCCTGGCCTCTACCAATACGTTTTTTAGCATTCTTAACCGAACCTTCTGCTGGTGTTAATTTACTTAAATTCATTTTTTTATATTTTTTTATTGATTTGTTGATTTAGTAACTGAAAAATTATTAATAAATCTCAGTTCTCTATTTCTCAAATTCTCTATTTAATTACTGTAACCAAATGTGCAACTTTTGCAATCATTCCGGTGATTTGTGGAGTTACTTCTTTTTCAAGAGTTTGGTTCATTCTAGTAAAACCAAGTGCACGTAATGTACGTTTTTGACGCTCAGGACGGTTAATACCACTTTTTGTTTGTTGTAATTTAATTGTAGCCATTTTTTATTAATTTTATAATTTGCTAATTAGATAATTTGAAAACAATAGTTCCAAATTATCTAATTGTCAAATTAAGATTTATCCGTTAAATACTTTTTCCATTGAGATACCACGATGTTGAGCAACAGTAGCTGCATCACGCATTTGCATTAAGGCATCCATAGTAGCTTTTACCACGTTGTGAGGATTCGATGAACCTTTTGATTTTGCCAAAACATCCGTAACACCAACACTTTCCAATACCGCACGCATTGCACCACCTGCAATAACACCTGTACCGTGAGCTGCTGGTTTCAAGAATACTAATGCACCACCGAATTTTCCGTATTGCTCGTGAGCAACAGTTCCTTTAACGATTGCAACTTTAATCAGATTCTTTTTAGCATCATCAATTCCTTTAGTGATAGCATCAGTAACCTCTTTTGCTTTTCCTAAACCGTAACCAACAATACCTTTTTCGTTTCCAACTACAACAATAGCTGAAAATGTAAAGTTTCTACCACCTTTAGTAACTTTCGTTACACGTTGAATGCTAACAAGCTTATCTTTAAGTTCGATGTCGCTCGATTTTACTCTTTTAATGTTTGTATTTGACATTATATTGTATGTTGTTTGTTGTTATTTTTAAAATTTAAGTCCTGCTTCACGTGCACCTTCCGCTAAGGATTTTACACGACCATGATATAAATAACCGTTTCTGTCAAAGCGAACAGTGGAGATACCAGCCTGAACTGCTTTTTCAGCAACAGCTTTACCAACTAATTTAGCCTGATCGATTTTATTTACTTTTGTATCAGCAATACCTTTATCTGAGGATGAGGCTGCTACAAGAGTTTTTCCTGAAACATCATCAATCAACTGAACATAAATTCCTTTATTGCTTCTGAAAACAGATAGTCTTGGACTAGTAGCTTCTCCGTGTACTACTTTACGGATACGTTGCTTAATTCTGTTTCTTCTAAATTCTTTTGTAACTGCCATTTTTTTATCTTGTTGCTATCGGTTTGTGCCGATATATGAGTTCTAATTATTATTTACCAGCTGATTTACCTGCTTTTCTTCTTAATATTTCACCAGCGAATTTAATACCTTTTCCTTTATATGGTTCAGGTTTACGCAATGAACGTATTTTTGCAGCAACCGCACCAATAAGTTGTTTATCGGCACATTCCAAAATGATTGTTGGATTTTTACCTTTTTCAGTAGTTGTAGTTACTTTAATTTCTGTTGGCAATTCAAAAGTAATGTTATGGGAAAACCCTAAAGTCAACTCTAACAACTGTCCTTTGTTTGCAGCACGGAAACCAACACCTACAAGTTCTTGTTCGGTTTTGTATCCTTCGCTAACACCTTTTACCATAGAAGCAATTAATGCGCGGTATAAACCATGCATTGCTTTGTGGCGTTTTTGGTCTGTAGCACGAGCAACTATAATTTTACCATCTTCATTTTGGATAGTAATAGCAGCATCCATTTTTTGTGTTAAGGTACCTTTAGCACCTTTAACAGTTACCAGATTTTTATCTGAAACATTAACCTCAACTCCTTTTGGAAGAGCGATTGGTAATTTACCTATTCTTGACATTTTTCTTTCCTCCTAAGATTAATAAACGTAACACAATACTTCTCCACCTACTTTTTGTGTTCTTGCCTCTTTATCGGTCATAACACCTTTAGAAGTAGAAAGGATGGCAACACCCAGACCATTTAGAACACGTGGCAGTTTCTGAGAACCTGCGTATTGTCTTAAACCCGGGGTACTGATTCTGGTTAAGTTTTTTATAGCTGATTGTTTACTTACCGGATGGTATTTCAATGCTATTTTAATGGAGCCTTGAACGGTGGTATCTTCGAATTTGTAGTTTAAGATGTAACCTTTTTCAAAAAGAATTTTTGTGATTTCTTTTTTTAAGTTGGAAGAAGGGATTTCTACGATTCTGTGGTTTGCTTTGATAGCATTTCTCACTCTAGTGAGGTAATCTGCAATTGTATCTGTCATTTTATTTGGTTTTATATTTTATCCCGCACGCAGGATAATTATACATTAATACTCTTTCTCTGGATCAAGCGGTAAAAAACTACCAGCTTGATTTTGTGATTCCCGGGATTAAACCATCTAGGGCCATTTCACGGAAAGTATTCCTTGAAATACCGAATTGACGGATATAACCTCTTGGACGACCCGTTAATTTACAACGGTTACGCTGACGTCCCGGAGATGATGCTCTAGGTAATTTTTGTAATCCAACTGAATCACCAGCTGCTTTTAATGCAGCTCTTCTGTCAGCGTATAGATCAGCAAGTCTCTTACGTTTAACTTCTCTTGCTTTCATTGATTCTTTTGCCATCTTCTTCTTTATTTGGGATTTAGGATTTTAGGATGTTGGATTTTTAAAATCCTAATTCCTTAATCCTTAATTTTTTTATTTCTTTTGATTTTTAAATGGTAATCCAAATTCGCTTAACAAAGCTAATGCTTCACCATCGTTTGTAGCTGTAGTAACAAACGTGATATCCATACCCATTATTTTGTTTACTTTGTCAATATCAATTTCAGGGAAAATGATTTGCTCAGTAACACCTAATGTGTAGTTACCGTGTCCATCAAATCCTTTATCATTGATACCTCTAAAATCACGAATACGTGGCAAAGCTACGGAAATTAAACGATCTAAAAACTCATACATTGTGTCTCCACGTAATGTAACTCTAACTCCAATAGGAACTCCTTTACGAAGTTTGAAGTTGGAAATATCTTTTTTAGATGTTGTAGCAACTGCTTTTTGACCACTGATAGTAGTCATTTCTTTGATTGCTCCTTCAATTAATTTTTTGTCAGATACAGCATCACCGATACCCTGGTTAAGGCATATCTTTGTTATTTTTGGTACCTGCATTGAACTGCTGTAACCAAATTTAGTTTGTAAAGCAGGTACTACATCTGCTTTATACTTGTCTTTTAATCTTGGTGAATAAGCCATTATTTAATTACCTCCCCTGTTTTTTTTGAGTAACGTACTAGTTTTTTGCTTTTCTCATCTAATTTACGACCAACACGGGTAACTTTACCAGTTTTTGGTTCAATTAACATTAAATTAGAGATGTGAACTGAAGCTTCTTGCTTTACAATTCCGCCTTGTGGACTTTTAGCGTTTGGCTTGGTATGTTTAGATACCAGATTAACACCTTCCACAACAGCACGGCTGTTTACTTTGTCAACAGACAAAATTTTGCCTTCCTGATTTTTTGAATCACCGGCAATAACTCTAACCGAGTCGCCTTTTTTGATATGTAATTTTGCTTGCATTGTTGTATTTAATTATTCACTTACAGAATTAAAGAACTTCCGGAGCAAGTGAAATTATTTTCATAAATTGTTTATCTCTTAATTCACGGGCAACTGGTCCGAAGATACGTGTTCCTCTTAATTCATCAGCTGCGTTTAATAACACTACAGCATTGTCATCAAAACGGATATAAGAACCATCAGCACGTTTTACTTCTTTTCTTGTTCTTACAACCACTGCTTTTGAAACAGCACCTTTTTTAATGTTACCTGAAGGCAATGCGTGTTTAACTGTAACAACCACTTTATCGCCAATAGAAGCATATCTTTTTTTAGTTCCGCCAAGTACACGAATAACCAGCACTTCTTTTGCACCACTGTTATCCGCAACTAATAATCTTGATTCCTGTTGTACCATTTTTTTTGTATTTCGTAGTGATAATTATAGCCTCCATTTATAAGAAGGCTGCAAATCTACAACTTTTTTATTAATTATTTCACTTTTTCTAGAACTTCCACTAATCTCCAGCATTTATTTTTGCTGATAGGGCGAGTTTCCATAATTTTAACAGTATCACCAATGCTGCAAACGTTAGCTTCATCGTGCGCCACAAACTTAGTGGTTTTCTTAAGGAACTTCCCATATTTAGGGTGTTTTACCTTACGCTCTATTGATACTACAATTGACTTATCCATTTTGTTGCTGGTAACTAAGCCAATTTTTTCTTTTCTTAAATTTCTGTCTTCCATTTTTATTTAGATTTTAGATTTTTAGATTATAGATTTTAGATCTGGAAAATTCCTCACATCTAATATCAACTATCTATTGTCTATTTTTTTGCTTCTGCTATTTCTCTGGTGCGAAGTTCTGTTTGTAACCTTGCTACTGTTTTTCTGCTGAAAGTAATTTTCAGGGGATTTTCAATAGGAGACACTGCGTGATTCAGCTTTAATTTAGCTAAAGTGCCTTTTTCTTCTTTTACTCTTTCACGAAGGTCACTCGTAGAAAGTTGTTTGATATCTGCTTGGTTCATCTTTATTGTTGATTTTAAATTGGAAATTTGGTGATTTATCGATTTAGTGATTTGGAGATTCAGTAATTTTTAACGCTCTAAATTCTCCAGTTTTCTATTTCTCCAACTCTCTAATTCCCGATTCTCTAATTTTTTAATTTTATTTAAGCTACAGCTGTTTCTGCTGCGTAATCTCTTCTAACAACAAACTGAGTTGTTAATGGTAATTTTTGAGCTGCTAAACGCAATGCTTCTTTAGCAACTTCTACCGGTACACCTTCCGCTTCAAAAATAACGCGACCTGGTTTTACCACGGCAACCCAATATTCAGGAGCACCTTTACCTTTACCCATACGAACTTCGGCTGGTTTAGAAGTAATTGGTTTATCAGGAAACACACGGATCCAGATTTGGCCTTCACGTTTCATAAAACGTGTTACGGCAACCCTTGCAGCTTCTAACTGGCGTGCTGTTACCCAGCATCCTTCAGTAGCTTTTAGACCGAATGAACCAAATGAAAGTTGATCGCCACGCTTTGCGTTGCCTTTCATTTTCATTTTGTGCATCTTTCTAAATTTAGTTCTTTTTGGCTGTAACATTGTAATAAAATATTAAAGTATTGTTTTAATTAAAGCTATTTAACTATTGGTTAATCAGATAGTTAATAAATGTTATTTAGAATCTCTTCTTTTATCGTTTCCTGGTTTTCTTGGTCCGTTACCCGGGCCACGTTTGTTATCAAACTTAGGGTTTCCTCCAGTTGGCGGTCCGCTTTTTTTACCGTCTTTAGCTCCTACTGCAGATGCTCCAACATTTGGCGATAAATCACGTTTACCATAAATTTCACCTTTACAGATCCAAACTTTTACACCGATACGGCCATAAGTAGTATGTGCTTCACCTAATGCATAATCAATATCAGCACGTAAAGTATGTAATGGAGTACGACCTTCTTTATATCCTTCAACACGTGCCATCTCTGCACCAGCTAAACGTCCGGAACATTTTACTTTAATCCCTTCAGCACCCATACGCATTGTTGATGCAACTGCCATCTTAACTGCTCTACGGAAAGAAATACGTCCTTCAATTTGACGAGCAATACTGTCAGCTACTAAACGCGCATCTAATTCAGGACGTTTAATTTCAAAAATATTGATTTGAATATCTTTTTTAGTGATCTTTTTCAACTCCTCTTTAATCTTGTCAACTTCCTGACCACCTTTACCAATAATAATTCCAGGACGAGATGTGTTGATTGTAACAGTAATTATTTTTACTGTTCTTTCAATCACAATTTTTGAAATGCTAGCTTTCGCTAAACGTGCTTTCAAATAAGTTCTGATTTTATGATCTTCTACTAATTTGTCAGAAAAATTTTTTCCGCCATACCAGTTTGAATCCCATCCTTTAATGATGCCTAAACGTAAGCCTATTGGATTTGCTTTTTGTCCCATTGAAAATTATTATTATTTAGATGTTTCTGATTCTGTTTTTTTCTCAACAACAACCTTTTTGCTGTCAACTATTAATGTAACGTGGTTTGAACGTTTTCTGATTCTGTTAGCACGGCCTTGTGGAGCTGTTCTTAAACGCTTCATTTGAAGTGCACTATCAACAAAAACTTCTTTTACAACCAAATTACTATCTTCAGGTTTTTGACCTGTTTTTGCTTCGTAGTTTGAAATTGCTGATGTCAACAATTTTTCTAATCTTCCGGAAGCTTCTTTCGGATTGAATTTTAAAATATTCAATGCCATAAATACTTCTTTACCTCTGATAAGGTCAGCCAGCAATCTCATTTTACGCGGAGATGTAGGGCAATTTTTTAAAACAGCAAAATAAATGCTTTTGTTTGCTTCCTTACGTGCGTCTGCTGCGTTTTTTTTTCTAACACCCATTTTTATTTAATTTTGGGATCTGAGATTTGAGATTTGAGATTTGAGAAACCTTAATTTGTTTCACATCTCACATCTTATATCTCATATCTAATTTTTATTTACTAGCTTTATCTCTGTTTCCAGAGTGTCCTCTGAACGTTCTGGTTGGTGAAAATTCACCGAATTTGTGACCTACCATGTTTTCTGTTAAGAAAACAGGAACAAATGTTTTACCATTGTGAACCGCCACTGTTAATCCTACGAACTCCGGAGAGATCATTGATCTGCGTGACCAGGTTTTGATTACTGTTTTTTTACCAGATGCTTGTAAGTCGAGTAATCTCTTCTCTAACTTCCAATCGATAAAAGGACCTTTTTTTAATGAACGTGCCATTTTTGTTGTTTTTTAGTTGTGAATTCTTCAGAGAAGAACCATTAAACTAGGTTAAATTATTTTTTTCTGCTTTCGATGATATATTTATTGGAAGCTTTCTTAGGGTAACGAGTTTTGTAACCTTTAGATGGTAAGCCTTTACGTGAACGAGGGTGTCCACCAGATGCTCTACCTTCACCACCACCCATTGGGTGATCGACAGGATTCATAGCTACCGGACGAGTTCTCGGTCTGCGACCTTGCCAGCGTGTACGACCCGCTTTACCACTGATCTCTAAGTTATGATCAGCATTTGAAACAGCTCCGATTGTAGCCATACAAGTGATTAAGATCATACGAGTTTCGCCAGAAGGCATTTTAACAATCGCATATTTACCATCTCTTGCACTAAGTTGTGCAGCAGAACCAGCACTACGTGCCATAATAGCACCTTGACCCGGACGTAATTCTATGTTGTGGATTGTTGTACCTAATGGAATATCAGATAAGTATAATGCATTACCAATTTCTGGAGTTGCATTTTTACCGGAAAGTAATTTTTGACCAACTTGTAATCCTGTTGGAGCAACAATGTAACGTTTTTCACCATCAGCATATACTACTAGCGCAATACGTGCAGTACGATTAGGATCGTACTCAATAGTTTTTACAGTTGCAGGAACTCCGTCTTTATCTCTTTTAAAATCAATAATACGGTATTGTTGTTTGTGACCACCACCAATGTAACGCATGGTCATTTTACCTGTATTATCACGTCCACCGGATTTTTTTACCGGAACCAACAAACTTTTTTCTGGTTTGCCGTGAGTAATATCATCATTATCGCTTACTAATTTAAAGCGCTGCCCTGGAGTTAAGGGTCTTAATTTTTTTAAAGCCATCTCAGTTTATTTTATTATCACCCCGACTGCTCGGGGTATAGTTCCGTAAAATTTAAATACTTGCGTAGAAATCAATTGTTTCCCCTTTTTTCAAGGTAACAATTGCTCTTTTATGCTTGTTTACTCTTCCGATAGCTACTCCTTGAGTAGTGTTACGGGTTTTTACTTTACCAACATAATTCTGTGTATTTATTGCTTCCACAGAAACACTGTAAAGTTTTTCAACAGCATTTTTAATCTGTACTTTATTAGCATTTTTATCTACTATAAAGCCATAGCGACTAAATTTGTCGCCTTGTGCTGTCATTTTTTCGGTTATAACCGGTTTTAATATTATATTCATTGTTTTTTTACTCTTTTTTTAAATTTTTATAACCGATTATCCTAATAAACTTTCAATTTCTTTGATTGAACTTTCAACAAGCACTAGGTTATTTGCATTCAAAATATCGTAAGTGTTTAAGTCCGAAGCTGTTACAACTTTTGCTTTGTTTAAATTTCGGGATGACAAATATATGTTTTTATTTGATTCGCCCAACACTAATAAGGTTTTTTTATCTGATAAAGTTAAATTATTTATCAAATCAGCAAATTTTTGTGTTTTTGGAGTGTCAAAAGTGAAATCTTCCAAAATTGTAATACTGCTTTCTTTTGCTTTATATGCTAAAGCTGACATACGAGCTAAACGTTTCAATTTTTTGTTCAATTTAAACGAGTAATCTCTCGGACGAGGACCAAAAGCTCTACCTCCACCAACTCTGGTTGGGGATTTATCGTTACCTGCACGGGCGCCACCGGTGCCTTTTTGTTTCTTTAATTTTTTAGATGAACCTCTGATCTCAGCTCTTTCTTTAGATTTATGAGTTCCCTGGCGCTTATTTGCTAAATGTTGTTTAACATCTAAATAGATAGCGTGGTCATTTGGGTCGATGCCAAAAATTGCATCATTAAGGCTAACTTTCTTTGAAGTTGCTTTACCACTTATATTTACTACTGATACTTCCATTGTTAATTGTTGATTTTAGAATTGTAAATAATTGAATTTTTAATGTTAAATTTCAGCTAAGCCGGAATTTAAAGTATAATTCAAAGATTACTTTTCGATTGTAACGTATGAACCTTTTGCACCTGCGATAGAACCTTTAATAACTAAAAGGTTTTTTTCAGCAATTACTTTAACTACTTCCAAGTTTTGGATTTTAACGCGATCTCCGCCCATTCTTCCACCCATTCTCATTCCTTTGAATACGCGTGATGGCCAAGATGATGCTCCCAATGAACCTGGTGCTCTCTCTCTGTCGTGCTGACCGTGAGATTTATTAGCATGTCCAACTCCACTGAATCCGTGACGTTTTACAACACCCTGGAAACCTTTACCTTTTGAAGTTCCTGAAACATCCACGAAATCACCTTCCGCAAATAATTCTACAGTAACTGCTTCGCCAAGATTTTTCTCAGTTTCAAAGTACTTAAATTCAACAATTTTACGTTTAGGAGTAGTTGCAGCTTTAGCAAAGTGACCTTTCATTGCAGAAGAAGTATGTTTTTCTTTCTTCTCATCGAATGCCAATTGAACTGAAGCGTACCCGTCTTTCTCCAAGGTTTTTACTTGCGTAACCACGCAAGGACCAGCTTCAATAATTGTGCATGGCATATATTTGCCATTGGCACTGAAGATACTGGTCATTCCAACTTTTTTACCTATTATTCCAGACATTGTTTAATTATTTTTTGTTTTTATTTTGATTTTACTAGATTTGTTTGTTTAGATAAGCTTATCTAAAGTGTTGATTAAGACGCTTTTATCTCTACTTCAACTCCGCTTGGCAATTCAAGTTTCATTAAGGCATCAACTGTTTTAGAAGTTGAATTGTAGATGTCTAACAATCTTTTGTAAGAACACAATTGAAACTGCTCACGTGCTTTTTTATTAACGTGCGGGGAACGCAAAACGGTGTAGATCTTTTTGTGAGTCGGCAATGGAATTGGTCCACTTACAACAGCACCTGTCATTTTCACAGTTTTAACAATTTTTTCTGCAGACTTGTCAACTAAGTTGAAGTCATAAGATTTTAATTTGATTCTGATTTTTTGGCTCATGTTTTCTAAATGTAAAGAACGTTAATATATTATACTTTTTCTGCTTTTCCTTTTGCTTTTGCAATTACTTCATCTGAAGTGCTGCGTGGAGCTTCTGCATAATGAGAGAATTCCATTGTTGAAGTAGCACGTCCTGAAGTGATTGTACGTAATGTAGTTACATAACCAAACATTTCAGACAAAGGCACTTTTGCTTTGATAACCTGAGAACCAGCTCTGGTATCCATACCTTCAATCATACCTCTGCGTTTGTTTAAGTCACCAACCACATCACCCATGTTTTGCTCTGGTGTAAGAACTTCCACTTTCATGATAGGCTCTAATAATACCGGTTTAGCTTTTGGTAATGCTTCACGGAAAGCTGAACGTGCACAGATTTCAAAAGATAGTGCATCTGAATCGACATTATGGTAAGAACCATCTAATAAGCGAACTTTCAATGTATCTACCGGATAACCAGCTAATACACCATTCACCATTGCAGATCTGAATCCTTTTTCAACCGCAGGGATAAATTCACGAGGAATGTTACCACCAGAGATCTCATTGATGAATTGTAAACCACCTGCTTTAGTAGTAGTATCGAAATCTGCATCTACAGGGGATATAACAACTTGAATATCAGCAAATTTACCACGTCCACCAGATTGTTTTTTGTAAACTTCACGGTGAGAAACAGTAGCATTGATCGTTTCTTTGTAAGATACTTGTGGAGGACCTTGGTTACATTCTACTTTGAACTCGCGTTTTAAACGGTCAAGGATAATCTCTAAGTGTAACTCACCCATACCGCTGATGATTGTTTGACCGCTGTCCTGGTCAGTTTTCACGCGGAAGGTAGGATCTTCTTCAGATAATTTATTTAAAGCATTTCCTAGTCTGTCCAAGTCACCTTGAGTTTTAGGCTCAATAGCAACACCGATAACAGGCTCAGGGAAATTCATTGATTCAAGAACAATTGGATGTTTTTCATCACAAAGTGTATCTCCTGTTTTAATATCTTTAAATCCAACAGCAGCACCAATATCACCTGCTTCGATGAAATCAATTGCATTTTGTTTATTTGCATGCATTTGGAAGATACGAGAAATACGCTCTTTATTACCGCTACGAGTATTCAATACATAAGAACCAGCATCTAAACGGCCAGCATATGCACGGAAGAAACACAAACGACCAACAAAAGGATCGGTTGCAATTTTAAATGCCAATGCAGTAAATGGTTCTTTCACATCCGGTTTACGAGAGATTTCAGCTCCTGTATCAGGATGAGTACCAATTGTACTTTCTTTATCCATTGGTGATGGCATTAATTCCATTACCAAATCCAACATTGTTTGAACACCTTTATTTTTAAATGCAGATCCACAAACCATAGGAACAATTTTGTTCGCTATACAAGCTTTACGAAGCGCTGTTAAAATTTCTAATTCTGTAATTGAATTAGGGTCTTCGAAAAATTTCTCCATGATAGCGTCATCAAATTCAGAGATCGCTTCCAATAATTTTTCTCTCCACTCTTTTGCTTCTTCCATCATTTCTGCTGGAATAGGAACTTCTTTAAAAGTCATCCCCTGATCGTGCTCATTCCACTCAATTCCGCGGAAGTTGATCAAATCAACTACACCAACAAATGTTTCTTCAGCACCAATAGGTAATTGCAAAGGAATTGGATTTCCACCCAATACTTCTTTCACCTGAGCAACAACTTTTAAGAAATCAGCACCAGAACGGTCCATTTTATTAACGAAACCAATACGTGTTACGTTATAATTATTAGCTAAACGCCAGTTTGTTTCAGATTGAGGCTCAACACCGTCAACTGCTGAAAACAAAAACACTAAACCATCAAGGATACGTAATGAACGATTCACCTCAACTGTAAAGTCAACGTGGCCCGGGGTATCAATAATGTTTACTTTGTATTGTTGATTTTTATATTTCCAAAAACAAGTAGTTGCAGCAGAAGTGATTGTTATACCGCGTTCCTGCTCCTGTACCATCCAATCCATTGTTGCTGCCCCATCATGTACTTCACCTATCTTGTGATTTACTCCGGTATAATAAAGAATACGCTCAGTACAGGTAGTTTTACCTGCATCAATATGAGCTGCAATCCCGATGTTTCTTGTATATCTTAAATCTGCCATTTTGCTTTTGTAGTATTATGTATCAAATATCAGGTATTGAATAATTTCAGATACCTGATATCAGTACTTTATTATTAGAATCTGAAATGAGAGAATGCTTTGTTAGCCTCTGCCATTTTATGAACGTCTTCTTTCTTTTTGAAAGCAGCACCTTCTTCTTTCGCAGCAGCGATAATTTCACCAGCTAATTTAGCGCTCATAGATTTTTCATTTCTCTTGCGAGCATATAAAATCATCCATTTGATACCCATTGAAGTTTTTCTTTCAGGACGGATTTCAGAAGGAATCTGGAAAGTAGCACCACCAACTCTGCGGCTACGTACTTCAACTGCTGGAGTGATGTTTGTTAATGCTTTTTTAAACATTTCAAGACCATCCTGCTCAGTTCTTTTTTGAATGATTTCTATCGCATCATAAAAAACATCATAAGATGTACTTTTTTTACCGTCATACATTAAATTGTTAACGAAACGGGTAACTAACTGATCGTTAAACTTTGGATCAGGTAAAAGAATTCTCTTTTTAGCTTTGGTTTTTCTCATTATTACTACGAATTACGAATTTTAACGAATTACGAATCTGTTATATTCTAATATATAAATTGTATTCTATTTTACATACCCACTTTTAGGCGGAACGTAAAGGTAGAAATATTATTTCTTTTTACCTGCTGCTGCTGGCGCTGCGCCTTTAGCTCCTGGTTTTGGTTTTTTAGTACCGTATTTAGAACGTCTTTGATTACGTCCGGCAACACCAGAAGTATCAAGAGCTCCACGCACAATATGGTAACGAACACCTGGTAAATCTTTTACCCTTCCACCACGAATTAATACGATAGAGTGTTCCTGCAAATTATGTCCTTCACCAGGAATATAGGCATTCACCTCTTTTTTGTTAGTTAAACGAACCCTTGCAACTTTTCTCATTGCAGAATTTGGTTTTTTAGGAGTGGTAGTGTAAACACGAATACATACTCCTCGTTTTTGGGGACATGAATCTAGTGCCGCAGACTTGCTTTTGTTAGCCGCTTTCTCTCTTCCTTTACGAACTAATTGCGATATAGTAGGCATTTTTTTTGTATTAAATTTTTATCAATTTGTAAATATGAATAAACAGACCCCGCTTTTTTAGGGAGGGCAAAGATATGAAATATTTATTATAAACAACAGCTACTTTAAAAAAAAATCATTTATTAATGCATTCTAACCTATAAAATGCAAAAAAAATCTTAAAAAGCGGAACTGTCAAGGCTTTTGTATGTATAAAAAAAATAAAATTTTATTAAAAATAAGATGTTTTTTTTCAAAAAGGAGGGTTAAATATAGAGTAGACCTTTTTTTGATAATTTATTTTTGCAGTTTAAAGGATATTAAAAAACTCGAAAAAATCTTCATTTTATCGAAATATTTATCGAAAAATAGTGGTTTAAATTAGGCCTTAAATATTTTTAGAAAAAGATAACGATTAAAGTAGTTTTAAGCGATTCATTAAATCTTTTTGTTTACTTCTGCTAATCGGAATAATTTTTTGGTTGATAATCAAATTATTGCTTTCTATGGAAGTAATTTTATCCACCCTTACAATATATGAATTGTGAACACGGATAAAGTCGTTTGCAGGAAGTTTGGTTTTTATTTCCTTCATTGTTGAATGCACAATGTATTTTTGGGAAGGAGTGTGAATGGCAATATAATCAACCAAAGCTTCAATTAAAAAAATGTCATGCGCATCTAATTTGACTAAAGATGAATTGTGTTTTACAAAAATAGCATCATTTGTAATGTCTGTTTGATTGATATCCTGCGGTCCATTTTGACTTGCGTCATGTATCTTTTTCGCTTTAGAAACAGCTTTTAAAAATCTTGCCAGTGTAACGGGTTTAACAATAAAATCACAAACATCAAAATCATATGCATCTGCCGCAAACTCTTTGTTAGCGGTTATCATAATGACCTGGGGTTTATTACCTTCTAGGGTTTTTAGAAACTCCATACCTGTCATTGCAGGCATCATAACATCTAAAAAAATTAAATCAATCTTTTCCTTTAACAGAACGTTGGATGCTTCAATAGCAGTGCTACAATTTTTTATAAGCTTTAAAAAATCTGTTTCACGAATTAATGTTTCCATTAAAAGTCTTATTTGCTCATCATCATCAACAATAATGCAATTCATATAAATTTTAAAGTTTAAGAGTTGTTAAGTTTTGGGTGTTTTTTGCATGAAAAAACAACACGATATTTAATAATTTATACAAATATCGACATTTTTTCAGACCAAATATAGCGGATATTTTTACAGGTAGGCTTTTTGTTAGGGATAATTTTTTTCTAACTCTTCATCAAGTTCCTGATATGCTTGCTGAAATACACTTTCAAGGGTTAACAATAGGCCTGCAATTAAATCAAGATTTTGTTGCTGCTTTGCAGATTCTTCGATTTCCTTTGCAATGTTTACATATTCTTTTGGGATTTCAACACAATCCATGTGTGATCTGATTTTATGAGCATGGTGCTGCAGTTCTTTCCAATTGGAAGTAATTAAGCTATCATTCATAGCTTTAACCGAAACGGGGACATTATTTATAAATATAAGAATCATGTCCTTAACAAATTTTGGATTGTTAGGAGAAATGCTTTTTAAATAATTTAAACTGCAGAGTTTCATATTTAAATAATTTACAATTTAAATATTATTTAATACTTGTTTTTTGTCTTTGTCTTTCACCAGGGATAAAATCTTATTTAAAAGATCCATTTGATTAAATGGTTTAATAACATAATCATTTATACCCGCCTCCTGATACTTATCTATATCCATTTTAGTTACATCCGCTGTAATGGCGATGATAGGAATATCAGATTTTGGAAAAGGCATTTGCGTTCGAATGTATTGTGTAGTCTCAATTCCCCCCATTTCCGGCATTTTTAAATCCATTAAAATAATATCATATTGGTTTTCTTTTAAAAGTTGAATAGCAATTCGTCCATTTTCGGCAGTATCAACTTTAAAACCGAACTGATGCAATATGGTTTGCGCTAAAAGCTGGTTTATCGCATTATCCTCGGCCAGCAATATATTAAGGTTTTGAAACTTCGGAAGATCAACTAACAACTCAGGAATTTCATTTGTTTTTATTTCTATTTGTGTAGTTTTCATTAACGGAAAAACTACAGTTACAGATGTTCCTTCGTTTAATTTACTTTTTATTTCGATGGTCCCGTCCATCAATTCCACTAATCGTTTCACGATACTAAGCCCCAAACCGGTGCTTTCATAAATGTTTTCTTTAGTATGGCTATTTTGAATAAAGGGTTCGAATATATTTTCGAGCTTCTCTGGAGGAATACCAATGCCAGTATCTGAAATAATGAGTTCAATATGGACAATTTTTTCATCTTGCTTAAGCAAATTAATTTGAATATTTATTTGCCCGCCATTATTGGTAAATTTGGTTGAGTTGTTTATCAGATTAATGAGTACCTGAGAGATACGGATTGAATCACCTAATAAAATATAAGGAATATTGGTATCGTAAGACTGGCTTACTTTTAATTCTTTTTCTGCTATTCGTAATTCGAAGGTTGAAAGTATATCGTTTACTAAATGTGATAGTTTAAATTCAGATTTATTAAGAGCCATTTTGCCATCATTCATTTTGGCTAAATCGAGAATGTCATTTATCAAAACCAGCAATATATCACTTGAAATTTTAATAACATCTACCTGCTGCTTTTGTTTGGGTGGAAGGTCACTTTGGAGTAATACTTTTGTAAAGCCAATGATACCGTTAAGCGGGGTACGAATTTCATGGCTCATATTTGATAAAAACCGGTCTTTAGTTCCCGCTAGTTCTTCAGCTAATTTTTTTGCTTTAATAAGTTCTTGTTCTGCCTGCTTTCGCTGTGTATTATACCTGTCGTTGCACATCAGAATGAAACAAAAGGTAAGCATAACAGAGGTAATATAAAAAGTGAAATAAGAAATATCCTGCATTGGATGTGGGCCAAAAGGATCCTGATCCGGGTCATTATCTATTAATAGTGAATTAAAGAATCTTATGGTAAGGATTAATCCACAAAATACAAACATGCTACCGGTTAACAAATGGCTGATGGGACGATCATTTTTTTTGGAAAATAAAAGGTATCCGTTAGAAAACATTAAAATAGCAGTACACAACGAAATGGTTGCAATACGTGCAGCAACATTAGGGCTGATGCTGGTAAAATAAAACAAAAAAATAGCTTCGATGGATACTAATATATAAATCCAAAAACTGCTGATTTGTACCTTATTAAAGACTACAATAATGTTGAAATATAGGCCAATACATAATAGTATAAGTCCATTTCCAATTACAATAGAAAATATGTCGGGCACGATTCCTCTTAATCCACCAGTTATAAACCATCCAAGAGATTGTAACAACGTTGCAGTAGCCCATTTAGTAATACCTTTAATTGGGGCTAAATATCCACGTGAAACGGCATATAAAGATACACTCATTAGCATTGTGCCAATGAGGTTCATCATCATAACGGTGCGAGGATCAAAATGCATAATTATTGCAGAATATTTTCAGGTGGTTATTATTGTTATTGGTAACCTAATTAAGGTTGTTTAGATTGTTTCTAAATACAAACATACAAAAAGTTTTTTTAAAACGGTTTTGAAATTGCAGTAAAATGCCTTTACTTCGACAAAAGTGATCTTTATGTGGTAAGTAAGCTCGTTTATCTTGAAAAGTCATGCTTTTAAAAAAAAATATTTTTTAAGATTATTTATTTAGCCCGAAGCTTTATATTTGTAAAAAGAATATATTTTAAATAACCCATGGGAAACGCAGAACAAATCGGAACAGAAATGAAGCAGGGCTTTTCAAAAGAAGAATTTGTAGGAATAGTTTTAAATGATTACCGCATTGCTCAGGAAAGCAGGGAAGCCAGCCTTATGGGAAGACGTGAAGTTTTAACCGGAAAGGCAAAATTTGGAATTTTTGGTGATGGAAAAGAATTGGCGCAGTTGGCTATGGCCAGAGTTTTTCAAAATGGTGATTTTCGTTCGGGGTATTATCGCGATCAGACTTTTATGTTTGCAACTAATAATTTAACCTTGCAAGAGTGGTTTGCTGGCTTATATGGACATACTGATATAGATGCTGAGCCAATGAGCGGTGGCCGGCAGATGGGTGGGCATTTTGGAACGCGCAGCTTAAATGCAGATGGAAGCTGGAAAGATCTGACAAAGATGAAAAATTCATCTTCAGATATTTCGCCTACTGGTGGCCAGATGCCTAGATTATTAGGGTTAGCGATGGCCTCTAAATATTACAAATCAAATCCTGAATTGCAAACGAAGGAATTCAGTAACTTTTCTAATAAAGGTACTGAAATCGCTTTTGGTACTATTGGTGATGCCAGCACATCCGAAGGATTATTTTGGGAAACAATTAATGCAGCAGGGGTGATGCAGATACCGATGCTTGTATCTGTTTGGGATGACGGCCATGGAATTTCCGTACCTAAAAAATATCAAACAACTAAAGAAAGTATTTCCGAAATATTAAAAGGGTTTCAACGTGAAAAAGGTGGAGTAGGTATTGAGATATTTAAAACCAAAGGCTGGGATTATGCTCATTTATGTGAAACATATGAAGCGGCCGCAAAGGTTTGCAGAGAAGAGCACGTTCCTGTTTTAATTCATGTTGAAGAAGTAACGCAACCACAAGGGCATAGTACATCGGGCTCGCATGAGCGTTATAAATCGAAGGAACGTTTACAATGGGAAACGGATTTCGATGGAATAAAAAAAATGCGTGAGTGGGTTTTAACAAATAAACTTGCTACGGAAGCGCAATTAATTGAGATTGAAGAAAATGCAAAAAAAGTAGTGCGTGAGGCTAAAACGGCAGCATGGACGGCTTATCTGAGCCCTATCAAAAATGAGTTAAAAGAAGTAAGTGCTTTTTTTGATAAAATTGCTGAAGTTTCCAGCAATTCAGCTTTTATTTTAAAAATAAAAGCTGATTTGAATCAGATAGCAGAGCCAAATCGCAAAGATATTGTAGTAGCAACCAAACAGGTATTGCGTTTAATAAGAAATGAAGATATAATTTTAAAAACTCAATTAATTGATTGGCTAAATGAAGCCAAGCTTGCCAGCCATGATCGTTATAGTTCCTATCTGCATAGTGAATCGGAGCAAAAAGCCTTGAATATTAAGCCTGTAAATGCTGAATATGCTGGAGAAAGTAAATCAATTGACGGCAGGGAGTTACTACGTGAGAATTTTGATGCCATACTTGCAAAATATCCAGGAGTAATGATATTTGGTGAAGATTCGGGTAAAATAGGTGGTGTTAATCAAGGGTTAGAAGGTTTACAAGCAAAATATGGTGAAGTACGTGTGTTTGATACAGGTATACGTGAGGCTACAATTATGGGGCAGGCGATAGGCCTTGCATTACGCGGTTTGCGTCCAATTGCTGAAATTCAATATCTTGATTATTTATTGTACGCATTGCAGATAATGAGCGATGATCTTGCAACGCTTCAGTACAGAAGTAAAGGCGGGCAAAAGGCTCCGGTTATTATACGTACCCGTGGACACCGTTTAGAAGGGATCTGGCACAGCGGTTCTCCAATGGGAATGATCATTAATGCTATTAGAGGAATACATGTGTGTGTACCCCGCAATATGACGCAGGCTGCAGGTTTTTATAATACATTGTTATGTGCTGATGAGCCGGCTTTGGTTATTGAACCATTAAACGGATATCGGTTAAAAGAACAACAGCCTAGTAATTTAGGGGAATATAAAGTTGCATTGGGTGTTACAGAAACAATTAATGAAGGTTCTGATATAACTTTGGTAACATATGGATCGTGCTGCCGTATTGCCATGGAAGCAGTGAAGCAATTGGCCCAGGTAAATATTTCAGTGGAGATAATAGACGTACAAACATTATTGCCATTCGATTTAAATCAATCTATAGCAGCATCAGTTAAAAAGACAAATCGTTTACTGGTAGTGGATGAGGATGTACCGGGGGGCGCAAGTGCTTATATTTTACAGAAAATATTGGTTGAGCAGGGTGCTTATCAATTCCTTGATACTGAGCCTAAAACATTAGCGGCAAAGGAACATCGTGCGGCCTATGGTACTGATGGTGATTATTGTTCTAAACCAAGCGCGGATGATGTATTTGATGCAGCCTATGAGATGATGCATGAATGTAATCCGGAGAAATTTCCAAGGATATACTAGTATTATATTTGACTATTTAGATATTGAGACATTAGGCTATAGTAATTCTATATTTTAGCATCTCAATATCTAAATCAAATATTTAAAGTTTATACATTTTCTTTTACCTGCTCTAACTCCCATTTCCAGGCAGTTTCCATCATTTCATCTAAAGTAAATCGCGGCTTCCATTTTAATTCTTTTTCTGATTTTTCAGTATCAGAATAAATGGCAACTACATCTCCAGGTCGTTTTTCACCAATTGTATATTTCAGTTTTTGTCCGCTTACTTTTTCAAATGCATTGATTGCTTCCAAAACACTTACTCCTGCACCTGTTCCCAAATTAAAAATAAAGGAATCGGATAGGTTTTTATTTTCAATCAAATAATTAAGTGCTATGATATGTGCTGTTGCTATGTCCGTTACGTGAATATAATCACGTACACAGGTCCCATCACGCGTTGGATAATCATTGCCATGTACAGTCATTTCTTTTAACTTACCAATTGCAGTTTGTGTAATAATAGGAACCAGATTACTTGCCTTGTTAATAGGAGATTCGCCATTAAGGCCTGATACATGAGCTCCAACCGGATTGAAATAACGTAAAGCGATAGAATTTAATTGAGGATACGCATGCGTATAATCCTTAATAATTTCTTCCCCAACCTGTTTTGTATACGCGTAAGGGGATTCTGCCTTTCCCAAAGCGGTATTTTCTTTAACCGGCAGTTCGCTGATATTACCATAAACGGAGCAGGAAGAAGAAAATATAAAATTTGAAATATCGTATTTTAAACAACATTCCAGGATATTCAATAATGAGTTGATGTTATTATTGTAATATTTATAAGGGTTTTCGACTGATTCAGAAACAGATTTGTATGCCGCGAAATGAATTATTCCAATAATATTTTTTTCGGTTTCAAATATTTTCTCGACACTGTTTTTGTCACATAAATCAACTTCATAATTCATTACTTTTTTACCGGTTATTCTTTCAATTCTATCAAATGTTTTGGCCGAAGAGTTAGAAAAGTTATCAATAGAAACAACTTTGAAATCAGTGGTTTCAAGTAATTCAATAATGGTGTGAGAACCAATGTAGCCTGCACCGCCAGTAACAATAATTGTTTGTTTTGTATTCATAAAAAGATACTTAATAAGTAAATGTAAATTATAAAGATGAAAAAAATGGGCCAATTAGTACTAATACACTATAATTTTTTTTGAAGCATTCCCCTTAGAATTTGTTATTGTTAGTGCATAAATTCCTTTTCCATATATATTTAAATCGAGGGTTGTTTCCATACTTCCGCTAAAAGATTTATAATTTTTCTCATACACTTTTTTACCCGAAACGTCTGTAATTTCAATGGTTATATCATCTGGGGAATCGGACTGTAAAACAAGAGTTGTGATTCCGCTTGTTGGATTGGGATATACAATATAACTAATTCCAATTTTACTGTCATTATCCACGCCAACAAGTGTTGTAGATGAGGACGAAGAGCATATACCATTGGTATCAGTTACTGTTACTTTATATATTCCTTGGGCTCCCTGCATCAAGTGTTGCTGAGTGGTGGCATTTGGAATTACTGAATTATTTAAATACCACTGATTCCCAATAAGAGCACTTGACGTAAGGGTGTCACCATTAATCGTAACCGTTGGTATTGCCGGCAAAGGTAAAACATAAATATTTACCGGTTGTGATGTAACTGCACATCCGAAAGCATCTGTAACTGTTACGGAACGTATTGTGGTTGTATTTAAATTTATGCTCTGGACGGTTTGATTTGTAGGATGCCATTTAAAACTATTACCATTACTGGATGTTAGCAGAACGGCTTGTCCCTGACAAATTGAATCATTATTGTTTAGTGTAATAATTGGTTGTGTTTGGGGGCTTATGGCAATGTAACTGTTTTTTGTAACAGAATCCACACCATTGATGTTGGAAACAACTAACGTAACATTATTATATGTTCCAGGTGTATTGTAGGTAATAATAGGGTTTTGCAATTGAGACATAGCTGGCGTTCCGCCAGGAAATGTCCAGTTCCAACCTGTGGGTGAATTGATGGTACTGTCAGAAAATTGTACTGAAAGTCCGGGGCAGCCGCTAACACTATCGGCAACAAAATTTGCAAAGGGTAGGGCAGAAGAAGGGTTATAAACAGACGTTTCCCATAAGCCTCTACCGTAACTGGCTGCACGAAGTTTACTTGTTCCATAATGAATTTCCAATTCATCAATAATTACATTTGGTAAACCGTTTGAATAAGGCATCCAGGAGGCTAAATCAGCATCCGTATAATATACGCCAAGGTCAGTGCCAACATAAACGCCATCATTTGTGCCCATTTGACTAACAACACAATTCGCAGGTATATTGGGCAAATTTCCGGAGATGTTTGCCCAGGTTAGGCCTGCGTCCACTGATTTATATATTTTATTATTGATAGTGTAACCAGAAAAAGTTATCCATAATTTATTCGGATTGCTTTCTGAAACAGCAATGTAAGTAATGCTATTGGCGCCACCAGCAGGATTGGGCAGGGTGGTCCAGGAAACTCCTCCATCAGTGGTTTTGTAAATAAGAGATCCATCGGAAGCATATATAAACAGAGGGTTTGATTTGGCTACAACTAAACACTTTAAACCACCTGAATTAAATGTTGATATTTTAGTCCAGTTATCACCTCTGTCAATGGATTTCCAAACGTTTTCAAACCCTGCGTAAATAGTTTGCGGAGTAATAGGATCCTGCTGCCATGGGGTGATCCATTGGCCCGGTTCATTAATGTTATTTAAAATAGATGAGAAAGTATTACCTCCATCAGATGAAATGTGAAGTTCACCATTTTGATATTCGGCATACATATAATTGGGATTACTCCAGTCAATAAAGCATTCCATGCCATCTCCACCCAATACTGCACTCCATGATCCGGAATTTAAAAGATTAGTTCCATTATCCTGCCAGCCTTGTAATATCAGATTTGCATTTGTTGAAGAGCCTCCCAAACGGTACATCTGCCCAATTTGTAAGCCATCACTTTTATCCTGCCATAATACTCCACCATCCTGGGTAAGAGATATCCCCCCATCGCTTGCTGCATAATAAGTGTTTCCATCAGGACGATAAATCAAATCATGAATGTCGGCATGAACGTAAGGCACACCGCCATCACCGTACCAATGGGCATTTAGAGTCCAGCTTACTCCAGCATCATAGGACTTCCAAATATTAACTCCTCCTATTACCACTTCATCTTTGTTAATCGGTGATACAGCAATAGAAAGTGTATACCAACCATTTCCTCCAAAGTCCTGTCCATCGGCATTATAGCCTAAAAGGTTAGGAGAATCAGATTGTAAAGTAAAAGCTGTTCCTGAATTTTGTGAAAGATATAACCCCTTAAACCCATCATTATTATTATCAGAATAAACCAAATATACATATGAGGGATCTGCGGATGTAACAGCAATGGCAATGCGGCTTACGGTAGAAGCCGATGGTAAACCGCTGCTTACTATTGAAAAATTATTTCCAGCATTTGTTGATTTGTAAAAATTAGAAGCGGATACTGTATAGATCGTATTTGGATCGCCTGGTTTCAGCTCAAGGTCTTTTATACCGTTAGCCGACAGTACTTTTGTCCAGGTGTTTCCTTCATCTGTAGATTTGTATACACCGTTGCTAGTTCCGGCAAACAACATAGTATGATCATTTGGATTAATTAAAATCCGGCTGATGGTTCTGCCCTGAATAGTGTTCCAATTGAGCCCTGTAATATTCCAGGTAATACCCCCATCAATGGATTTTAGGATGCCCACACCATACGTGTCGGAAGCATCCCCATCTCCCGTAGCAATGTACATTACATTGGTATTGGTGGCATCAATGGCAATATCATTAATACCAAGGGTAGGAAGGGCATCTGTATTGGTGGACCATGTTGCACCATTATCAACTGTTTTCCAGAGCCCCCCGGAAGGCGCCCCTACATAAATTATATTTTGATTGTTAGGATGAAAACGAATACAATTCAGGCGACCTGCGCCCCCACCATTGGCCGGCACACTAAAAGCACCTTTTGCGATCCAATTTCCGCCAATCTGCATAGCGCTTTTATTAGAATGCGTGGTAATCAATTTTTGTAATTCCTGACCGCCTTTTTGTAACAAAGTTCTGTCGCCAGAAGGAAATACACGAGGGGAGACGTAGTTTTCCCAGCGTTTGTAGAGTATATAGTCAGCGTGTTCTTCTTCTATTTCTTGCCCAAAACTAAAGATTTTTTTTAGTTTTTCTTTTCTTTCTTTCTGTTTCCAATATTTGCCAAATGACCGCTGTACATCGTAAAAATTGGCAGTTGGATCTTTTAGTTTTATTATCCAATCCTGGGCTGCAACATTATTGTTGTAAGTAAAAGATGTAATTATTAAGAGAATGAATAGTCTTTGTAACATTGTATCCTAATTTGTTTGAACAAGATACAATTTTTTGTTCATTTCTCAGATGGTAATCCGAAAATTTTAACCTTAACTTATATTTGGAAAAGGCTAAATTAGTAAGCTGTTGGTTGAAAAATACAAAACAAAAAAAATCAGTTTGTGTTAACAAACTGATTTTTTTTAAGATAAAAGCTGTAGAACTTATGATTCAGCAGCCAATTTTTTTATTTTTCCGTTTATCGATAAACCAAACCCTAACGAAACATAAAATTTACTGTTTGCTAAACCAGGTTTAAAACCCAATTCTGTTTTAGCATAATATCCAATTCTTTTTTTTGCCAAAATATATTCATATCCTATTCTAGCGCCAAAAGGACGGGTTTTGAAGCCTTGTGCATTTTTACCGCTAACATCATATTTTTTACCGTCAATACCAACGAAGTCATCAATTCTAACTGGAGCAAACATTGCATCAGCATAAAAATTTATGTAGCGCGATCCGCCTTTTACTCCATAAGCATCAGTATCCACCATTACACGATGATATCCTGAAGAGGAGATACCTCCATACACTCCTAATACTTTCATCATAGTGGATGATTCGGTGTTAAAGAATGGGTCTTCGGGAGTAGAGTATAGGCGAGCAGCTCCCCCAAAACGAGTGCCATCAGTAGCGATTACACCATTTGCATCAATACCTAAGTCTCCTGGAACATCCCCGTATTGGCGAGCTGTAATAGCGGTATGGTAATTATAAATACCTCCTCTTACTGCGACAATTTTTCTGACAGTAGCCGGAACAGAAATATAAGTAGTAGTAGTATATTTAGAGCCCGTACTAGAACTCAAAACAACTTTTCTACTTCTGGTTACTGTGCGATCACTCAGGTGATAAGCTGCGCCTAATTCAAGATGTAAAAAATTTCTTAGTTTATTTACAGTTGGTGAGGGGAAAATGCCAACTGTTCCGAAATGATATCCCCAATCTGTTCCATCTGTATAAGGACGTTCCATATAGAAATGCGCAGTGGCTAGCTTTTTATAGATCAGCGAAGCATCAATGCCATAACCTAAAGAAAGGTTGTTATTAGGCGCAAAATCAGTATAAAATGGCATTAATGATACTGAAAGATTATTCTGATATGGGTTGTCTTCCAGAATTTTGTAATTAACTGATTGGCTGCTGGCTTTTTTTAAAAATAAAGAAGTAAGAAGCAATGTGAAAATCGAAATTTTGAGAATCCTCATAAATTTATTATTAAAAAATAATTAAATTAAAATTGTATTACTATTTTATTATTTCTTTTTGGAAAATTCTTTTGTAAGGTTTTTTCCTGTTCTGTCTGCCAATCCAGCAACAATCTTACTGTATGCAACATAATTATCCTTTACGTTTTGTGCTTTCTCTGCTTCATCTTTAATTTTAGGGTCAATTACAAGCGGTTTGCTGAAAGCAATACGCGCGCCAGTATAAAAAAGACCTTTTGAATAAAACATATTGTCTTTTTTACCTTCTTTTAGTGGAAGAGGGTTTGGAGCAAACATGTACATACTTACTGCATTTACCCAATGACGGTCTCTTGACCATTTTTTATCGCAGCTTTGTGTATTATAAACAACCAATACAGCGTCTACGCCTAAATTTTTACAAAGGTCATATCCCATTGATTCTATCATCATGTTATTTAAAGAACCGGCAAGATTTTGTACACCTGCTTTATTTTTATGCTCAGAGTCTAACCATTCGCGTTGATTCACTTTGAACAATTGGTAACCATCAGCTGCTTCATCGGTTTCAATAGTTGTACCTGCATTGGCTCCGGCTTTAAAAAATGCACCTATCTTTTTTCCTAATTCATTTCCTTTGGAATTCTGAACAACAAAATTATTGTAAAATTGTTTTTTAGTATCATCGGTTAAAAATTCGTTAGGAGTAAGTATTTCCATATCGTATTTTTTAAAAGTTGTTTTAATACTTTCTAAACCGCCATTAGTAAGGAATTCATTGGCATATGCTTTTGCTCCGGCAGAACCAGTATTAGTGGTGTAATATGTTTTTCCAGATTGATTGTTGCCTGTAACCTTAGTGATACCTGGGTCATCAACATAAAAAGAAACTAAGGCAATTTTTTTTGGAAGTGCCGGCAGGTATTTCATATTTACAGCAAATCCTCTTCCTGATTCATTTATTTTACTGTCGTTGAAATCCAATTTAGCTTTTCCTTCTAAACTTTCCTTTTTTGCTAAACCTGACAGTTTGGGCGGGGAACATTGTGTGAAGATAAGTGTAGCGGCCATTCCTAAACAAAGTAGTGTTTTTTTCATCTTATGATTATTTTATTTGTGATAGATAATTTATAGGCACAAACGTAATTCTAAATTCAAAAAACAGAAATACGGAGAATTCCGTATTTTATCAAAATACTAATGAACATACCGTTTAAAGGCCTACTTTTGAGCAAACATTTATAATATTGAAGACCTATTTATACATATTATTTTTATTTGTTTTTTGTTGTAAAACGAGTTCAACAATAGGACAGACTCATTTACTTAATTGCAATGATGATGTTATTCGGCTGGATTCAGGCATCTATGAGTTTTCTGAAAAAGGGGTTGAATCAATTTCTATTGATGAAGCTGTAAAGCAGCAGAGACTAGGGAATTATAGTTACGTAAACAAACAGATGCCTTCTTACTGGATGAGTAATGAAGGCCATTGGCTTTACTTTAAATTGTTAAATAAATCTACTGAACCTAAAGTAATAGAAGTCAATAATGCATTAATTAGTGAGTTGGATGCATATGTTATTGGTAAGGATAGTGTGCCAATTACTATGCCAGCTACCGGTTGGCGCGCCCCGGTTACAACTAACATTTACCATACTTATAAAAGCTGTTATAAATTAACCTTAGATACAAATAAAGTATATGAGTTTTTTATCCGCGTTAAAAGAACGCAATCATCATTGAAAGTTCCAATTTTAATATGGACTGAAAATGCTTTTTTAAAATATCTTCACAATGAAAATTTTAAATATGGTTTCTTTAGCGGATTAATATTATTTATCAGCATATTCAGCTTTGCAATTTATTTGTACCTGCGTGATAAAAAATATTTATTTTATTCGCTATACTGTATAAGTGTTTTGTTTTGGCGACTCATAGTTGAAGGGTTCACACTGGAATTTTTTCAGCATAATTTGCCTTATTTTCAAAACCCAATCTGGGCCTCTGTTTTTAATATGTTTTCGGCTTTATTTGCTATTATTTTCCTTGAAAAATTCTTACTAAATGAACAATCTCCTCGCTGGCATTTCGCATTAAACAGGGTTACCCGAATTGGTATCTTATTACTTTCTTTATCAATGTTTGTTTATGGTGAAACACCTTTAAATGGTGTTTTTCCAACGCTTTATTATATTTTGATTATTTGTATTGTATTAAATATGGTTGTCTTTATTTATTCAGGAATAAAACGTAAACAATTAAATGCATTTATTTATTTGGTAAGTGTTTTTCCCATCTTAGTATATATCACGATTGTTACTTCTACCAACTTATTAGAATTACCTACTCCATTTTATTTGTATGACAGTTTTTTGTGGATGTTGTTATTTGAAATTGTAACTCTGTTAGTTGGATTAGCAATCAATTTTAAAAAATTCGTAGATGAAAAAGGGCAAATGTTGCAAGAGCTCAATGTAAAACAGAAAGAAGCATTTTTAATGCAGGTTAAATTGCAGGAAGAAGTAATAAAAAGGGCAGAAGCACAGGTAGAACTTAAAAATGAAAAAGAAAGAATCAGCCGGGATTTACACGATAGTATCGGTACAGATTTGTCGAACATCATTTATAATATTGAATATGTTAAATATGAATTTGCCGATAATAAGGAATTATCAAACGCCTTTGAAAAACTTTCGTTAAACGCAAAACATACCATGGGGCAGCTCCGAAGCGCAATTTGGGTGTTGAATCATGATACTATTACGCTGGAACTTTTTATCAATAAATTAAACAGCCATATATACCGCATATTGGAAGACAAACCAGAGGTGAATTATTTATTGGTTACAAATGAAAAAAATAAACACGTTTTTTTACCGGTAATGCAGGTGCTTTATTTGTACCGTGTGGTTCAGGAAAGTCTTTCAAATACTCTGAAGTATGCAAAAGCAACCAAAATTAAACTTACTATAACACTTGATGACAATCAGCTTCAATTAATTTTTTCCGACAATGGAGTTGGATTTAACGTTGAAGATGCTCTTGAAAAGGAAACATATGGATTGAAAAATATAAAGAAAAGAGTTGAGGAATTAAATGCGAAACTCACTATTAATTCCGGTGATTTTGGAACAGAAATTAATTTACAAATTCCATTAAATAAACATGACTAAAGACAATTCCAGAATAAAAGTGGTTCTTGTGGATGATTCGGCCCAATTAAGAAGTACACTTATAAAAAATCTTTCGCTCTTTAATGAGATAAATATTTTATATACTGCTGAAAACGGTGCAGACCTGTTTGAGAAACTTAAAGCGAATGCTGAATTTCCTGAAGTGATTTTGATGGATGTTGATATGCCCGTTATGAACGGGATTCAGGCAACATTAGAATTACATAAGCTGTATGGCGAAAGTGTGAAAGTAATTATGCTGACCGTTTTTGATGATGATGATAAAATATTTGATGCAATTTTAGCAGGAGCTACTGGTTATTTAATAAAAGAGGAAACCACAGCCAAAATAGTAGATGCCATTAAAAATATTATAGACGGTGGTGCTCCAATGTCGCCTAATATTGCATTAAAAACAATTGATCTAATAAAGAAAAGGAATTCTGAAACAACAAAAAAAAATCTGACCGTAAGCCCGGAAAGCTACAATTTAACACCAAGAGAAGTTGAAGTGCTGGAGTTGTTGTCTGTCGGAAAGACCTATAAACAGATAGCAGATCAACTATTTGTAAGTGATAAGACCATTAAGAAACACATTGAAAATATTTATAATAAGCTGCATGTTAACTCAAAAATGGAGGCGGTTTTTCTTGCACAGAAATATGAATGGTATAAATAGTTTTAGTTAGTATTGTTTTTTTTAATCATCACAAAATCATTCATAAAGAAGCCATTACCAATATTAAAATCTACAATTTCCTTAATAACGAAACCATTCTTAAAATAAAAATTAATTGCTTTATAATTCTGCCTGTTAACAGTTAATTGAATGCTTTCCAAAGGGCTTAATTCGCTAAGTAGGTGGGTGAATAACTTGGTTCCAATATTATTACCGTGGTAATCAGGACTTATATAAAATTTATGTAAAGTGTAATTTCTTTTGTCTGTTGTACTTGTGGAAACATATCCAATAGCCTTTTCATCCGCGTAAACTATTGTAAAAACATGCCCTTCAGCTATTTGTTGAAGAATGCTTTCCTCTGAATACATGTTTTTAAGCATATATTCAATCTGCTGTAATGTAATTATATCACTATAATGTTTTCTCCAAATACTGTCTGCCAATTCAGCTATTAAAGGGATGTCCTGAGTTGTTGCCTTTCGGAATACTAAATTCATATAACGGATTTACTTTTAAAAGATTATTATTAATTCTCTATCCAGTTTTTAATGATGTCCAAGCCATATTCCGTAAGTATGCTCTCTGGATGGAACTGTACACTGCGTAAATCGTACGTTGTGTGTTTAAGCCCCATGATATTGCCCGACTGATCAATACAGGTGATTTTTAATTCTTCAGGCAAATCATTTTTATTTACTGTCCATGAATGATATCGGCCAACATTAAATTTTTTCGGAATATTTTTGAATAGAATATCATCATCAATAATATCAATGGCTGTGGCAACACCATGATAAACTTCCTGCAAATTAAGTAATGATCCGCCCAATACCTCTGCAATGGCTTGTTGGCCTAAACAAACGCCAAAAATACTTTTTGTGGAAGCATATTGTTTAATCACATCCATTAATATACCTGCTTCTGAAGGGAGCCCGGGGCCGGGTGAAAGCAGAATTTTATCAAAGCGTTCAATTTCAGATAAGCTGATCTGATCATTACGATGTACCTCTATAGGGTAATCAGTAATCTTTTCAATATAATGGACTAAATTATATGTAAAGCTATCGTAGTTATTAAATACTAATATTTTCATCTAATTTCTATTGTCAGCCATTTTTCAATGAGTTTTTTTGATGTTTTGCAGATGAATTTTGTTTGGCGTTTGTTCACAATTAGGAATTAGAAATTTACTTCTGGTGAAACAGTCTTTCTAATATACGTGTGGCATTCAGCCAGTTAAAATTATTGGTAACAAATGTAAAACCATTCATTCCTATCCGCTTTGCCATTGCTTCATCCTGTAGTAAGTTAACAATAGATTCAACATATTGTTCGGGAGTATCAGCAACTAAAATTTGTTCGTTAGGTTTGGCGCCTAATGCGCTGTTGGCAAGAGTTGATGTAACACATGGTAGTTGCATAGCCATTGCTTCCAATAATTTATTTTGCAGACCAATGCTTATTTGCATGGGTGCAACAAGTATTTTTGACTTTGCAAAATTTTCCCGTATATCATCTACCCAGCCGCTAACTACTACTTTATTTGATTTTAATGCAAGCACTTTATCATTTGGTGAGGCTCCTGAAATCAGCAAACGTACATTTGGAAGCCTTTTCCAAACCAATGGCATTATTTTGTTTACCAGATATTCTACACTTTCTATATTTGGAGGGTAATTCATATTGCCATTGAAAAGCAATTCGAATTCTTTTTTATGTGGGATTGCTCTAAAATAGGTAGTGTCTACACCATTTGGAACCACATGGATTTCGTGTTTTTTAGGGTGGGGAATTAAATTTTTATCCTGTTCAGATATAATCGTTTTATGTTTGAAATACTGAAATGTTTTTCGCTCGTACCTTAACAAACGCCTGTGTTCTAATGCCAATATGGGTCTCATGTAGAAGGGCTCCGTACTTTTTCTGCGCTCCATACCTTTAGAAAATACATCCATATAATCCAGTGTTTTAGGGATATTAGGATGAGACTTTATATATTCAGCGGTACGAATTAATTGGCAATATATATGATCAGGTTTATGTTTTTTGATTAATGCATCTACTTTTTTTTGTGCTTTACTAAAATGAAAATAGCCCACCTGTAGTGGCTTTCCATTAAATAATGCTCTGAGCAGATTAAAGAAAATAGTGACCTTGGTAAATTTAATTATTGATATAGCTGAACAATATTTTTTTAGTTCAGTAACCGCTTCATTATCTAATTGCGTGTCATTTAAAGCAAATAGAATGATCTGATTATTTTTTGAAAGTTGCTTGATTTGGTTGAATGCACGCAGTTTATCACCTTTGTCGAGTGGGTAGGGAACGCGGGATAAAAGTACAAGTATTTTCATTTTATTATTTCAGCAAACACCAGTTAAGGGTAGCTAATTTATTAATTTTTGTTGAGTAATATGATTTTATAAAAATCCGTCAGGCTTTTACAAATGTCGGCATTATTATAGTTTTGCAGGGCTAATATTTTTGCATTTTTTCCAATTTCAGAATAGAACGTTTTATCAGAAATACACTTGCTTATAGCTTCTGAAAATTGGACAGCATCATTTGCAATAATAAAGTTTTTATTATTTTCACAGTCTATTCCTTCTGCGCCAACTTGTGTGGTAATAATTGTTTTGCCCAATGCTAACCCTTCAATAATTTTCACCCGCATTCCACCCCCCGAAAGCAACGGTACTATCATTATACCTTTAGATTGAATAAATTGGTATGCATTATCAATCTCTCCAACTATAATTACATTTGTTTTTTTTAGTTGTTTAAATTCCAAGCTCATATTCCTCCCTGCCAGGTATAATTTCAGCTGAGGGTGTTTTGCTTGAACTTTATCCCAAACATTATTTAAAAACCAATTAATGCCTTCAATGTTAGGCTGCCAATCCATTGCACCAATATGAAATACGGATGGATATTCTTCCTTTTCAGGACTTATTTGCAACGTATGATTTAAATCAATTCCAAAGGGAAATGTTTGAATTGGTTTTGAAATAACAGATTTTCTAAAATAAGTTTCATCTTTTTTTGTTATCGCAGCAATTGCATCAACGGTTTGTAGGGCTTGTAATTCATAGTTTTTAAGCCTTTTGGCAAGTAAATTCAGATATGCTTTTTTAAATAAATTTTTTTCTTGTTGAGCTGTACGTTCCCATATGATATGCTCTACATTATGCGCTCTTAAAACTATTTTGGCCTTTGAATACTTACGTATAGTGCTAATGTACATACACATAAACAAGCTCTCTAATTGAACAATATCAAACTCTTTTGATTTTAAAGTTTCTATTAATTTTTCTTCGAAAGATTTTGAAAAAAAACGTTCAATGTTATAAGATTTATCAGTAAAAAGGTTTGCAAATGCAGCTGTGATATTTATACTGGTATCAACATTTACCGCATCAATATTGGTTTGTAAACGATAATCAGAAGGGAGGCTTTGTATATCTATAAAATGTTTTTTTGTATTTATGGCCAGCACCTTAACCTTGTGTCCCTCATTAATTAAACCTTGGGTGAGATTATTCATAGCAATACAGCCTCCATCTTTTGGTGGAAATGGTACTTTATGACAAAGTTGTAAAATATTCATCTGGCTGTTATAACCTTTCTTTTTTGCGTGTGAAAAGTTTTTTGATCGGATCAATATATGCGTTGGAATCAAACAAGCTGCTGTCGGAAGTAGCTTTATATGTAAGAAAAACACCAATAGGGAACAAGATAGCCGTTGCGAGCCACATTCCCTGGTAAACAGGTATTTCTCCTTCTTTGGCTAATTTTTCGCCTGTAATTGATAAGATGTGGAAAATAATAAAGAACACAACAGATACCACAACTGGCATTCCTAAACCGCCTTTGCGAATGATCGCCCCAAGGGGAGCGCCAATAAAGAAAAGAACAATACAAGCAATGGAAAGAGTGAATTTACGGTGCCATTCTATTTCATATTTTAATCTGGAATAGTCATCTGCTTCGTTTTCATCCCTAACGGATTCTGCGTAAGCCTTTGCGCTTCTAACGGTATTAGCAGCATTTTCAATAATACTTATTCGCTGTGCGTTTGCAAGCTTAGCAAAAGAGTTGGTATCGGGTAAATTTTTCTTTGTCGAATCTAAAGATGCAAGGTAGATGGTTGATTTGGAATAATAGCTTTGTCTTAACTGAGTATTAAAATTTTCTTTACGCTTTTGACTCTTGATTACCATTGAATCTACCGTTTCGTTTAGTTGGGCAAGATTAAGCATTTGATAATTATTCTTAAACAGATCTTCGTTTGTACGCGACATCTTAAATTCTGACAAATCAAAGTGGATAATACGTTCATCAAACTTATCACGAACCAATGGACGGGTTTGTATATCTTTAGGATTATCAGCAATTTCCTTATAACTTACCCCATCTTTTAAGGTAAGTATCAAAAATATTTTGTCGGGTGTTTCTTCCATAGTACCGCTTTTAGCTGCTAATACAACATTATTACCCTGCATTGCCCTATGGTCATAGATTAAAAGTTCTCTAAGTGTTTTTTCATCTTTATCTTTTTTACCTACCCGAATACTGAAGCCTTCAAGACTATTATTAAAAACACCTTCCTTAAATAACAATGCAGGCTTGGATTGGCGCACATCGTATAACAATGAGCCGGCTTTAAGATTGGTATATGGTAAAATACTATTTGAAAAATAAAAGGCACCAAGGGAAATACATACTGTTGTAACTATTAAAGGTTTCATTATTTTTTGCAATGACAATCCCGAACTTTTCATTGCAGTAAGTTCAAAATGTTCGCCCAAATTTCCAAAGGTCATTAGCGAGGAAAGCAATATGGATAATGGCAATGCCATAGGAATGGTAGTAAGTGAAAAATAAAAAAATAATTCAGATAAAATTCCAAATCCCAATCCTTTACCTACAAAATCATCAATGTATTTAAAGATAAACATCATAAAAAACACAAACATTGCAATGAAAAAAGTCATCACAAACGGACCTATGTATGATTTTAGAATAAACTTGTGCAGTGTTTTCATATTCCACAAATATAACAATAACTATACTCAAAATAATCATTTACCGGATGATTAAATAAGATGTATTAGATGTATTGTATAAATTGATATCAATGCTAAAAACATAATAAATTATATTAATAAATAACATATCTTAGCAAAACAATTATAAAGCTTTCGCATGAACTTAAAAGAGAAAATACTGCAGGTATTGGAGATGAAAAAGTATACCTATGCTGACCTTGCGTCCTATCTCTCTATGTCTGAATCGGAATTGGATTTGGCAATTGAAAACAATACAATTGAAATACGTACACTTGAGCTCATTTCAAAAGAATTGCGAATTCCTTTATATAGTTTTTTTCGTGAAAACTTTGAAGGCTTTGATTTTGAAAAAGAGCCTTATTATAATGTTAATATCTGGAGCAAGGAAGAAATTCCTGAATCTATACCTGATATGAAATTAAAGGCACTTCGTGAGGAAATAGAGGCTTTGAGAGCCGATGTTCAAAAAAAGGAATTATTGATTAATGAGTTGGAAGCGAAAATTACAAAGCCTGAATAATTTATATAGTTCATTTAGATAGTGATGTTATTAATTTAGTTTTTTTATTTGTTTCCGTTTTCTTGGAAATATTGATTAGCAAACAGTTTAACTGTTTTACGAAGTAACAAAATTCTTAAATTAAGTTCTTTTATTTAAACACTCCCCGCAACGATCCGAAATAAATAGGATGCTGCCTCATGTTAGAAACTGATTCTTAAAGAATAGTAGTATTAAATTAAAAATTAAAAGCATGAAAAGGCATAACAAACTAAGCGCGATCGGAGCAATAGCTTCCATTCTTTTTATAATCCCTACAGTTGTTGTTTCTCAAATAGCAACCACATCTATAAATGTAAGTACAACAGTGATGGCTAATCCCAAGCTTTTACTTGGAATTACTTATGATTGCAGATCAAGTTTGACAGGTACAACAGGTTCTATTGGCTATCACAATACGGACGGAACATTTATATCCTCGATAGATTCCATTTTTAATGATTTTCCAATGGCTGGGTTGCGTTATCCTGCCAACGGAATTATGCAGGGATTTGAATGGAAGAAATCAATAGGGCCTATTTCAAACCGAATTCCCCAGCAACTCTTTTCCAGTCAGTCGATGCCCGCCCAGGTACTGAATTTTGGATTTGATGAATTTATGGGTATGACAGCCGCTAGAGGCGTTGATCCAAAGAATGTTCAAATCATGGTGCCAATATATGATAGTGCTGATGGAAGTTTGACTTCTTCGGTTCAGATAAATGCAGCAATTCCAAATGTTGTTCAATCAAATGCCGATTGGGTGGAATATTGTAATTCACCAAATGATGGTACCAATCCAGGTGGTGGAACAGATTGGGCCGCATTAAGGGCCGCGAACGGTCATGCTTTACCATACCGCATAAAAATATGGAATATGGGCAATGAACCATATCATGTGAGTGAATTTGATGTGACAGGTGCTGCCGCCTATATTGCCAAGATCATTCCAATCATTGACGCCATGCGTGCTATTGATCCAACAATTCAAATAACGGTTACCGTAGTAGGAAAAGTTTCTTCAGGGTGGACACAGACTATTTTGAATTCCCCATTGCTTCAGGGAAAGATTTATGGGATTAATACTCACTATTTTTTAACGGAGAATGCTACAGCTGGTGTTATCACGCAAGGAGTAGCAGCAATTCAGGGCTTTTTAACCCCGCTTGCAGCTGCTGCACAAACAAATGGATATAAAATGATAGTGGGTGATCAGGCGCATGCGATTTTATCAAACGGTCCTTCTCAGGCTGAGCAGGATACGGCAATGCAATGGCAGGGAGCAAGTGTCACCGTTGATTTTTTATTAGCCATGAGCCAGATCAGTAATCTTGAACGCTCTGATTATTGGACTTATGGCTTAACATCTGCTACATGGCATCCCATCCGTAAAAACACCAATGGCACCTATACTTTAATGCCAACGGCTGCTATGTATAAAAAATTGTTTCCATTGTTTCTTGATAATTCAGTTGCAGTTACTAATACATCTCCATCCGCAAGTGACGGCAATCCCTATGCTGTCAGAAGTAGTGCCTTTGCATCCTCTGACCTCTCTCATTTAAATGTTATAGCAGTCAATCGTGATAAAAACAACGCTTTCCCGCTACAGGTGAACGGAATTACCGGCTATACTTTAAATAGTTCGAAGATACTTACTGCAACATCGTTAGATGCGGAAGTATTTACTGAAAGCGCTATAACTATTGATAATAATGGGAATTACCTAATGCCTGCTATGAGTATTTTAGTTTTAGAATATTCACAAACATCTCTTGGAATTGAGAAATTTGTTTCAACAAGCAATGAAATCAATGTTTATCCAAACCCTGCCAATAATATTATTTCCTTTTCAGAAACGTTAAATAATATTGAAATCTATAATATTACAGGGGAATTGGTTATTTCAAAAATAGCAAAAACAAATTCGTTGTCAACATCGGGCTTGATTGATGGCACTTACATTCTAAAATCAGATAAAGGGACAATTAAATTCAATGTTAAACATTAAATAAGAAATTGAAATATGAAAATTGAATATATTTTGTGTTGCTTGAAGGTTTTACGTCATGCTGATATGCGGCAAAGCTATGTTGACAAGATTGTTTTATCTAAATAGATAAAAGCAGGGTAGGGCAGAGGATGAAAACTTTAGTGTGAAAAATATTGGATTGGATTAAAACGGTTTATAAGTAAAAAGAAATCCCTTGAATGATTTATCATTCAAGGGATTTCTTTTTAAGGGTGGCCAATGGGGCTCGAACCCATAATCACCTTTTCTGTATTAGCTATTTCCATTGGTTTGTAGAGTTTGTTGCTTGGCGCACTTGTGGCACACTTTGCACATTTGGGCACACTTTTGGCACCTTTATTCGTTCAGTTTGGGTTAAAATCGATTTTAAGCTGCTGGTTCCTAATTAGCTTACGTATAGCGTCCTGCTGTAACTTGATTGTTTTATTCTGAGTGAGCATAAGCTTTGTCATTGCTTTATAGATCTCACACTTTTTACATCCCATATAGGCTTAAAATATCAGCGTGGACTAGAACCTACCCATGCCGTTGACGTACCGCGAAGGACGCTTCACACACAAATAAGCCTGCCCACGCCTTTCCCGTGAGCGTTCGACTTGGTTCTTGTGTGTGGTTAAAAATTCGCGGTTTTCAACGACAAGAATCAGCTAACGCTGTTTCATAATATCTAAATCAATGTATTACTTCATTTACTTTTTTTCTCGTATTTCATTTTAGGAGCTGATTCCTTTTGAAGCAGACCTATTGTTATCTCCATTGCATTTATTGCCGACTCCTGTGATTTTATGGTTTTTTTAAGGTGTTTTATTAATTCTGATTCATCAGGTTTATCCTTTGGTTGGGGTTTGTTTTCCCTTGCCATCACTATGTTTTCAGCATAGTCTTCACTAAGGATTGAAATGGCTGGAATTCCTAATGCTTCTGATACTTTACGAACCAAAGCTGTGCTAACATCTTTTTTATTGAAAATTTCAAATACATAGGTTTCTTGCTTAAGGCCTATGGCTTTTGCAAAGTCCTTTTTGCTTCCCTTAAATTTGTTTTCAACAAGGTGTTTTATGCGACTACCTAAGTGTTCAACCATTCTTGGCTAATATTTGTTGATAAATACATCGTATGTAAAAAACATACGAATATGTTTTTTACCTACCATTGCATTCTAAATATAAGAATAAAATCTAATAACCATACAAAAGCTATTCAAAATGAACACAGAAGAAAACACCGGAAGAATTAGGAAAACGAAAGGACTGAAGGGAACATTTCTCATGCCGGTTGAGAATCGCGAACCAATGACAGTTTTAGAAGCATACAATGATTTGGGTACCACTAAAAAAGGAAGCATCAAAATTAATTTTCTGGCAGCATTTGGTTTTACGAGTGAGGACACCTTTTACAAAAAAATTAAACGTGAAACACCAGTTAAACCCCACGAAAGAAAATGGCTGGCTGATTACTTAAAATTACCTGAAACTGAACTGTTTCCAGATCCGGAAGAAAAAGAGGAAAGCAATGGAAAATAAAAATTCAATAATCGATACTCACTTTATCCAAACTACTCCCCCCGGAGAAAAACAACAAACAGCTATGAACAACAGAACCGGCATGTCAATGGTCGCACATTCAATTCTAAATAAAAAAATTATGAACTCAAAAACTATTTACCTCTCAGGCCCTGAAAAAAATTTCCATGAATTTGAAAAAGTGGATAAGGAATTAACTGCAATGGGATTCAAAGTTATTAATCCACATGTGATCTGTCAAAGTGTAGATCCTAAGTTGTTTAAAAATGAAGAAGATTATTGGCAGCATTGTATGCGATTATGTATTGCTGAGTTATCTGCTTTCGCGGATTTGCTTGTTACACTTACCGGTTGGGAAGATAACCGTGGAGCAAAAAAGGAAGTCGGTGTTGCTCGTGAGTTGGGCTTTATACCGGTTGAACACATTGTTGCATTTTTATCAAGATACGAAGCCAATGCAAACTGAACAGCCACTTCCAATAAAGGTTCGTATCTGGTTGAATCACAAGGTGATTTTGAGCCACAAAACCAATCATTATAAAGATAAAGAAGTGGCAGAAAGTCTGAGTAAATGCTTAGTTATCCTTAGGGCGGTTCGTAAAAATTGCATAGGGTATAATAAAGAAGCTATCTGCAGAATGCTCCTAGCTCATGAAAACCATCTTCGTAAAATTTTACCACACCCCAATAATGCAAGCTATGCCAAAGCATTATTAATACTGGAAGAAATGATATCAACTGCTAAAAATCATCTACAATGCAAGAGCTAAAAGTTAAGAATGGCACTATAAGGTTGTCACCACAAATGGCGAAAAATGTCACAAAGAACTTCCCTGATCTGTCAAATGCTACGGTAATGGATGTTCTGGAATATTTAAGTACAGCGAAAAAATAAACTCATTAACCAGGTAGTGAATGCTAGCCGCCAAAAATGATAATGGCTAATGACAAACGGACGCATTCACACTGGTTTCCTTCAATTAAATTCCTTTAAAATATATTATGAGCGGATCTCCTGAAAAACAAACAACAGAAATACCGGAATTTTTAAAAAAGACAGAAGTTCAATCACCTCCAATGCCTGAAATGTTTATGAAAGGTGCTCCAGTTCACTCCCGTATTTTCGAATGGGAAAAGCTTTTTAAACGTAACTACGCTTTACAGACAAGGAAAAATGCACAACTAACTGATTACAACGAAAAAAAAGAAGCCCTGGTGCAGCGCTTTTATCAAAACACCTGTTCTACCAGTGAACAGGTTCTGAAGCTTTATGCTGAACTGGATCAGAACTGGAGACAAATAGCATATAATGCAAATCGTTTGTACAAACATCTGAAGCTTAAAGCTGATGCATTTAAAACAGCCATTGACCACAACCATTACATTCTTGTGATTCTGGATAAGGAGCCAAGGCTAAAAGCGAATCTGTTGGATCTGCTGTCGGATGAAGAATTGCGCGAATTGTCCGAAAATGATGATCTCCTGAAGTGTTATACCAAGGAATACCTACAAACCCAAAAATTCAGAAACAAAATCAAAAAGGCTTATGCATTATCAAACAAGAAGAACTGAAAGTAAAATTACCAGGGCGGCACGAAAGAAGGAACCATTACTGAAAATGGTTGAGGTTCTGAACCGGATAGAAAAAAGTATAAATGTCATTTACAATTTAAACCCCTCAAAAACGAAATTATGAACAAAACTGAATCAAACAATGGTGTTGCCAATTTGCATTTTAAAAATACTGACTGGGTAATAACTAAGAATGGTATTGAAGAAAAGCCTATCATGGACGCTACCGGGGATCGTATACCATTTGAAGTAAAAAAAACAGATCCGTTATTAATTATCAATTCAAAACCAGATGAAAAAGGAAATCCACATTATTCAATCAGGTCAGGTGATTTAGGTTTACTTATCCAATGTCACTTTGCTAGATTTCTTTATAACACTTCAGATTTCAATTGGAATGTAAGCTTCAACAAAGTATCAGCAATTGAACCAACCCTAACAAATACTCACTTTATCTCCAAATGTAGTGCAATAGGATATTTGTTGTATTCAGGCCATGATAAAGACGGAACTAAAGCGGTAATAGCAAATGAGATCCCTCCAGACAGCGGATCTGTTATTGGCAGAACTGGCAAATCATTATTAGCCCAGGCTATAAGTAAAATGGTGCCAACTGTTACCGTGCAAGGTAAAAGACGTGACATTAATACAGATCGTTTTTTGTTTGAATGTGTTGATGCCGGGACAAAGGTTGTGAATATAGATGATGCTAAGAGGAATTTTAATTTCGAAAACTTATTTCCATTTGTTGGCGGAGATTGGATAATAAAACGCAAGCGTAAAGAAGACCTTATAATCCCACGGGAATCCGCTCCAAAACTGTACATCTCAACAATCAATAAGATAAAAGGGCAGGGCGGCAGCTTTGACAGACGAATGCATGTAATCACATTTAGTAATTACTACAACGAAAAGAGATCTCCGCGTCAGGAACTATCTATTTTCTTCCAAGATTGGGATAAGAACCAATGGAACCTCTTTTACAATTTTATGGCAAACTGTATCCAGATTTATTTTGAGCATGGATTAGTAGCATCACCACAGGTAAAATAATAAATCTCATATTCTTTAAAATATTTATGATAACTAGAAATTGTATAAACGATATAACTAAGGCTGCACGGATTGAAGATGTTGTTGGTGAATTTGTTGTTCTTAAGGGATCAGGTTCTAATATAAAAGGAGACTGCCCATTTTGTAATAAAAAGGAAGGCTTATCTGTTACAAAAGCAAAAAATATCGCTAAATGCTTTTCGTGTTTTGGATCTACAGACAAGGCTCTTACTCCGGTATCCTTCGTGATGAAAATAAAAACGAATGGAGATTACCACAACGCAATCAAATACCTGGCTGAAAAATTTAAAATAGAACTCGAGTACCAGCAATTAGAGATCCCATCAAAAGGTAAAAGTATTCAGAAGCCTAAGCCTCAGGCACCAAAACCACCGGCAGAAAAAAAAGCTGTTAAGAAAAACACTTTTCGTGATGAACAATTAATTGCATCCGGATTAACTGAAGATGATCAGAAATACATACGTCAAACAGAAAGTTCTGATATGACTATTGAAATGGATCGATACCAGGCTGGAACGAAAAATGAAAAATGGGAAATTGTTCCTGGTGATTCTGATATGGTTATGCATTACATGGATCTGGAAGGCCGACCAATGATGTACCACAGGAAAGGTACTTCAAAAGATTATCCGCTGATCAGGATCCGGTGGGCGAACCCTGGGGTTCATCCGGATCAGAATGGAAAGCCAATGAAATACCAGAGTCCATACGGCAGTGGATCCAGGTTATGGATAAATCAAACACTCCGGAATAAATATAAAAGCAGAACCAAAATTGAAACGTTATTTATCCAGGAGGGTGAGAAAAAAGCCGACAAAGCAACAAAGCACGGCATTACCAGTGTTGGTATAATGGGGATTCACAATATTGCTAATAACAAAGAATTACCGCACGAATTTGAGCTGATAATAAAAAGATGTGATGTAAAAAATGTAGTGTTTATTGTTGATAGCGATTATCTTGATATTGGTGAAAGCATAACAAGCCCAATCGATCAGCGTCCCCGCAGTTTCCTATCCGCAATAATAAATTTCCGTAAGTATTTCTATGCGTTGAATAAATCCGGAATTAATCTGAACATCTTTTTTGGATATATCAAAGCTGATCACAAACAGAAGGGTATTGATGATCTGCTTGTAAATACATTGCCAGGGAAAGAGGATCTGTTGTTAAAAGATATTAAGTCTGCAATGTTTGATGAAAAAGGAGCTGGCGAATATATCAACTGTCACAACATTACCAGCCATAACGAATTCAAGCTGAAGGCTGAATTCTTCCACATGGAAACAAATGAAACGTTTGCAAAGTTCCACGCTGACAAACTGAAGGACCGCCCAACATTTAATATCGGAAGGGAAAGTTTTAAGTTCTCTACAAAACAAGAATTTCCGGATCTAAAGGAAGGCACCCTGGTGCTTGCACAACCACTATCACATGAAGAAGAGTTCTGGCAGGAGCAAAAAAAGAAAAAAGGGGAGGAGTGGGACCTGATCACTACGTTCAAATATGTTGAGTGCTGCAGCTTTTTAGAAAACAGAAGTTTTGGCCGTTACGCTGTAAATGAAGAAGGTGAATTTAACTTCATTAAAGTGGATGATAATGTGGTTAGGGTTGTAAAGCAAACGCAAATCAAGGACTATCTAATGGAATTCACCCGAGAAGCTCTGCAAAAAAAGAACGTGCTGGAAATGCTCTATAAAGGGGCAAAAATGTATTTATCAGATAACTTAAACAATCTCCGGTACATTAAACTGAACTTCCATAAATCTGACAAAGGCTTACAGTACATGTATTTCGATAAAGTATTCTGGAAGATCACCAGCGAAGGAATTGAAGAAAAACCAATTTTGGAACTCAATGGCCATGTATGGCGTGATAAGATCAAAAACTTTAAGCCATCACTAAAAACGCCTATGGTTAAGGTTGAACGGGATGCTAACAGAAAATACAAATTAGTATTCCCTGCAGGTTACGAAGAGGCTAAAAAGTGTGATTTCTTTAACTACCTGATGAATACAAGTAATTTCTACTGGAGAAAAACGCATGAAGGTTTATTCAGGGAAATGAAAAAGCCCACCACTCCTTACCAGGCACCAAATGATTTAGAAAGTGAAGACATGACATTGCATTTTATCAGTAAATGTGTTGCCTTCGGTTATATGCTGCATGAATATTTTGATGCTAACAGGGCTAAGGCTGTTGTGGGGATGGATGGTAAGCTGTCGGAAGTTGGCGCTAGTAATGGACGTAGTGGGAAATCTTTATTTGGTGTCGCTCTCTCAAAATTAGTTCCAACAGTTACACTACCTGGTAAGCAAAAAGATTTAACTGAAGATAAATTTTTATTGGATGGTGTTACTGAGCGGACCCGTATTGTGAATATTGATGACGTTCGTGTGAATTTTGATTTTGAAGCATTCTTCAGCAATATTGGTGGGGCATGGAAGATAAACCCAAAGGGTGCCAAAGCGTTCGAATTACAGCGTGAGAGTTCGCCAAAGATCCTGATTACAACTAACCATGCATTGAATGGTGAAGGTGGTAGTTTCCGTGACAGACAATTCCTTATTGCTTTCTCTGATTTTTACAATGAAGATTACCGGCCGGTTGATGAACATGGTGTGCTATTCTTTGATGAATGGGATGTTGATCAGTGGAACAGGTTTTACAATTTCGCTGCAGTTTGCCTTCAGATCTTCTTTGAGCATGGTTTAGTTACTCCACCAATGGAACGCCTGGAGAAAAGAAGAATGCGCCAGCAAATGGGTGAAGCATTCATTGAGTGGGCTGACAACTTCTTTGATGAAGAGTTCGAATCTCAGGAAGATGGAAAAAACAACCTTAATAGGGCGCTTGAAAGAACCGCTACTACTGAAAGCTTTTACGTAATGTTTCCGGAACAGAGAAAGTATTACGATAAGAGAAAAGTAAAGCACAGTCTACAAAGGTACTGTCAATACAAGGATTTCATATTTAACCCGGGTAAAGAAAAAGATGGTAAAAAATATGGTGGTGATGATAGACGTGGAGGCAAAGAATACTTTACGATAGAACCCAAAATGAAAACAAATTTCACAAAGTAAATAAATTGTTATGCCATACAAAAGCGGGGCCCCTGTATATAACGAAACTTTATGGACTGATTCAATGATCAGATTCCTGGGAGAGAATTATATGTCAAAAAGCAATGCAGAGCTGGCATCTGCATTGGGGCTCAGATTGACTACTACCAGAACGAAGCTTTATGAGCTAGGATTTAAAAGAATGGAAATGGAGTACTGGACAGAAGAACAGATCCTGTTCCTAAATGAAAACTATAAAACTGTTGGTGATGTGGAATTAGCCGAAATCTTCAATCAGCTATACTACAAATCCAAAGGATGGACAAAAAAACACATTGAAAAGAAAAGGAGGTACCTGAAGCTAAAAAGAACAGAAAAGCAAAAAAATAAAATCAGAGACAGGAATACTGCAGCCGGTAGATTTTCAATTAATCATTGGAGACGATGGATTGATAGAGTGTCACCGGTTGGTGAAATTAGAACTTGGAAACGTGAATCCGGCCGGCCATACAAAGTTATTAAAACAGAAAGCGGGTTTGTTCACTATGCTCAATGGTTATATGTTCAGAACAATGGGCCGGTACCGGAAGGGATGGTTGTGAGACTGAAGGATGATGATCCTTTAAATGTGATACCGGAGAATCTTGAAATAATACACTGGAGCGAAAATGCTTTAAGGAACTCAGGAAAGGCATCCATAGGGTTAAGTGACAATTATGTAGCAGGAATTCTAACTCACAACAATCCGGAATTAAGAAAAAAAATAAAAGAGTACCCAGAATTAATCGAAATAAAAAAACAACAATTAAACTTAAACAGACAACTAAATGGCTACGGAAAAAAGTAAAACAGAAAAGCTTCAGGGAATGATTGGTAAATCATGGAAGCACACAAATGACATTGTTTACAAATTTTTAGGATTCAACGAATCCGGTGAAATTATTACAGTGGCTACTGATAAAGAATGGCAGCAAACTACTATTTATGATCTCAATGTATTTATCAGGCAGTTTACTGAAGTTGAAGTAGCAACCAATGGCGAGGTTGCAGTAATAAGAAAAGAGATTCCAACCAAAATGGTGCAGTCGATTGTCGTGCCTGGTAATACAATGGAACGGCTTAGGGATACACTCCTGGAAAGCATCGAAAAAGTTAAACAAGACAGAGAATACATCCCCCAGGCTCAAAGCATTTCAAATGCTGTCAATTCCATTGTTGGACTTGCAAAAATTGAGATCGATCTACGCACAAAAATGTAGGATGCATGATCGGAATCAGGAAACAAACGGAAAAGTACTATAGCCAGGCTGATCAGCTTGACAAATTTACAACTCAATGTAGGGGGTACCGAACGAAAAGGTTAATGAAAATATATGCGAACGCTTTTACAGCTTTCAATAAAAGTGTTTCTGAAACTGTAAAGGCCTTTAAGGATCTATCCGGAAGCATTAACCAATTAAGGAATCTTACTAATAAATAGAAAATATGAACGATACATTTTTTAAATCAGGAGCCACACTAAGCGAATGCCGGAAATACCGGTACGCTTTGTGGCGAATATGGGATACTGATAAGGACAATATTATGTTCATCGGTTTAAACCCATCTATTGCAGACGAAACAAAAGACGATCCCACAACCAGGCGTTGTGTTCAGTTCGCTAAAGATTGGGGATATGGAGGTGTGTACCTGGTAAACCTTTTTGCGTACCGCACAAAGTCTCCTTCAGATCTGTGGGTGGCACCATTTCCGATTAGTGAACCGAAAGATCCTTCAGTAAATGATAATTGGTTAAAAGGAACTGCTGAGCATTGCACAAAAATTGTTTTCTCCTGGGGAAATGATGGCGATCTAAATCAGCGCTACATCGAAGTTCAAAAAATGTTTCCGGAATCCTTTTGTTTTGGCTTAACAATGAGCGGTCAGCCAAAGCATCCGCTTTACATATCTGGCGACACTCCATTGCTTCCCTTCAGTGTAAATTTTTCTTATATAAAACTACTAGACGATACAAATGGAAAAGGAAGAAAGTAAGCAGGTCCCACAGATAAACACACCGAACCATAACAATAAACTGGCGACAGATGTATTTATTCACATTGGAATAGCACCGAAGCCGATACTGGAAAGCAATATGCCACAACCATACAGGATACAGGAGGTTGCTTCTAATGGTAATAAGACTATGCTGGAAATAATTGCTTCAGGCCCTAGTCCGGATCCGGTTTCTTTTGATGTTGAAATGATTGATTTTGTCCGGATTGATTTATGGAAGATCGGCAGCGCATTGACTTATATCAGCCATGGCGTGGATAGAGAAACATTTATTGAGATCATGAGACAGGATAACCAGGATACAACTCCTGAAGCTAAATATGCTATTTACGTTTTTAAGAAAGTAAAATAATCACTAACCCAAAAATAAAAAAAATGATCCCTAAAAAAATTCATTGCATTTGGATATCGGAAAACCCGATTCCTGAAAAGTTTGTAAAATACATTGCTTCCTGGAAGACTGTTATGCCAGATTATGAAATCGTTGAAATAACCCTTCAGAACATCAAACGGAGCCCATTCGTTGATAAGGCCATTGCAATTAAAAATTATGCATTGGCTGGACATTACGCACGCGTGGAAGAACTTTATTTGAATGGTGGGATCTATTTAGATTTAGATGTCGAAGTAATCAGGCGTTTCACACCGTTTCTGAATCAGGATCTTGTTTTGGGTGCTGAAAGCAAATGGTGGATAAATAACGCTGTAATTGTGGCAAAAAAAGGTCATCCGTTCCTTAAGGAATGCCTGGACTATATGGATAATTTCCCGTTTGACACTAAAAAGATCGAACTGGCTACTGGACCGGTAATGTTTACCAATTTAATGAAGGCCCGAGGATGGAGCCCTGGCAGTACCGGTAAATTTGGAGATATCAATATTCTACCAAGGCAATGTTTCTACCCCTACCACTATGATGAATTCTATACACCAGAATGTATCCAGGTAAATACATTTTCCGTTCACCATTGGGCGAACTCCTGGAATAATAAAGTAAGTATTATTATTCCTTGCTATAACCAGGCACGGTTCTTACCGGATGCAATTAACAGCGCTTTAGCACAAACGCATAAGGATGTTGAAATAATTGTTGTGAATGATGGATCCCTGGATAACACTTCTGTGATTGCAAGGAAATTCCCTTCAGTAACACTGGTTGAGCAAAAAAACAAAGGTTTATCAGCTGCAAGAAATGCCGGAATAAAAAGAGCCTCCGGAGGCTGGATCATTACACTTGATGCTGATGATAAGTTACACCCTGAATTTATAGAAAAAACAATTGGTAAAAACGATATCGTTTGTACCAGGCTTGAAACGTTCGGTGCTGAACACAAAACATGGATGTCAGTTTTAAAACACCCTCAGTTATCGGATCTGCTTAAAATCAATCATCTTAATTGTTGTTCGCTTTTCAAAAAAGATGTTTGGACCATGGCAGGGGGATACGATGAAAATATGAGAGATGGTTATGAAGATTGGGAATTCTGGATCCGTGCTGCTCAGGCTGGATTTAATATTACAGTTATTGATGAAGCCTTGTTCTACTACCGTAAACGACATTTACCATCAATGTTCACTGAAGCAAAGGCAAAGCACGGAACAATAATTCAATACATGAGCGCCAAACATCCTAATAACCAATTTAAAAAATCAATATGATTGATATAGTAATACCGCTTGGATCTGGCAGCGCCTGGAACAATAACGAACTTCGTTATTGTCTCCGGGGCATTGAAAAGCATTTGATAAACTACAGGAATGTTTTTATTGTTGGTGAGTGCCCTGACTGGATACAGAACGTGACTCATGTTAAATTTACTGAAGGGTACCACCCCTCAAAAAATATTATGCTAAAGATCCTGTCTGCTTGCAAGAGAAATAACCTGTCAAATGATTTCCTGTTTTTTAATGATGACTTTTTTTTGATAAAGGATATCGATGCACCAACTTACCCATATTACCATAAAGGAAATTTAGATAGAGCCATTCTAAGGAATTCAGGGAATTGGTACCAGGATTATGTTATTGAAACAATTCGCGAGCTAAGAAAAAAGGAGTGCAGCACATTAAACTTTGATGGCCACTGTCCAATTGTGTATAACAAAACAGCATTCATCGACACAATGGCTCAGTACGATTTCAACCAGAAGCTCACCGTAAAATCAATATACTGCAACACAAATAAAATTACCGGTGAATTCATGGAGGACTGCAAACTATCCGGATGGAAAAGCGAGGGGCAAATAAAAGTTCTTACTGATGGTAGGCACATTTTTTCAACCGGTGATTATTGTCTGCAGGATATTCCACAACGTAAAAGCCCGGTGAAAACATTTATAGAAAAAAACTACCCTAACAAATCAAAATACGAAAAATAACCTATGGAACCAGCACAAAAAACAGGAAAAAGGATAATAATTAATCTAGCGGATAAGTACAGGGTTATTGATGTCATTCTGTGTAACGATGGAAGCATGTTTGAAGCTGTATATAAAAGCCATTATATAAATATTGTTTATACAAAGCCGGATCCGAAGCCGTTTTACGCCTACACCATTGACCCTGACGGAAGCTATTTAGTAGACGGATGGTTTTCCGGAGAATCATTTGAAGATATTATAAAAATTTGTTTAGAAAATATACTCACAAAATAAAAATACATGCAACTATGGGAAAAGAAAAGAACTTTGTAGCACCTCGCTGCATACACATGCCAGCAGCAGACAATACGGTAATTATATTTTCATCAAAAAAAGGGGAAACGTATTACGAAGCTGGATTCACAATAGGGAATCAAGACTTTACAGTTGCTGAAAGAGGCACAAAAGCAGAGGCGCAATGGTACTGTGCTATGCTTGAAATGGCGTTTAAGGACCTAATAACCCCTAAATCTTTAAAGAAACTTAAAAGTGAAGAACCTGAAAAACTCATGAAAAATAGCTGTTACCCACAGATCAGTGTAACTAATTTAGAATAGAAATTAACGATTTTAACTTTAACCGAATAACCTTAAATTTGAATTATGGAAAGCAATAAAGAAACAATAGCCCTGGAATGCAATAAATTTGATTGCAAACATTCGAATGATGCAAGAGTCACTGTTATTCCTGTAAAAGATTATTTAAAAAACGGTTGCAATTGTTCCAAATGCGGATTAGAGTTGGATCCGTATTGCCCGGGTGATGCGTTGTGGTACATAAATAAGTTGATCAGCAAATTAAAAGGGACTGAGTGATATGTAATTTTTGTTAATTCAAAACACAACTTCCTCAGCCTTATAGCTGACAGTCATTTTAAATCCAAACACATAAAGCACGGTCAGGAGCTCCCTCTCCGATTTCATTTCAAATGAAAAAAGCCATTTAAGGCGCCTTGTTTCATAACCGGTCAAATCCTCACAGGTGTTCTGTGGGGATTTGCTGTATATGTCAAAGAACATGGCATTCAGATACTTTTTAAACATTCGCGCTTTATCTGAATAATCTTTAAACATCCCGATGTCTGGGAAACAAGTATTCGTTTTTCCGTTTTCAATACTTAGCCTTAATCCGGAATTAATCAGAAATTTCAGGAATTCATCTCCTGAAGTAATTTTAAACCTCAAAAGGGATTTCAATTTGTGTGCCTGGTAATCGTATTCCTGCATAAATTCTTCAGGCGAACCTGATCTGCTCACAACAGCCCGATACGCTAACTGGTAAAACTCTTTCCAAAAAGTGTTGTATTTATTTTCAAGCTCAATTCTTGCTGCATTGAACGCTACCTGCTTTTGCTGTTCCTCATAAAGCTTTATAAGCTTGTGTTGTTCCTGGTAATCCTTCTCCAGCTCAATCACTTTCTTTTTTGCATTTGTATAATCCTCCTCCGTTACCATATACCAAAGTTACCGATGAACAAAGAAAGTTGTGGCTATGTTTTGTAGCAATCTCACCTGATGGGATGTAATTTAAGCCGTGCAGTGAGTTTAATCCCTTTCCTATACAAACACTCGTCACCCGATGGGATGTATCGTTAAAAGTCCTGTATTGAGTTTTTTTACAGGCCTTTTTCATTTATCTCCTTTCTCCCCCTTTACCCCCTCTTTATGAAATTTACGATTAGGCAGGTGCCAGGTCATTACAGGACCGCTGCGGAGCAAACACCTATTTTGGATACAAACATCCTAAATCCGGAGATCTGCTATAGATTCTATTATATCTCTTATTACCCCCTTTTTTAAAATAAGAGTTATATAGAAATTAGTAAAACTTTGCACTTTTGCACTAACATTTCTGTGATGTAATATTGGTAAGAGTTTGAGTTGTTTTAAAATTTGTTCTAATTAGTGCAAAAAAGAACTAACGTAAAATAGTGCAAATTTATTTATTGCTGTGCCTTTTTGGTAGTAAGGGTTTGAGGGTTAAAAACTATTTGCACTTTATTCCAGTGCATTTGCATAAATTTTTTTTGTTCTTTTGGAAAGTATTGATTTTATTGGTATATTGAGGTGTAAAAACATGCTTAGTGCAAAAGTGCAAATATTTTCCAGCTTTTACCCAACTCACTCTACTGTATGAAAGTCGAATTTAATCTCCCCTGTAAACTTTATGTCGGCCATTATTTGCAAACAGTTTTTGGCAATCCTGTGTGTATGCGTAGGGATTCAGACATAGGTAAGTATTTTTATTCCCTGGTCGATGATGCCTGTGGGGCCAAAGATAAGCGGATCACTGTTTACCGAAATGAAATTAAAGTTCTGATCGTGGAAGATGTTTTCTTCCGGAAAGGGTGTGTTCTGACTAAAACCAACATTGTCGAATTCAATAATTTCGTTGAAAAGGATCTGAAGAAACAAGTGAACATTTATTTGGATGCATTATGTGAAATAAATGACATAGAAATTAGGCGCGCAATTGACTTCGTTTATGACAAATTTGACATGGATGAGACGATTTTTCCGCTTGATACAATCGTAAAACAATATTACCGCAAACGCAAAGCCTGTAAGGGTTTGAGTATCAATTGATAATAAATGTTTGGGACATTTGTCCGATAAAAAACTAAGAAAATGGGAGATATAAACAGACCAGAAGGCGATAATTTAGGAGGCATTTTGCGCTTCAAATTCATCGATGTAAATGATGTGTTAAGCATTGCATTACCTATAAATTCAGCGATTCTGTCAACAGTTCAGCTAAAGCCAGGTAAGAGCTGGTCCTCCGGATACGGCACTCTTGAAACAATCGGGTATTCTGAACCAGGTGAAATTACTGATGCCGGTACAATCTATAAAAGAATGTTTGTTGCGTTCTGCCCTTATGAGAACGCATATAGTGATGACCTTCTACATATCATGAGAAATAGACAATTCCTCGTAGACTACACGAATGCCAACGGTGTTAGAAAATTGATCGGCAGTATAAATGAGCCTTTGTTTTTCTTAGGGGCGTTGAATACAAAAACAAAATCTTCGGACTTGGCCGGTTACTCAATATCGTTTTTTAGCGATTCTTCTCATAAAGCATACGTGTATTCCGGCTAGTTCCCTGTCCTTTCCCTGCTGAGTATATAGAGTGAAATTTGCCATAGTTAAATCAAACTATGTCGAAACAAGCTCTAATACTCGCATTAACAAGAGGTACCTGGTTGGTCCACGAAAATTACGTGAACACTTACCTGCCGCTAGTTGCCCGTTTCCTTAACGGTGAAAAAGTTTCTTTTTTCGATGATATCGAAAAGCAAAACGCGGAGAAGTCTATGCCGTTTGCCATAGCCATGGTATCCGGAATTCCAACAATTTATAAATCATTCGATGATGCTCCGGTAGGATCTGTCGCGGTTATTAATATGACCGGCCCTATTCTTAAACAGGATAATTGTGGCGCGCCTGGTACTGCAACTTTAGGTCAGAGACACAAAGCTGCTGATAATCACCCTAATATTTCTGCACACATCATTGTTACAGACAGCGGTGGTGGTTCCGTGGATGGTACCATGGATTTTGCAAATGTCATTAAGGCTTCTGTAAAACCGGTTGTTTCATTTGTTGATGGCATGATGGCCAGTGCTGCTTATTGGATAGGTTCTGCAAGTTCGGAAATAGTAGCTAACAATGAAACCGCTCAGATAGGTAGCATTGGAACGGCCAGTACAATGTATGATAACCGTGCCTACCTGGAAAAAAACGGTTACAAAATGATCTATGTGAATGCTGATACCAGCCCTGATAAAAATCAAACATATTTCCAGGCGATTGATGGTAATACTGTTCCACTTAGGGAAGGATCCTTAAACCCATTAAATGCAATATTCCATAATGCAGTAAAAGAAAACCGTTCCGGTAAATTAAAAATGAGCGGTGCGGAACCATTAACCGGTAAAGTTTATTTATCACAGCAAGCCCTTGAAATGGGGCTTATTGACCATATCGGAAATTTCGATTTCGCTGTTCAGCGCGCTTCTGAATTAGGCCAGGCTTTTCAATCCAATCAATCTATCAATAACAATCAAATCCCAAACCCAACTATGAAAGTAAAAGCAATTTTCGCTTCGATGGTGAGCTTTTTCACTACCAAATTTACCGGCTTTAAAGCTGATGAAACTGTTCTTACTGAAGAACATCTGGAAACATTAAACGCTGAGCTCGGTACACTTGATACGGTGAAAGCTTCTTTGAAAACTGCTGAGACTGCCGTAAGCACGCTGACCGGTGAGAAAGCTACTTTGCAAAAAGCGCATGATGAGCTTGGAACAACAAATAAGGAGATGGTTGCTGAAATACAGCGCTTGTGCAAATTAAACCCTGGTGCCACTTCTGTTTTCAAAGAAAAGGATGACACCACTACTGAGCAATCTGATTGGGAAACTGAAATGGCTGCGCTACCTCATAATAAAGCAGTGGATAACAATCCCATGTTCAAACAGGGGTAACAGTTTAAATCGTTTTCAATTTTCAGTTTTTCAATCAAGTAATTAACCCCTAAAAAAAATAAAATGGATATAGCAGATATCAAAACCGAATTCGGTTTGTACTATAAAAAAAGCGGGCAGAATGCTTCCCGTATTTTTTCTCAGTTACGAGCCAAAACCCCTACAACGGAAGTGTTTACGCCTATTGTCACTGATGATACAATCTGGCAGGCTGGAAAAGCAACAATGACGCGCGTGCTTCAGCCGTTTCAAAAAGCGTTCACCCCAATTGATCCATTGACAATTACGCCTGCGGAAATCCGTATGTTTAAAATGAAAGTGGACATTTCGGAGTATCCGGATGATTTGGAGGCTAGTTGGTTAGGTTTTCTTGCTGGTGATGAGGTTACCCGTAAAGACTGGCCGTTTGTTAAATGGTACCTGGAGCAACACATTATCCCTCAGGCGAAAGAAGATGAGGAGTTGTTAGAGATATTCAACGGTGTTTACGCGGCTCCTACTCCAGGAACTGCTGGTGCTGCCGGTACTTCTATGGATGGTATTAACAAAATAATCCTTGACGGGATTGCAGCTAACCGTATTGTGCCTATTACAACAGGCGCGTTCAATTCGGATCCTGAGTTGTTTGTTACTCAGATCGAAGGGTTTGCCGATGATATCAATACAAAGTATTGGGGAATCAAAATGCAGTTGAACATGAGCGAGACTCGTGCCCGCCATTTCTTCAGAGGTTATCAGAAGAAATATGGTAAGGATACCAACTACAAAGATGGTAAAGGTGAGGTTCCGTTTACAAACCTAACGGTTAACGGATTGCCTTCAATGGCTGCCTCTGACGGAATCTTCTGTACTCCGAAATCAAACGCTGTAAGGCTTTTGAAGAAAACAGAAAACATGGACAAGTTCGCAATTGAAAATGTGGATCGCCAGGTGAAACTTTATTCTGACTGGTGGACAGCTGTCGGTTTCATTATTCCGGAGATCGTTTTCGTAAACGAATTGTTCGAAGAGCCAGGATCCTAACACCGTGAATTAATTAATAGCCCGTATCAGTTGGTACGGGCTTGTTTTCAAAAAAAAATTATAAATCTTATAAAAAAATAAAATGGCTGACTTGACAAAAAAAAATAAAACTGAGCTGATCGCATTAGTTGAGGATTTAGAAAAACAATTAAATACTCCAGGTTCCGGTACCGAAAAGCTTGCTGAGCTTGTTGAAAAAGTAGCAGAGCAAGAAGCTACCATTGCTGAACAGGGAGAGCTTATTGCAGATCTGTTGCAAAAAAACGAATCTGCTGCATCTGGCAAAAAAGGTTTTCCTACAGTGGTAGTGGATGGCAAAACCTACGAGATCACTGCAAAAAAATTCATTCACCAGCAAACTGAGTACACTGCTGAGCGCGTTGCTGCTAATCCGGAGATCGCTAAACAGCTTATTGAAAAAGGTACTCCGGTTATGCGGATAAAATAGGCTGTAGTAGCAGCGTATTGTATTAAAAAAAAAGAAGTATTTACAATTTAATTTTTAAAACATGGATTATAAAGACATCGGATCCCCAACTGGCGGTGGTGACAACATGGGAGGCATTAAAAAGCTTTTCGTTGCGCCTCTTAGCTATTTTTCTGCTATTAAAACAGTGGATCCAGCAGGCACAACGCTTGCAAGTAAAGTTGAAATCACGGCTTCCCATGATTTCAATCCTGGTTATGGTTTCCATAAATTTTACGTTACCCAGGATAAAAACGGGGCGAACGCTAAAGCCCAGGGTGAGAGAGATGGCAAAAGCTACAAACAAATGTTCAAAGGCTTCACGCCTGGTTCGGAACTGGAGCTTCACGGCATCATGTCCATCATCAAAAACGAACCTTGTATCGTATTGGCTATGGAGTCTGACGGTAAGGTTGGCCAAATCGGAACTGAAGATTATCCGGCTGAATTCTTTGGTGAGTTCAGTACTGGGGATAACACTCCAGGGCTTCGCGGTTATGAAATCGAGGTGACTTCGGTTGCGGCTCGTAACTACCGTTATACCGGTACCATCATCCTATATGCGGATGAGGTTGGATCGTAGTTTTTTTGTTTAGTTTGTTAATTGTTTGTTTTGAAAAAGCCCCACCGCCATGTGGGGCTTTTTTTGTTATATTTGCCCCGCACAGAAAGTTTACCAATTAGTTTGATCAATAAAGCAGGATGGAGGTGTTCCGTAAGGCCCTCGCTTAAATTTTACCCTCGTGGTAAGCTTTTTGTGCACATCCTGCCCTTTATACTTAACACTTATCCATATGCACAACGAGGAACAAATTCCGGATAAAGAAAACCAACAATTAGAGGCTGAATTGATAGATATCATGTTTAGCATTAAACAACGCTTCAGGCCGGTTCAAAATATTAAACAGGCTAATACAACCTTTACCACTGCAGAATTCGCTGACAAAATAAAAGAACACTATCCTGGTGCTGAATTTATGGATAACAACGATGTATATCAATTACTGAAGAAAGAAGGATATACTTATTCCGCTGTTGGTTCTGAATCTAAATTAGAGTGGCTCGTCTATAAGGTATAGCCCTGTCCTGTGACTGGAAATTTCCATAATGCATCTTTGTGTTATGGAAATTTCCTTTTATAAACACTGGATCGAAAAAGGTAGAAATTACGCTGATGGCGTTGCTTTTTATTCTATTCACGGGACTAACAAAACCCTGAAGAGTTTGTTTGCCACCGGTGATACAAAATACACCAGGCAAAAGCTTTCCGAAGAAATTGCTAAAATTCCGGTTCTTCATAAGGAAACCGGTAACCGCGCAAAACCTAAAATTATCAGGGATAAACTCCCGCCAATTCTCCAAACTGAATACGATAAGCTTCAGGGCTTGATCGCAAAAATGAGTTTTAAACATGCACAGCTTGAGCTTGTGCATACGGATGATCAGCGCCATGCCCTGTCGAAAGAGATCCTGTCTCTCGGTGATCAGCGCAGATCTATTTTCATGCGGATTGATCATTACCTGGCTAACGGTAAAGATCTTGTCCAGGAGGCTGTTGTAAAAAAAGAGCCTGAAGGGAAAAACCTGTTGGTACTTCAATTACAGGATGAACTTAGAAAACTTCGCTCTCAACGGTCAAAGCTGAAAACGAATAAAAAACGTGTTGCTGATTACAATGCTGTTCTGACTAGTATTGCGGATATTGAAAGGAGGCTGATGGATGCTAATTGATATTCATGAAAAATTTAATGTAGAAAGCAAGCTGGATGCTTCAACCCATACCATTCCTTCAGGGAGTGATGGCAGCCTGGTACAGATCCGCTCCCGGGCAAGTGATCTGATCCATAATTTATTTAAAGAAATTAAGCCTGCTAATTTTATTGAGTTCTGTACTGCAGGGGAATTTAGTATGCATCAGCTGTTACAGTACTTGCTTACCATATCAGGCCCTGCCAATGTTTATATGTCTACCTGGACAATTAAAGAAGATCCTGCAAGGGTGCTGCACGCTTTAAAAAAGTCCGGACAAATAAAGGATCTGTATTGTGTTTTGGATTATCGCATCCGGACGCTGGATGCTAAACACTTTGATTTTATCGAAAGTATAATGACCCGCTATGTACTTACAAAATGTCATGCTAAGGTTATTGCAATAGAAGGTGAAAAAGCTTCGATGGCTGTTGTAAGTTCTGCTAATATGAGCAATAACCCACGCATTGAAGCCGGCTATATTGCTTGTAACTCTCAAAGCATGTGGTTTCATAAAGGCTGGATCATGGACTGTATTAACGGAAAGAAAATTTACTGATGACTGATACTGAATTAAAAAATACAGAAGATACTGCAGGCTTTTTTTTCTCTCCGGAGGAAACTGCCATTATATGTGAATTCCCTGATTCTTTTCTGGATCGTGAGGATTTCCAGCGCGCTTACAAAAAAGGGCGCTTAAAAAGAGAATTAGCGCTACGCAAAAGTGTTATTGAGCTTGCTGTAAGTGGTTCATCACCTGCACAGGTGTTGGCTGTTCAAATGCTGGAGAAATCGAAATTAGATACTATCAGAACATGAAAAGAAATAAATCCATCAGAACGGAACTGCTTAGGAGAACAGGTGAGTTCAAGCAGCTTACAGAAGCGGACAAGATCATTGCCTTTATTGAAAACAAGGATGGGAAATCAACATTACCTGTTAATCTTCAGAAAAAGCTGGAGCGCTATAAGTTTGTTCATGGCCTCAGGTTGCGTTACAAACAACACTCCTATATCATCGGCCATCTATTTGAATTTTACAAAAGGAATGAGCGCCAGGCGCGTCATGATATTGCTGAAGCTGAGTATATTTTCGGTAAGGCTATAAATGTCAGTATCAAATATGAACGGTATGTATTACTGCAGATAAGCATTAAGAACATAGAAATTGCAATGTTAAGCAAGGATGTTAACCTGATCACTAAAGCATTGCTTGGACACCACACGTTGCTTGGTAAAGAAGAGGATGAAAGTGATATGCCGGATGCAAGCGATTTCCAACAGCATACATTTAACATGATCCTTCCGGATTCAATTGCTGATATGTTCAAAAATATGATCTCCCAGGGGGCTATTGATCTGAATAAAATTATACCTAATAAAATGCTTCAGATATCATCATCATGAAACCAAAGTTCGGAAAATATTATATAGGTGATCAGAAGCCAATCGTATTAAATATTCCTCAGTGGTTAATGATTTTAGCCCCTCAGAAATACAAAATGTTTATTGGTGGCCGTGGTGTTGGGAAAAGTACAATCCTAGGCCATAGCCAGAAAGAAAAGGCTTTGGAGATGCCGCGCTGTTCATTGGTATTGGTTGGTGAAACGTATTCTCAAATGTTAACCAGGACATTACCAAGTACCATTCAGGGGCTTGAATTGTTGGGCTATAAAAAAAATATACACTTTTTTGTTGGAAGAAAAGCGCCTGCGAAATGGAAGTGGGATGAAGCTTACCAGGCTCCACTTGTTTATGATCATGCCATCCATTGGATCTCCGGATCCGTTACGCATTTAGTTTCATTGGATCTGAAGGATAGTGGTCGCGGGATTAATAGCGATGGTGTGGACGGTGATGAGGCTGCGGGTTTTGATCAAAAGCGGGTAGCTAATAATGTTCTGGCAACAAACAGGGCAGGGAATGATAAGTTTAAGGGGAACCCGCTGCATCATGCGGAATCTTTTTACAGTTCCATGCCCAGGACAAATAAAGGAAAATGGTTGTTTGATTATGAACGCTTCGCCTTGGAGGATCCTAAAAATTATTTCTCTTTACGGGCAAGTTCTGAGCATAATAGGCACAATTTAACCGATGCATGGTTCGCAAATATGAAGCGAACAATGACAGATTACGAGTATAACACAGAGATCCTGAATATACAACCAGGTAATGTTGAGGGTGGTTTCTATGCTCAGTTTGCTGAGGAAGTCCATACGTACACCGATTTTAATAATGGTTATCTGATTAGCCTGGGGCACAATTATACAAAGGCACAGACTGCAGGTTGCCTGGCTGATGGTGATGTTCAAATGTCGTTGCCGATGGATATCGCTTTTGATTACGGTGCTAACATTAATGTGATACACGCTGAACAGGAGAGTGATGGTGTGAGTAGGGGACTTATCTCTATGTATATTAAAACTCCATTTACAATTGATGTGTTGGTAAATAACTTTTGTGATTACTATGCAGCTAAGCCCAACAAAGAGGTATTCTATCACTATGATCATACTGCAGTGTATAAGGATGCGGTAAGAACCGTAACGTTTGCTGATGTGGTGATCGCTACATTCATTAAGAGAGGCTGGACAGTATACCCAATCTATCATGGTCAGGCGCCAGGGCATCATGCAAAGAAGCTGTTCTGGGAGGTGTTCCTGAAAGGTGAGGATAGCCGCCTGCCTTCATTCAAACTCAATAAACATAACTGTAAGCACATGGTGATATCTATACAGAACGCTGGTGTGGTACAGGGAAGGAATGGCTTTGAGAAGGATAAGCGACCTGAGCGCAAGGATAGTGTGGCACAGGAAGAGGCAACACACTTCAGTGATGCTGCTGATACATTGTACTACCATAAGTACGGACCAAGACTAACAGATAGTATTGGTGAATATAGCCTGCCATCTTGGTAGTGCGTTACGTTACACGCCCGGGCTTTCATTGTTACACGGTAACCCAATTCAATCCCTAACGCTTCATAGGTATAGCGCCATGCGCTATGTATCTAATGGCCATTACCCACGACCCTACCCTAAGGACTGGCAAGGGGTGGGCTACGCCTGAACGCCTACGTACATCACGAGTGCAGAGCCCTTGAAACGCCTATAAACAGGGCGTTACAGAAACACGCCCTCATATAACGGAAAAAAAGCACGGAAATTTCCAAAATTTCCATAGCGCGTGGCGGGCTGCTACGCAGGATTTTTGTCGTAGATGTCAAAAATTTTTCGGTAGTTTCTTGAAAATCAAACAGGTGAATAAAAAAAGCATGAGAACGCTATTTGAAATGTGGTGAAATAGCGTGTAACTACTTGAAAATCATTAAAATAAGTGTTATAAATATTTGGTAGTTCGGTGTTTGTTTTGTATATTTACATAGTTAAATAATTAATAATCAACTACTTAAACGCAAAAAAATGAATGCAGTAAAAGAAAGCAAACAAGCTCCCGAAATGGTTGAGCAAAAAGAAATTGCAAAAATGGAAATTTTAAAACCTTTAAAGCCGACAGCGGACGAACGGATTAAACGTGCCGAACAGTTTGAAATACTGGCGCAACGGTTTGAAATTCTTACGGAAAAGAAAAATAGTTTAGGTAAATTCCTGATTGCGGATGATGGCACACAGGGTTGCACACTGATCTTAAAGAGTGCCGGTAAATCATTTGAAATGAATAACAATGCGGTAATTAAGGAGGTTTTAACCTCTGCTAAGGTTAAGCTTGATACTTTGATTGAGATAACAGAAGCCGAAGTGTTAAATTTTATTATATAAATAGCAAACGCCCCTTTGGCTGTAACCATTGGGGCGTTCTTTTTTGTCAACTACTCTAAACGCAAATTCAAACTAATTAACAGGTACAAATATATGAAATCTATTGTTATTGAGCAATTGAGCCTGCGAGGCTTGGAACATATTTTTTCTGATAAACAATTTAACTCCTACAGCAGAAAAATCCTTTCGGCTTATCCACACGCTAACCGCTATTATGTTGCGCTTGGCATTTTTGATATGTTCGTTTTGAATGCTCAATAATGGAATATAGGGTAATCACTTACCCCAACAAAAGCAAATTAACTCCTTCGTTCTATATTCAAATGAAAGGTTTGCACAGCGGTCGCCCGCTTCGTAAACCAATAAAGAATTGCGTTGCTGTTTATTCTGAAATCCCGTTTCTTTTTGAAATGGTGTATCTGCTTTTTAAGGGGAGAAAGTTTGAATATCATATTATTGGTACTGCTATACCGTTTATCCGGATTGAAGATTTAAAGAATGTGATTAATGAAGCGGTTGTGTTTTACCGTCCCGAAAAAATCAAATTACTGGATCAGATCAATAAAATTGATGAACTGTTAAACAATTGCCAGGAGCAAATTAAACTCTTTCGTATGGCTCAAATGGCTATATGCAGGCAGTTTTTAAAGTGAATACCAACCTGTATAAGCACAGGGAAGAGCGCACCCGCGCTACTTTTTGCCTTGATGCAAAAAGTAGCAAAAAGATCAAGTTCAGGCGGTGAACCCCCGAATTATAGCTGTCCTTTCCACCCTCAACACGTTTCCTCAATTTAGCAGTATGATAATGCTCGCTGCTGCACTTAAACAAATGGAACATGGCTCAAAGCCTTTCCATATTCGTTTTGTCTCCCTGAATAAGTCAACTAATGAAGGTGGTAAGATAATCGAATTAAAAAATGTTGTAAAGGTTGGTGCTAAATATAGCCTCACAAATAACGATATGATTGCGGTAAAGCAATCTGACCATTCGAACCATCCTTACCCAGTACACATACATCTTATTACCGAGTTTAACCATATTAAAGTTCATTACTGATGCCTGGAAAACAACTATTAATTAATGACGATTATACAGTAGCATTTATGCCAGGCATAGGTGCTGCCGTTTCGACTGAGGTAAAGAAAATTACCAGACCAAATTTCGCCATAAACAAAGAAGCTTCTACTAAAGAATTGCTCCTTTGGGGAGAAAACAATGATCTTCCTCAACAGGTAATTGGTGATGTTCGTAAAGATCCGGAGATTGGAACTTTGCTGAATAAACTTGTTAATTTATTGTATTCAAGTGGGCTTGCCTGGGGAATTCCTAAGGTTGTTAATGGTGTTAAGTCTTACGATTCATTACCAGCGAACGAAGATCTTATTGTAAAAACATTCAACCGGAAGACAAATATTAACCGTTACATTTCGGAAACTGCAAAGGATCTGTATTGGTTTTCAAATGCTTTTCCGGAAATAGTACTGGAAGGTAGTGGCAAGCAGATCATTCAGATCTGTGCTCAGGCTGCTGAAGAATGTCGTTTCGGTCCACAGAACAAAAGTACCGGTTTGATTGACACCTGCTTTATTAATGCGCAATGGCCTGATGCAAGTGCAACGGATCCACTAACAAAAAAAATACCGGTACTTGATACTTATTATGATCCTTCAGCTCAGCTGCAGGAAAAATTACGCGGATTAAATTACATCTATCCGTTAAGTGTGGCCAATCCTGGTAATAAATTCTATCAGCTCGCTGATTGGAACTCTATCCGTGAAAGCGGATGGTTGGAAGTTTCCCAGGCGATTCCAAAATTCAAAAAAGCAATGCTGAACAATCAGATGCATCTGAAGTATCACATTCAGATTAGTAATCTGTATTGGGAGAAAAAGTTTCCTGGATGGCAAGTGATGAAAGATCCGGAAAAAACAGACGTGATGCGCAGGGAACTGGAAGCAATGCAGGAAACATTGGTAGGGGCTGAAAATGCAGGCAAAAGTATCCGGAGTGTTATTCACCATGATTTTAATACCGGTAAGGAATTTGAAATGGTGAAAATTTCCCCTATCGATGATAAAATCCCTGACGGTAAATATCTGGAAGATGGAAAGGATGCATCTACTTACAAAATGAGTGCAATAGGATTGCATCCGGCATTAATTGGTACGCTACCTAATAACGGAATGGCTGGTGCTGGTTCCAATATTCGCGAAGCGTATAACCTTCATATGCTTTCTATTAAAGCGATGCAGGATCTTGTATTAGAGCCGCTGAATAACCTTGTTATTCCTTTCAATGGTTGGAATCCGGAAATGGAATACTACTTCAATAATCAGTTAATGACCACGCTGGATGCGGGGAAAGAAACCAAACAAAAAACATCATAATGGCACTTTTTAAAAATACTGCAGAAATAGCTGTGTACTTACCTGTGGTAAGTACCACTGATTTCGATTCGTTGCTTCCATTTATTAATGAGGCTGAGAGGGATTATATAATTCCAAAGATCAGCCAGACGCAATACAATGATTTATCTGTAGCATACAATGTGGCTACTCCTTCATTAACAGGTCCACAAACGCAATTACTTGCTCGTTGCCGTGCTGCTTTGTCACAATACTTTTTTTATTTATGGATCCCGACAGGTCAACTATCAATCGGTGATAACGGGATCCGGATTGCGGTTACCGATACTCTAAAGACTGCATTTCCATGGCAGATTGATAACCTGGAACGTAGTGTTATGAAATCTGCAGGCCGTGCAATGGATCATTTGCTGGAATACATGGAAGCCAATAAATCCAGCTACGCTTTATGGACTGCAAGTTCAAGCTATACGGAATTTAAAGAATGTTTCATCACTACAACTAAGCGCTTTACGGCTCTTTACGGTCCTCTGGGAAATTCACATTTGAACTTCCTGGCCATCCGGAGTGCAATGCTTAAAGCGCAGGATTTTGATATAGCTCCGGAGATCGGTGAAGCCTTCTATAATGAGTTGATGGTTCAGCATATTGCCGGGACTGTTTCACCTCAAAACGCCTTTGTTATTGAACGTATTCAAAAAGCATTGGCACCGCTTACAATGAAAAGGGCTATTACTGAAATGTCCGTTACTATTGATGAACGTGGTATTTTAAATTTCGATAATACTACCGGTGGGCAAACTGTCAACAGTAAAATGCCGGCAAAGGATCCTATGATATTGAAACTTGAAACGGCCTGTGAAGTAGATGGTAGAGCGTATATCCAAAAATTGAAAGATTTTTTAAAAGCTAATATTTCTACTTACACCACCTACGCAAACAGTTCTGCATATGACAGCGCTGCAACAAATTCTGATCTAAGATCAGACTCTGCAGACACCATTTTTGATGCATTCTAAATTTAATTGTAATGACTGAAATTGTATTAAAATACGACAATAAGGAAGAGGTAATTGAAATTGCAGATAGCTGGAACAGTTTGTCTCCGGAGCAATTATTATATGTTGGAGAATATTGGGAATCGTGGAAGCTTTTAGCCGAAAACGATGAAAGTCTGCTGAAGGTTAAAGCGCTTTTATTCCTTGAGTTGATGAAAGGAAATACCAAGGCGAACAGGAAGCATCGCATTGATCTGATAGCCCAAGCGAACAGTGTTATGCAACAGCAACTAACTGAATTAACAACCTTCATTTTCAGAGATAACAAGCTAACCAAATGCCCTATTGCATGTATTTCAGGGCTCTCTACAAAGCTCTGTGGTCCGAATGATGGTTTAGGGAATATCACTGTATTTGAATTCGCTTTTGCTGATTCACTTTTTATGAATTACTCCAGTTCTGGTGATATCGCTCTGCTGGAAAAATTGATTGCCATCCTGTATAGACCAAAGTTTTTAGAAAAAAGAGTAGCGTTTGATAAGGATAAGGTAGAAAAGTATTTGCCGCTGATAAAAAAAATGCCTTACGCAGAAAAGCAATTGATTCTATTGTGGTACAACGGCTGCAGGAAACAAATCATTGCTGATCACCGAAACTTATTTTCAAGTGAAGAGCATAAGGAGGCCAAAAGCGAGGGCTGGTTGCCGGTAATACTTGCACTGGCCGGTGATAAGTTTGGCACCTTCGATGAGACTGGCCATACTGATCTTCATGTAATATTCATGGAGTTAAAAGCACTAAAAAAACGTGTACCAAAAAAGAAAAGGAGAAAATAATAATGACACTTTCTGACTACAAAGCTTATGCTGAACAATGTGCTACACGGAATAAATCAATACAACACACTCCAACAAGTAAGCACTTTACAGTTTTTACAGCTGAAGACGCACTGAGCGAATTAAAGAGTATCAAGTCTCCTGTTTTGGCGGCAGAATTACCGCGTATACGTTTGGGTGATTCGCTTTCTGATAATGTCCATACAATTATGGATGGTGCTTTTTTAATCATTAAAAAAGCAAAACAAGGTGATTCTACAGAAGTGATCACGGCATATGAAGAAATGTTTGTTATTGCCATGCAGGTGCTTACAAAAATAAAAAATGATAGAAGCTTTGCTAATGAGCCAGGCAGATCCTCTCCGGAGAAATTAATAAAGAATTTGCGCCTTCAGGATGTTTCTATTGTTGATGTGGGGCCTGTGTTCGATAGTTACTACGGTTGGAGAATAGATTTCCCTTTTCAGTCAACAATTAATTTAGAATTGGATGAATCTAAATGGGATAATGAAATTAAATTTTCAGAGTAGGGCTGTCCTTTCTGCTGCATTCAATATTTAAGACTTTAGCGCATGGTTATCAGAGTAGAAAACACAGAAAAATATTTTAGGGATAATGATCCGGTGTTGGTTGATGGCAAATTATACTATAGTACAGATAAGAAAAGATTAAAAATTGGAAGCGGGGCAAAATGGTCTGTTACAGATTATGTTCCGAGACAATTAATTAGAAAATCAAGCGGTCCAATTGGTAACCATTGGATTTTTCAATGTGATGATAACGGGATGATAGTATTACCAGGTGAAGATTTAGGATTTTAATAATTATAATTATGAAAAAATTAATATTTCTTTTTTTATTGCTTCCCACTTTATTCTTCGGACAAGCTACGGGTTTTGTAATTGCAAACAAACCTTCTGGTGGATCCATCGGTACAGCTGCAGCAACTGTTGACACATATACATTATTAAATCTCAATCAAACGACCGCAAGCCAAACATTAACAGTTCCGAATTTGACTAACGCAGCTGCAGGGAAAATAATCTATATTAATAATACAGGAACTGTAGCGTTGACCCTTTCTCCTGGTGGATATGCTCCAGTGGGTTTCGGTTTTGGAATGCGTTGGGATGGTGTACGCTGGAACGTTTTTGCAGCTGGTTATGGTAATAGTGTTGCAGGATCTACAGGATATACGGGATCAACCGGAATAAATGGAACTACGGGTAATGATGGCAACACAGGCTCTACCGGTTCAACTGGCTCAATAGGCGTTACAGGTTCAACCAGTAACACAGGCTCTACCGGTTCAACTGGCTCAATAGGCGTTACAGGTTCAACCAGTAATACAGGTTCAACCGGTTCAACTGGCACAATAGGGGTTACAGGTTCAACCAGTAACACAGGCTCTACAGGTGCAACTGGCTCAATAGGCGTTACAGGTTCAACCAGTAACACAGGCTCTACCGGTGCAACTGGCTCAATAGGCGTTACTGGTTCAACCAGTAACACGGGCTCTACCGGTGCAACAGGCTCAATAGGTGTTACAGGTTCAACCAGTAACACAGGACGTACCGGATCAACAGGCAGCACAGGTTCAACCAGTAATACAGGTTCCACCGGCTCAACAGGCAGTATAGGTTCAACCAGTAATACAGGTTCCACCGGATCAACAGGCAGTACAGGTTCAACCAGTAATACAGGTTCCACCGGATCAACAGGCAGCACAGGTTCAACCAGTAATACAGGTTCCACCGGATCAACAGGCAGCACAGGTTCAACCAGTAATACAGGTTCCACCGGATCAACAGGCAGCACAGGTTCAACCAGTAATACAGGTTCCACCGGATCAACAGGCAGCACAGGTTCAACCAGTAATACAGGTTCCACCGGATCAACAGGCAGCACAGGTTCAACCAGTAATACAGGTTCCACCGGATCAACAGGCAGCACAGGTTCAA
>JAZKDU010000003.1:76757-92183 GCA_040387415.1 Bacteroidota bacterium
GTTCCACCGGATCAACAGGCAGCACAGGTTCAACCAGTAATACAGGTTCCACCGGTTCAACAGGCAGCACAGGTTCAACTAGTAATACAGGTTCCACCGGATCAACAGGCAGCACAGGTTCCACCAGTAATACAGGTTCCACCGGATCAACAGGCAGCACAGGTTCCACCAGTAATACAGGTTCCACCGGATCAACAGGCAGTACAGGTTCAACCAGTAATACAGGTTCCACCGGATCAACAGGCAGCACAGGTTCAACCAGTAATACAGGTTCCACCGGATCAACAGGCAGTACGGGTTCAACCAGTAATACAGGTTCTACCGGCTCAACGGGTATTACTGGTTCTACTGGATCAACAGGGAGTACTGGAATGACTTCATCAACAGGACGAACTGGCTCTACTGGAAGTACCGGCTCTACAGGAGCAACTGGAACATACGGAGGAACTTGGGGTGCACCTGAAACCGTTTACTTAAATGGAACAAATGCTTATTCTGTAGCTGGTAGCTCAACAAATAATTTCAATCTTAGTGATTTTACTATTGAAATGTTTTTTCAACATAAAGCTAAACTACCTGCAACGAGCCAGTACATGTTGGCTAAAACAAATACAGGTGCAGAAGATTGTTACTATTTTTTAATGAATAGTTCTAACCAATTTCGTTCAAATATTCAAGAAAATTCGCCCAATACAGTTATAGCGTCCTCATTTGTAACTCTAACAGATGGTGAATGGTATCATGCTATAGCTACTTATGATAGGGATGGGAATATGGATTTATATGTTAATAATGTCCTTATTTCTTCAACTGCTATAAGTAGTTTATCTGCAACAACGATTACTAATAATAGAAACTTTTCTATTGGTACTTACGGGGTTTCTGGTTCTTTATATTGGAAGACAAATCTTTCTTTAGTGAGGATGTATAATACTGTTTTAACGGTAGCAGAGATAAACTCTTTATATAATAATGGTAGACCTGATTTAGCTGAAATACCTACAGAGTTAAAATGGGGTAATATAACTCCTTTTTATACAAGTAATTTTTCTGCTGGAGTTGACACATGGACTTCTACGGGTTCAAGATTGGTTATTGATGGAAATGTTGATGCTATATCTGATGGGGTTACTTCTTTTGATAATAATTTAAGGGGGTATGCGGATGCTACAACACTTCAACATGGTGCACAATGTACACAAGCAAATTTATTATCACTTGGTAAACGTTATAGGTTTCAGGCAAATGTTTATATCCCTTCTGCCAATACTACTGTTAATGGATTTAAAATAGTAAATAATAATGCAGCATTAATCACTGTTTTTGATGGTTCTACCGGATATACAGGAACATGGAAAACACTTGATTTTACTTTTGTCGCAAATGAAGTGGAAACAGGAACAAATGGTGCTATTCAATTTGTTGTTACAAACAATGGTAATATAAGTGGGTGGGCAGGAGCTAACCTAATAACAAATGATTTGATTTATATTAATGGTGTTATTATAACCCCTGTTGGAGCTACGTCCGAATGGAAAGCTGAAAACAATAATGATGGTGTATGGTATGATTCAAGTACTAATTTGTATAATTTAACTGATAATGCTACTGTCACTTCTAATAAAAAAGGAGTAGTGAAAGGCGGACTTGGTAATAATGTTATTCTTGGAACTACAACTACACAAACAGGAACATCTTCTCCGTTAAGTATTGCAAGCTCTACATTAACCTCCGGTTATGCACAAGATATAACTGTTACTGGTACTGGTGCATTAACAAATCAACGTGCATTAAATATTTCTGTAAGTGGTGCAAATGCTACAGGTGCTCAAACTACTTATGGTGCAGTAATCCAGAACACACATACTGGGACTTCTAATAATATATCTGGTTATTTTAATTCAACAGGTGGTTCCAATAACTATTCTGTTATAGTCCCTTCCGGTGGTGGAAGCGTTGGTTTCGGTACTGTTACTCCAACGGTTAATTTTCATGTGTTGAATGCAAATAGTGTTAAAACTGCAATATCTCAATCTCTTTCAGATGTTTCTACTGCACCCACTACGATAGCTACTGCAAATTATTTACAACTTGGTCAACAAGAATATGGAGCAAATTCATATAGACTCATTCAGTTTGGGTACAATGGTGCTACGCTTGGCCAAAACTCACCTGCTTATATGGGGTATCAAGAAGATGCTGTTGTAGCAGGGAATACCAAAGGGGACTTAGTTTTTGGTACAAGGTCTGTAACAACTAATACACAAGCAACTGAAAGAATGCGAATAGCAAGTTCTGGTAACGTTGGTATTGGTGCTTCAACACCTACCACTTTACTGACTGTAAAAGATGGTACTGCATTCAACCCAACATTTACTTTTCTTGATGAAAGAAATCTTGCTAATGGTACTGGCGCTGGAACATGGGCTTCTAATACAACACCTTTAGGTACAATACAAGCATACAGCACTGATCCATCAGGTACTGCAAGAGCTATTTCTTCAATATCATTCCCTAATACTCCTGTTGCCGGTTCTTCTCCAAGCGGTGATATTTCTTTTTCAACTTTGGATAATGCTGTTGGTACACTCACAGAAAGAATGAGGGTAATTAATACTGGAAATGTAGGTATTGGTACATCATCTCCGTCTGGCAAATTAAATGTATTATCTATAACTGAACAATTCAGATGCGCTTACGATGCTTCAAACTATTATTCAACTACAGTAAGCTCAACAGGCAGTCCTACATTTGATGCGATTGGAACATCTCCTATATTCACTTTTAATGACCAAATAAAATTAATAGCGGGTTCTCCTGGAGCTGGAAAAGTATTAACATCTGATGCTGTTGGGCTTGCTTCATGGAGTTCTTTAATTGGCACTACCGGCTCTACAGGTTCAACCGGCTCAACTGGCAGTACAGGTTCTACAAGTAATACAGGCAGTACCGGTTCAACCGGCTCAATTGGTGTTACAGGTTCTACTGGTTCTACTTCAAATACAGGAAGCACCGGTATTACCGGAGCTACAGGTACGATAGGTGTTACAGGATCAACAGGAAACACCGGTTCAACAGGCGCTACTGGATTGACAGGTTCAATGGGAAGTACTTCTAATACTGGATCAACGGGTTCGACAGGGTCAGTAGGTGTTACAGGAACTACTGGTGCCACAGGAGCTATAGGAATTACAGGAAGCACATCTAACACAGGTAGTACCGGTGCTACCGGTATAATTGGAGTAACGGGCAGCACAGGTTCGACAGGTATCACAGGAGTTACTGGTTGTACTGGTGCAACTGGAGTAAACACAAGTGGGACGGGTTCAACTGGTAGTACAGGTAGCACAAGCAATACCGGTGCTACGGGTAGTACTGGCAGCACAGGAAGTACGGGAGCAACTGGCTCAACAGGAGCTACTGGAATAGTTGGTGCTACTGGCTCAAATACCAGCGGTACAGGTTCCACGGGAAGTACTGGCTCGACATCTAATACGGGGGTAACGGGTAGTACTGGAGGGACTTCTTCTACTGGTTCAACTGGGAGAACTGGTTCAACAGGGTCGACAAGTAATACAGGTTCAACAGGGTCGACTGGTAGCACTTCAAATACTGGTAGTACTGGAAGCACTGGCGCTACGGGTGCAACTGGAAGTATAGGAGCTACAGGTGCTAATACAAGTGGAACAGGATCTACCGGAAGTACGGGTGCAACAGGTTCAACTTCTAATACTGGTTCAACAGGCAGTACCGGTTCTACGGGAACAACTGGAGCAACAGGTAGTACTGGTGCTACGGGGGTAATTGGTTCTTTATCTGCCATTGGCTCAACTTCTAATGCAAACGGGGGGACATTGACAGGAGCGGTTTTTAATTTGGAACCTGCTGATGGTACATATGGTGGGATTGTGACAACTGGAACTCAAACTTTTGCAGGTTTTAAAACATTTACTTCTGACTTAACAGTTTCAAAAACAGCATCCGCAAGATTCAGTGTGATAAATACTAATATAAGCGGATCTGCTTCCACTTTAATAAAATGTGGCAACGGCACAACATCAGCGAGATCAGCCTATACATATTATGAGACAAATGAAACAACCCCCCAACAATGGGGAGTAGGTTTGATAGGGTCTAAGTTTTTTACAATAACTAATTCCACTACGTTATCTGACGTTGTAACTATTGATAATACGACAAATTATGTTGGTGTGAATTCATCAGCCCCATCCTCAACATTTCATGTCAATGGTAGTGTTACTATGGATTACATAGAGAAATCATCCGCTTATACAGCGACAGCTTCAGACTATGTTATTGCTTGTAAAACAAATACATTCACTTTAACCCTGCCAACTGCTGTGAGTATAGCCGGAAGGATTTATGTTATAAAAAATTTAACTTCTGGTACAACCATAACTATTGATGGTAACTCAACCGAAACAATTGATGGTGCCACAACAAAAACACTGACTACTCAATATAGCGGTTGTACTATAATGTCAGATGGCACTAACTGGATAGTAATAGGAACTTTTTAATCACTTATGAACTTTTAACACTCTAAATATGAGTAGAGACGAAGCTAAAAACATGCCCTTACGCGAGATGGTAAGGCAGTCTATAACCATGATGGAAGAGCACAAGAGAGAAAGTACTTCTTTCAGAGACTCCACCACAAAACAATTATCAAAATTAAATACCACAATAGCTACAATTGAAACCCATGGTATTTATACAAAGGAAACGTTAGAATCACATGAAACGGATCTTGGTAAACTGAAAGCATCCGAGCAAAGACGTAAAGGGTTTATGGCAGGCCTCTCTTTTTTAGGAATTGCTTCAGCTATCGATTTAATAAGGAGGATATTATCATGATAATATTTAAACATCCGGCATTCATTGGTAAGCCTTGCATTATAGATGAAGACTTTGAACATTCATTAAAATTAATGGGTGATATAGCTGAAATATTAGGAATTAAAATATCTGTTAATTCATCCGTGCGTTATGATACCAATGTGAAAGGGGCAATTGTAGAGCCTGCAGAAATGGGTAATCACTTAATCGCTCAGGCTATTGATGCAAATTTGTGGGAAGGGAAAGTATTTTGGACCAGTAAGATGCTTGAGGCTCCAACGGGAAACGTTTTAAAGTTTATCAATAATTGCAAGGCTATCGGCTTACGTTGGGGTGGAGATTTCAAGAAACCGGATCCTATTCATTTTGATTCCGGATTGAACATTAAAAATCCAAAGCTTTGGAAAGAAAAATATTTATTAATTCAAAAATCAAAAAAATCATGAAAAAAAACTGGAAAACAACAGCTATCGGATTTCTAACAGCAGTTTGCTATGTTGGTTACAAATTTTTAACTAAGCAGCCGGTTACCGGTGAGGACCTGACCCTTGCGGCAGGTATGATTGGTATCGGTGCTGTGTCAAAAGATTTCGATGTTACAGGAGGATCTGTTCCATCTACAACTGAGGCAAAAGAAAGGATCAAGGAGTAATGGAAGATATCGAAAAAAAATACAACCGACTCAGGCCACAAATAACTAACGGCTGTTTGATTTTGTTCCATGGTACTGGGTTTGTGGCCCGTGTTATTCAAAACTGTGATAAATCATATTACAACCATGTCGGGGTGGTAGTTGAAAGCGGAGGCGCATTATTCATTGTCGATGCAAATGCTGATGGCGTTCAAGCAGATCGACTATCTTGGAGAATCAGAAAGTACCGGCATGGTGGTGATTTTACGGTGATCAAGCCTAAGTTTGATACAAGTGTTGAAATGGAAAGGCTGCTTGATCGGAGTGATGATAGCTGGATCCGGTACGATTACAATAACGGTATCAAAGAGCTGATCAATCGTAAGTTTGGTGCAAATCTTAAAATAAAGCTAAAGGATAACAAATCCATTTGCAGCCACAACGTTGCTCAGTATGCAATAAACCTAGGAATAGTTACTTGGGATTTTAAAAAGCTCCGAATTGCATATCCAGAGGATTATATAAGATATATGAATACGACTAGGTCAATTCAACTTGATTAAGTAACTAATAAAATTTACAATGACACTAGCTCTCGAAACTTCACCTGCTTTATTTGTTCTATCGAAATGTCCTATGTATATGACCCTTGAAACGGATGCATATGTAGTTGATCCAGGTGCTAAAGCTGCTTTAGCATTGAGTACAGTTGATTTAACTGAAAATATTGCAGGCGATTCATTTAATTTTAAATGGGCAGATGAAACTGTAATAATGACTATTGTTGCAGGAACGCCTGATGGTTCTGGAACTCAGGTGCCAGCGTGGGTGCTTGGTCAATCAGAAACATATTATGCTACTGTTTTGGTTACGCACTTTAAAAACAACTATCTGCTTTCGGAAAACTTCGATATCATGGTGTTTTCGTTTTTGGGTCTTATTTCTGTTATTTTTCTTGCAAAGAACTATGGGATAGAATATGATTTAGGTGCTGAGACAACCGTAACAGGGACAGGATACGATTTATTGGGAACCATTCCTGTAGCTTATGTGGTTCAGGATAATTATAAAATGTTTGTAGATGTTTATGTGGAAGTGGCTCACAAAAATGGTACGTATACAAAAGTCGGAACCCAGGAGCTGGATCCTGATGAGTTTAATATGTGTGGTTTTGATTTATCCAAAATGGTTAATTCGAAACTGGAATACCAACTTCCATCTTATAACGAAGTGACGCCACAGCGGAATACACAAACAATGAAACGTTTTTACACTCGTTATGCAGAAAAGTACGGGTCACCGGTTACAATTAAAAAAGTCTACGAAACTGCTCCTATAGAAGCATTGAAAGCGGGTTTTAATTTTCTTCAGTTCCAATTGTCCTATTCGCAAATTGATAACCATTACATTGCAAATAAACTTTTTTTAACCCGACAGCCTAGGGCAAAAAAAATAAGTGCCATACAGCGTGAATATCTTCACTGGATTTCACCAGATACAACTACAGCCAATGTGGTTTTAGCCGTTAAAATTTATAAAGATGACGGAACAACAGCCACATCTTACGGGACTCCTGTATCCTCTGGACCTAAAGAAATGCGCAGGTTTGCTTCTGGTTATGATCAAAGGGTTGCCAGTCTTTTCCCCTTAGTACTATTTTCTACAGTAATAAAATATGAAGTTTGGGTGGAAGGGAATTGGGGGTCAGGTTACGTTGTAGCATCTGAAGTATTCACTTTTATTTGTGATAAAGACTACTACCGTGATGAGCGATATTTTTTATTTACCAATAGTGATGGAGGAATTGACACTTTTCGTGCTACGGGATTGAAAGTGGAAACAACTCAGTTGGAAGGTGATGTACTGAATATTAATAGTCGTTCACCGGTAACAGGGGAGTATGTTGAAGCCAACATTCAAAGTAAATCAACCGTAGTCCAGAATTCTGGTCACCTGAATAGGGAGCAAAATAAATGGCTGGATGATATGTTTTTAGCAGAACAGAAATGGGAGGTTATTGATGGTGGATTTGTTCCGATTACTTTCTTAACTAAGGAAAAGCCTTTTGATGAAAGTCAAAATAAACCTTTTTCTTTCGAATTCGAGTACTTCTATTCCTTCGATAATACAGTAATTAAATCAGAGCAGCTATAATGTTTAATATAAAAGTAAATGGTATTTTATTAGATCTTGATGGAACATCTGTTCGGTTCGAAATCGTTAATTCTATTTTTGAACAAAGCGCACTGCAGGGAGACTGGAGCTTTCCTTTTCCGATAAAATGGAGTGACAGGAATGGCGTTGCTTTTGGCTTTGCAAACATGTTGGAAGTTCCGAATAAAGAAATTTATTACCAAGCTACCTGCTACTTTGGAACAAAAAGTTTTGTTACTGGCCGATTGATTTTAAATGGTGGTGGTAACAATTATTTTAACAGCAGTATTGCCGGTGGAGTAAAAGGTTTGATTAATGCCGATACAAGCCTAAAAGATTTACCATTCCTTAATCCGGTTACAGGTGATGGGACAATTAATTTGCCCGGCACTTCGTTTGGTCCTATTGTTTTGCCTGGTCTGACATCTGCTGCACTCGATTTTCAAACTGCTGATTATAACAATATTATTGCATTTCCTCCGCATTCGAATCCCAATTTTTATGGTAATGCTAATCCTGATTTCCAAGGAATTGTAAATATTGTAATCGCTGAAGACGGAACTCACCCCAACAATACAGTGGGCGCTGGTGGCAATAAGTATTGTTTAGTCCCTTTCGTTTATCTATTTTATGTTTTAGAAACTGCCTTTGCTCAAAACGGGCTTGTTGCTTCCGGATCCTTTGTTGAAGATGAGGAAATGAAAAAAGCATTGATTTACAATAACCATGCGCTAGATAAACAAAGTATGTTGGGTTGTATTGTTAAGAGTGCTGCTGATGAAGCAATTGTTATTTCGAATTCTCCAGGTCCAGGCAATCAAAGGGTTATACTTTTAAATAATATCACCGGATGTGAAGACGAATTCTCCGGATGGAATAACGTACTTCATGAATTCGTCCTTAAGCAGGATCTTCAATACGATATCCGTTTCACTGGAATGTTTTATGGTTCGGGAACTGGATATTTTACAATATCCCTTGTTTTAGATCCCATATTGGGAGGTGGTTTAAGTGTTGTTGATTCAATTTTGGTATCAGTACCGCTTGGTGGTAGCCAAGCGGTTGGGCTTTATGCAATTGTACCAGGTCTGCATGCTGGAGACAAAATATATGTTTTAACTTCTTCAGGCGTTGGAGATCCTCCTACAAACGTAACGTTATTGGCAGGCGCTAAACTTGAAGTTAGAGCTTATACTGGGCAAGTGTTTAATGGTATGACGAATATCGTTACAATTAAGAATCATGTTCCGGATATGACACTTGCTGAACTTTTAAATGAATTAAAAAAGTTCGCACAGCTTGATTTCACCTATGACTATATAAATAATAAAATTGTTATCAATTACATTGAAACCATATTAAGGAAACCACCTGGATTGGATATATCTACAAAACTTGGAAAGAATTATGAACTGCTTTTTGATGATAAAAACAAAGGATATATAGTTGGGTACAATTTTGGAAGCTCAGATAATCTTGTTAAGGATAACTTTAAAGTGTATGATTCAACTAGATTAGTAGGTTCTTTTAATTCGTTAGATGATCTTCCTGTACCAGTGAGTGCTGGAAATTTTGCAATTGTGAAGTCAACGAATAAGGTGATGGTTAGCCAGGAAACTGATTTTTCATTTACCTGGATAGAATACACAGATAATTATTACGATATCCAAACCGGTAATGGTGAAACTGAAGTAAAAACAATGCTTGCTCCTATGCTGATGATGGAGGCACAGAATGAAACCAATATTTCTCCTGATCCTATTAATACCCGGAGTTTAATACCATCAATCAGCGAGCCAGGTTCAAGCCCTATATTTGACTTGGGCGAAAACCCACCTTCCTTAAGAATTGTCTTCATGCGAGGAATGAATGTTTCAGGTGGGCAATATGTATGCGCATCATCAACCAATTACGATCAGTTGGGTGTAAGCAATGGTAACCACACTTTGAAAATGAATGATTCTGATGGGTTATTTAAAAAATTACATGAAAAAATAATTAATGCGCTAACAACTGCAGATATGGTTGAACGCGAATTATTAGCAGACATCAACCTTTTAACCGATCCCAGATTAAAAGGAAAAGTATCTGCAGGTAATATGTTTTGGATCCTTCACAGTATTACAGCATCTATTGGTAGGACTATCAAAGTATCAAAAAGTAAATGGTTGAAGCTCTGAAGTAGCTGTCCTTTCCTTCCTGATGTGCACACGGTACTTTTAATAAAAAAAAGTCGTGGCAAACCCATCTAAACCCGTATCGATGTATCAAATGGTCTACGACTGGACTAGGTACACTACTATTTCCTTCGCAAAATCACTTCATAAATTAAATGTTGGTAAAACCCTTGAGCTCCGAAAAAGCTTAGGGAATTACCATGTTCAAGGGAATGTTGATGATGTTGAGAAAGTTGTTTGGGAGTTCTTGAAATATGGAAGGTTTCGGGATATGGGCGTGGGGAAGGGCCAACGGCTTGGTGATGTAAAAGGAAATCAAACAATTTACAGGGAAACAGGAGTAAAGGGACGAGTACCAAAAAAATGGTATTCAAAAACCATTTATGGAGAAAGCAACAAACTTGCCCAACTGTTAAATCAGCACTACAGTAAAAATATAACCTCAGAGATTAAAGAATCCCTGCCAGACTCAATTAATATATCATTATAATGAAAACGGAAACAACCACGGTAGAAGTAATTATTAAAGGCCAGCAAGCGAATGCTTCATTAAGAGAGATACAGTCTGCATCTCGTGTTCTTAATGCAGAGTTTAAAAAATTGCCTATTAATTCAGCACAATTTGCTGAAAAATCTAAAGAGTTACAGAAGGTCAATAAACGTTTAAAATCTATTCAAGACGATGTAAAAGGCGTAGGTGGGGTGTTTGGACAGATATCGAAAGAAGTGAAAGCTTTTGGTCTAATTGCCATCGCAGCACTTGGGTTTCAGGCAATCACTTCAGGCGTAAGCAATTTGATTGGACAAAACTCAAAACTTTCAGATTCGTTCGCTGATATCCAGAAAACTACCGGCATGACTGAAGTGGAAGTAAGGCGTTTAAATAATGCGTTCTCACAAATGGACACCCGAACTAGTACAAAGGATTTGCGAGAAATTGCTATTGCTGCTGGTCAATTGGGAATTGCAAAAAAGGATATTCTTAGCTTCTCTTCAGCTACCGACAAACTTGTAGTTGCTTTAGGGGATGAATTCACCGGAGGTGCGGAACAGGTTACGAAGGAAATGGGAGGTCTCAGGAAAATTTTTTCTGATATAAAAACAGATAAGATTGCCGATGATATGTTACATATTGGTAACGCCATTAATGTATTATCGGCCTCAGGATCAGCTACGGGGCCTGTTATATCTGATTTTTCAAATAGAATTGGTGGAGTTGGTATACCATTAGGGTTAACATCCGCCCAGGTACTTGGTTTATCTGCAACCCTTCAGGAGTTAAATGTAAGTACTGAACGTGGGGGAACTGCAATTACTAAGATACTAATGAAAATGACCCAGGAAACAGATAAGTTTGCTAAGGTTGCAGGAATGAGTACGAAAGACTTTACAGATCTGGTGAATAAAGATCTATATGGCGCATTTGTAAAAGTAGCTGAGGGTTCGAAAAAAGGAGGTACAAGTGCTACAGAGTTTTCAAGGATATTAGATTCACTAGGTGTTGATGGTTCCGGAGCGAGTGAGGTGTTTTCAAAACTTGGTGCTAATACATTATTACTCAAAGATAAAGTTGATTTGGCTAATACTTCCCTGAAGGGAACTGACAGCATAATGAATGAGTTCAATATTAAGAATCAGACATTTGGGGCCAAAGTTGATAAAATTGGTAAAGCACTAACAACAGCTTTTGTTAATGGACCTGTAATGAAAGGGTTGAATTGGTTGGCTGATGGTCTGGTTAAATTAACGACAAATACTCATGCAGTATCAGAGGCAATGGCTGAAGAGCAAAGCCAGGTTGAACTCTCTAAAATAAAAATACTTTCCTATAATATCGGTAATGAAGAGCGTACAAAGCTCCTGAAAGAACTTAAGGAGCAATACCCTGAGTACCTCTCTAACCTTGATGCTGAAAAGGCATCAAATGACCAGGTAAGGGAGGCTATTGATGCTGTGGTGAACTCTCTAGTTAACAAAATTGTAGTGCAGCGTAAACAGGAAGAAATAGCAGAGCAGGCAGAGGAAACTGCGGATAAAAAAGAAAAACAATTGGAAGCGGAAACCGAATTACTACAAGCTTTAAACCGTGCTTACAAAGATAATGACCATGCATACCGAACTAGGCTAAATAATGAAACGAAATTAATGAGCAAGGAGCTGGAAGGTCTACCTGTTCAGCTTCAGGCGGAGGAATTAATTAATTCAAAAAACTCCGGACTTTCCAGGATGAACGAAAATATTCTAAATGTTTCCAAAGCATTGGAATCCATGAAGGTGGCAGAGATAGCTTACAACGCTGAAAGCATGAAGGGAAATGATATCCAAAATGAAAAAGATGAATTGATGAAACGTCTGGGAATTAAAACACCAGGATCTGTAGGTGCAGTGGAAGTTCCGAAGTCTACAACTGATTCCAGATCAGAGGAGGAGATTAAAGCAAATCAGAAGATCCTGGATGAAAGAAAGAAGCTGCTTGAAAAAATTGTTCAGATTGAAATTGACTTCTACCAGAAAGGGTTGGATGCTGACACAAAGGAAATTGCGGATGTTCATGAGAAATATTCAAAGCTTTTAAAAGAGGCTGGTGATTTCGAGGAAGAAAAGGTTCGTATTCATAAAATTTACAGCAAGGAAATTGAAAGTGTTTTGCAATCACAAGCTATTGAAGAGCAAAAACGAAATGCTGAAAAATTAGTAAGACTTCAAAAATTACAGGATGAAGTTTACGTAACTACTCTTTCTGCCAATGACAGGGAATTAGTTGCGGAAATGAATAAGTGGGAGGAAATTGTCTTAAAGGCTGAACAGGCAGGGCTAGATGTTACAGCTTTGCGCCAGGCTGAAGCTGATGCCATTAATGCAATTGTAATTGCCCAGGGAAAAAAAGAAGTGTCTGAAGCTGAAAAAACGAATGATCAGTTATCCCGTTTACAAAAGGAAAAAACCAAAAAGCTAATAAGCGCTGTTAAAGATTTTGCTAGCAGAGCTGAGGCTATAATGGAGAAAATGGATGCTAATGAAAAGAATAGGGAAGATGATGAAATCAGAAGAAATGATGCAAACCTTGACCGTGATACAGCCCGTTATAATAGCGAATTAAATGCAAGAGTAATATCACAAGGTGAGTATGATCGGAAAATAATTGATGCCAAAGATGCGCATGATAAGAGAGATGCTGCAATTAAAAAGCAGGCCTTTGAGCGGGAACAAAGAGCAGCCGTTTCTAAAGCATTAATTAATGGGGCTCTAGGTATTACCGCTATATGGGCTACTTACGCGGCACTTCCTGTTGTTGCGGCAGCTCTAACAGTGGTTGAAGCAATGGCTGTTGGGGCCGAAATAACAGCTATCCAATCAGCTCCACAACCATACGCATATGGAGGCTTTAACAAAAGAAGTAATGATCCGCAAGGCTTTACAACCGGCCCGACTTTGTATACCAATAGTTCCAGTGGAGCGGATTTTATCGCAGGTGAAAAAGGAACGGAATACATTGTGCCTAACTGGATGGTAGAAGCTCCTGAAACAGCCCCTATAATAGAACATTTGGAAACTATAAGACAAACCAGATCATTTGCCATCGGAGGCAATACAGGTGTTTCAACCAGGACAGCAAAGCCCGTGTTTGAAAAAGTGAATACTACAGCTGTAAATAAGGATTCAAAAATGTTAGCCATCCAAATGAAAAGATTAAATGATCATTTCGATAGGGGTATAACCGGCAGATGGGATTTTGATTATTATAACGATAGTCTGGCCAAGGTTAAAGCTGCAAAAAACGCATCAAGAGTTGGATGATCAGAAAATTAATTTCATCATTTTTATTAATGACAAAGCTGAATTGTTGTCAATTTCAGCTTCTTCAAACCCGTCAGTGAAATAAATCCTCATTTTACTGACGGGAGAGTTAAGTAGACGTAGGATGTCTGATTTGTTTAATATATACTCTTGTGCAAATCCAATTGCAGCACTCCCACCAAATCCCGTAGCGCCACACCCCACACATGAGCTTCTGAATACTTTAGGATATATTTTGTAAATTGAATCCGAAGTTTTTAGCATTAAAGGGTTGTTTTCTCCGCTTCCCAATAAGCCCATGCCCAAAGAATTGTATTTTAATTCAAGGAAATACGAATCGTCAACTTTTCTTAGCCTAACCTTTGCGGTATTTGTCAACTTTACATAGATGTATTCCCATGAAGTGGATTTAATGTTTGCTCCAGTAAATTCGTCTGTTATGTTTTCAGTTATTTTCTGTGCAAAGCAGCTGTTGCAGAATAGGACTGCGATAATTAATTTTTTCATACTCAAATGTAAGAAAATTATAACTTGACGGTATATACATTACTCATATCTTCAGCCTGTTTCCCTAATAAGCTTCTTGCATACTGCTGAAAGCTTTCCATATTAGTATGACCCGTTAAATCCATGGCTTTAGTCCATATTGTTCCACCTTCCAATAGTTGTGTAACACTGGTATGCCTAAATCCATACATTGTGTGCATCTTTTTTAATCCGAATCTAACTTTTACTTTCTTGAATTTTTTACGGAAATAATTTTCGCCAACGGGAAACGGTCCAGGTCTGTTTTTATGGGACAATAAATAGTAATCTTCGGGATACATGCTGAGATTTCGCTTTTCAAATTCGTCTACAATAATGGCTTGAATTATTTTTGTGGTACGCTTGTTTCCTTTGTTGTGTTCAGCGCTGAGTGTTATTTTTCTAGTGGGAAGGTCGATATCTCCAACCCTCAGGTGCTTTGCTTCATCAGTTCGGAAATAACCAAAAGCAATAAGTTTGATAAAGAATAAGAGTTCTTTATCGTGTTCTTTCATGTAATCAATCATTTCCTGAAACTGTTGTGATGTATAGGCTACGTGCGTTTCAGATCTTGAAGGCAGTCTGGTTATTTGCTTTACTGGATTTTTGTAGGAAAACTTATCTTCTGAATCAATTAAATAATTGAATAGCCCTGATACCTCACTAAGGTTATTATTTACAGTCCGGTTGCCAATCCCTGAGCTGAGCAACCAATTCCTGTATTTAATAATATCCGCTTTCGTTATTTCTGAAGGATGCTTGCTTTCATTGTCAGTTAGTATAAGCCATTCCTTGAACTTTGATAAATGGTGTTCAATGCTGGGAATACTTTTTTTCTTCAGATATTTTTTCTTATCCTCAATTAGTTGGGCTACGGACTTGTAAATATTGATTTTGTTGAAAACGGGCTTCCCTGTTCCCTTTCCGGTTAGAAGGAGGTAAGTTGTTTTAGCGTGCAACTCTATGAGCAGCAACCTTCTTTTTTCTGGATCCTTTTCGCGATTTATTTGGCCGTATGACCTCCTTCGCACCTCTTTTCCTGAATGGTTCAGAGATTTGTATGAGACATGCCACCTTTTACAGGCGGAATGCATTGTTACTATGTCGTTCAATTTTTCTTTGGTTTGCACTCCCCCCGGAGTTTCTTCCTTAGAATCTAAGTGCGCCACAAATGTGGCGCACTTTTTTTTGAACTGCGCTAGAAGCTTCTGTTCTCGCGTCTTTTGAGGGTGGCCAATGGGGCTCGAACCCACGACCCTCGGTACCACAAACCGATATTCT
>JAZKDU010000004.1:0-97521 GCA_040387415.1 Bacteroidota bacterium
GCTTCATGATAAAGGGGTTATGCTTCGTAGATAAATTCTAGAACGATAATATTATAACTGTGTGTGTTCTTTTTGCTTGAACAAAAAGAACGAAAAATTCAAGAACAAACGATTGCTCCACACCGGCAACACGGCATCGCGTTTGTTCAATGCTAACGCGCGGTTTCATAAGGTTATTTTGTAGAGGGGACACTAATCTGTTTTAAGATCAGTGGTTTTGCATCAAACCTTTAGTACCCCACGGAAGCCCCTGGCGGCATAATAAGACTCTGCACCGTTGTGATATAGGAAAACCGTACCGTAGCGCAAATCGCAAAAAACAGCACCACCCAGCTTTCTAATGTCAGAAGGTGTTTTTACCCAGCTCGAAGTTTTCATATCGAAATTTCCAAGTTTCTGTAACGCTCTGTATTCCTCTTCGGTTAAAAGCTCTATCCCCATGTCAGCAGCCATTTCAACAGCGCTGTTTTGGGGTTTGTTCTCTTTACGTGATTCTAGCGCTTCGTGGTCGTAGCAAATGCTTCTGCGGTTTTTAGGGCTTTCTGCTGAACAATCATAAAAAAGGTACTCACCTGTTTTTTTATCCTGACCAACAACATCGGGCTCACCGCCTGTTTTTTCCATTTCATACAGCGACCACAATTTTTCCGTATCAGCCTTTAGCTTTGCCTGTATTTTAACCCAATCGATGCCTCTGTGGCGGTTTGTATTTTTATCGAAACGAGCCTTCAGTATGCTTATTAGTTCCTCACGCTGTTCAGGAGATAAACTTTTTTTATTATTTTTCATATTGTGTTGTTTTTATACTGACACCGTTGAATAATTTGTGCCAGAGAGTCAATTAAGATTTAATGACTTTTTGTAACCATACAAGTACTAGTCATCCAATCCTTTTCCGCTAAGGATTTGCTTTGTGTATTTTTCAACCCGGGCTTCCCGTGTTTTGGATTGTTTGGCTTGAGAAAAATAAAGAAGGTATGCTCTTTGTCGCCCTGGTGTTAGTGCTTCAAAAGCTTTTTTTAATGCAGCACTTTTATCTAATTTATTTTGAAGTTCTTCAGGAATGGCGAATTCTGCAGCCTTTTTTAAGGGCACTTTCAAGCCGGCCTTTTCCACTTCAATGGCTTCATGGATATAGGTTTTTAGGGTGGCTTTCAGTTTGATTATTTCCTGAACAGTGGAGAACCTTATCTGGCGGGCAGCCTGTACATTCTCTGTTTGTTGGATTAGGATACCTTTGGCATCTTTTAGTAAGGCGCCCTTGAAAAATAACACCGCGCAGTATTCTTTAAACACGTGGATTAAAACAATATTGCTTTTCTGGAATACGTAACAGGGAACTCCCCATTTCAATTCTTCGCTAAGCCCGCAATCAAGAACAATGGTTCTTAGCAGTTCCAATTCTTCCTGCCATTTTTGGGCTTTGTTAAAATAAAAATCAACTTTAGGATTCATTTTATAAACGCATTGATTAAGAAACGATTTTTCTATCCGCAGGTCTTAAATACCAGGATACCACCGTGAGGACCAGTAATAATGAGGGTCCAAAAAATTCCATGGCGGGATCTCCAACAGCCAGATGGGAAAACAAGGCACCTGTCATTGTGAAAAAGAATCCTGCGTACGCCCATTCCTTAAGTAAAGGAAATTTAGGAATAAGCACTGTAATAACTCCCAAAATTTTCCAAATACCCAGTATGGTTAAAAAATAGATGGGATAGCCTAAATTAGTAAACATATCCACCTCTTCTTGCAGTTTTATGAGCTGCACTATTGCGCTTGATGTCATGCCTAATGCAAGCCAGATGGTGGCAATCCAATAAATTATTTTAGCTCTTTTTGTCATAATTATTTTAATTGGTTTAGTAGTTCTTCTATTCGGTTATGTGCCATATTTATACCAAAGGCAAATGGTAATTTCAGTAATTGATCTCTTGCTGCGACAGATCTGTATATTACATGCATATTGAGTTTGGAGGTGTTCTCTGTAAGTTTTTCAAATTCCAGAAACTCAAGCTGTATGCCAAAAGGTGTATTGTCCATTTCAAATGTACGAGTGATTTTTTGATTTGGACTAAATTCGTGGATTGTTCCATTGAACCCATGCTTGTTTCCTTTCGGATCAGTTGTTTCGAACTGATAGCTGCCGTGCTTTTTATTTTCGAGTTTCAGCACTTTTGTTCCCATCCATTGTTCCACCAGTTCAGGCTCTGCATAAGCTCTGAAAAGCAGTGACAGGGGTAAATCAAAGGTCCTGGTAATTGTTAGTTCCTGTTTGCCTTCTTCGGCATGGATTTTCGTTTTTTGCTCTGTTTTATTCATCTTTATATTTTTTCATTATGGATTCTAATTTGTTGAATCGCTCTTCCCACATTTGGCGGAACGGCCCAATAAAATCGGAGACTTCTTTCATTTTTCTTGCGTTGATATGGTAGTAAATTTCCCGGCCGTTTTGTTCCTGTTCCAGCAACTCGCATTCGGTGAGTATTTGCAGGTGTTTTGAAACGGTAGGCCTTGCGGTGTCGAAGTTGGATGCTATGGCACCAGCTGTCATGGATTGTGAGGCCACCAGCAGGAGTATGGCCCTTCTGGTGGGATCTGCTATGGCTTGAAATACATCGCGTCTTAAATTCATTGTGTAGTTATTTGACTACAAATATATATGTAGTTAATTGGCTACGCAAATATTTGCTACAATATTTTATTAAAATTAGTGAAAGGTTGTTTTTAAGTAACAATTTACAAACCTGAATAAGGTTTTATGGGGTGATTTAAATGTTTGTGGGACGAAATGTTGTAGAAAAGATTTAAACGTTCAGTAATTTGATCCCCGGCAATTGTTTGCGTGGGCGGGTGCTCTCCGGCCCCAATATGTTCGCATTTATTTCAATCTGAAATGGAGTAGATACGGGGTCTTTGAAATTCATGACAACCTGAATTTGATTTTTAGCAAGAGATAAATCTATCATAAGGGTAAATGTTACCTTATATAAAAGTCACCAAGCTTTTCGCACATTGCCAACCCGACAGCTTAGCGGCCTAGGTGGGATTCAAAGTGTTATTCTTCATCTTGGGGTATAGGTTCATTATTCATAAAAGCTTCGAACGATCCAATCGGTGCAAAGTCAATGTTTATAGTTGTGTAATCACCTTTTTTATGCCAAAGACGAACGCTGTCTGTTCCCTTTTTCTGTAACCACTTACGAGTTACTAATTTTCTTTCTTTCAAACCCAAAACATCAACTAACAACCATTGTCCTAATGCAGATTGACCATATCGTTTTCCTTTTTCGTCATATTCTGTATTACTTCCTGATTGCAACCCTTTCATATTACTTTGTGTCACTAGTGAAGGAATTCGTTTTCCATTTGGGAGTTGTAAATGAAAACGAACTTCTGGTTTATTTTCTTTATCCCCACTATAATTTTCTCGCATTTTTTCAGATTTAAATATATTTTTTGTGAAAAAATCGGGGTGTTTTCTATGAAATTCTCTCGGTATAGGTATGTAAATTTCGTTTAATGGTCGCAGTGTTTGACTTCCTTTGTTTTTTGGTGCTGCATTCCAGGCGTTTAATCCTGATCTTTCTTCAACTTCATTTGATTGATAGGAGTATAATGGAAGATAAACTTCGACTATATCCTTAATAGCAATTTTTACATTATCAATAAAATTAAAATATGCTTCTAACAAAAATGTAAAAGGATCTTCAATGATTTTAATATCAAATTGGTGGAGTAAAAAAGTGTTTTTTTTTGAAGAATCAAATTTTTGAAGAATTTGGGAGTCGCCAAATGTGTATTTGTAGTCTTGGTGAGTGTCTGACCAAGAAAATGCCGTAGTTGTTAATTTGAATTTTTTCAAATTTTTCAAATCAATTAATGGATAAGCACATTCGTTGATTACAAAACTACCTTCATCACGAGTAATATAATGATAGATATTTTTATCTTCTGACAAACCTAAGCGCTCATAGTCGCTTTTCATTCGCTCATTTTTGATTTCGGAAATTTTGTAAGCTAACGCCTCAACATTTTTATTTTTTAAAACTCCATTTATCTCATTTTGATAGCGTTTAAGTTGCATTACTTTCTGAAACGAAGGCTTGCTATTCATCCAAGTTTTCAATCCAATACCAATTCTATCGTTGCCAAAAACAGATACAACATCATGCGGTGTGTTACCGATGTCAGCATTTTGTCCATTAAAAACTTTTGCAAAAACAGTTTCTTGAAATTTTGAATCAAGATACGGAATCATATCACCTTGCTTTTGGCGAAACAAATTTGACAAAGCACCATAAACTTGTAGAAATTTTATATATTCATTTCTTTGTTCCAAAGAATATTGCTCCCAAACACTCATTTATAGCACTTTTATTATTTCGTTACTAATTCTTTCAATCAATGATGTAGTAACGGAATTTCCTGCTTGCATATACAATTTGCTGTTTGCAATAGGAGGCAATATATATTTTTCCATTGGATAACCTTGAAAAGCAAAACACTCTTTTGGAGTAAGTTTTCTAATTCCAAAATCATCTTTTATCAATGGAACATTGTGTCCGCCTGCTCCCATATTTGCAGTTAAAGTTGGGCAGACGTTGCTTTTATTTTCTCTTACATAAACTCTTCGCCATTGATAAACAGTGTTTTTTGAAAGCATTGTTTTTTGTAATTCACTATAATACGGGTGATTTTTGGAATAGTATAAATTATCTGCCTGTTTACCCTTTTCTAAAAAATCGTGAATTGTTGTTGTCAATGGAATTTCTTTTGGGAATTCAAAATTTTTCCAGTTTTTAACTTGTTCCGGGTCAAATGCAACAATAAATACACGCTCTCTATTTTGGGGTACATTAGCATGTTTCATAGAGTTGAGAACCGTATAGAAAACTTTGTATTTTAATTTATTTTCAATTATGTCAAGCATTACTTTAAAGGTGTTACCATTGTCATGGGATTGAAGGTTTTTAACGTTCTCTAAAAAAACAACTTTAGGTCTTTTACTTTCTATTATTTTTTCAAGATCAAAGAATAAAGTTCCTCGCGTATCTGCAAACCCTTTTTGGTTACCAGCAATTGAAAAAGCCTGGCATGGAAAACCGGCACATAAAATATGAAAGTTATTTGGAATATAATTTTTGATTTGTTCTTTAGTTATATCGCCAAATGGAACTTCACCAAAGTTGGCACGATATGTTTTTTGTGCCTCTTTGTCCCACTCGCTCGTAAAAACGCATTTACCGCCATTATTTTGCATGGCTAGTCTAAATCCACCTATACCAGCGAATAAATCAATGAATTTAAAGTCATAGTTTTTAGGCGTTGGGAAAGGAACATTTTCGACCTCAAATAACAGTTGCTGCAGTACATAATCTTCAACTAATGATAGGTTTTCTTCCTTTTTTTTAAAAACAATGTATTCTCTCAGAGCCTTTTCTGCATCTTTTTTATAATGCTTTGACACTCCATTGTGGAAGTTGTGAAGATAGTGTGTTAAAACTGCCGTTGTAGATTCAACGGGCTCTACAACTCTTATTTGGAAGCTTTTACCGTTAAACTCATCAATACTAATCTTTTCTTTTAATTTCATTTATTGTCTCCTCGATTTTCTCGATACAAGATTGTAAATTTTTCTGAATATCCTTACCCCAAAACCTTAAAACTTTCCAGCCATCTTTCAACAATTGTAAATTAACCTCTTTATCTCTTTTAATATTTCTTTCAATTTTTGTAAACCAATACCCTTTTTTTATCTTTTGTTCCCTTTTTATTTTGAAGTCCTTTCCATGCCAAAATTCTCCATCTACAAATATGGCAATTTTCAGTTTCTTAAACGTTAAATCGGGTTTGCCATATACAGATTTGTTGTTTTTTCGGTAACGGTGCCCCCTAGCATGCAAAGCTTTAGCCAATCGAATCTCTATTTTTGAACCGGTGGCTTTTATAGCCTGCATATTTTTTCTTCGCTGTTCTTTTGTAAGATTATCCACAACACAAAGGTACAAAACAGTTAGAAATAAGAGGCCGTGATTTTTGTTATGACAGCCGGCCTTTTAACATCTTTTTTCTGATAAAACACCTAGACCCCTAAAAACACCTCATTTCTTTAACAGCTGCGCCATTTCCACTATTCTTATAAATTCGGCACGGTAGCCATCATCGTCTTTACCTTTTGAAGCACGGGCAAGGCTCAGCACTTCATTAAAATCAGCTTCTCCTTTATATTTTGAGTCACGCAGCAACATTCCGAATTCAGCTACAGCAGAGGAGAAACGGCAGTTTTCAGAGGTAGAACCGAAAACGGCTTTTTTGTCGGATACTATTTTGGTAATTAATTTAGATGTGTTTTCGTTCGGGGCTTTGTAACGAAACTTAATAGTCATTACCTCGTTTCCGGAGCTGGGAACCGCCTGGGTTTTCTGATATTTTAAAGGATCAACGGAAGCTGTTTGTTCATCACTATCGGCCGGAATAATTTCATACATGGCAGTAACCGTATGTCCGGAACCCAGTTCTCCGGCATCTTTTTTATCGTCATTAAAATCTTCATTATTAAGCAATCTGTTCTCATAACCTACCAGGCGGTAAGCTTTTACATGTGCCGGATTGAATTCTATCTGTATTTTAACGTCTTTAGCGATAGTAAGCAGGGTTGCGCCCATTTCCTTCACCAACACCTTATTTGCTTCCAGCAGGTTATCAATATAGGCGTAATTGCCATTTCCTTTATCGGCCAACTGCTCCATTTTAGAATCTTTATAATTTCCAGTTCCAAAGCCAAGTACAGTTAAAAATATTCCGTGTTCGCGTTTTTCCTCAATCAGCCTTACCATTTCGCCATCACTGCTGGCACCAATGTTAAAATCGCCATCGGTAGCCAATATAATACGGTTGTTGCCGTTTTTTAGAAAATTTTCCTTCGCTATTTTGTAAGCCAATATAATACCTTCGCCACCAGCAGTGGATCCGCCAGCCTGCAATTGCTCCAATGCTTCCGTAATTTTTTCTTTGTTTTCACCGGATGTAGATGGCAATACCAGCCCTGCAGCCCCTGCATATACCACAATGGCTACATGATCCTGCGGACGCATTTGGTCAATCAGCAACCGTAGTCCCGATTTTAATAAGGGAAGTTTATCAGGACTTTCCATTGATCCGGAAACATCCAATAGAAACACCAAATTATTTGCCGGAACGTTGTCTGTTTTCACTTCTTTCCCCTGCAAACCGATGTGGATCAGCTGATGTTTTTTATTCCATGGACACGCGGTATATTCTGTAGTGATGGAGAACGGGTCTTCGCCTTTAGGCTGCGGATAATCGTATGAAAAATAATTGATCATTTCTTCCACTCGCACCGCATCGGCCGGGGGGAGGCTTCCCTGATTAATGAACCTGCGTACATTGCTGTAAGATGCCCTATCCACATCAATACTAAACGTGGACAATGCGTTTTTGTTCGTTTCTTTAAAATCGTTGTCATTTATTTTACTGTATTCCTCTGTGTTATAATCCTGGTCATTAGCACTTACGGAATTATACATCATCATTTTACCTGAGGAACCGCCCATGCGGTAGGACTCTTTTTTTCTCTCTGAAGGGCTGCTGTGAGCTGGTGCCATTTCCACTTCGTCAGCAAGAATTTGCACCTGTTGCAGCTCTTTTGAATTTGCAGCTAAGTGAATGTCTTTTTGAACAGGTTTATTGCCCGCAATAGCAACGGTAGTAACATCCGGTTTTATACTGCCAACAGAGTTGACCTCCAGTTTATATTTTCCGGTGGCAACGTTTGTAAAACAGTATGTTCCGTTAACATCAGATGTGGTAGTAGCAACCAGCGAATCGCCTTTGAATAGCTTCAGAGAGGCGTATGGGATAGTTTCAGTACTATTTTTTTTTGTTACCTTTCCGCTGATGGCGCAAGGATCTGTAAAGCTGGTTGTGACGATTGCAAAGCCAATTAATGATGCTGTTACAATGGAGATGATTGAGAATTTTTGCATGGCGTTTAGGTTTTAAGTTTATTTTGAATTACACCTATAGGATGCAGTGGGAATTCCAATTCCATAAAACGGCAGAAATTTTTTTAATGCATGAGAAGAGATAGGCTGCAAGTGCGGGAGGTAGCGTGTGTCATCCCGAATTTTTTTTGTGAGGGATCTTTAGTTACTGGTATAGAAAAGATCCCTCTTGGCGAAAAGGGCTAATCGGGATGACATAGTCTTTAAATGGGCTTTAGAGTAGTAAATCTTCCCACCTATTTCGACAAGCTCAATATGACCACGCGCGCACCGTCAGTCTGAGCCTTTTAAATACACCGCGTTAGCAAAAAAAGTATGAATAAAATTTAATAATACTCAAAAAATGAACAAAAAAAATCGACTAACAGTTGAGGGTAGCCCTTCCGTTAGTCGTAAGTAAATGCTGGGGTTCAGCTCTTCCGTTAGTCGAAAAAAATAGTTTTATTTTTTAAAAGTGAATTGCTAGTCCAAAGGTAGATACACCTGTTGAAAGATCAAGGAATAAGCCGGTTTTATCATTCATGTGATATTCTGCACCAACATGCGCATCAAGATATAAGCCGCTTGCGCTGTGATCTAAGCGTGTTTCACCATAATAACCGTTTTCCCAGGTTGTTTTTCTTACTGCAAATCCAACTGTTCCTGCAGCATAAAAATCCCATTTAGCGCCAGCTCTGAATAATTCGTCAAAATAATAGGTTCCTTTAAGACCAATAGGAATAACGGTTTGACGGTAGGTATATGCTCTGTATTCGTGGTGTGCATTGCCCCAATAATAATGTCGCTCATAGGAATAAAAACTGATGGATGGAGCAAGTGTAAAGTTTCTGGCCACATCAAATTCGAAATCGGCATGAAGCACCGGTACGTTTTGACTTAGATAGCCGTAGTATCCAACACCAACACCAAGATTTAGGGTGCCGCCAAATTTTTCATGTGAGTTAACTTCCTGTGCGGATAGATTCATTGTGAATGCTGAAAGAAACAGCAGCGATGCAAGTATTTTTAATTTCATGTTTTTAATTTTTAAGTTTATTGTTTTTTGATGATGCAAAGGTGGGGCAGCAGGCAGCAAAACTTGTTACATAACAAATTGAAAGAGTTGCAAAATTCACACATTGGGCTTAGTTGGTGAAACGATAGGCTCAGACTGAAGGTGGATTCTTTTTCGTTATCTTAATCAGTAAATAAATAAAGCCGGGTAATGGCGTAAGCAGCAGGTTGAGGAAGAGCCAGAGCCAGAATGTATGCCGTCTTTTTTCCTGCCGGCTGACAAGGGCAATAAGCACCGCAAACATAAAGGCGATAGCAACATAAAAAACAATATCACCGAACCGAACCACAAAAACACTGCCTGCAAACGTGGTAGTACAGCCGGTTAATAGCGTTGTAAACCATAGCAGAATAATTAAGCCGGCTTTTCTGTTCATCGTTCGGGAGTTTAATCAGGTAATTAATTGCATAAAAATTTATGCCCTGTAATTCCTGTACCAAATCCCTTACCAAATTTCGTAATACTCAATTGGAAGCACCGATCCAAGAGGATCAACGCTTTTTTATTCCTGTTTAGTAACGATAATTCCAATAGAATCATCGTAATTAAAGCTTTTCAACTGAAACTGGTAGCCTTTCCAGACTATTGTTTCGTAGCCATTTTCCTTATCGGATTTACCATCAATACCGTACACAGAAAGTGTTATTTCCTCAGAAACATTCCCCTGCGAAATAGTAATATAAGCGGTTGCTTTGGTAGACCCTCCTGTGAAAGGCCGTTTGTGAGAGAAGGATGTTAATTGCATGGAAAAAGGTTCGAAGTGTTTTACCTGGTGAATTTTTAATTCGACCGACACACTCTTTTTAAAATCGGCATCTGTTATTTTGGTGCTGTCCACCTTCGCCTGTGAATAGATGGCAGTACTTAAAAACATTAAAAGGATTATTGCGCTGAGGTGTTTTATCAAATTCATTTTTTTTATTTTTTATTTAAAAATTATTGTTTTTTTTGGTTTTTTTTGTTAGTTTATTGATCATTTTAAGCAAAAGTGTGCTGTTTTTATCAAAAACTGATCGTTTTAGTGATAAAACAGCCAATTATTGTTTAAAAGTGATTTCACTTAAATTAATAACACGTGTAATTCTTTGTTTGTCAAGCACATCCCAAACCTCCATTTTTAATTTTGGATCGTTTTCGTTCCAGTCGATGGTTAGCAAACCAAAATGATTTTCCATAATGGGGCCTTCAATTCTGTTATTATTCGGGGTAGCAAAATGCCAGGTGGAGGACAGCCCGCTGGAAGTGAAATCATAAACCGGGTATAAATCAGGTTCTGTTAGTTTCGAAATTTCAGCATAATGCACATCACCAGATAAAAATAGTACTCCGTTTGCTTTTGTTTCTTTAATCAGGTTTAAAAATCGTTTTTGTTCATACGGAAAATTTGCCCAACCCTCATAACCATTGAATTCAATGCCAAATTGGGAGCCGGAGCCAATTAACCTTAAATCGGCTGGTTTCATCAGTTCTTCCTTAAGCCATTTCCATTGCTCTTCCCCTAAAAAAGTAGAATCGGCAGTTGGGTGAGGAGAATAAGAAGGTTGGTACGTAAATCGTTTATCGGTATCCAATTCACCTGCATATTTTCTTAACCCATCCCTGAAGGTACGGGTATCCAGTAAAATAACCTGCAGCTTTTTACCATTGGTTTCATACATGTAGGAAGTGTAAATTCCATTGTGTTTTCTTCGATCGGAATTTTGCGGCTCATCAAAGAAATCTAAAAACACCTCTTTCGACTGAACTTTGCCCGGGTGCAGCCTCCCCAGGTCATTCCAGCCATAGTCGTGATCATCCCAGGTGGCAATGATATCCACATGCTGTTTTAAATTTTTGAAGGAAGGTTTTGTCCCCAGCTTATGGTATTTGGCTTTTAAAATCTTCATGTTGCCGGTATCGCCATAAATATTATCTCCCAGAAAAATGAACAGATCCGGTTGGTGTTTAACGACCACATCAAAAACCGGCAAATCGTTATTTTGGTTTCCGCAGGAGCCAAATGCTATTTTTGAAACACTTTTTTGAGCGCTTCCGCTGATTGAAAGTGCTATTAAAACAAGGGATAGCGAGTGTTTTTTAAAAAAACGATTCATTTTATTTGTGTTGAATGGTGGGTGTACAATCTTTAATCATTCTCAATTTTGTCCCTTAGTTTTTTTATCACACTTTCCACCCGTTTAAAGTATTGATAGCGCTGCTTTTCAGCCACTCCGCTTATGAGGTTTGATTTGCGGATTAAATTTTTGAGCCACAGATCCGTTTCGTTTGAATAGTTAGCGTTGGTGGTCAACATCACGTTAAAGGTGTGATAAGAGATATACGTGGCTTTAGTGGCTCCCATATTCACTAATATACAGTTGTTTCCAATCATTACATCACTGTGGTACAGCGCATAATTACTTTCTGGTATGGGGAGGTTGTTTCTGTCCAGCTTCACGTTTAATTCAGCTTGTTTCTTAATCCTTTCCAGCATTTGATACACCTGATCACAAATAAGCAGGGCATCTTCCTTATTGGAAAAAAATCCGGCATCCCAGTAAAATTCTATTTGTTTAACGGTGCTGTTAATAGTATCATCACTCCATATTTCAATGGATGGAATTTTATTATACCGGTCCAGCACACCTTGCGCAATCTCTACCAATTCGTCATTCACCAGGTTTTTATCAAATCTTAACTCTTCATACCCTTTTGAATTAAGGATGGATTTATTCCAGTAAAATATTTTAAAGGCCGCAAGTTCTGGCAGACAGAAATGGTGGAAAACAGGGATGTCTTCGGCAGCATACACGATCTGCCGGTCTTCAAACTTCAGCATTTTCTCCAGATCATTGCTGATGTTTTGCAGGTATTCTTTATAGGAGTTAACATGGCTGCCCAACTGGTGGTAGGAAAAAGTCACCAAACCATTGTCGCTGCTGTTTAGAAAGGCATCAAACGACAGCTTAAAATGTTTACAGATAGCAGCAATATCTTCAATACTTAATGCCGTTTCTCCGCGCATTCGCCTGTAAGCGCTGTCGTTGCTCACCTGCAGTAAATCCGCCAGCTCGTCTACCAATGAAAGGTTAGGGGGCAGCGCCTCTTTTAAACGCTGCATTAGTATCGTTTGAGCCGATTCTTCCACTTTTTTTGTCATAAAAAACTAGTATTTATTGAAACCGCAGCCTTAAATATTTGCAATTATCGATAAATGTACAAAATGTTTTTGCAAAAAATGCAAATTCTAAGATTTGACCCATCCACCATAAGCCGTTGTTGCATATTTCACTTCGGTTTGTCCGATGACAGCAAATACCCGTTTTCCCAGCTCAGGCCACTGCTGTAGTTTTGCTGACGTAAATCAAACACATTATTAAATCAAATGAAAACAAAAACAAACATTATCAAAACATCAAATACTAAATCAGTTATTCAGTACTGCTTAATTGCCTTATTAATATGTTTAACGATAAACGGAATAGGACAGCTTAAAACCGGGAGCAAGATTAAAACAGGAGGCCGCTGTTTTATCACAGAGTTGTCAAACGAATACAATCAGCTAAAAAGCATTAAATAGACAATAAAACAAAAACAATAAAAAAAATCAAAACTGAAAATGAAAAATCAAACAGAAATATATAAATCTTTTACAGTAGTTAAATCGAGCACAATCAGGGTATTATTAATATGCATGATGGTAACAATCAGTTTAAACGCATTTTCTCAGCAACGCTTTTTAAAACGAAAATACATGAAAGGTATTTTCATTGAAAAAAAGCAGGAAAACAAGAAACTGCTAAATAAAAATGTTTCCTACACTGGTACAAATGTGAGCCATAACCTTGTTAAACAAATAGATACACTAGGTGTTGTGCAAAAAGCCGACAAATTAATAAGTGATAAATCAGAAATGTTAAAAAACATGTATGAGCAAGTGATTGAAGCTGAAATTAAATCAGTGAGTATTAAAAGTGTGGCTACCAGCATTCCAGAAAAACGCTTTTATGCGAATCATAACACGGTAGAGCCCGATACAGCTTATTATAGCGCTGTTTCAAATGCCGTTGCTGCTGCTAAAAATACTGTATCAACCTCTGGTATGGAAAACAAGGTTCTGCAAGCGGGAAATAATAAAAAAGCAAGAGGTGAATTTTTGGATGCGATACTTGAATCATTTGTTGATGTCGGTCTTGTTCTGCTATCAGCCTTGGTAATAGCCGGGATCACTTATCTGATAGAAATGTTTCCTTTTTTAGGGCTAATCCTTTTAGTGGTGGCAGTGGTTGTTGTAATATGGGCTTTAGTGGATGGTTTAGGTGATTTTCTGGTCGACCTGATACCGGGTTAATAGCTTTTATTATACAAATTTCAATCGGCACAGCCACATGCATTCATAAATATACAATTATAAAAAAACAAAATGTTAAAAATAAATAAGAAAACAGCTGCAATAAAAATAATAGTACTGCTAAGTATAGTGGTAGGCAATATCGAGATGTCGGCTCAGCAAACATTTTTAAAACGAAAATATATGAAGGGGTTTTTCGCTGAAAAGAGAATTACTCTAAACAAACCGACAAAAGCGGTAAATAATAATACCCAACTTGTAGTTAATCAGAAAAATAGCGTTTTTCAAAGCAATAGATTAGTTACCAATCTTGAAACGGCAGATACGCTGAAAGCAACTCTTCCAGCTAACTCCGAAATCAAATTTCAATCGGTATCTATAAAAGGTCAAAAAAACGCGGAGATCACTAATAAGTATAAAAGGAATAATACCATCAGTTGTGATACTGCATTTTATTGTTCTGTAAGCCAAAGTAAAGCGGTGTACAAACCAACCGTCTTGAGCAATCCAACATATTTTTCAGACATGGAAACAAGGGCAGGCTTTTTAAAAACAAAAAATCTGGTAAATGATGATTCTTTCCTGGGTTGGCTCTTTGACGGACTCGCGAGTGCTTTTCTTTGGGCTCTTTTGATAATAGGAGTATTAATTGTTCTTATTATTATTTATCCGCCATTAGGCCCCATTATACTTTGTCTGTTGGGTTTAATTGCTCTGTTTAGTGCGTAAAAAGAATTAAGAAACAAAGATTCAAATTATTAAAAAAAAATAATTCGCGGGTGAAAAACAGTCAAAAGAACCCGTTTTTAAGTCAAAAAATTTTAAATAATTAATAAAACAAAAAACTATGAAAACAAATAACAAATTAACAGAAACAGATTCTTCAAACGTTTCGGGATTACCCGAAAAAATTTCGACAGAAAACATATTGATGTTTCTGAATATGAACTCATTAGAAAAATTCACAACCCAAACGTTTGGATTTTATTCTTCTTTATTTGCAGTAAAAAAATGGACACTATTGCTATTACTGCTTGCAACCGGACTTTTTTCAACAGCACAGATAACAGCAGATACAGCCAAAGCCAAAGTAAGCGTTTCGGTATTAAATATTGATGCTTCGGGAGTGGGTTTAAGTCCTGAAAAAATGGGTGATATAGTGCGGATAGAGCTGGAGAAGCTGGATACGTTTGATGTGATGGACCGTTATGACGTATCGTATGTAATACAAAAAAACAAACTGGCGATTGACAACTGTTACGGCAAAATATGTTTGGTGGAGGTGGGCAACACCATACATTCTGATAAAATGTTTACCGGAAGTGTTGATTTAATTGGTGAAACGCTGATCTTTACTTTTCGCCTGATCGATGTGAAATCGGCAACAATTGAAAAAACCCAGGTGAATGAATTTTTAAATTTACCGAAAGAGCTGCAGTCCATGGTTAAAATTACCATCAGCCAGATGTTTGCAAAGCCCGTAGAACAGCCACTGTTGGATTATGTAACGAAAAAAAATAATTTTGAAAGCTCAGTGAATAATCACAACCGCAGTAAAGTCAACCTGTCGGGCCCTCGCAGTGGATTTACCTATGTAATGGGTGAAGCAGGAGAAAGGCTTCAGGCTTCAAAAGATGCAGGTGGATTTAACTCGTACCCGGTAATGTTTCAGTTTGGATATCAGTTTGAAGCACAATACCTTAACGAGGGAAATTACCAGGCCTTATTTGAATTTTTACCAACTATTTCGGGGTTTAATCAAAATGTATTTATTCCAAGCTTAACGATTATGAACGGTTTCAGAAACAATAAAGGCGGATGGGAAATTGCATTTGGTCCTACTTTTGGTTTGATAAATAAAGCAGACGGTTATTTTGATATGGACCAAAACTGGCACCTGGCAAGCGATTGGACAGATAAAACCACTGTTAATCCGTATAAAATTATAAATCGTATTGATAGCAGAGGAGCATATGAATTACAGTCAGGTTTTATCATTGCGGTTGGAAAGACTGTGAAATCAGGGAAACTGAATATACCTGTTAACGTGTATGTTATTCCAAACAAGGATGGTATAAGAATGGGCGCCTCTTTTGGGTTTAATGCAAAAAAATCACATAACAATAGTACAATATAATAGCAACGGTGCCCCTTGCATAAATAAATTAACTAACCTTGCGGTTGTTTTGTTTAGTTAGAAAATTGCAAGATACAGAATGAGGGTTGTAATTGAAAATCTACTTAAAACACCTACTAAAACGTATAACCATGAAAGATCTAAAAACATCCATACTCGTATTAGCCCTGGTGGCAGCTTGCCCCAATGTATTCGCTCAAAAAACAGCCGGTGATTTTGTAGTAACGGCAGGTACAAGCATAGGTATTGGAGTTACCACACCATCAATTAACGCAAGCCTTGATTATGCGATTAAAAACAAATTCAGTCTTGGTGCCGGAGTAACGCATACTCAATTGGACCGCTTTAGCAGTATTTATAGCGGCTCTGTTTATAGCGGTAACCTGAGCAGAACAAATATTGGCGTTCGGGCATTATACCATTTTGTGGAAAGGCCTAATTGGGATATGTATACAGGCCTAAGGCTAGGTGCCAGCATTTGGGCGGGTTCCGGCACGTATGATCACCTTATTTTCTCAACCAGCAATGGGAGCGTTATTCCAACATTGCAAGGCTTGTTTGGAATCCGCTACATGGTGCAGGACTGGCTTGGGTTAAATGCCGAAATTGGGATTGGTGCACCATATGCAATTTCTGTGGGAGTAAGTTGTAACCTGACAAATACCAGGAACGCAATTGCAAAAATAAGTGAGGCATATAATCGTGAAATTATGCCGGCAGATAAGAAAAACATCATAAAAATTAATGTAGGAACAATGTTTCTCAACCCAGGCTTATCGTATGAGCGTTATTTGAAAAACCGCTTTTCGCTGGAAGTTGGCGGATCTTATAAACCGAATGTACAAACAATTGAGTCGAATTCATATAGCAGCACAAACACATTCACAGAAACTGATTCTATTCGTCATGGCATGAAAGCATACGGGCTGTTAAAATATTATATAACAGCAAGGCGTAATGCTTTTCCAAAAGGTTTATACCTGGGTTTAAGCTATCATTACATGAACCAAACACAACTAAGACATGTGGAGGACAATGCGGTGATTAAAAACCCAATTTCCTTTGATTATGAAAGAGTTGCAGAGCAACATTCCGGAGGTTTGGTTATAGGCTATCAGCAGCTTTTAGGGAAACGCTTTTGTTTGGATGCTTTTATGGGGCCGCAATTTGGAAACGCTACTTTAAAATCAGTTAAATACTTTGATCCTCAGGCAAATGAAGAAAAATTTCAAGCGTATTTTGGTGAACACCAACTCTCGCAAGGCCCTGGTTTTAAATCGTTTATGTTTAAGATGAACATTGGGTACAGGTTTTAAAAAAAATCAATCGCAATAGGTTACCGGGCATTTAAGAAACTAAATAAACCCCAAAGTCTGCGTCCTAAAAATTAATTTAAATAATTTTGTTAGGCAGGATAAAAATAAATTGGCACATGAAAAAAAAAATAATAATAGCATTTACGCTCACTATAATTTCTATGGTATCAATTGCACAAAACACAAAGGGTGATGGTGTTTTAACTGTTGGCACAAGTGTGAGTTTTTTTGGTTCAAAACCATTTAATGCAACGTATGATTATGCATTGACAAATAGATTTAGCCTTGGTGTGGCTGGAAATTATACTAACCGGCACAATGCTGCGGGTAATTTAAGCAGAACCAACCTGGCTGCCCGTGCCTTGTATCATATAATAGAAGAATCAAATTTTGATCTTTATACGGGTGGCAGGTTAGGTATTAGTATCTGGGAGGGTTCTGGGTTCAGAACCGACTATCAATCAGGGCTAGAAGACCTAACTTTTGCCTGGAAAGGAGGAAGGAAATTACCATCCTTTCAAGGTGTTTTTGGATTCAGATATCTGTTGTTGGGCAGAATAGGGGTTAATACGGAACTTGCAATCGGATCTCCGTATTTTTTTTCTGCGGGATTAAGTGCAAAAATAAACAACAGAAGAAAAGAGAAAGAGTAAAGGCGGCAAGGAACTACCAACAGAGGGCACAATATAAAAAAGCCGACAGCGCTTGAAAATACGGAGTAAATAGTTTTTTTTAACCAATTTGTAGAAGGAAAATAATGGATGCAAAAAAAATGAATATTAAAAGGTTTGTTGGGATTTCAATCCTATTGGGAGTAATTGGTTTTAATGTGGATTCTTTCGCTCAGGATACCTTAATAATGAAAACCAATGCCGAAATAGTTGGTAAAATAACAGAAATCAACCAAACGGAAATCAAATATAAGAAGGCTGATAATATCAATGGGCCGGTCTATGTAGCCAACAAGTGGGAGGTTTCTAAAGTAAAATATAGTAATGGAACCACCGATGTGTTCAACCTGGAAAAGCCATTGAGCACCAGTCAAAATAACCCCGAATTAATAAAAAATGGCGGGTTCTATTTTTATGGCGATAAAAAGCTAAAAGAGCGCCAAATGCAGGCAACACTGCTATCGTTTAATAATCCGGAAATAACTCATTATGTGAAACGGGCAAGAACAGATAAGGGTTTGCAGTATGTGGGTTTCGGGGCGATTCCCTTAGGAGGGTTGGCTTTGATAGTTGGTTCAACCATTTTAAATTATGTTAGAAAGCCAACCGATGGTCAAGTAGCAGCAGCAGGAGTTCTGGCTGGCCTGGGGGTTGTGTGTATTGGCACCAGTATTTATTTTAAAATAGATCGTAAAAGGAGCAATGCTACTGCAGTAAAGCTATATAACAAAAACCTTCGTTAAATGTTTACCACCAAAAATTAATTTTTGCATAAAATGGACATCCCTTATATTTTAAACCACCTTGGCGAAGAGCGCGAGGAATACTATGGAGCAGTAGCGCCACCGGTATTTCAAACCACTAATTTCTGTTTTAAAACAGTGGCCGAAATGCGTCAGCAATTAACATCAGAACTTGAAAACCCTTTTTATACCCGCGGATATAATCCTACGGTAGCGGTGTTGCGTAAGAAACTGGCAGCGCTTGAAAATGCGGAGGATGCCTTGGTGTTTTCAAGCGGTAGTGCGGCAATTGCGGCAGCGGTGATGAGTGTGGTGAAAGCCGGGGATCATGTGGTTTGTATTGAAAAACCATATAGCTGGACCAATAACCTGTTAACCAAGTACCTTGCTAAATATGGGGTTACCAACACTTTTGTAAACGGGACAAAGATTGAAAACTTTGAAAAAGCGATTCAGCCCAATACCAAGCTGATTTATCTTGAAAGCCCAAATTCGCTTACTTTTGAGATACAGGATATTGCAGGTGTTGCCGCGCTTGCTAAATCAAAAAACATCATTACTATCCTTGATAACAGCTATTGTTCCCCAATTAACCAAACACCAATTTTAATGGGAGTGGATATGGTGGTACACTCTGCCACTAAATACCTGAATGGGCACAGCGATGTGGTTGCGGGGGTGGTATGTGGAACAAAAACCAGGATCATGAAAATGATGGCAGAGGAATACATGACCATTGGCAGCATTATTTCTGCCCAGGATGCGGCCTTAATTTTGCGCGGTTTAAGAACACTTGAGCTTCGGGTGAACAGAAGTTGCGAAAGCGCAGGTAAAGTGGTAGGGTTTCTTGAAAAGCACCCTAAAATAGCATGCGTACATTATCCGTTCTCATCTGCTAACCCGCAATCTGCCTTGGCCAAAAAACAAATGAAGCAGGGCGGTGGAATGTTATCTATTGTGTTAAACGTTGAAAATGTAGAAAATGTAGAAACATTTTGCAATCACCTGAAACGTTTTCTGCTGGCTACTTCTTGGGGCGGTTATGAGTCACTTCTGTTTCCGATGTGCGCCTTGGGTGCAAGTAAAAGCTTTGAAAATCCATTGCCATGGAACCTTGTGCGTTTGTATATTGGACTGGAAGATGCAGATTTGCTGATTGAAGATTTGAAACAGGCCTTGGATAAAATGTAAAAGCATTTTGTTTAAAATCAATAATACCAGCCTAACAATTATTAAAGGATCTGTTTTTTAGCCCAACCGGAGCTTTAATTTTTTGTTAACGAGCTTTAAATTAGCTATATATGTGGTTTGTGTGAAAGCATTTGTAGCATTTTTTTAATTCCTGAAAGGATAGAAAATCCCCCCTGTTGCCACAAGGCATGCGCTAAAAAATAGAAATACCTCCAAAAGTAGGCGCTATCAATTTACATTGACCTATATTTGACACGTTTGAATGAAAACCAATTGCAGATCAATTTGTTTTCATTCAAAAAAACAGCAGATTACCCAAAAAAACTAATCTCTAAAACAAGATGAAAAGCAGGACACTACTACTTATTTCAGCCACCTTTTTTGTACTGCTATCGTTAAATTTATTCGCGCAATTTCCTATTTGTTTCTCATCTTCTGTCCCCTATACGTTTAATTCCTCAGGTATTGGAGGGATTGTAAATGAAGATTTTAATAGTGACGGTTTTCAGGATTTGGTAAGCACAAATGGAAACAGCATTTCCATCCGACTTAACAATGGCTCAGGTTTGTTTTTGCCACCGGTTGATTTTACAACAGCTTCCGGGTCATTTGGAATTGTTGCTGCCGACTTTAACGGGGATGGTGATATGGATATTGCTGCAAGTTGCCAAATAAGTAATAATATTTCCGTGCTTCTTGGAAATGGTTCGGGATCTTTTTTAGCAGCAATAAACTATAACACCGGAACACTGCCAAAAGAGATTGTAAGTGCCGATTTTAATGGGGATGGAAACATGGATCTTGCAACAGTTAATTACACCTCCAATAACGTGTCCGTTTTACTTGGAAATGGTTTGGGTGCTTTTGCTGTCCCTATTTTTTATGCGATTGGAACTAACCCGGCATCCATCATAACAGCTGATTTTAACAATGATGGTGATATGGATCTGGCAACAACTAATAATTGGTCAGATAATATATCGGTTTTGATTGGTACTGGATCAGGAACTTTTTTAACAGCGGTAAATTACGCAACAGATATTCGGCCACGTTCAATTACAAGTGCAGATTTTAACGGAGATGGAAATTTGGATTTGGTAACGGCCAATGCCACCAATAGTACATTATCAATATTTATAGGAAATGGTACAGGTGTTTTTTCAGCAGCAACAAACATTTCCTCCGGTTCAACCCCCGGAAGCATTATTAGTAAGGACTTTGATGGCGATGGGAAAATGGACCTGGCTCATTGTCTTATTAATGCAAACCAGGTACGTGTACTAACTGGTGATGGATTGGGAAATTTTACCATTCCTTTAACCTTTGCGGTAGGCACTTATCCTTTGCCCTTAATAGGGGGTGATTTTAATAATGATGGGAAAATTGATATTGCAACGGCAAACAACAGTTCAGCAAATGTAAGTTTACTTTTAAACGCATCGATCAGTTTGAGCGCTTCAATAATAACGCATGTTTCGTGCTTTGGCGGGAACAATGGAGCAATAACAGTAATACCTTCAGGAGGCGCTTCCACATACTCTTATTCCTGGGCTTTAACACCACCTCAAACAGGCGCAACAGTTACCAATTTAACTGCCGGAAATTACGCAGTAGCGGTAAGCGGAGGTGGTTGTTCTAAATTTGCAGCATTTACTGTAAATGAGCCCGGATCATTAAATGTTTCTGTTTCCACAGGTAGTTCCACAATCACGGCCACCAATTCAAATGGAACCTATCAATGGATAGATTGTAATAACGGCAACTCGGTACTGCCCAATGAAACCAATCAAAGTATTACAGCTGCAAGTAGTGGGAATTATGCGGTAATTATTACTGAAAATGGTTGTGCAGATACTTCTGTTTGTACAACTGTTACCGGTGGTGCACCGTGCGCCCCTGATCAACCCGGCCCTATTACCGGGAGCCAATCTGTTAACCCGGGCGTTTCAGAAATGTATGTCGCAATTCCCGCAGCTGGTGCAACCAGTTATTTATGGACATTGCCTTCTGGTTGGTCAGGGACTTCCACAACCAACGTTATTAATGTTATAACAGGAACTACTGGTGGTACAATAACTGTAAGTGCAGTTAACGGTTGTGGTACTAGTGCCCCTAGTTCCTTAACAGTAAGCATGGTAAATTCCAGTTCTTCGGTTGGTAAAACCATTGCCGCAGGAGGCGATGGACATTCCTTTTCCATTTGTAGCGATGGTAGTATAAATTCATGGGGGTCAAATTCGCATGGCAAACTCGGAATTGGTACTATTACCTTAGATGAAATATACCCAGTAGAGATTAGTGCATTCACAAATGTTATTGCTATTGAAGCCGGATCAGCGCATACTCTTGCTTTGAAAAGTGACGGCACGGTTTGGGCTTGGGGGAATAATATTTATGGTAAACTTGGAAATGGAACAACTACACAAAGCAGTATTCCTGTGCAAGTGAGTGGATTAACAGGCGTTACTGCTATTCATTCACATAGCCAGCATTCCCTTGCCCTAAAAAATGATGGTACCGTATGGGTTTGGGGATTGAATTCGAATGGGCAGTTTGGTAATGGAACTACGACCAACAGTAGTATTCCTATACAGATAAATTCACTTACAAACATGATAGGTATTGCAGGAGGAAACGGACATTCCCTTGCCCTGAAAAATGACGGAACTGTATGGGCTTGGGGTGATAATCCCAGTGGTCAACTCGGAAATGGAACCGATACCGACATCAACATTCCAGTTCAAGTAACATCTCTCACAGGTATCACAGCTATTGATGCGGGGGAAGACCACTCCGTTGCCCTGAAAAATGATGGTACAGTATGGACTTGGGGACGCAATAATGTCGGACAAATCGGAAATGGAATATTTTCTGAAGACAATACGCTTGCCGTCCAGGTTAGCTCTCTCACAGGCATTGTGGCCATTGCTAGTGGAAATTCGTACTGTCTTGCCCTGAAAAATGATGGAACGGTTTGGGCTTGGGGAGGTGGTTATTTGGGTACAGGAACAACCTCTAGCAGTAATCCCAATCCAGCCCAGATAAGCACACTTACAAATGTTCTTGAAATTGCAGCAGGGACCAGCCATTCTCTCGTAAAGAAAGATGATGGTACAGTTTGGGCTTGGGGAACCAATGGTTATGGTTCTTTGGGTACTGGAAACAGAATAAGCAGTGGTTTGCCTGTGCAGACACTAGGATGCGGTGGTGCTTCATCAATTTCAGAAAATTTAATGGAAAATGTAACTTCTATTTATCCTAACCCTTCACATGGTATTTTGAACGTTGAATTGTTTGATTTAATAGAAACAGAGCTCACTGTATATAATTCAATCGGACAAAAGATTCTTACAAAAAACACCAATCAAAAAAGTTCAACCCTTGATTTAGCCAAATTGATAAATGGGATTTATTTCGTACATCTGAAAAACGACAATGGCCTAACAGTTAAAAAAATCATTTTAAATAAGTAATCTAATTGATTAAAAGCAGCATGAAAAAATCGATTCCTATTCTATTAGGGTACATTATAACTTTTTTATTTTCCGATGTTTCGGCTCAAAATTTAAGTTGGGTTAAAGGAGCGGGCGGGTTAGGTTTTGATGGTGGAACCTCTATTTGTACGGATGTGTCTTGCAACGTATATACAACAGGTTATTTTGAAAACACAGTAGATTTTGATCCGGGTACAGGAGTTTTCAATTTAACATCATTTGGTTCAACGGATATTTTTGTTTTGAAAACAGATGCTTCAGGAAATTTCGTGTGGGCGAAATCAATCGGAGGGGCTGGTGGTGATGGTGGAAATCTATTGTGTTTGGATGCTTCGGGTAATATTTTAATTACAGGTGATTTTTCAGCTACAACAGATTTCGATCCGGGAGTAGGATTGAGTAATTTAACCAGTGTTGATCAACGAGATGTCTTTATTTTAAAATTAAACTCGTCAGGTGACTTTGTATGGGTAAAATCAATTGGTGGAACAGGGAATGACCAGGGAGCTTCGGTAGCTGTTGATGCTTCAGGAAATATTTTAATTACCGGCATATTTTATAACACAGTTGATTTTGATCCCGGTAGTGGAGTTAATAACATAACAAGCACTGGCCAGGCTGATTTTTATATTGCAAAGCTGGATGCCTCAGGTAATTTACTGTGGGTAAAAACAGTAGGAGGCACAAATAATGAATATGGCTATTCCATTGCTACAGATGCAGCGGGAGGCGTATTCTTAACCGGGGTGTTTTTTGGCTTGACAACTGATTTTGATCCCGGAGCTGGTGTTTTTAATTTAACATCAACAAATACTTCTGGTAATATTTTTATATTAAAATTAGATTCTTCAGGTAATTGGGTCTGGGCAAAAAGCTTTGGAGCTTCCGGATATGATCTTGGTTTGTCAATAGCAATTGATGCATCATCTAATGTGTATACAACCGGCTGGTATGAAAACACTGTAGATTTTGATCCGGGTTCCGGAGTATTTAATTTAACCTCCAATGGATCTCTCGATGTTTTTATTTCAAAACTAGACGCTTCAGGAAATTTTGTTTGGGCGAAATCAATTGGAGGATCAAGTTCTGACCAAGGTGCTGATATTGTTATTGATCCATCAGGTGATGTGTATACTATAGGAGGGTTTACAGACCTTAACGCGGATTTTGATCCGGGAAGCTCTATCGTCAGTCTCAGCGCAGCAGGTGGGTCGGATATTTTTGTGTCTAAACTAGATGATGCGGGGAATTTTTTATGGGCGAAAGCTTTGAGCGGAACCGGTTTCGAAAATGCTTCAGGTGTTGCCACTGACATCTCTGGGAATATTTATCTGACAGGTAGCTTTGAACAAACGGTTGATTTTGATCCTAATGCCGGAGTCGTAAATATAAATGCAATAGGTGTTAGCGATATATTTTTGCTTAAAATGTCATCATGCACCACCACCCAGCCGGGTCCGATTTCAGGAAACAATTCCGTAAATCCTGGCGATTCAGAAACATATAGCGTAGCATCTGTAACTGGTGCAACCAGTTATATCTGGACCCTACCTTCCGTCTGGTCCGGAAGCTCTACAACCAACTCAATTACTGTTGTAACAGGAACTGCCGGGGGAACCTTATCAGTAAGCGCTGTAAATACCTGCGGTACTAGCATATCAAGTACATTTGCAGTTACAGTTACAGGCCCAACTGTGCCAGCCAGTGAATGTTCGCCTGCGTTATTTAAAGATTTAAGACCAGGATATTCTGGTTCATACCCTATAAATTTTAGAGAGCTAAACGGAACCCTATATTTTTCCAACTACGATGGTTTATGGAAAACAAACGGTACCGAAACGGGTACAATACAAATACAATCATTCAGTGACCTCAAAGAGATAGAAGTACTCAACAATAACCTTATTTTTTCTGTGCCTTCTCCAAATTGGCAATTACGGAAAAGCGATGGCACTGGCACCACCCTAATAAAAGAGTTTCCAAACGCTACAAATTCGGATGGTATTTTTAATTTAACTTATGCCAACGGGTTTATATTTTTTACCGTAAATGAAAATTATGTTAGAAAACTGTGGAGAACCGATGGCACTGAGGCCGGCACAATTTTAGTAAAGGATATAGACCCCACAAACTACACAAGCTATAGCCCAGGTGGTTATTTTGAATTTAACAACAATATCTATTTCAACGCAGGAACTAGCACCACAGGTCAAGAGTTATGGAAAAGTGATGGCACCGAAGCAGGAACTACAATAGTAAAGGATATAAAGCCGGGAGTGGGTAGTGGTCATACAAACTATGGCGTTTATGCAATCTTGAACAACGAACTTTATTTTTATGCCAATGATGGTTCACAATACGGTCTCTGGAAAACGGATGGTTCAGATGCCGGAACATCATTCATTAAAGAATGTCTTTGGATTAACGAAATTTCAACCATTAATAATGTGCTCTATTTCTCTGCTTATGACATTGGTGCTAATACAGGAAACACACTTTATGGAGAAGAGTTATGGAAAAGTGACGGAACACCAACTGGCACATATATGGTGAAAGATATTTATCCTGGTCAAAGTGGATCAAAACAAAACAATTATCAGTTTAAGGCTGTTAATTCTACCATTGTGTTTTCTGCAAAAGATGGAATAAATGGAGTAGAGCTTTGGAAAACAGATGGTACAGAAACAGGAACAACACTTCTAAAGAATATTAACCCAGATGTAATTAACGCTCAAATTGGTTTATCTTCATCAATAGTATTTAATGGGTATTTATATTTTTCTGCAAACAATGGCACTACTGGAGGCGAGTTATGGAAAACGGATGGTACAATGGCTGGCACTGCTTTAGTCGCAGATTTATATCCGGGTACTGATGGTTCATCGCCATTTGACTTTACCGTTTTCAATGGAAATCTTTTTTTTAGAGCCGAATCGGGATCTGCAGGTGTGGAACTTTGGTCTTGCGTAGCGGCAACATCCTCAGTTTCTGAGGTTGAATCAGAAAATATTATTTCAGTTTTTCCAAACCCTGCAAATGATTTTATAACAATTGAAAACAAAAATGCCAAATTACGTTCTGCTTATGTTATCTTCAATGCTATCGGACAACAAGTGTTAAGAGGTAAGTTAACAGGCGAAAAAACAACAGTTGATATCAGCCATTTGCAATCGGGTTTTTATCTGTTCCAGATTGGAGAAACAGAAAAGCTGTCGTTTAAATTGTTGAAAAAATAGAATCCTATTATTAACGTTGCCGGCAAAAGTATTGTTGTGATTAACAAGACAGTAAAGTCTTCGAAAAAAGTTCTTGTCAATTTGTGTTAATATACATTTGGCTCACGGACAAACCCATGAAAATAACGTAAAAAAAACAGGATACGAATGCTCATTTTAGCATTTTGCATAGGGCAGCCGTTACATTCATTCGCGCAAAATAATAGTTCTTGTTTCACAAAAAATGGCACAAGAACGTATTTTATTGATTATAAATAGCTTACAGGTTTTAAATGCCTGTTTGCGGTTCCTGCCAAATCAATTGGTTTTTCCGACAAATTTCTCTCACACCCTCTCATATCTCATTCTAATTACTTCATATCTAATTCTTACCTTTGTTAGATGAATACTTCTGCAAAAAAGTCGCATCCTCTTTTCTGGTTTTACCTGCTGGTGGCATATGTAGTTATTCAGTTCGTCTGGTGGACGTATTTAATGGTAGATCTCAACAATGAGATTTATCATTTAAAAACCGAATTAAACCTATTGAAAGGCGAAACAGCCGATGAGGTGATACGATCAGGCAATGATCTCAACCAAAAGCTTCACAAGCGCTGGATAATGATTTTTGGTGAAGGCCTGGTGTTTATGGGGCTTCTGATTGCCGGTATTTTCCAGATCCGTAAAACCTTTAAACGGGAAGCGGAACTTTCACAACAGCAACAGAATTTTTTGCTATCGGTAACACATGAATTAAAATCACCAATTGCCTCTACAAAGCTTCAGCTGCAAACCCTTCAAAAACATGAGCTTCCCCGCGATAAACAAAAAGAGATTATCGCCAATGCAATAAACGATACAGAGCGGTTAAATAACCTGGTGGAAAACATTTTACTTGCCGCTAAAATTGAAAACGATGTGTTTTCAATACATACAGAGAATTACAATTTATCGGAATACATTACCGAAGGAATGAAACAAACCATTCAGTCGTTTAATTATAAACAACAGGTGGTGCTCGACATTGATCCTGAAATCCACATGAACATTGACCGTACCACTTTTCCATCCATTATTTTGAACCTGGTGGAAAATGCGGTAAAATATTCCTCTGCAGATTCGGTGATTACGCTTAGTTTAAAAAAACAGCAGCAAAAAATTATATTAAGTGTTTCGGACCAGGGAACAGGCGTTTCCGACACAGACAAGGAAATTATTTTTCAGAAATTTTATCGTGTGGGTAATGAAGAAACCAGGAAAACAAAAGGTACCGGCCTTGGCCTATATATTGTAGATTACCTGGTAAAGCAACATAACGGAACTATTTCAGTAAAAGACAATTCGCCAAAAGGCAGTGTTTTTGAGGTGATTTTTGATGGTTACGGATAAACGGGTTACGAATTTTTTCGGGCAAGTTTGATGGTTACGAATAAACGTTTGCATACGAATTTACGAAATACATTTGTAGAGGTAAAGTATAATAAAGGATATTAAACGCAACGTTTAGTAAATTCGTAAGTATTCGTTTATTCGTAACCTGAACGCAACGTTTAGTAAATTCGTAACCATTTGTTTATTCGTAACCCAAACGCAACGTTTAGTAAATTCGTAAGTATTCGTTTATCCGTAACCAATCTGTAACCAAAATTCGATATTAACTTATAATAACAATGAAAAAAGCAGCATTAATAATTTTAGATGGATGGGGTTTGGGTGATGGCTCCGTATCAGATGCCATAGCAAATGCACATACGCCATTTGTGGATAGTTTATATACAAAGTATCCGCACTCCACACTTCGCACATCAGGCGAAGATGTTGGTTTGCCGGAAGGACAAATGGGTAACAGCGAGGTTGGCCACCTGAATATTGGTGCGGGACGTGTGGTTTACCAGGATCTGGCATTGATCAATAAGGCCATCCGTGAAAAAACAATTGATTCAGTCCCGGCACTTGTTAAAGCATTTGAATATGCAAAGCAGAACAATACAGCATTACATTTCATTGGTTTGGTTTCTGAAGGAGGCGTGCACTCATCTCAGGCTCATTTGCATTATTTATGCGATATGGCGCAAAAAAACGGACTAAGTGAGGTGCTTGTCCACGCGTTTACCGATGGGCGCGATACGGACCCCAAAAGCGGCTTAGAGTACATAAAAAACCTTCAGCAGCATCTTGATAAAAGCGTTTCTGGGCAACCGAATGCTTTGCATACAGCCAAAATTGCCAGTGTGATTGGCCGTTATTATGCAATGGACCGGGATAAGCGCTGGGAACGGGTAAAACTTGCCTATAATTTGTTAGTGAATGGCGAGGGGAGCCGCACAAGGGATGTGGTTCAGGCTGTTGAAGCGTCCTACGAATCAGGAATTACCGATGAGTTTATTAAACCTATTGTGGCTGTTGATGCTGCAGGGTTACCGATTGGAATCATTAAAGAAAACGATGTGGTGATTTGCTTTAATTTCCGAACCGACCGCTGCCGCGAAATTACGCAGGTGCTTACACAGCAAGAGATGCCGGAGCAGGGAATGAAAACCTTGCCGTTATATTATGTCACCATGACCAATTACGACAGCACCTTTAAAAACGTACATGTGGTATATGATAAAGACAACCTGTTTAATACATTAGGGGAAGTGCTTGAAAAGGCCGGAAAATCACAAATACGTATAGCAGAAACAGAAAAATACCCGCATGTTACTTTTTTCTTTTCAGGCGGGCGCGAAAAAGAGTTTACTGCTGAAAGGCGCATTATGGCGCCCTCTCCAAAGGTAGCCACCTATGATCTGAAACCGGAAATGAGTGCCCTTGAACTTACGGAGGCAATAATTCCTGAATTGCAGCAGGGAAATCCGGATTTTGTATGCCTTAATTTTGCAAACCCTGATATGGTAGGGCATACGGGTGTTTATGCTGCAATTGTAAAAGCGGTGGAAACGGTGGATAGTTGTTTGGAAAGGGTTGTCTTAACAGGCCTTCATAACGGCTACTCCTTCATCATTATTGCAGATCACGGCAACGCGGATATGGTTATTAATCCTGACGGATCCCCCAATACGGCCCACAGCACAAACCCTGTGCCTTGTATACTTATTGACCCGGATTATAAACAAATAAAAGCGGGTAAGCTTGCTGATATTGCACCCACCATTTTAACCCTGATGGGTGTTGCGGTACCGGAAGAAATGACTGGGGATATATTGATTTAAGTAACAACCATTAAAGAAGGTTGGCTTTTTATTGCAGAATTATTTTTTTTGTAACCCGTTGTTCACCTGTGAGTATTTCTATAAAATAAACTCCTTTTGGCTTATTAGGTAAATCAATATGTAGGTCACCGTACTTTATATACACATTGTCAGTAACAAAATTTCCAACTTCATCATAAATAGATATTTTGGCTTCTGTTGCTTTGTTTTGAAGGTTAACAGCAAAAGTACCAGACGATGGATTTGGGAATATTGAAACTATGGGCATATCAATGCTTTTACCTGTTGAAGTAATAAGTGGAGCTCCTCTATTCATTTTTGCAAGAAAAAAGCCGCCAGAGCCGGCAAGTAGCATTGTAGAACCGAATACTGCCGTATCATTAAATGTTCCGCTTACATAAACGTTGTTATAGCCATCTACTGAAATGTTGGTACCAGTGGCAGAAGCTGTTGCTGGTATTGAGCTTAGCAGGTTACTAAAAGAATCTATTTCCCAAACAAAAGGCTGTCCGTTAAAGCCTCCTATCCAAATGTCTCCGGCAAGCCATATATTGTTTGTATTATCAATGCACAAAGCCTGACAATCCCCGTAGGTACCGCCAATGCTATGAAACCATTGATGAACTCCGTTGCTGTCAAGTTTATCCAAATAAAAGCCGGAGTAGCGCTGCCATTTTGTGAGGTAACAATTGCCAGAGGCGTCAACTCCCAATGTTTTGTTAGGTTGATAATAGTTACCACCCATATCGTTCGCCCATAAGGAAGCTCCGGATGAGGAAAATTTTGCTAAAAAATGTGTTCCCATGCACCCTAATCCACAGCCATATAATGTGATACCATTTCCAAAATCAAGCGTGTCGTCAACGTTGATTTCTCCTAAAAGATAAATATTTCCCATTGTATCAAAATCAACCTCCCAAGCATGTCCTCCTGTATGACTTAATAACATTTCCTGATTACCATTGGTATCGAAACGCGCTGCATAAAAACGCGCTTCAGTAAAAAGGGTTGACCCTATTACTGCCGCCACTCCAGCATTGCCGCATAAAATCAGTTTTTGTGAATTGCTTATAGATAAATCGGTAGAATTGTCGTCTGCCGGACCTCCTAATATTTTGTTCCAGCTCATTGCCCCAGAAGGGTTAATTTTACAAAAAAACGCATCCTTATTGCCATACGATACAAAAGATCCGCCCCCAAACGTTAAATTGGTAAAATTGCCTGTAAAATAAAGATTACCGACATTATCTGCTACCATACTTCGGACAATGAGGTCCCCTGAAAATTGCTTTTGCCATATCAGGTTGCCGACACTATCAAACCGTTTAAAAGTGGAATCGCTTAAAGTGTATGTATTTCCGGCAGAGTCAACGGTAAATTTATAGACCCTTTCCTGAATTGCCCATTCCCATTGCTGTGCATGAAGTATGGGCATGTTTATTAGAAAAAACAAAGTAAAGTAAAATCGTGCCATGAATTAGAAATATGAGATGGATTTTTTATATCAAAATACGGTTGAAAAAATTCGGATATTTAATAAAACAAGTGAAAGAATGAAATTTTATGTTGAAAAGGCAATAAAAATGATTGGAAATTGATGTTTCTAATCGACCTTTATTAAAGTTCCCCCATCGCATGTTCTCACAACAATAAACCGATTTTTTTAAATAACTTTCAAAATGTTTTGAAAGTTCAGAAACATATTGTATGTTTGTCGAAGAAAACAGGAAGAAATGAAACTGATAGAAAGCAAAGAAAAATTTATAAATGCATGGGGCACGCTTGGTACGGGTTGGGGTATCAACAGAACCATGGCGCAGATACATGCTTTGTTGCTCATATCTCCGGACCCTTTAAGTGCTGAAGATATTATGGATCAACTCACAATTTCGCGAGGTAATGCCAATATGAATATCCGCACCCTGATTGATTGGGGTTTGGTTCAAAAAGAATTAAAATCAGGAGAACGAAAAGAATTTTTTGTTGCTGAAAAGGATATCTGGACCGTTTTTAAACAGATTGCAAAAGAACGTAGAAAAAGAGAGCTGGAACCAATTTTCAAGGTATTGGATGAGGTGAAAAACGTAGAAGGTGATAAAAATGATAAAAACATCAAAGCGTTTGTAGATACGATAGATGAAATAGAGCGTTTTACGAAAAAAGCGGATACAACGCTGGAAACCATGATAAAAGCAGATGAAAACTGGTTGATTGGATCCTTTATGAAATTGATGAGGTAAAAAAATTTGCTATACACGTTCAATAAATATTGAAAGTTCTGAAACTATGAATTACAATACATTAACATACGGTCTTTATTTCGGAATTACACTTTTTACGGTGTTATACGTTGGATCAACCCTGTTTAAAAGCGGTTGTCCTTTTCTGATAGAAATATTCGGAGGAAATAAGGCCATTGCAGATGCTGTAAACAAGGTGCTGATATCGGGTTATTACCTGGTGAACATCGGGTACATTGTAATCACATTAAAAGTATGGGATAACATAGGCTCGCTGCAGCAAATGATCGGCCTGTTAGGCTTTAAAATAGGACTAATCAGCATCACATTGGGTGTTATGCACATTTCAAACTTTATTATCCTAATGGGGATTAGCAAAATAGTAAAGAAAAAGCAGTTATTCAATCAATAATTTTAACCAAAAACCAAAAATCATGAGCTACATCGTAACATCTTACAGCATTTACCTGCCAGTGGCAGTTGGGCTAACAGTTTGGGTTGCAAATACATTGCACACCAATAGTAAAGTTTTTTTAGTGGAAATTTTCCATGGTCAGACGGAACTGGCCGTAGCAGTGAACAAATTATTACAAGTAGGGTTTTATCTTATCGCGCTGGGTTTTGCGAGTATTAAGCTGGAAATAATAAACACTTCAGTAGACGGTCAGATTACTTCTGTGCAGGAAATGATAGAGATTTTGAGTTATAAAATTGGTGGGTTTATACTTATATTGGGGTTCATGCTATTTTTTAACTTAATTCTGTTGTTGATTTTAAGAAGTGGTGCAAGGCCACGCAGTCAAAATACATTCATACCTCCTCAAACATTTACTGCTAAAGGGTAATAATCCTTTGGCAGAATAATACTGGAGTTACGGATCTTAAAAAACAGAAATTGTAAATTCGAAAAAAATGTCGGAATTAACCATTAATTATTTTAGCTTTTTGAAACACATTCCAATGCTGCCTCACTTTTTTGACTGGCTGATAAAAATAAAGATCAGGCTGTCGGGTAAAAAAACGCTTGATTATATTGATCAGATTGAAAGGAAAGTGTTGACCTGGCAGCAAACAACCGCCTCTTCGCATAAATCGGGAGGGGTTCAGTTTAACGTGGATGGCAAGGAAATCGGCCATATTCACAGCAATGGGTTGCTGGATGTTTTTCTTAAGTTAAATGTTGCAGAACAGTTGATACGCGAAGGCCGGGTTACAGAGCATCGTACCATTAAAAATTCAGGCTGGCTGAGCTTTCAGATAAAAACCGAGCAGGACATTTTATTTGCAATTGAACTGTTAGAATATTCCTATTTATTTAAAATGTAAAAATGCCAACTATTCAGATAACTACTCATATAAATGCTCCTATAGCCCGGTGTTTTGATCTTTCAAGAAGCATTGATCTGCATCAGCTGTCCACCTCTAAAACGAACGAAAGAGCGATTTCCGGATTCACTACTGGCTTGATCAACAAAGGTGATCAGGTAACATGGGAAGCGACACATTTTGGTATCCGCCAAAAATTAACATCCCTTATTTCTGAGATGGATTCGCCAAACACTTTCACCGATGTTCAGTTGAAGGGTGCTTTTAAATATTTCAGGCACCAGCACTTTTTTGAATATCAAAACGGACAAACAATTATGAAGGATGTGTTCGAATTTGAGTCGCCATTGGGCTTTTTGGGCAACTTATTTAACAAGTTGATTTTAACAGATTATATGAGTCGGTTTTTAACGGAGCGCAACCAGGTTATTAAGCACATGGCAGAGTCGGATGAATGGAAAAAGTATGTGTAGTAGCCTGTTAATTTGCCATAATTTAACTCAACCATTAATGAAGTACTAACAAATATCTCCAATTTGGATTTTTATGCCTAAAAGGGCAAATTTTGACGAGTTCGTTCTAAGAATCGTTTTTGTTTTGATTCGAAACAATTTTAGCGGTTTCCTTTGCAATTCCAATAGTCGCAATGGAACCGCTATTAAAATTAAGAAAATCAGTCTCTACACCATCACTAAAAATCACTCCATTGGTTGGCATTAGGGATTCAATTGTTAAATGGTTTTCATTTTTAATAATTCCTGCCGTTATTCCTGTTTGTGTTCTTATGCTTTGAAACGGCTCTCTAACAGCAAAAAGCAATTCACTGTCTTTGAGTTTAGGTCTCTTAGGTGTTAAATCCTTTTCGAAAAGACTCGTTATACCATATGCCATATTGAAAATGGAACTTAACCAACCTGTTGAGCCTGCAGGTGTTGAAACAATAAGTCCGCTTGATGAATGTTCTTCCGTGAGTTTGTTGTGTGATATTTTGTATCGCGCGGAGACATGGGAAGACGCCCCAATAAACAAGTCGTTAAATGCTAAAAGTCTTTGTCCGTCATTAAGTTTTGCCTCCGCAAATCTCATTGTTTTAGATTGAAAACTATTTGTCATAACATTTTCTACACCAACAATGAAATCAGAAGTGTCGAAAGGTAACAATACACCGTCATATCTTTGTTTGTCGGGATTTACCCCTATGATTGGAATTCCTTTTGAATACTTTGCAGTATTAGCTACCAGCCCGTCTTGTCCAATTACTATAATCATGTTGTTTTCGGAAAAAATAAAGGATGGCATAAAAACCCTTTCAATTGTTTTATGCTTAATAAGCTTTGATAACTGTGTTTGAAGGGAATTTAAAGAATGTTGAAACGTTTCGTGCTCCACTTCATAGTCTTGAAAATTACCGCCAAGTCTTTCAATGTAAAATTTGGCTTGTGCTTTTGTATTGAAACGTTCTATTAAAGATTCAAGCCTTGTCTTGTTTTTTACAATGATTGCATATTCTACACTCATTTTCTGCTGTCTTTCTTGTCGTTCAAGATGGAGTCTAAAAGTTCAGGGCTGATATTCAGATTTCCAATTTTACCAGCATTTTCTGCCAGTTGTCTGAATGCCAAAGAGATATTGAATTTTGGATCGGGATTATTATTTAAAGCCGTTAATGTTTTCCAGTCAATATCTTTGTATGGTTTAAGAGTCGTCTCGATAACATAACCTTTTGTTTCCGCTTCTTTTTTATCATTGGCTGTTTTTTGTTCAATTAGTAATTTCTTTTGATTTTCAACCGAAATATCTGCCTGAACCCTCATTTCACGAAGTTTTCTGTCGTTATCCGCTTTTTGAACATCAGATTCCATTTTCTTTTCTGCAATTTGTTTTTGTTTTTCTTCAACTGCAATTTCTGTGTTCAATTCGGATTCTTTGATTTTTCTTTCTTGCTCAACAGCAAAATTTCTGCGTTCATAAATAGCTTGGTCGGCTTCTTGTTGCAGTTTTTCTCTGGTTTCAGTTTCTAAAGCCCTTGCCATTTCTGGCGTTGCGCGAATTGCTAAAATATTTGCGCCCAAAATTTCGATTCCTAACATCCCAATGGCGGGGGATGATTTCAGGCCTTCTAAAATCTTTTCTTCTATTGCTTTAGCAGATCGAATAGCATCTTTTAACTTGATGCTGTGTATGTAGGATGATGTAGCTGTTTGGGCTTCGTTTATTATACGTTGATTTAGTTTTTCAATATCATTTTTCTTGTACTGTCCATTATCATTCACCGTAAAGTCAAGAACGTCTGCAAGTGTTTTAGGGTTACTGATTTTATAACTAATCTGGCCCTGAATTGTAACGGTCTGATAGTCGTTTGTTGATTCATTGAAAATAAAGGGAAGGTCGTTACTACCCATTGGAATAGCGGCAATAGAGCTATTTGGTTCAAAATAAAAAAATGAAAGTCCTCGACCTTCTCTCGCCACATTACCATTTTTAAAATGCATAATGTAGGTCATTGAGTCAAATTTGATGTGTTTTATTCCGAACATACTCATTGTTTTTAGTTTTTATTTATTTCTACTGCTTGCTTATACAAATCTACTCTTTTTTATAAGTATCCTGAGGCTAAGTTATTTTTGAAAACGTATTTCTGAAATGGGTTAATTGCATATTTTAATTTGCCATTAAACAAGTACCAACAAATATCTTCAAATTGGATTTTTCTGCCTAAAACGGCAAATTTTGGCGACCAATGGTAGATATTAAACTGTTATTTAAAACATTGTTAATCAGTAGTTTTGCATTTTTTCGATAAAAAAACTGATATTTTTCTTGATTTTTGAAATCCAAAAGGATTTTTATGTCGTAGGTTTGTTGAAGTTAAAAACTAAACCTTAAAACTAAAAATGAAAAAAGTAATTCTATTAACATCGGCATTGTCCTTATTCTCTTTAGCATATGCAGGAGAAAAAATTACAAACACAGTTGGAACTGAAACAACTGTTAATGATCCAAAATTTGAGAAATCAAAAGATGGTACCTGGGTAGGATCTCACAATACCTGGTATAAATTAAACACAAAAGATGCTTCTGTATGGTCATCAACAGATGGTAAAAAATGGGAAGCTGCTAAAGACGGTATGTGGCAAGATAAAGAAGGAAAATGGTTAAAAATTGGTGAGAAAAAACTTTGGTGGAGTAAAGATGGAAAAGAGTGGGCTGAAGTTCCAGAGTGGAAATGGCATGGTGCAGATGGTGTTTGGAACAAATTTGATCATGAGTGGAATTTATGGGTTGCAAAAGCGTAATCAACATAAATAGTTAACAGTAAGAACAGCCGATAAACTATCGGCTGTTTTTCATTTTTTATAAAATCACAAACAGATTTGCTGACCAAAATAAAATATACAGAAGAAGAGTTGATTTCCCTTATACAAGGCGGTGATCGGGATGCTTTTGAATATCTTTATGACAACTATTCAAAGGCATTGTACAAGGTGATTTACACTATTGTAGCAAGCAATGAAGAAACAGAAGACATTTTACAAAATGTTTATGTTAAAATATGGCATAATTTCTCAACCTATAATAAAGAAAAAGGGCGCCTATACACCTGGATGCTCAACATTGCCCGCAATTCCGCTATAGATTATACCCGCTCCAAACAAAACAAAACGAATTTACAAAACCGTACATCTGATAATATCGTATCTGAAATAGACAAGCGATATATGAATGATGTAAATTATGATCATATCGGATTAAAAAATGTGTTAAGCGGCTTAAAAAAAGAGCACCAGACCATTATTGACCTGGCTTATTATGAAGGTTATACACAAGAAGAAATAGCACAAAAATTAAATATCCCCCTAGGAACTGTTAAAACAAAAGTAAGGCAGGCAATTATTAGATTACGAGAAATATTAGTAAAATAGTTGGAACTCAATAGCATCATATCATCAGGCCTTTTAGAAAGCTACGTGCTGGGCACTTCTACCGCAGAGGAAACGAAGCAGGTGCAGGGGTTGTGTGCGAAGTATCCGGAGGTACTAGTTGAAATTGAAGCGATTGAAGAAGCCTTACTAACGTATGCTTCTGCCGGAAATACGGATGTCCCTGTTTCAGTGAAGGAAAACATATTTGAAAAAATAAATGCCGGCCAGATTTTTCCCGAACCATCCACAGTAATAAAAAAAAATGTACCCCTTAGAAAGCTCTATGTTTACGCCATTGCAGCTTCTGTTGCGTTTCTTGTTGTGAGTTTGTTTGGAAATATTATACAATACATGAAAGTTCAAAAAACATCAACCGAAATTTCCTTATTAAACAAGGAGAATGAGTATTATGCCGAACAGTTTAAAAACCAGCAAACATCATTAAAAATGATGGAAAGCAATATTGCGTTATTATCTGATCCGGCAACAAAAGTAATCCGACTTAAAAATTCCGATCCGGCATCCTCTTTAGGTGCGGTAATACATTGGAACAGCATTAAGCACAGCACTTATATTTCATTGGCCAAGCTGCCGGAACCTCCTGCAGGAAAACAATACCAGTTGTGGGCCATTGTGGATGGCAAGCCCGTGGATGCAGGTGTTTTCGATCTATCTGGAGCAACAGGCAGTAATTTACAGAAAATGAAAGAAATTTCTGGTGCACAGGTTTTCGCAATAACATTAGAAAACAAAGGTGGCAGCCCAGTGCCAACACTAAGCGCTATGCAGGTTTCAGGCAGCGTGTAAATCCAATTGTGTTTTTTTCGATTTCAATATTCAACTATTCCGGATAGATTTTTGGTATATTTGATCGCCTCTAAATTCCAAAGATCAATTGCAGCTAAGCTCTATAAATAAATTAATGAAAATTGTTTTTTGGGCCCTTGCAGTCTGGCTGATTACGCGTGTTTTCATTTTCCAAACATTCCACATTCATACCAATTCCATGCACCAAACTCTTGTGGAAGGCGATTATATTTTTGTTAATAAGCTGGCCTATGGTGCACGTATGCCCGTTACCCCGCTTTCGGTATCATTTGGCAACCGGCATTTATTTTTGGATTGGATACAATTACCCTATCTAAGGATTCCGGGCTTTTCTACCGTTAAAAGAAATGACATTTTAGTATTTAATTTTCCGGGCGATGATGCGCTTCCAACAGATCAACGGGAACAATATATAAAACGCTGCATAGCTGCTGCCGGGGATACTGTTTCTATTGTGCAAGGCAAGGTGCTTGTTAATGGTAAAGAGGTGCTGGAATATGAAAATGTTTTAAAAAACTATCGTGTAACTTTTGAAGGAGGGCAAATAGATCGGGCTATTTTAAAGTTAATAAATGCAGAGGATCAAAAGCACGGATTCTCCGGAAATAATTTAACAGTTTCGCTCACCGAAAAAATGGCAGATTCCATACGTCATTTGCAACATGTTGTTTCTGTCGAAACACAATCTCTTCAGTCGGGTTACTCAACACATATTTTCCCAAATACCTCAAAGGTAAAATGGGGAATCGATAATTTTGGGCCCTTGTTTATTCCGAAATGCGGGCAGCAAATTTACCTAAACAGCAGCAACTTAATTTTTTACAAAAAAATCATTGAAAAATATGAAAATAATACGGTTGAAACGCGTAACGATTCCACTTATATAAATGGGGAATATTCCCCATTTTATACTTTTAAAATGGATTATTATTTTACCCTGGGTGATAACCGAAATAACTCAATAGATTCAAGGTTTTGGGGCTTTGTTCCCGAAAGCCACCTAATCGGAAAAGCAACTGGCACGCTTTTTTCTTCCCGCAAATAAAACTTTTACAGAAGAGTTCATTTTTGCCAGTTAAAAATTCATTTTTTTAACTAATTCGTTCCCAATAACGGTTATTTAAGGCACACCATTACAATTTATGTTTTGGTGCTGAACCAGTATTGCATACCCCTCTTTAAATCAGCAAGTTGCACTGTAAGTTTATTTTTATTTTATGAAATCCAAGGAACATTTTAACTCGTAAGTAAACAAGTAAAGTTTTTTAATACGCATACTTGGGCAACAGCATTCTGAAGACAACCAAACTAATCCAAAAAACAATAATGAGAAAGACTACAAAAACTATCCTGACACTAACCGGGGTGCTCGCAACAGCGATAACTCTTGGTGTTTGGGATTCTCAGAAATCCTACGTGGAGGCATCCAGCCACAGGGAAGCCCCATTGATCGCGAACGATCCTTTGGCAGACAATACAGATTTGTATGCATTCAGAAGCCCTGATGATACAACACATGTGACCATCATTGCTAATTATGTTCCCTTGCAGTTACCACAGGGCGGACCTAATTATGCTTCATTCGGAGAAAACATCCGTTATGAGATTCACATAGAAAATGACGGAACAGCAGGGGATGACATTACGTATCGTTTTACTTTTTCGAAAGTGAACCAAGATTCAACAACATTTTTCAATATCCGTTTAGGGATGCAAAATCTGAAAACGACTTATGTTGCTGAAAAAAGTGTAAATGGCGGTGCATTTACAACAATTGTTGCAAGCGGAACCGTTCCTCCGGCAAACATTGGGCCTCGCTCTATCAGCGGTGCTGCAGGAATGAATGTGGGCGAATATGACGATTTGATTTTCCCTGGTGCTATTTCAACAGCCAGCGGTTCAGGTGGAGAAACCATCTATTGCGGACCAGCTGACGACCCATTTTTTGTTGACCTTGGTGGTATATTCGACCTTGGACAAACACGTGGCGCAGGTTTAGGTGCTGATGGTGTAGGACATAAAAATGTTCACAGCATTGCAATGAAAATCCCTATCAGTACGCTACAAAAAACAGGCTTAACGGTAACATCTGCAACCAGTATACTGGATAGCGATTTTATTATCGGTGTATGGGCTTCTGCAAGCAGACAAACTACCAGAACACTAAGCACAACAGGTGCAAACCCTGCTGATGCTGGTACATGGGTTCAGGTATCACGTATCGGAATGCCTTTAACAAACGAAGCAATCATTCCGATTGGTTCTAAAGATAAATGGAATTCATTAACTCCATATACTGAAGATCCTGCAATGGAAGCGTTTTTCTGTAACCCGGAATTAGCTTTATATGTTGGTAATGGTACGTATACATCAGCTGTACCTGCATTGGCAGCATTAAAATTACAAACTGCTTCTCAAACTGTTTTAGGAAATGTGAATTTCCAAAACGGAAATGATGGTTTATTTGTTATTTACGGACATGCAGCAACCAATGGAACAGCTTTGGATCCAGCTCTTTTTGGTAATTATTTACTAAGAGACAATGCTCCCCGTTCAGTGGATTTGTTACCTATTTTCCATACAGGAGTTCCTAATTTGCCACCGTATCAATTAGCGACCGGCAAAACAGATGGAAACCCTTTAACAGTAGGTAAACCATTCATCAACAACTTTTTACCAATCTTTGGTGATATGTTAAGATTGAACATGGCGGTACCTGTTACACCAAGAAATCACCCTCAATTCAGCTCATTAGGTTTAGTGAAAGCTGCAGTTCTTGGATTAACTGATCCTGCTTACAATGCTTCCAGTGCTCTTCAGTGGATCCCTAACATGGATGGTTTCCCTAACGGAAGAAGATTAGAAGATGATGTTACAACGATTGAATTACAAGCTGTTGGCGGTGTTGTACTTGCTGCGGTAGGTCTTTGGTATGACGATAGAAACCTTGGTGCTTCCGCACTTTCGCCAAATTTACTTGGTGTACTTGGTTATTCTGCTGGTGTGGAACAAAACGACACCACGTTTAAAACAATATTCCCATACGTTCAAACGCCTTGGAGCGGTTACGCTAATCACTCAGGTCAATAAAAATATAACATAAACACTTAAACTAAAAAAGTATGAAAAAAATATCAACCGGTGCAATCCTAACAATTACAGGGGTTATCGCAACAGCGATAACACTAGGTGTTCTGGATTCACAAAAATCCTATGTGGAAGCTTCTAGCCATAGGGAAGCGCCATTGATCGCAAGCGATCCATTGGCTGACAATACTGATTTATATGCATTCAGAAGTCCTGATGACACCAATACCGTTACTATCATCGCTAATTACGTTCCTTTCGAATTACCTCAGGGTGGGCCTAATTACGCTTCTTTCGGAGAAAATATCCGTTATGAGATTCACGTAGAAAATGATGGAACAGCTGGTGATGATATCACGTATCGTTTTACTTTTTCCAAAACAAACCAGGATCCAACCACTTTTTTCAATATCCGTTTGGGTATGGAAAATTTGAAAACAACCTATGTTGCTGAAAAAAGTGTAAATGGCGGTGCGTTTACAACAATTGTAAGCAGTGGAATTGTTCCTCCAGCGAACATCGGTCCACGCTCTATCAGCAGTGCTGCAGGTTTAAACACTGCAAATTATGAAACACTAATGACAGCGGCTATTGCAACAGCAACCGGTGGTGGTGGAGAAAAAGTATACTGCGGGCCATCTGACGACCCATTCTTTGTTGACCTTGGTGGTATTTTTGACCTTGGACAAACACGTGCTGGCGGTACAGGTGTAAATGCTCCTGTTGATGGTGTGGCTTGTAAAAATGTTCACAGCATAGCTCTTAAAATACCAATCAGCACGTTGCAAAAAACAGGTTTATCTGTAACATCTGCTACCAGTATTTTAGATGCTGACTTTGTTGTTGGTGTATGGGCTTCGTCCAGCAGACAACAGATCAGAACATTGGGTGCTAATGGTACTGAAGCGTATTCCGGAGCATGGGTTCAGGTTTCCCGCGTTGGTATGCCTTTAACCAATGAAGCGATTATTCCAATCGGATCAAAAGATAAATGGAATTCATTAACTCCATATACTGAAGATGCTGCAATGGAAGCGTATTTTACTAACCCTGAACTTGCTTTGTATGTTGGTAATGGTACTTATTCTTCAGCTGTGCCTGCTTTGGCAGCGCTGAAGTTACAAACCGCTTCACAAACAGTATTAGGAAACGTAAATTTCCAAAACGGAAATGACGGTTTATTTGTTCTTCGCGGACATCCGGCAACTACTGGTACTGCATTGGATACGCTTCTTTTCGGTAATTATTTACTAAGAGATAACGCTCCGCGTTCAGTGGATTTATTACCAATATTCCATACCGGAGTTCCTAACTTAGCTCCTTACCAATTGGCTACAGGTAAAACAGATGGTAACCCGCTTACAGCAGGTAAACCATTCATCAACAACTTTTTGCCAATTTTTGGTGATATGTTAAGATTGAATATGGCGGTACCGGTTACTCCAAGAAATCATGCTGATTTCAGTTCATTAGGTTTGCTTAAAGCAGCTGTGATGGGCTTAACGGTTGCACCTTACAATACATCTAACACTTTACAGTGGATCCCTAATATGGATGGCTTCCCGAACGGAAGACGTTTAGAAGATGATGTTACAACCATTGAATTACAAGCTGTTGGCGGTGTAGTATTAGCTGCAGTAGGTTTATGGTATGATGACAGAGTTTTAGGTGCTTCAGCACTTTCACCTGATTTGCTTGGTGTACTTGGATACAGTGCAGGTGTAGAGGAAAACGACACAACGTTTAAAGCAGCATTTCCTTACGTTCAAACTCCCTGGAACGGTTTTGGAAAATGTGGCGGCCCTACAGCATTACCAACAGGTATCAGCGGATATGGCTTAAACCTTAGCGCTCCAAGATTAAACATGTTACAAAATTACCCTAATCCATTTAAAGATCAAACGACCTTTAAATACAGAGTGTCAGAAAGCACACACATCAATATCAGTGTTTTTGACATTACCGGAAGAAAAGTTGTTACACTTGTGAATCAGAATGCACAAGCGGGCAGTTATGAAATTAAATGGTCACCTGAAAACATTAGTTCAGGTACTTATATAGCTTCATTATCTTCAAACGGAAGTATCGTGCAAACGATGAAAATTTCAGTTTCAAAATAAAGAGTATTTAAAAAAGAAACAGGGCGCTTTGCCCTGTTTCTTTTAATTTTAAAAGGTTAAACAAGCGGTTCGTTACACTAATAAATTTAAAAGCAATGCGTAAGTATCTTTATTTAATTTTAGTTGCAATTACAGGCCTATTTTTTGTGCTGATATTGATTTTTGCAAAAAAAACAGAAGCTTCCATACCCAGTTTTAAAGAACGCAGCGGTAGTATTGCCTTAACAGGCGAATGGTTAAATACAAAACAGGTTATTAAGAGTTTGCTTACCGCTTTGGAAGCAAATCCAAACGATACTAAATCAAAACTAAAATTGGCACAGGCATACATTGAGGAAGCTCGTATTACTGGCGATCATGGATATTATGATAATGCATCTCTTGAGCTGCTGGATGATGTTTTAGAAACAGAGCCCTCTAATTTTGATGCCCTATGCTGTAAAGCAACAGTATTATTGTCACAGCATCATTTTTCTGATGGCCTTGCAATTGCGCAGCAAGCCTTACCTCTCAATACCAATAGTGCATTTATATACGGTTTAATGTGCGATGCAAATGTTGAACTTGGTCAATATGACCAGGCTATTAAAATGGCTGATAAAATGGTTTCCGTACGACCTGATATGCGGTCATATTCACGGATCTCCTACCTGCGTGAAATATATGGTGATTATAAAGGTGCCATTGAAGCAGCGAAGATGGCTGTATCTGCAGGTTACCCGGGTCTTGAACAAACAGAATTTTCCAGAATTATATTAGCACATTTATACGAATCTACCGGTGCGCTTGACAGCGCAGCAAATCAATACAATACAGCATTATATGAACGGCCCGATTATGCATTTGCCATTGCGGGTTTGGGGCGGATTGAAAAAATAAAAGGAAACTATAAGGAGGCAATTGCCTTTTATGAAAAGGCAAAAACAATGATTATTGAATATTCATTTTCGGATGAATTAACGGATTTATATCAACTGGCCAATCAGCCGGAAAAGGCACAGAAATCAGCACAGGAAGTAATTGATATGTTAAAACCGGGTTCTAATGAAGAAGAAAGCAGCACTGCCCACGGGCATTATGCGGACAAAGAATTAGCCTATGCGTATTTGAAAATTTCGGATACAGAAAATGCGTTGAAACACGCGAAACTTGAATATGAAAGAAGACCCTTAAATATTGATATATGCGAAGCAATGGCATGGGTAAATTATAAAAGGAAAGACTATAAAGAAGCAAATAAATATATAAACACAGCGCTAAAAACAAAATCTAACAATCCGGTACTACTGTGCCGTGCGGGCTTAATTAAGATAAAAGCGGGGGAGCAGAAAGCAGGAGAAGAAATGATCCGTAAAGCTTTTGAAATAAACCCTTTTATCGCGGATATTGCAGTAAAAAATGAAGCATCCAGCTATTTAACAGGCAACACAAAAGGTGTATGAACAAACATAAAAAGATAATTTACTCCTGTTCATTATTGTTTTTGTTACAACTTGTTTTTGCTCAAACGGCAAGTGCTCATGCGATGGATCTAAGTAAATTTTCGCGCACTGATGTGGCGCTTATTTATCTGAAACTTGGTTTTGAACATATTGTTCCGCTTGGTCTGGATCATATCCTGTTTGTTTTGTGTTTGTTTTTTTTAAATCATAAATTAAAAACAATTATCTGGCAGGCAACCGCATTTACAGTGGCGCACTCCATCACACTTGGCCTTGCCATGTATGGTGTAATATCGCCACCCACCTATATTGTAGAGCCCGTTATTGCTTTGTCGATTATGTTTATAGCTGTTGAAAATATAATTTCAGATCAACTGAAACCATCTCGTTTATTTGTGGTGTTTGCATTTGGATTGATACACGGAATGGGCTTTGCCAGTGTATTAACAGAACTGGGACTGCCGCAAAATCAATTTTTAACTTCGTTAATAACCTTTAATGTGGGGGTTGAGCTGGGACAGCTCACCGTAATTTTATTTGCCTGGTTCCTGATTGGTGCCTGGTTTCATAAAAAAGCCTGGTACAGGCAGCGAATTGTTATTCCTATATCAGCTGTAATAGCTGTAATAGCTTTATACTGGACAGTGGAGCGAACATTTTTTGCATCTTAAATCCTAATGATAAAAAGTATCGTATATAAACTGAAATGACAATACACAAACACATAAACAAAGTGATTATTTACATATTTATATGTATTTATTCGTTTGTGCTGTTAAAGCCGGTAATGCCGGTTGTTAATGATGTGCTTGCTCATACTTTTTTTAAAATGCAGCACCTGGCAACGGTGCATTATGAAAACGGCAAACACCATCTGCATGTGGAATTGCTAAGTGGATTGGATAGCCAGGAAAAAGAGCCTGCCAGAAATGTACCCTCCTCTATTTATGAAACATTTGCGAATCATATCTGCGTAAAAACAGAAAATCTGCCAACGGATTTTTGTTCTTCGGTACTGCATATTCCGCATAAAAAACAACACATCCCGGATGTGATTGTAAAAAACTCCACTCCACCCCCAAAAGCATAATATCGCCAGCAATTTATTAAAAGAGATAGTAAGATTTCCGGAAGGATTTAACAGTCCATAAATTTTGCAGGATGATGTATGCTTGTGAGTTATTTGTAGTCTCTCCATAAGCAGCATGTCCGCTGAAAAACCTAACTGAATCTGATTTTCTCGGATAATTTATTGTCCCGATAAAGAAAAACTTTAACTATAAACAGATGTTGAGGTGTACACCAAGGCGCACGTTTATCAGCCTACAGTGCATACCAATGCGCGAAGCGAGTAACATTATACACCTGATGGGTTTAATCCCGTCAGGTGTAAAATAAATTGATTTTACAGAATTATTCTAATGTATAAAATAAGAATTAAAAACAGCTTTGTACTATTGATGTTGCTGCTTATCTGCAGTATCACAATAGCTCAAACCGCACAAATTACTGGAGTGGTAACAGACCGTGAAACGGGTATGCCTGTTGAGGATGCTGTAGTGAGTATTGAAAAAACAAACAACCATACGCATACGGATGCCTCAGGTAAATTTGAATATATTTCTATTGCTCCCGGTACTTATGAAATAGACATACTAAAGCTTGGATATGAAAAACAAATAATTTCGGTAACCGTTGCCGATAATGAATCCAGGCAACTGGAAATATCAGTTGTGTTTAATGCCAAATGCCTTAAAACAATTGATATTGAGACCGACCGGCCGGTATCTGCAGCATCGTCCAATTATTTAAGCCGGACCGATTTTGAAAACCGGCCGAAAAATTCAGCCCAGGATATGTTACGGTTAGTTCCCGGTTTGTTTATTGCCCAGCATGCGGGTGGCGGCAAATCAGAGCAGATTTTTATCCGAGGTTTTGATTGTGATCATGGAACCGATGTTGCTACGTTTGTAGACGGCATACCGGTAAATATGCCTAGTCATGGGCACGGGCAGGGTTATGCTGATCTGCATTTTCTTATTCCGGAAGTAGTAAAGGGAATGGATGTTTTCAAAGGACCGTATGCACCTCAGTATGGTGATTTTGCAACTGCCGCAGCGGTAAAGTTCAATACCATGGATACGTTGGAATATAACCTTGTTCAACTGGAGGCCGGCTATGTTCCCAATGTTAAGAATATAACAGCAACACGCACCCTTGCCATGTTGCAGCTGCCACAGATCAGCTCAAAGGTCACTTCTTATTTTGCGGCTGATATAGTAAGTAACAGAGGTTTTTTTGAACAAAGCCAGGATTTTAAACGCGTTAACCTGTTTTCGAAAACAGTGTTGTGTATCAATGATCACAGTAGCCTGAGCTTTTCGGCATCCGGTTTTGGCTCTTCCTGGAATGCCTCCGGCCAGATTCCGGAGCGCGCTGTAAAATCGGGATTGATCACCCGTTTTGGCGGAATAGATAATTCAGAAGGAGGTACTACCCAGCGGAATAATTTTAACCTTGTTTATCGTAGCAATACGGGAAAGGGAGAGTTTGAAACCCAGGTGTATTCCTTTAACTACCAGTTTAAATTGTTTTCCAACTTTACCTTGTTTTTAGATGACAGCCTTAACGGGGATGAAATTGAACAGGATGATGCACGTGTTGTCCGCGGAATAAACGCTCATTATAGCGTACCGCATAAACTGGGCACTATGAATAATAAGTTCACCATCGGTACCTCCTTCCGTTCAGATGCCATTGAAAATCAATTGTGGCATGCGGTGAAACGTAAGCGCCTGGAGGCGCGTGCCCGTGCATTGGTGCAAGAGCGCTCAACCAGCCTGTATGCAAATGAAGTGCTTCAGTTTAGTGAGCACTTTCGTTTAGAAATAGGAGGGCGCTATGATTATTTTATTTTTGATGTGGATGATCTGCTGCCAACAGATTCGGGACGTACTAACTATTCCGGTTATAACTACCAGACTCTTTTCAGCCCAAAAACGAGCTTTATTTTTACCCCAAATAAACGCTTGCAGTTGTTTTTAAATGCCGGTAGCGGCTTCCACTCCAATGATGCCCGTTCGGTGGTCCAGGAGCCCGAAAACCATCAATTATCGCGTTCTGTTGGTGCAGAGCTTGGATCGCTGGTGAATTTTGGCAGTAATCTGGTTATTTCCGCAGCCGCATGGTGGATGGATCTGGAAAATGAACTGGTATACGTTGGGGATGACGGAACAACCGAGAACAAAGGCCCTAGCAGAAGAACCGGGCTGGATGTAAGTGCCAGAATACAGCTAACACCCTGGTTGTTTGCGGATGCAGATTTTAATGTTTCAAAAAATGTGTTTATTGATACTTTATTCGGGACACAGTTAAAAACAGATTATTACATTCCGCTAGCCCCTACAGCAACTTCGGCAGGAGGGCTGACGCTTAAACTCAAAAGAGGCTTTGAAGCAGGAATCCGTTACCGATATATGGCTAACCGGCCGGCAAATGGGCTAAATACGGTTGTTGCCCATGGATATAATGTGGTTGATTTTACAGCAAATTATAAAACAAAACACCTGAAAATTGGTTTAGTGGTTGAAAATCTGCTGAACACCTTATGGAATGAGGCGCAGTTTGATACCGAAAGCCGCTTGCCTTTCGAGTCTCAATCGGTGAGTGAGCTTCATTTTACACCGGGAACACCGTTTTCTGCCAAACTAACGGTTGGTTATCTTTTTTAATTTGTTGTTTTCGTTGCCAGCGAAGTCATAGAATCAGCAAAATTCTCGCGAAAAGTTCGGGATAATAGCGGTAGTTGCTTATCGCGTTAATTTACTGCACCTTACACTTGTTTCATATGTTGTAAAAAACTTCGTATAATTGTATTGGTTTAATAACCAGTAAAAACCAATGAAACGAATACATGTTTATACTACTGTAGGGCTTATTTTTGTTTTAACAGGTATCTGTTTAATTCCTTCTGAGTATCCGGTTTTGGCAAACATTTATGTATTGCTGGGGTACCTTTGTATTATTAAAGATGTAGCACGGTATACGTCCTGGTACCAGTTTGTCTCTGTTTTTTTTGCAGCATTTGTGCTTGGGTTCCATTTAGATCAACAATGGCAATTTTTCCCGTTTTTGGCGTCATCCGTTGTTTTGGCGGCAGGTGGCTCCATACTTAGGATCGTACTTTTTCGTTTATTCTGTCACACGCGCTATCCCTGGTTTGAACCCTCCATGCTGGCGCTTTCACTTTTATTTTATTTAACCGGAAATATTATTACTTCCAGTGGCTGGGAGGGCTGGACCTTTCCGATGTTCGTCATATTTTTTCAGGGTGTGCTGACGTTGGGAGTTATGAAAGATAAAAAGCAGCTGCAAGGCTTTAAGGTTGGAGCCAGCAGGGTAGTAATTGGTGAGGAGGCTCCCGAATTTGAATTGCCAGATCAAGGGGGGAGCCTGATTAACCTGGCGGAATATTCAGGTAAAAGGAATCTATTGCTGATTTTTGTCCGCGGTGACTGGTGTCCGGGCTGCCACATGATGTTACGCACGTATCAGCGTGAGCGTGCAAAATTTCAATCAAAAGATATACTTGTAATGGCCATTGGACCCGATCCTATTGGTGTGAACCAGGAGATGGTATTAAAACTGGAACTTGATTTTAAGGTGCTTTCGGATGAAAAGCAACGCACCGCAATGAAATATGGTGTGCAACTGGCGGAATATGACAATCAATTTTCCGAAACCTATGAAGAGGGAATTCCTTTACCGGCTTCTTTTCTAATTGATAAAAAAGGCGTTGTGCAATATGTATCAAGGCCAGACAGGGTGGGGGAGTTTCTGGATCCCAGAACTATTTTTCCGATTATCGACCAGTTGGTTTATTAAAAACATACAGGAATACAAAAGCGGCTGTTATCAGCAAAAATTAAGTTTATAAAACAACATGCAATACGTTTTAACGATAGTATTAATTAGTTCTATGCTGGTAATATTGCTGGTTACACTATCGGTTCATCTGAAACAAAAGTTGATCGCAGGCCGCCTTGAAAGGATTGAAAAGGAAAAGGTGAATTATGAAAGTATTATAGAGCAGGCCAATGATGCGATGTTTGTAATTGACATTGTTGATGGACGTGTGCATCAATGCAACCCAAGTGCAGCAGCTATGCTGGGTTATACCAAAAAAGAACTCGAAAAGAAGAGTTTGTTTGACCTTCAGCCGAGGGAACTGCTTGAAAAAAGTTCAAGTACAGTTGCTGATGTATGGGAGAAAAAAGGGCTTATTTATAAGGACATTCCTTTTGTAACCAAAACAGGTGAGTTGCTTCCCGTGGAGTGCAGCGCAAAAGTAGCGCCATTTGCGGGCCGTGCATCTATTGTAATTTATGCGCGTGATATAACTGACCGGATACAGCTGGAGAATGAAGTTCAGTTTCAAAATAAAATAATTGAAGAAAAAAACAAGGACATTACGGATAGCATTAATTATGCATTGAACATCCAGAGGGCTACTTTGCCGTCTTTTGAAAAGATGGATAAACAAATGAAAGACTATTTTGTTCTGTATCAACCGAAAGATATTGTGAGCGGGGATTTTTACTGGTGTGACCAAAAGCTAACGATCCCTAAAGCCAACCAGCCGGCACAGGAAGTGATTGTAATAGCAGCTGTTGACTGCACCGGGCACGGTGTTCCCGGAGCGCTGATGAGTGTTATTGGGGGCACTATTTTAACTCAAACAGTTAACAGGGCAACTGTAAATAATGCCGGAACAGCGCTGGATTTTTTTAATAAAAAAGTTTCGGAAACATTGAATACAATTAAGGACGGGATGGACATGTCCTTATGTATTGTTAATTTTGACAAAATGGAATTGCAATATGCGGGTGCAAACAATCCAATATACATTGTACGAAAAAACGAAACCGAAACGGACATTCCTGGACAGGTCAATACAGGAGCTAAGCAGAGTGGTGTATCACTTAAAGTGATCAAGGCGGACAAATACGCTATAGGGGCCGATACAGCAGACGCTAAAGTGTTTACCAACCAGGTAATTAAACTGGAAAAAGGAGATACGATTTATATGTTTACAGATGGGTACGCGGATCAGTTTGGCGGGCCTGCCGGTAAAAAATTTATGTACAAACGGTTTAAAGAACTGTTGGTTTCAATACATGGCAACACCATGGAAGAACAAAAGGCTGCGCTTCATAATTCCTTCCAAAATTGGAAAGGCTCATTGGACCAGGTAGACGATATTCTGGTAATAGGTCTGCGATTATAAACCTACTCTTCCGGAATATGATTGAGTATGGACCAATACAGCCCAAGATCTACTACTACCTGTGAAAAAGCATCAAAATCCAGGGGTTTCACAATGTAGCTGTTTACACCTAAGCTATAGCATTCTTTCACATCCGGATCTTCCTGTGAAGATGTAAATACAACTACAGGAATAGTTCTTGTTCGGCTATCCGCTTTTATTTTCCGTAACACCTCTATACCATTTATTTTTGGCATTTTTAAATCAAGCAGTATCACCACCGGGTTGATCATGGGGCGGTTAGCATAGGGGCCTTCACAAAAAAAATAATTCAGCGCTTCTTCTCCATCTTTCAAATGAATTATTTCATTCACAATTTTTCCTTCTTTTAATGCCATAATCGTAAGCTTGGCATCGCTTGGGCTGTCTTCAACCAAAACGATATCTACAGGGTTTGCTTTCATGTTTTTTAAAATTAATTTTGTTTCTATTAAACCCATAGGTCAATTTCTGTTTATAATTAAAACGGAAGCGAAAAATAAAAAACAGCTCCTTCGCCCACTTTTCCTTCGCCCCAAACTTTTCCTCCATGTCTTACTATGATTCTTTTTACAATGGCAAGTCCAATACCTGTTCCTGTAAAATCTTCAGGGCTGTGCAGGCGTTGAAAAACGCCAAATAATTTATCATAAAATGCCATATCAAAGCCGGCTCCGTTATCTTTTATAAAATAAACCGTTGACCGCATTTCTGTATAAGAGCCAATGCTAATAACCGGTTCGGCCTTCTGACCAGAATATTTTACCGAATTTGAAATAAGGTTTACAAATACCTGGCGTATAAGACTCCTGTCGCAAAACGCGGCCGGCAGATTATCAATTGTAATCTTAGCTTTGTTTGGCCCTTCTGTATATTTTATAATTTCAGCCACCACCTCTTTTGCCAACTCGGTCATATCTACTTTCGACTTCTGTATTTCTTTTTTGCCTAGCCTTGAAAACGCAAGCAGGTCGTCAATTAACTGGCCCATCCGTTTAGCTTCTCCGCTGATAGTTGCTAAGAGCGATTTCCCCTCTTCATCAAACTGAGCGGAATATTGCTTTTGAATAATTGAGGAGAATCCGTTGATTGCGCGGATTGGCGCTCTTAAGTCATGAGAAACGGAGTAGGAGAAGGATTCCATTTCTTTATTTGAAATTTCCAGCTCCTCCAGCTTTTGCTCGAGCTCTTTATTAAGCAACAGAATTTTTTCCTCTGCTTTTTTTCTCTCTTTTATATCACGAATAAAACCGATAAACACATATTTACCACCCACAATAGAAGAAGATATTTTAAGCTCTATCGGAAATTCAGAACCGTCTTTTTTCAAACCCGACAACTCAATCGATTTATTTAAAACCTTACCGGTACCGGTAGCCAAAAACCGGCTCATTCCCTTTGTGTGCGCTTCCCTGTATATTTCAGGAATAATAGTTTCAGTTAATGTTTTCCCTATTGCCTCCGCTTCTTTCCAGCCAAACATCGTTTCAGCCTCCTGGTTCCAGTTAGAAATTATCCCGGATTCATCAATGGTAACTATGGCATCAGGAGCGCTTTGGATTAGGTTTTGGAAATTCGAGTTAGCCACTTCTAATTCCGAGGTACGCTGTTTAATGTGGATTTCCCTTCTTTCGATCTCTTCCAGCATATCATTAAATACCAGTGAGAGCGTATTTAATTCATCACTGCCGTTTACCGGAGCGCGGCTTTTATAATTATCGCTGCTCTTCACCTTTTGCATAATTTGTACCAGGTTGAAAATTGGAGATGAAATGCTTCCCTGAAAAATCATAGCTATTAATAAAGCCAACATTATCCCTATAAAAAGCAATAATCCTGCTAATTGTATCTTTTCATTCGTTATTTTTTGCAGCTGCGTTAATCCTACCTGTAAACAAACCGTGCCCAGGACCTCTTTATTATTCATAATTTTATGATAAAGAAAAAGGTACTGCCCATTAAATTCAATTCTGTCGGTATTAAATCTGTTTGAAGGAAAAATGTAAACAGGAGCTCCCTTTTTTGTGTAAGTGGCAAAAACTGCTTTGTTTTTATCAACTATAGTTGCATTAAGAATATCCGTTTCTACATTCAATTCATTTAATTTAGCGGTTGCGGAAGCATTATCTGCAAACTGGATGGCTGAAACGCTGTTGGAGCCAATAACCTGTGCAATTGCACTTATGCTATCCGCTTTACGTTCCTTATAGCTCTTTATGTCCGTAATCACAAAAAACACACAGCATATGGCCAGCACAATAAACGAAGTTAAAACCTGCATTAATACAAGCTTATACTTAATAGATATATTGTGGATACTAATCATTTAAATCACATTTAATTAATCTACAACAGTAGCGTGTTGTAATAGTTGTGAACTTATTTCAATGCCATTGTTTTCAGCGGCTTTCTGATTTATTTCGAACTTGAGTTTGTTTTCAGAGATCAGGAAATTAATATGTGCGCCTTTTTTTTCCGCCCCTTCCTGCTCCGTTACTATCAGAACAGGTTTTCCTGAAAATTTTTCAATAATCGTTTCAATGGGGACAGAGCAGGTTGCTGGTACAAAAAGAATATGGCAGCTGCTAATATCCTCCAATGAAGAATATTGCTTTACTGTTATCCTTTTATTTTTCACTTTTTTGCCCTTGGCGATAATCGCTATCTGTGAAGTAATAGGAGAGTCTTCAAGTACAGCAAAATCAAATGTTTCCATTTGGGCTTTTTCCCAAACAATGTATTCGGTGAAATGATATAGAAATGCCGCCTTAAAAGCCGGTTGCTGGGCTGATGCAGACCGCATACTCCCAATTACCAGCAGTAATGCGGTGATCAATACAATTATTTTTCTTTTTGCAACCACAGTATAGGGTTTAATTAATTAAGGAATAATTGTTCAATTAAAAATTAAGTCTTAAAGCAAACATTATTCTTCTTCCTGCCTGCCGGTAATCAAATGGCTGCGGGGATCTGCCGCTTAATGAATTAACCAGATAGTATTCTTTATCCAATAAATTATTCACTATTAAGCGAGCGTCCAAATGTTCATTAATTACATAGTTAATGTTGACATCTGCTGTAAACCAGGATTTAACAACACTGCCGCGCAAATCATTTGTATTTACTCCTGCATTGAGGCCTGCGGGAATAACCCCCTTTTCGCTTTCGCGCCTATCCACAATGCTTTGAAAATGACCAGCCGCTGTTAATGTGAATTTTTTTATGCCGTAGCTTAATCCAGCGTTAACAGAATGGGCAGGATACCAAACGAGGGAGTTTGTAGGTTTAAACAACAGGTCTTTACTGGTTTCTTCCAAGCGTTCAACAAATGAATAGTTCGCGAAAGAAGAAAAACGGCTGAAATAAAAGCTTATTTCTGATTCAAATCCGGCTTGGGTTGTGCCGATCACATTGTCGAATGCACCTCTGCTGCTATTGCTGCGAATCTGGTCCTTAAATATCGAGTAAAAAGCAGTATTACGCCATTTTGTGCGTTTATGGATGGTCCAGTCGGATGATAATTCAACGCTGGTAATATCCTCGGGCTTAATATTTCCTCTGCCTGACCCACTAATAATACTATTTGCGATAAACTGTTCAAAAGGAGAGGCAAACCGGAACGCGTTTCCAAATAAAGCTTTAAACGACAGGTTTTCTCTTGTTTTATATATTAACACCAGTCGCGGACTGAAATGTGTCTGAAAACGTTGTTCCACCTGTTTTGTGTTCAGGTCCTTATAATTATAATAATACATGTCGTAACGGCCACCTAAGGTTGCTGTTAGTTTGTTTCCGAGAAAGCGGCCTGATGTGAGCTGGATATAGATACCTGTTGTATTTACCGGCTGATTTTTGATAGGCTCATACAATGGGCCGAGCTTACCAATAACTCCATTATTAAACGGTACCAGTCCTGGCGAACTTAAATTAACGTTGCTGTTATGTATTTTATCGCCTCTGTAATATACCATGTCCTGTTCAATACCTCCTAATATAGTTGCTTCTTTATTAAGCAGATAAGCCCATTGGCTGCGTGCAAAAAGATCATTTACCGGTGTAATGTATTCCTCATAAAGTCCTGCACTATCTTTTAATCCGTTTGGCAATGTCCTCACAAATCCTGCTGGTATAACCTCCATGAAAAAGCGTGATATTTCATTGTCATATTTTAATACATATTCATGTGTTAATTTTTTCGAGGAGCGGGGTGTAACATACCTTGCCATAATATAATTGCGGGTTACGCTACTGGTTTTTTCAAGAGTTGGGATTACGGTTAAAAAACCATGGCCCATCTGAAAATTGTAATTTTGCAGATGGTAACTTAGGCTGAAGCCGTTTAATTTATCCTTACCCTCCAGTTTTGTCCAGAAATACTGACTGCTTTTCTCGTCCTGAGTACGATTTTTGGTATAATTGCCGTTGGCATCGCGCTTAAGCAAAATATCATACGATTCATACTCATTTCCACTTGAAGCGAAGCTGTTAAACGAAATGAGTGCATTCACTTTTTCACCTTTAACTCCTGTAAGCATATTTAAATTGCGGTAGCCATAGTCACCAACCTTTACTTCCGCTTCCCCATTACCCCTTAAGTCATTATAAGACAGGCTATTAACCTGCATTACACCTGTAACAGCCTGAGAACCATATAATGCCGCCCCTGGCCCACGGACTATTTCTACACTTTTTGCCATATTGATAGAAAATGCCTGATCCGTTACGGAACTCTGAAAACTCGAAAATGGAACTCCGTCAAATAAAACCAAAAGACGTTTGCTCCACAATAGGTCACTAATGCCCCGCGATACAATTACCTGGTTAAAGCGGTCCTGCCCAGGAGTAAATCCCGCCTGTTTAAATGCGATATCATTAAGGCTGGTCCATTGGTATTTTTGAATCTGATCGCGGTTAATGATCGATATAATGCTTGGAGCTGCGCTTGCTTTTTGTCCAATTTTAGAGGCGCTGGAAACAGGGGTATCAATAAGGTCGGCAAGGCTTAATTCTATAAGTTCTTCAACTGTTACACTATCTGTTTGTGCAAAACAGAGGTGTGAAGAAAACAGCAAAAACAGCAAAACGCTTATTTTGAAGGTTGTTAAGCAGATGGTTATGCTGTGTATAATTTTTTTCATAGCGATATTTAAAAACAAAAAAGACTTTAATTTGAGACGTTTTAGGTTTTCTATAGCTGATTTGGGAGCGGTTAGAAAACAAAACCTTGTGAAAATACGTGCTAAGTAATTTCAGGTTTTCATTTTTCGATGAACTATAAAGAAAAATAGTTAAGATGATCAATATCATATGTGAGGCATTGACAGAAACCGTTAAAGTAAAAGCAGCGTTGAGTTGGTGTTTGAAAACCGGAAACAGGTTGCTTATTGGCTGAAAAGTGCGCCATAAAAACCTGTTAATCATTTAGTTATATTTCATTGTTTGTGAAAATTGATATTCAGAATAAGGGGTGTTGCTATGTGTGTGTGTTATTTGTGGCGACTAATGGAACCCATTTAAAAATGCTGACAGAGAATATGCCCAGGAAACCCTCCAAATAAAATGATTTTCAGCGAGTAATAAAAAAACGGAGCAGCAGAATAAGGATTTAATGAGGTAGTATAATTTTTAGTTCTTCTATTACAGAACTAAAAAAACCATTACCTTTACGTCCGAAATGAAAATAAATTTAACACAAAAGCAAAAAGAACTGATCGAGAAATTTGGAGTGTCTTTGGAACGTTCCGGCTCATCCCCAGCACAAGCCCGTGTATTATCTTTGCTACTGGTGTGCGAAAAAGCAGAATTAACATTTGATGAAATACACCTTTCCCTGGGAATCAGCAAAAGTGCCGCCAGTAATGCAATTAATTCTTTACTGTTAATGGAGAGGATCGAATATCATACAAAACCGGGTGATCGTAAGCGCTACTTTGTAAACCGGATTGGCCAGATTGAGCAGGATTTTGAACAAAACCTGAATAAACTGCTGGAGGTAAATGTTTTGTTAAAAGAAATATTGGCCACCAGGTCAAAAAAAACAAAACAGTTTAATAGCAATTTACAAAGAGTGATTGATTTTATGGAGTTTTTGCAGACAGAATTGCCACAGGTTTATAAAAAATGGAGTAAAAAAAAGAGTAAGTAAAAAGTCTAATTTCAAAAACAGAACCCACACCAAACATTACAGCACAAGAATCAATTGCTCACAGAATTTTAAAAAACATGAAAATAAAATTAACATTCCTTTTACTTTTTACTGTGTATATATCATTTGCGCAAAATAAATGGACAATTAGCGGAACAATCAAAGATAAAAATAATGGTGAAAGCATAATTGGAGCCATCGTCCGCGTATCCGAGTTAAAGGCAACCGGTGCTTCTGCCAATGAATTCGGTTTTTATTCCCTGTCTCTTCCGGAAGGCAGCTATACCCTGGTACTTGAATACCTTGGGTACAAACCACAAACCAAGCAAATTGTGCTTGATAAAAATCAAAAGGCAGATTTTAGTCTTGAAGAGAATTTGCAGGATCTGAAAGAGGTTGAAATCACCACTACACAATCAAATGCAAATGTAAAAGAAGCGCAGGCGGGTATGGATCGTATTGATATAAAGGAGATCAATAAGATTCCTGTATTGATGGGTGAACGGGATCTTGTAAAATCTATGCAGTTAATGCCGGGTGTTAAGTCGGCTGGTGATGGGAATGCGGGTTTTTATGTGCGTGGGGGAGGTCTTGATCAAAACCTTATTTTATTGGATGATGCACCGGTTTACAATGCTTCTCACCTATTAGGATTTTTTTCAACATTTAATTCTGATGCAATAAAAGACGCGACACTTTATAAAGGAGGTATGCCAGCACAGTATGGCGGGCGCTTGGCCTCTGTATTGGATGTGAAAATGAATGAAGGTAATAATCAAACCTACCATGCCAGTGGCGGAATTGGAATTATATCTTCAAAGCTGAATATTGAAGGGCCTATTCAAAAGGAAAAATCTTCGTTCCTGATATCCGGCAGAAGGACCTATGCGGACCTTCTTTTAAAATCTACAGGAGATAAGAGGTTTAAGGATAACTCCCTCTATTTTTATGATTTGAATGCAAAAGCGAATTACATTTTTTCTGATAAGGATAGGGTTTACCTGTCCGGTTATTTTGGCCGTGATAAGTTGGGTTTTGGTGATCTGTTTGGCTTTGACTGGGGAAATTCGACAGGAACCTTGCGCTGGAATCATTTGGTGAATGATAAACTATTTTCCAATACTTCCGTGATCTTCAGTAATTACAGTTATAAAATTGATATTAAATTTGGTGAAGATGAAATCTCCATTGTTTCAAGAATCAGGGACTGGAACCTGAAACAGGAATTTCAATATTTTGCGAATCCACGAAACTCTATTAAAATAGGTGTGAACTCCATTTATCATACTATTGTACCGGGAGAAATAACAGCTTCTGAAGAGTCGGGTTTAAAATTTGATCCTCCACAAAACCGCCATTCATGGGAAAATGCAGCCTATGTAACCAATAACTGGAAGGCTTCAGAAAAACTAAGTGTTATTTATGGTTTAAGAGTATCAGCTTTCAGTGTTTTGGGGGCTGGAGATTTTTACACATTAAATGATCAGAAAGAGATTACTGATACAACCACATATAAACAAGGCGAATTTGTAAAAACATATATTAACCCGGAACCACGATTCTCGGCTTCTTACCAGGTTTCTGTTACATCTTCTGTGAAAGCCTCTTATGCAAGAACTGTTCAAAACCTGCATATGCTGTCAAATGCAACCACTTCAAGCCCTACGGATAAGTGGATTCCAAGCTCTAATATTGTAAAACCAGAATTGGCGGATCAGGTTTCATTGGGATATTTTCGTAATTTTTTCGAAAACAAATACGAATTGAGTGTTGAGGGTTATTATAAAAATATGCAGAATCAGATTGATTATAAAGATGGGGCTAATGTAACAAACAGTGATATGGTAGAGGCTGAACTATTGTTTGGTAAAGGAAGGGCTTATGGTGTTGAGTTTTTTCTGAAAAAGAAAATAGGGAAATTTAATGGCTGGATCGGGTATACGCTTTCCAAAACAGAGAAGCTGATTGATAATATTAACACCAGTGATTGGTACCCGGCAAGGCAGGACCGCACGCACGACCTTTCTGTAGTAATGATTTATGACCTTACTAAAAAACTTACACTGTCCGCCACGTTTGTATACTATACCGGAAATGCGGTTACATTCCCAAGCGGTAAATACCAGGTGGAAAACCAGGTTGTTTTCTATTACACGGAGCGCAATGGATACAGGATGCCGGATTATCACAGGCTAGATATTGGTGCCACGTGGAAATTAAAGGAAAGGAAGCGTTTTTCTTCTGAATTGTCGTTTAGTATATACAATGTGTACGCAAGGGAAAATGCCTTTATAATTAACTTCAGGGAAAATGAGAATGACCCTTCAAAAACGGAAGCGGTGCAAATAGCGCTGTTCAAAATGGTTCCTTCTATTTCGTATAATTTTAAATTTTAATTATGAAAAAACTAAAAACCATAGGGTTATTGCTTGTTTTTGCTGTTGCCTTTGCATCTTGTGAGAAAGTTATCGATATCGATTTAAATACGGCTTCATCCAAATATGTGATTGAAGGTGCTATAACCAATAGCGCTGGACCCTATTCAATAAAAATTACCAAAACAAAAAACTTTGATGAGGATAATAATTATGAAGGTGTTGCTGGAGCAAATGTTACAGTGAGCGATAATGCCGGCAATTCAGAAACACTTATGATGTCTTCCCCGGGTATTTACCAGACATCAGCACTTGCTGGGGTACCAGGGCGCACGTACCATTTGAATGTTGAAATAAACGGGGAGGTATTTACTTCTGCTTCTGTTATGGCAAATCCGGTAAATATGGATTCTGTATTTGTTTTTGATTTTACAGGGTTTGGTGACACTATTAAGCTTATTAATGTGGTATACAATGATCCTGCCGGGATTCCAAATTTTTATAAACACGATCTGATTGTAAATGGTAAAAAAGATAAATCTATTAATATCAGCAGTGATCAGGCCTCTGATGGCAGCCGTATTGACCGCGGGTTATTTTATCGTAACGATGGAGAAGGACTTATTTCAGGCGATTCTGTAACTATAGAGATGATGTGTATTGATGAGCCGGTGCACTTTTATTTGTTTAGTTTAGACCAAACAATAAGCCAATCGGCAGCAGCACCTGCCAATCCTGTTTCTAATATTAAAGGAGGAGCTTTGGGTTATTTTAGTGCACAAACTTTTCAAAAAAAATCATTGGTTGTGCAATAGACTGGCAAATCTAAAATTACCTTTTTAATCTGCCAATCTGCTGCTTCAACGTGCGTAAGGAGAGCTATTATTTCGTTTCCAATACCATTTTCTTTATCAAAGTCTGTGTTGGTGTTTGTAAAGAATAGAAGTAAACACCCGCGTTCAGATTTTTAATATTAAATGGAAAAGAATAATTGCCGGCAGGTAATTTTTTGTCCACTAAGGTGCAAACGTCTCTTCCTAATAAATCGGTAACCTTAAGCACAACGGTTTCATTCTGCTGTAGCATAAAAGAAATAGTTGTTTCATCCATAAATGGATTAGGGCTATTCTGAAAAAGTGCTATTGAGTTTTGCGGAACCGCTGTTTCTGGTACATTTAACACTACCCCACACTGTGCGGTTGACAAACCCGCCACTAAACAATCTGACAGGCAATTCAAATAACATTCGAGGTTGGTATAGCCTGCGGTTCCTGTAATGGCCAGTGATAAATTAGTTGCATTGTGATCGGCTGTATTCGGATTAAGGCCGTGTGCCGTTTCCCAATAATCAGGCATACCATCATTATCTGTGTCCGTTGGAAAATTTGGAGTAAAAGTCGGCAGAATAAATGCATCATGAAAATGATCAGCAGAATCAACTGGTGCGCTATTCGGTATACCTGAAGGAAAAGGTTTTGTTAACCTTCTATCCATACTGTCACGTGGAAAGGCACCTACATTTTTATACATATAGCTCACTACGGAATCGGTTGTTGTATAGGTAATTGGAGGGAAATTGTGCCGTGCTGTTAATTTAGCCGCAACTCCAAGATCCGTGTTTGGATTGCTTCCTGGCTGATCAAAGTCGTTACAGCAATAAAATAACTGATAGTCTGAGTAAGATGGATACAGGTTCATTTTATTGCCGCTCGCGAATATGTTATTATCCGCTATTTGAAGAAGATTGTGAGCAGCCATCCCCGAAGTATAAGATGTACGGCCTACGCTGTAATTATTAACGTAGTTTAAGTTGATAAAGAAAGAATCAACGGGAAACGTTGCTGTCTGATCAATATTAGAATTATACCAAACGTTAATCTGCTGATCCCAGATCAGGTTGTTTGAAAGTTCGAGGTTTAAAGGGTTTTGGCCACAGTAGGATGATTCACAAGTTAATTCAGGCAGCCTGCCTCCCATACGGTTCCAGGTGTTGTGGTGGAGTGAAATGCTATCCTGAGGATGGTCGGCAGTTGAATAGTTAATTAACATGCCTCCCAAATAAAAGTGGTCGCCAAGTGTTTCGGAGAGCATGCAATTCTGAAAAGTAACTTTGGAGGATTGAGATAATTGTACGGATTCATCAATGGCATTTGCGAACGAACAATGGTCAACAATCACATTACTAGCCCCGTCTAAACGGAAAGCATCGTCTTGAGGGTTTCCGGGAACCTGCGCAGGATCATGTGAGCGAGAGCGAAGGTGTCGGATAATGATATTATCACCAGTTCCAATAGTATCGTATACTTCATCTACAACGAAACCCCTTACAATAATTCCGGAAGGAGAAGTTTGGCCGGCAAGTGTATAATCACCGTAAACGGTTTCTACATTGGAATTAATCACTCCGCTTACTTTGAAAAGGATATAACGAGGGCCGGGAGTGGCAAGAGCTTCCGCAAGTGATCCTGGGCCATTATCATTTAAATTAGTTACGTAAATCACCTGTCCGCCTCTGCCCCCAGTGGTATGCGCGCCAAAGCCTTCCGCACCAGGGAAAGAGGGAGTTTGGGCAAAAATCAATTGTGATAGAAAAAGAGTGAAGGGAAGTAAAATTTTTTTCATAAGAACATTTAGTTTTTGCATAAATACAAAAAAACCCATTGCGTTTAACGCAATGGGTTAAATTTTTTATAGCAATTGACGATGGTTATTGCTTAATAAATTTACCAACCGTAGTTTTTGATTTGGATTGAACTACCAACAGGTATAAGCCCTTTGGCAATGAAGAAACATTTAGCTCTTCATCACTATTAAGGTTAGCTTTTTTAAACACTAAACGGCCTGAATAATCATACATACTGATGTCAGCAATACTTGTAATTGATACACGTATTTTGTCGTTTGCAGGATTAGGGAATACTGCAACTTCAGTTTCAAATGCTGAGGAGCCTTCAGAATATTCATTAATAGCAGTTGGTACAGAACCACCAGAAGAATTAACGTTCAGGTATAAACCGTAATTATTAAGAGCAAAAATCGACTCGTTTGCATTGAAGAAAAATGCTTTTTTAATTGTTGGATATAAAGACGGGTAGTCTGCATGAACGTTTAATGGTATTGATGGAGCCCAGGTTGTGCCTCCATTATAGGAATAGTAATACATGGTGCTTCCTGCAGCTGATAGTATAACCGTATCTGCGCTGATTATGTGAATGCGGTTAGCAATAAAGGAAGCAATTGTGTTTTTTAAGGTGGTGCCGCCCAACATAAAACCTGTGGTGGTTTTATAAATGTTAGTACTGTTTGTAGTGGTGTTAGAAGCAATTAAATATCCTATCGTGTTGTTTGCCATAGCAACATCCACCACATTTTCTGTAGCACCGTTTGCCACCGTAAAAGTATCAATTACCATTTTGGTTCCTGATGGAGTGAGTGTAGATATTTCAATCCCTTTATTCTGAAAAGTAATGTAACTGAACCAGCCTCCGGCATCAATAATTGTTCCGGCTGGTGTAACGGTTTGAGTGTGTGTTCCTCCTCCGGCTGTTATAAAGTTAAACGTAGCACCGAAATTGGAAGACACAACAGGCTGTCCTCCGCGTGTTTCTACAATTATGCTGTCGTTGGCTGAACTTGAAAATTTAAAAGCATTGAAGGAAGAGGTGTTGCTGTATTTTTGTGTCCATGTTTGACCGTTATCATCACTGTAAAATATCTGGCTGTTTCTGTCTCCTGCAATATAATCGCCATTGTTCAATACTTTAACGGCCATAATATCTTCTGAGGTAGGAAGGCTGATGTCCGGACTGAATGAGCGTCCTTTATCATTCGAGCAAATAACTTTACCTCCTGATTTCCCTATAAATCCATTACTGCCTTTGAAATTTATATCGAAAAGTGTATTGCTGGCAAGTACTTTTGGAAGAAAATAATTAAAGGTTGTGCCATTGTCAGACGATTTGTAATTAGGCCACATGTACAAATCATTTCCTATAAATGCTCCCTGGCTGCTTGCCGGCATATTTTTCATTTGCCATGTAGCACCTCCATCTGATGTATAGTAACTTTGAGTTGAGGGGACAAGGCCTGTGCTTATGTACATTTCAGCAGTGTCCTTTACAACGATACTTGCAAGGCTTGCGGGAAAGGCTGTTGCAGTCCAGTTCTGGCCACTGTCAAATGATTTATACAAATTGGCAGAGGTGGCTACCAGCAGGGTGTCTTCAGAAATCATCATGAAATCTTTAAATGTTCCGGTAAACGTTCCGCCAAAAGGTACCATTGTAAATGATTGACCTCCATCGGTAGACACATAGTTACCGCTTACAGCCCCGGTATAAAGAATTACTTTATTGCCTTTTGCTCTAAGTACATTTGTGCCAGAACTACCATCAAAAGCCAGGTTCCAGGTAACACCATCAGCAGAAAAATGTAAATCCTTTAAAGATCCTTCGTAACCGATGTATCCGGCATCAGTAAGGGCTATCTGCGCCAAGCCATATGCATTTGCAACGTTGGGTACTTCTGTAAGGGTTTGCCAGCCATCAATAGTTTTATACACTTTTTGCGTTGAAGAATAAATCATTACACCTTCCAGTTTGTTTTTCATAACAAAAGGGCCAAGATGTTTATTGTAATTTGTGGAATTCAGATAACTCCATTCTTTAGTGGAGGGATTCACAACTGCCATGCGGCTGTAGCCCGTAGAAAAACTGACAGGCATGTACACAGAATCCTGGTTATATACGTAGGCGTTATCGGTATACTCCTGAATATGCACACCAGTTTGTGCTAAAGCAGAGGAGGTGATGAGGCTACAAAATGCGAATTGAGTAAGTTTCTTTTTCATATTAACGTTTGAATTTTTATGTTATGTGTTATTCCCTTACGTGTTACTTTTCAAATGCGAAAGTAGAATTAATCCGTTAAAGTATTATCTGAAATGATTAAACAGCAAATTATAAATCGAATTAGGTAATGGTTGTAAACCTTATCCTGCATCTTTATTTTGCGTATCCTAAAATTGCGGCCTTTTGTCTTAACAAGCAAATGGACCAGTTAGCAGCAATATACAGACCATCATAAGGCCGCATCCCTACTTCTGCCCCAAAAGAAAAGCCGTTGGTTTTAACATCCAGGGCCGGTATTTTTCGTTTTTCCATTGGTAATACCTGCATTGCAAATCGCCATCCTATCATGCCTGCGTTTATAGCAGGTTTGTAATCAATACCCAAATAATTGGCTTTTTGCACTGGCAGAAGTAATAAGTCCGCATAAACTTTAAAACGTTTTGATTTTGCAGCTTTACCATCTGTATCTGTATCAATAAATATGTTGTGAGTGGTAGACTGAAAAAGGCCCGCGTAAATACCAGTCATGCTGTAGTTGATCATATCCGGTTCTGTTTCCACATAATCCTCTATTCCTAATAACCCTCCTATACTTACAAGTCCGGCTCTTGCGCCTATAGTATTGATGCGTGTGGCAGGAATTTTAATTGATTTTGTGACAGTTACTTCTTTACCATTTACGTAACTGGTTTTTTGTGATAGAATCACATTCGTATTTTTTGTTTTAGCTGATTTTCTCAATGCATAGGAGGCTCCCAATTCATACTGGTGGTGCTTTTTAAGATCTTTTGCACCAGTTAGTCTTCCAAATGTTAAATAACCGTAACGCAAAATGAACTCGCCTCCGATTCTCTCTTTGTAATCAGCCGTTCCCCAAAGTCCGGCATTGAAACTACTGCCATGAATATTTTTCATACTAAAATCCATTTGAGCCACATCCAGGTACAACCACATGTTGTTTACGTCTTTAGGATCGTCCTTAAGAACTTTAAAATTCACCTGCTGTGCCATTGTGAAAAAAGGGGAAATAACAATCAGCGCGATAACCAGGCGGCAGAAATAAAGAGTTGTTTTTTTCATATTTGTCGGTTTAAAGGTTTCGTTTGTTTAAATGCAGGTTGATAATGCAAGAACAAGCGTTTGATAACACCGCAAAAATCTTAAAATAAAGAAGGCAATTCAATCCGTACGGGTGGGTAATTTTATATCCGTACCAGTACGGAGAAGAAGTAGGGATAAGTAGATTAAGCGGTTACTTAATCAATTGGGTTTTTATGTGAAGTACTTATTTAGTCAATCAATTTATTCTCAATGGCAAATTTGATAAGGCCTACCACGGTTTTTGTGTTGGCTTTCTGGAATATATTTTTACGGTGGGTTTCCACTGTACGTTCGCTGATAAACAATGCTTCTGCTATTTTGGCGTTACTGTATTCTTTTGCAATAAGTTGAACAATTTCTTTTTCGCGTTTGGTCAGAAAAATAGTTGCAGCTTCTTCTTTTTTTCTGCCACGTTCGCTCATTGCTTTCATCATTTCTGCTGAAACTTCATCGCTGAAAAACATCCCCCCTTCAGCTACTTTTTGCAATGCATTTAATAATTCTTTTTTTCCTGTATTTTTTAAAATGTATCCTGAGGCCCCGGCATCCAGCATTTCAGAAATAGTGGATTGCTCACTAAACATAGAAAGGGCGATCACTTTAACCGCAGGGTAGTTTTTTTTAAGCTCCCGGGTAAATTCGATACCATTCATTTCGGGCATATTTATATCACTTAAAATAATATCGGGTACGTTTTTATTTATGAGGGCAAGCGCATCCTTTGCGCTTTGTGCGGTGCCGATTAATTCATAATCCAGCTCATTCATCAGCAATGCTTCCAGCCCATCAATCAGCATTTTGTGATCATCCAGAATAAATATTTTTATTTTAGTCATTGTGGATTAAAGATATGTTTTTTTAAGCGGAATCTCAATACTTACAGTAGTTCCTTTTCCTGGTTGAGTGTCAAATTCTACCGTTCCATTCAGGTAACTTATTCTGGACTGAATATTTTTTAAACCAATCCCTTCATTCTTCAACCTGGTTCTGTCAAACCCAATGCCATTGTCTTCAGCCATCAATGTAAGTTCATTTTCATGTTGGATGATTTGTATATTAAGAACCGTAGCCTCTGCATGTTTCATAACATTATTTACAATTTCCTGTAATACCCTGTACAAAATAATTTCGATTGTACTATCGATGTGTTTACTCAATTGATGGACCTGGAATTCAATTTTTAATGAGCCTGAAGAATTGATTCTGTCAATAAACTCACGTACAGCCACTTCTAAACCGGATTTTAAAAGGGTGTTTGGCATCATGTTATGAGATACGGTTCTTACCTCCTTTACCGATTCATCTACTATTGATAACGCGTTTTGCATCATTGTTTTTTCCTGAACTTTTGTAAGATCAAGTATCGATTGAAGATTACTTAAATTCAGTTTTACTGCCGAAAGGTGCTGTCCAAGTCCGTCATGTAATTCGCGTGCAATGCGGGTACGTTCATTTTCCTCCGCTTCAATAACGGCTTTTGACCGTAACTCCTGTTGTTTTAACATTTCCTGGTTTAAAATGTATCGTTGTTTGAACCTATAACGTGCGTACAGCAGGTAAAAAAGCAGTGTAAGACCAAGAATGGAAATAAGTAGAATTGTACGCTGGCTTTTTTGTTGTGTAAGTTCTAACTGATGATTATTGATTACCAGGTTTTTTTTTGCAAGATCCAGATCCTTTTTTTCTGTTTCATATTTTGTCTGCATTTCAGCGATTTGTGCAGCGCTTTCCTCGGAGTAAATTTTATCGTTTAATACAGCATATTTTTCAAAAAAGTCAAGTGATTTTTTAAAATCATTTAACTTTTTGTATTCAAGTGAAAGTTGAAAATAAATTTTTTTGAGTTTGGTCTTTGAATTGATTTCCAGTGCCATTTGCAAACCTTTCAGGCTATAATCTAAAGCTGTTTTAAAATCTTTTTTATCGATGTAGCAAGTGGCGATATTAGAATAAGAAGTGGCAACACCAAATTTATCATTCAGTTGAATGCGGATAGGTAATGCAAGCAATTGGTATTTTAGAGCAGTATCGTGTTGTTTTAATTCATTGTACATTACACCGATATCGCTTAAAGAGATGGCCTGACCGTACAAATCGTTGTTTTGTTTTTTTGTTTCCAACGACATCTTTAGATACTCCAAAGCCTTTGGTAGATTATTCAAATTACCATATGCCATACCTATATTGGTTTGTGAAACACCAATACCGTGCTTGTCGTTCAGTTCTTCGCGTATTTTTAAGGATTGCTGGTGATAGTTTAAGGCCTCTGTAAACTTGTGCAGGTCGTAATAAATTAACCCAAGATTACTTAATGTATTGGCCACTCCTTTTTTATTCCCTATAATTTCGAAAAGTTTTAAGGATTGTAAATAATAGTCCAATGCAATGTCAAACTCGCCTTTATTCCAATACACCAAACCAATGTTGTTAAGTGTGTTTGCTACTTGCTTTTTATTGTTTAACGTTTTACTGATTTTTAAGGAGGTATTATAATTAATCAATGCCGAATCATAATTCCCGGTGATGTCATGAACAATACCGATATTATTATATGCTTTTGCCAAACCTATAGGGAAGTCATATTGTTTACTGAGTGCAATTGCGGAATAAGCATAATTGAGTGCTTTTGGACTATTGCTTTCACAATATTCCGTGCTTAGCTTATTCAATAGATTTATTTTGTTGGTATCAAGGGCTGTTTTCAGAATTCGTTCCAGGCTGTCGGTTACGGATTCTGATTTTGCTGGAAGATAAAAACAAAGAAGAAAGCAAATAAGTATGGGGCCGATTTTGGTTTTCATTTGATCAGTTTTTGGAATCGGAGTAGGGCCCGAATGTTCCATATCTATTGCGAATATACATCAAATGAGGTTTCCTTTATAAAAATTTGAAACAGTTTTTTAGAGAAATTTTGAGCTGAAATGTTAATCAATTAATTACCACTATTTTTCCTTTTATTTCGAAATTAGGAGAGCTTTTTGTCTATTGAATAGGATGTGCTAAAATAACAGCCAAACCAGTCTAACGGAATTAGGTATAATTTCAAGCACATGAAGCTGCATATTATTTAGTAATGATTATTTTTTGAAAGAAATCATTATCGGTATTGGATATTTTAACAAAATAAATTCCAGGCTGTAAACTCAATTCCAGTGCTATAAGGTCTGTATTTGTGTTTAGCATATCATATTGTAAAAGTTCTCCAAGCTGATTAAAAAAGCGTATCGATTTTATAAATTGTTTTTCGTGGAAAGAAACAGATATGTTATTTACAGCAGGGTTAGGATAAATAACCAAGTTGCCAGCTAAAGGCAAAGTTTGTTCATGCACACTTAATGGTGTTATTTGCGGGGTATACAATTGTGATTGGTATACTTCTTTTGTAACTTTATTTTGAACAAAAGCCACCAGCCTTAATTCATTATTGTTTTTAACATTGCTTAGCATAATATTAAAAGAAACAGTGCCCTTGCTATTTAGAGCTTTGTTCATTAATGCTGTTCCATCAGCATCGGGAATCATTTTACGCATTACATATCCGTATTGATTTTCGGTATTGGCCCCAGGAGAAGCGGAGTAGGAACTCTTCAGAACATTTTTTTCGATAGCGACAATATGTGTCACCAAGCTGTCCGTGGTGTTTGAGGCATTAAGTGAAGTATATTGAAAAGAACCCGTTAACTGATTTCCTGTTAGGTTCAATGATAGTGCTTCCATAGCATATCGGGGAGCAGCCGACTTTCTTGTATTTACCGTTGAAGCAATAACAGGAAGAAATGCATTAGAAGAGTTTTCATAATAGTTTCCATCTACAATTGAATACGGAACACCGGGTACCCCATAATAGGCCACCCGCGAATCGGAATCGGTTGGGTTTTCAAAATACATAGAATCATTATATGGAAAAGAGGTGTGATAAGCAATCACCACAGCATCGTCCGGATGTGTATTGGCATAATTAAAAACACCTGGCGAGCTTGCTGCGCATGGGGGACAGCCAGCATTGGTAAACTGCTCAATTAAAACAACTCTAGTTTGAGCAACGCATAACGCACTAAGTAAAATTCCAACTATTGAAACCAGATATTTTTTTTTCATTGCAGAATCAATTAGTAGAAATAAGAGAATTATTTTTTTATGCGGTCTTTAAAAATCTTTTCAAATTTTTCAATCTTAGGCTGTATCACCATTTGGCAATAGGGTTCCTCCTTATTGAGATTGTAATAATCCTGGTGATAATTTTCTGCGATATAAAAAGTAGTGAGGGGAGCTATCTGTGTTACAATTGGTTTAGGATATACTTTTCCCTTATTTAATGCTTCAATTATACTTTGAGCGCTTTGTTTTTGCATTTCATTTCTGTAAAAAATAACAGAACGGTATTGAGTTCCTGCATCAGCGCCCTGGCGGTTAAGGGTGGTTGGGTCATGCACTGTAAAGAACACTTTTAAGAGTTCATCCAAAGAGGTTTTTGTGTTGTCATAAGTAATCTGTACTACCTCGGCATGGCCTGTTGTTCCTGTACAAACATCTTTATAAGACGGGTTCTGTGTGGCACCGCCAGCAAACCCTGATTCTACCTTTTTTACTCCATCCAGCATTTCGTAAACAGCTTCAACACACCAGTAGCAGCCCCCTCCAAGTGTAAGGGTATCTATGTTATTAGATTTAGGTTGTGCTTTAACATCCTTCGCATTTATAAACTCAAGAGAAAGTGAATTTACACAATACCGCATACCGGTTTTTGTTGGACCATCATTAAAAATATGTCCCAGGTGACCTCCGCATTTAGCGCATTGTATTTCTGTACGCTCCATTCCATGAGATCTATCAACAATTGTTTTTATTTTCCCGCCACTAATTTCCTTGTCGAAACTTGGCCAGCCGCAATGAGAATCAAATTTCATTTCATCGGTGAATAGGTCGTTTCCGCAGCCAGCACATTTATAAATTCCCTTTTCTTTATTTAATAGCAGTTCGCCAGAAAAAGGATCTTCAGTACCTTTTTGACGAAGCACATAATATTGCTGAGAGGAAAGCTGTTTTTTCCACTCTTCATCCGTTTTTTTTATTTCAGCTACCTGTTGTTTTTCTGCTTCTTTGGTTGGAGCAGAGCTAGAATTATTTTGTCCGCAGGCTGTAAAAACGTGCGCAACCAGCATTAGTGTTGCGACCTGAGCAAACTGTACAAATGATTTATAGTGTCCCATAATAATTGTTTCAAGGTTATTTATAGTTATAGACGAAGAAGAAAGCAAAACCTTACAATTTTTTTATTTTTAATTGATAACTATAAATTAAAAATGCTTTAAGCCAATACTATTTAACGAATCGAGTTATTAAATAGTGTTATTAATTTTATTTTGAATTGTTTCCTTTGCCTCAGCAGATAGCTTATGGTGAGGGTTGGCAAACAATACGTCCTGATAATTAATAACAGCCCGGCTTATTATTTTGGTTTGCTTAACAAACAGCCTGCAAGGCGCGCAATAAGCCATGTGAATAAACAACTTCAATTTTTTGAAAAATGTAGTGTTGTATTCTTCCCTTTGAATAGCAATGAGGGTTGCTTCTTTACAGCTGAAGGATATTTTTTTTAATAAAGACATAGTCCAGATTATTTTTTGAACCAATTTGTTTCCAGGCATTTACGCATTAAAATTTTAGTGCGGTGAATGATTACCCAATAATTAGACGATGAAATATCGAAATCCTTACAAATTTTTTCAGAATCGTCTTCGTCAATATATTTTGCGATAAAAACAGGAGCTAATTTTGCCGGCATTTTACCAATGCAATAATCCAGCATTTTATAAAAATCGTTTCTTGTCAAGGCTTCATCAGTACTCATATTCCAAGGCTCAGGATTTGCCGTTTTCGTCCAATGGCCACTGGAGCTATTGTCGGGTTCAAAAAAGCTGCCGTAAAAGCTTTGGTCGGTCTCAATTAAATAACTATCAGCGTTTTTTAATACATCTTTTTTGCGGTAATAATCAATAATTTTGTTGTTCAATATGGCTGTTAGCCATGTTTTTTCATTGCTTTCTCCTTTAAACCCTGGTAATGCTTTAATTGCAGATAGAAATGTTTCCTGAACAAGATCTTCAGCTGTTTCCTTATCGTTTGTTTTTAATACAGCAATGGAATACAAATAATCCCCATAATTATGTAACCATTGTTTGGGATCAGGCATACGTTGATTGTTTGAGATTTAGCTTAAAGTGTTGCGTAGTTCAAAAGTATGTAATTCTTTTTAGAAAACAATTGAGAAATCCCCCATCTTTTGTCAGGATAAGTCTTCGGGTTTTGTTTGCAGAATTCGTTGACAAACTGTAATTTAACGGTCTTTGAAAAGAGGATGCAGAATGGCAAAAGAAACATTATTAGAGATAAAGAATTTAGTAACTGAATTTCGTACCGAAGAAAACACTGTTAAGGCCCTTAACGAAATATCATTCACGCTTTCAAGGGGTGAAACTATTGGTATTGTTGGGGAATCCGGCTCTGGAAAATCGGTTACGGCTCTATCTGTTATGCGTTTGATACCGAACCCTCCGGGAAAAATAACAGGTGGAGAAATTATTTACCATTCTAAAACCCGCGGTCCTGTTGATCTCGTTAAAATCTCTGAGAAAGAGATGCGTGCTCTGCGAGGTAGTGAAATTGCAATGATTTTTCAGGAACCAATGACTTCGTTGAACCCTGTGTATACCTGCGGTAATCAGGTAATGGAAGCGATTTTATTGCACCAGCGTGTTTCCAAACTTCGGGCAAAAGTACTTACTATTAACCTGTTTAAAGAAGTTCAGCTTCCGCGTCCGGAATCAATTTTTGACAGTTACCCGCATCAGTTATCGGGAGGTCAAAAGCAGCGTGTTATGATTGCAATGGCGATGAGCTGCCAACCGGGAATTTTAATTGCCGATGAGCCCACAACAGCTTTGGATGTTACCGTTCAGTCAACTATACTTGAATTGATGCGCAAATTGCAGCGTGAGCGCGATATGGGTATTTTGTTTATTACACACGATTTAGGAGTTATTGCTGAGCTGGCAGATAAGGTGGTGGTGATGTACAAAGGAAAAATTGTGGAGCAAGGTGCTGTGCTGGATATTTTCTCAAACCCCCAGCATCCTTATACAAAAGGGCTTTTGGCATGCCGTCCACCCCTGGATAAACGTTTGCGTTGGTTGCCAACAGTTGCTCATTTTATGAAAACGGTTAGCAGTGGTGAAATGTTTGAAAGCCAGCAATCAGTTACAGAGGTGACGAACAAGTTGATTGTAAGTAAGCAGGACAGGGAAGAAGCCCATAAACTATTGTACAGCAAGGAACCTGTTTTGCGGCTTAAAAATATAAAAACATATTTCCCCATTAAAAAGGGAATGTTTGGAAAAGTAAAAGAATTTGTGAAGGCTGTTGATAATGTAAGCTTTGATGTATATCCCGGTGAAACCCTTGGATTAGTTGGAGAATCGGGCTGTGGCAAAACAACATTGGGAAGAACTATTTTGCGTTTGATTCCACCAACAGAAGGAGAGATTATTTTTGATGGAAAAAATATGTCAGAGCTTTCTGAAAAAGATATGCGGAGTTTGCGCAGGGATATTCAATTGATTTTTCAGGATCCCTATTCATCGTTAAATCCTAGAATTACAATAGGACAAGCTATTATGGAGCCTATGCAGGTGCATAATATTTTGGAAAATGACACAGCACGTAAAAAGCATGTGATCACCCTGCTGGAGCGTGTGAATATGGATGAATCGCATTTTTACCGTTATCCACATGAGTTTTCAGGGGGGCAGCGTCAGCGCATCTGTATTGCAAGAGCCCTGGCCTTGCGTCCTAAATTTATTATTTGTGATGAACCCGTTTCTGCTCTTGACGTTTCAGTGCAGGCGCAGGTGTTAAATTTGTTAAATGAATTAAAGCGTGAATTTGGTTTTACGTATATCTTTATTTCTCACGATCTTTCGGTTGTAAAGTTTATGAGTGATCGCATGGTAGTTATGAACAGAGGCAAAATTGAGGAGATTGGAGATGCGGATGCCATTTATAATGATCCGAAAACAGAGTATACAAAAAACCTGATTAATGCTATTCCTAAAGGTCAATTGGAAGATATTAAGGCTGCTATTGAAAAGAAGAAGGCGCAGAAAATGTGAGTTGTAGATACTATAAATTAATACGAATACTGATAATAATTGAATCCGGTTATAAAAAAAGTGTATAATTAAATGCGATCAGGATTTTCAAAAAAAAGTATTGTTATTTTGTTTCTGCTTATAGGCTTGATCCTGTGCGTTTTTTTTTATGTAAAGAAAAGAAACGCTGTTAAACAACACGAGCAAATGCTTACAAGTGAAGTTGTAAAAAGTGTAATTCTTAACACAAATTATTTTTTCGATCTTGAAACGTCAGATGGATTAGTTGGTACGGGTAATATTAAGCCAGCAGCAATAACCCACTCTGGTAAAATGGCCTGCGATTTGAGTGGTGGAAAGGAATACGGCCCTTCAGTTGTCAAAACTATTAATACGATTACTTCCCAGCCATTAAAGAAAGTAAGTGCCAGTGTTTGGGTGTATCCTTTAACAGATAACCCAATTGTGGTTTTAACGGCATCTGTTGTTAATTCAAAAGGCGAAGGTGTTTTTTGGGATGGCAAAGGGACTGAAAAACAAATTTTCCCTAAAAATAAATGGACAAAAATAAATGCAGGTTATAATATACCGGTTGAAAAGATAACAGGCGATGACGAATTAAAAATTAATATCTGGAACAAAGGAAAGACGGATGTTATCATAGATGATATTGAAATTGTTTATGGTGAAAACAATGAGCGGAGGGGAGTTTATGCAAGTATAGATCCGAATGTGTTTTATGAAAACCGATACATTCCTGTAAAAAATAAGCCACCGTTTAAAATGGTGTTTTTTCAGAAGCAGGAAATAAGCAATAATAACAGTACCTTCATTACCCCTGATCATACCAATACATTGGCGGACCTCTCTCCCAATGATGATTTTTTGACCGGAAATTTTATTGAGGATAATAAAAATTTGGATGAAATAATTTGTGTTAAGAATAAAAAATGCGCATTTTTTCAATACGATGTAGAGAAGCGATCCTTTCAGGAAGTATTGGTTACTTCTGTTTCAGGAAAAATAAATTGGGATAAAAAAACGAAATTGTTTTCGGGAGATTTTAATAAGGATGGTGTACAGGATGTGTTAATTATCGACAATAAAACAGGCACTTGGGAATTATTTAATCTGAAGAATAAAAATTGGGTTTTGGTTTCTGAAGGCGCCAGCCTGTTTAATGAATCTTTGCTGAGTCCTGATAGTAAACCATTCGTTTCAAGCGCTTTTTCTGACAATAACACCGATGCTTTGATTGTTTTGAATAGTAAGGATTATTTTATTCTTCAATTAAATAGACAAACAAATACTTTTATCAAAAAAGTAGTTAGTTTGCCTTCAGCCGACACCAGCGTTTTCAATGGTACTTCAGTAATATATACAGCGACCTGTAATAATCAGAAAAGTAAACAATTTTTAAAATTAGATACGGATTGGCGCTTTGATTTTAAATTAATCAGCAAGGATGCGACAGGGTTTGAAATTACTAATTCTATTGATTTTAAAGGCTATTCTGGTGATTGTAATCCAAAATATTATGAAAGTGTTAAGATTGTTTCCGGAAAATTTATTAATTCAGAAACGGCATTGATTGTAATGATGAGAAATTGTGCTGATGTGGAATTTGATGGGAAACAGTGTGCTTTATATGAAAATGTAGCACACTTGCCCAATAGCACACAGTTGTATATTTTAGAAAACGGAGGGAGATAAATGCACTCATTGTAGTTTAGAAGAGCCATGTTGAATTTATTGGCACCTTAAATTACTTTGGATGATTAGAAGTTGAAAGCAAGCAATAAGTTTTAATTCAATGGTAGTATGAAGTTGTTGACAAGAGACGCAAAAATTTATAATGAGAACGATAAGGATCTTCCAGATTTTTTTCTGGAAAATCTGCGTGTTTTCTTTAAGTTTTATACATCAACAAAAATTAATTTATTTTTGTTGTGTATCACTCTTTTGACATCTTGTAATAAAAGGACAAATCAGACTCCGTTAGTGGATTGTGAAGCATTTAGTATACAAAACTTTAGCCCCATTAGTAATTGGCAGTCGGATATTGATACTAAAAAAAATATTTTAATTGATTACACAAACGTAAACAGCGGTTTTATTATTCCTTCTGTAACGCAGCTAAAGGGTGGAGAGTTTGTATTTGAGTTTGAAATAAAAAACAACAGTAATTCAGCACAAAATTTTTACTATAAAATTTATTACCAGAACGAAAGCTACAAATTTGAAGAGTTTGATTCGTTAACAAATAAAAGGAACGAGCTCTCGGAAGAAAATTTTTATGGGAGCTGGTCTTCCACTTCAATTGCGTTTAAAAAAACACCCGAAATTGCAGCTGATAATTCTTTTCATCTTGTTCATGATGCTTTTAAGATCCAAGGAAATCCAAGAGACGAAGAACGCTATATTCAGAAAGGTGTAAACAACCGATGGCAGCGCAATCTGCGAGTAGGCGAATATAGCTTTTTATTGGTTGTTACTTCTCAGGCTGATTTGGTCGCTATTCCAGAACCAGTTCGATACATCAATAAAAAACACGATGGACACTTTTTAAACCCCTACTACTACTTCTTTTCGGCTGATTGCAAACAGTTGAAACAAACAATCGTTAATAAATCATCCACTATCTTAAAGGTCACTTCAGAGCCTAATTTAGGGGCGGGTATTTATGTAGATGATGCACATTTTAATGGTACTGCAGACAAATCTGCATTTTGTTCCACTTGCGGGCAGGATAGCGTTTTGTATAAAAATGCTGCCATTCAGCAGTTCATTAACTACGTTGATCCCTCAACAAAAATGGATAACATCCCCGTAATTTCGGATATATTAAAAGACAATTATTCCAAGATGGATTATAATTGGAACAAATCATTTTATTCCAAAGAAGAATTGATCCCAACAATTATTCAAACCTCTAAACGACCTTGTCAGACAGTGTTTTCGGACCCAGAAAAAAAGAAAATAACGATTAAAAATCCCGGTACCAAATTTGGCGAATGGAAAAAAGAAAGTGTCGGAATTATCACGCGCCATGGTTTAACATATGGTAAATACAGGGTAAAAGTAAAACTAACTGAGCTGTTAAATAAAAATAATGTCTGGAACGGAATAACCAATGCCATTTGGCTGATCACACAAGGAGGTGGCGAATGGAACTTTAGGAGAAACTGTAATAAGGAAGGGTATATGGCAACTTATTGGGGTGGGCCTAAAGATAAACGTGTGCCCGCTGTGGACTATTCAGAAATAGATTTTGAAATTTTAAAAACTCCTCCATACTGCCCGGATAATGCATTTCCACCAGTATTTAAAAACCCGGCCGATGATAGAAACAATTTAAACAGCTGGAATGTCGCCTTTCCGGAGGAGATAACAAATACAGATGACAGGGTAACAGTTGCCTGCACCAATTGGGATATGGCCTGTTGGGAGCCAAAAGATTATAGCGTTGGCTGCACGCCAATTGATTATAAAGGCGAAACTTTTTATACGCATCGCTGGGATCATTGGTATAGAGCGCTTACCGAAAAAAAAGAAGAACGTGATGATGAGTTGTTTGGAGGTGAGTTTTATTATTTTGAAATAGACTGGCGGCCCAAAGAGATTATCTGGCGCATTGGCCCTAATCCGGATAAAATGAGAGTAGTTGGATATATGAACGACCATGTAACATCAATTCCAAATAACCAAATGCTGTTAATTATAACGCAGGAATATCATAATACCAAGTGGTGGCCGGGAACCCCTTATTCGCAGGATAACTTACCTTTTCCGGCAAATGATATACCAGGAGAGATTTTCGAGCTAACGATTGAATAAGAACAGTTGTTTAACTCTTTTAGTTATTTAATAGATTGTAATTATATGCTCAAGGTGAGTTTCCAGGCTTAAAAATACAACGATGTCTGGCCGGTATTTTTCGATAATCTCTTTATTTAATCCGTATCTCCAGCTGTCGAAAATGAATACACTTTCCTTAAAGGATTCTTTTAAGAAAGGGACAACCTGATCGCCAAATGAATCTCTTATAATAAGAATTTTAAGGCCAGTTGAATCCTTTTCATTTACATATCTTCTTTCATAATCCCAGGGATATGGGAAATCACTGATTGGAGGAAACCCATACTTTGCCGCTTCAATAGCGATTTCATTTTTTGAACTTGGAAAAATATCGCTTTCAGAAAGATTTTCTATTCCTAAAACACTATAATGAAAGCCGCCTTTGAATGTTCTGCTATTCCATTCATAATCTGAAAAGGCTTTTATTTTTAGTTTTGAAAAATCTGCCTTTATTCTTGATAATATAACCTGAGAGGTAACGTAACCTCCCCTTGTATTCCAATGGTCATCCAGTTTATAATAAACCCTCATCGAATCTTTTGCCTGGCGAAGGGCAGCGAGCGGATCAATGATAATGTCTGAGAAATTTTTCTGCAGATGTGTTATTAATTTTTCTACTCTGCTTTTTTTACCTTTTTTAAATGCGTTGAAAGGAAGCATCTCGGGGTAAACGTTATATTTCATTGGACAAATCGCCCAATACGCTTTAATGTTAATTGAATCCAGATAGTTTTTTCTCTTTGTCCATTCAGCATCAAATTGTTTCAACTGTTCATCTGTGAAATCTCTCTTTCCTTCATAACTTTCTTTCTCCTGTCCCGTTACAAAATACCATCCATCCTTTCCAATAACTGTTTTATCAGGATGCGGAGAAACTCTGAAAAAATAAAACTTAATAAAATGATATAAGCGTAGTAAAGGTGTGCGAAATGCGAAATTATCATTTACATATTCTTCATATTCTTTAGGAAAGGTATCAAGGTGATTGATGTCCAGTTTAAGGCTATCCCTGAACACCCTATTCTCAGCCGTTCTCTCAAATTTCCACAAATGGCTTGCAGCATTGAAAGCCGGCAATATCAGTATAACCAGAAAGAGGAGGGGTAGTAGATATTTTTTTATAAAGATCAAAATCTGAAATAGATAAAAGGATTATAAGAACCAGCATTTAAAACGGTTATAGAATAAACAAATAATAAGATCAATAAAATATTTTTCATAAGCAGGTATGGAAACAGTAAAAAGTCCGTTTGTATTTTTTGTACGATACCCTTGAGCCATACAAACAGTGTTGTGCAGGAAATAAGTGCCAATGAAAAAATCAATAATTTTTCTCGATCCATAAAATAAATAAAGTCCATATCGCCCTGGTGGCCGCCACCAAAAAGTTTACCCACATAATTCAAAGCATCTGGCAGTTTTTCAATTCTAAAAAATACCCAGCCGATCATTACAATAAGTATGGTATATACCCAGCTAATGAATGCCGGCAGTTTTTTTAAAACACTATCTAATCCAACTCTTTCAATAATCAAAAATACACCATGGAATAAGCCCCAGAAGATAAAGCTCCAAGTGGCACCGTGCCAGAATCCGGTTAGAAGAAAAACAAGAATTAAATTGATGTAGGTTCTTCGTTTCCCTTTCTGGTTTCCGCCCAAAGGAATATAAACATAGTCTCTGAACCAGGTAGAAAGTGAGATGTGCCAGCGGCTCCAGAATTCTTTTATACTTTTCGAGATGTAGGGGAAATTAAAATTCTCCATTATTGTGAATCCAAACATTTTAGCCAAACCAATTGCCATGTCCGAATACCCCGAAAAGTCAAAGTAAATCTGTAAAGAATATGCAATAATACCCAGCCAGGCAGCAGAAGTATCAATAAACTGCAAATCATTCGACATAATCGTATCTGCAATAGAGGCGCAGGTATTGGCGAATATTACTTTTTTGAAAAGCCCCAAAACAAAACGCTGGATACCGGAATTAAAAAATTCAAACGATTCTTTACGATCTTTAATTTGTCCGATGATATCTTTGTACCTGACAATTGGTCCTGCAACCAGCTGTGGAAAAAATGTTATGTAGAGCGCAGTGTCTGTGAATCTAACAGCAGGAGTGTTTTTATTTCTATATACATCCCACAATAAAGACATTTGATGAAACGTGAAAAATGAAATGCCCAACGGCAATGCTATTTTAACGTTTGCCAGGGGGATATTTTCTTTGGACAGAAGCGCGGAGAACTCATTAATATTATCAATAAAAAAATTCAGATATTTAAACACTACCAAAACCAAGGTATTAATAATTAACCCTGTAACGAGCCAGTGATAGCTTTTCAGGGAGTTACCCTGTATTTTTTTAACAAAAAAATAATTAAGTAAAATAGATATTATTAATATGACCGAATAACTTACTCCGCCCCAGGCATAAAACAGTATACTAAGTATGAGCAGGAGGTAGTTTCTTATTTTTTTTGGTGAAAAATAATAGGCTGCAATAATTATTGGCAAAAATCCGAATAAGAATACTAAGCTGCTGAATAACATAAAAAAGAATGTCTAAAGGCTGTTTACCACATTATATTAGTGAATCAAAAGTATTCTATTTTTAATTAAGAGTGCAGAAAATATTTTCCTTATTGAGAATTATTTATCTTGTGAAAAATTCCGGAATAATGATAAAAGCGAAAACCTTATTTTTAACTGTTTTGATTGCGGCCGGCTATTCTATTCTTTTTATAACGGTATATAATCTACTGCAAAATCCATCACTATACAACCGTTTTTTTTCGGAGGTTATGTCAACGTATGAAATACAAGATAACTCTATTACAGTTGTTAAAAAACCATTTGCGCCTGTAACTGAAAAGTCCTTTGTGGAAAATATGGACGCTCACCATTATTTATATATTAAAGATAATCAGTATAATTATGATCCTAATGATGAGGTTACACGATCCAACTTTGCTTTTTTTCCTCTTTTCCCACTAGCATGGAAGATCTCTCAGCTGTCCGGAATAGGAATTAGCATACTAAATTTTTTATTGCACATAGCTTCTGTGATAATACTTGCCTGGATATTTTGTAGGCAGTCGATTTTACTTTCGCTCATAGCGGTGTTAACACTGCCAACACTCACTGTTTTTCTAATACCATATTCAGAAGCGTTGTTTATGTTTTCTATAAGCCTTGCATTGCTGGGCTGGTATAAAGAAAATAAATTAATTTATGTATCAGGCTTGCTGTGCGCATCCATGACGCGGCCTGTATTTATTTTATTAATAGGCAGCATTATCGCAACGGAAATTTTTCTGCTGCTTTGTGATAAAAACCGAAAAATAAATTATCAACATTTATTTATTACTGTTGCTACAATTCTAGGCGGTACTTTTATTGTAACGCTGTTTCAGCGGATGTATCATCATGGTTCACTATTAACATTCATAGATGCACAAAAGCATTGGGGGACTTTTCTACAAATCCCCAAAACTATTGTGGATTGGTCAAATGAAGGCTATGGAATGAATGTGGGGGCAATGGTATTTTGTTTTGTATTTGGTAGTGTGGTTTTAATTTCAAAGTTTATTAAGACCGAGAAAGGAGTTTTTAACTATTGGTATTATTTTTCATGGATATATTTATTGTTTGCTACAGTATTCGTGTTGTTTTTACAAGGAGGGTGTTTACATAGTTTGTACAGATATACACTATGCACACCATTCTGTTATATTATTATTTTTCAACATATAAATAACCTAAATAAAATTCCAATAAAAAAAATATTTCTGATTTTTTCTCTTTTTATAGCGTGTTGTATTGTGTTTTTTAATCAGGCTGCTTATGGAAGCAGTTGGGGGTTTTCAAAAACCGGATTTATGCTGCTATGCCTCAATTTGGTGTTTTTTATGTTGATTCCCTACACCAGTAAAACTCAAAAATATATAGGATTCAGTCTGCTTATTCTGGCGAGCATTATTTGGAATGCATATTTACTGAATATGTTTGTGACAAGAGCTTGGATATTTTTGTAGAAAAATGCTTATTAACTTGACAAGGAATTAAAAATCTCAGTGAAGTGTAATAACAACGTCATCTATGAAAGCAGCACTTTTAGAAGGATTCCAAAAATAAATTTTTAATTCAGCGTCATCTTCTATATCGGTCGGCAGACTTGCTTGAAGTGTTATTTCTCCCCAGGAACGCAATGTCTTGATAACCTTAGAAACCATCAATTCCTGCCGATAATGACTTTTCCCGTTTTTTTCAACAGAAACAACCAAGCGGGCATCACTGCCAATTTCATAGTTCACGAATCCCGAAACATTTAATTCTCTTTTGCCATTCAGTTCTTTCAATGGTTTGGTCAGACCAATACTGTATTGTTCATGTTTGTCGCTTTTACAGGAATAAATTCCGGATAGAGACTTTTCTTTGGTAAGCTTGGCTGGTTGCGCACAGGTAGAATCCAACTCCATATCCGTTTTGTATATCATAACTGTATCATCCGTGTTTTCAACAACTCCTGTACTCAGATTCCAAAACTCGCAGTTATCAGCCTTTTGCACATTTATTATTTTAACTGGCAGGCAGGGCAAACTATCTTTCTTAAAAACAGTAAGCGTTATATTTATTCTGGAAAATTCGCTGCATATTTTAAAATGCTTGTTCAGTATGCTTTGTTTGATTGTTCCCTCAGGGTCTTCAAATTGACTGTGTGATTGCACAAATAGCACCTGATCAACACTGTCTAAATTTATTTTATCCCAGCCCAAGGATCCCTCTTTTGAGCAAAACACACGCTTCTGATACAATCTTGAAATAGTATTTTTATAGTCTTTAAATGCTTCCCTGTCATAATAAAACGAAAATTCCTTGTATTTATAAGTAGCAGAAATGAAAACAGCGGTTTTTTCAGTCTGCATGCGTTTTACCTTAGGAACAAACGATTTCCAATCATCTTCTTTCTCAGGTTTCGCATCAAAGCTTGTTATAAGGCAGTATAAAACTGGAATTAAAATTAATGCGCGTATAGTTACAGATGTATTTAGATTTGCAATTATATAACCGATAAGTAAAAACAGCCCGAGAGTTGAATAAAGAAAATACCTGCCTAAAAAAACGGGTGTATATTGGGCGACCCAGAAATCCAGCGCGATTGGAAGGATATATAAGAGTAAAAAAATGAAGTAATATTTAACATTAAACTCAGCTTTATAGAAACGAAATCGCCTGTTTAAACCGACCATTAATAATGAAGATAATATAATCGTTGAAAAAATAAGGAACAGCCATGCGCTGCCGTTAAGCATAAATACAAACCATTTTAATTCCGAGAAGGTGGGCGCTGCAAGCCAAAAGCTGCCGTTCTTCGGTAAATTTGCGAACAAAACATTAAGCCAGGGACTAAAAAGCAGTAGAACCAATATCTGACTAATAATGTAGTACCAGAAGCTCTTTTTGTTTTGTTTAAAAAACATCCAGATACTGATAAATTGAATTATAAAAATAAAAACAGTAAGATAGTGAGAAAACAATAGAAGCAAATTTATAGAGGTAAGCATCACCAAACCTTTTTTATCCGGAGATTCCAATAGTCTGAAATAAAAATAAAAGGACGAAATGCAAAGGAATTGAACCAATGCATAGGTGCGTATTTCGTGGGAATAAAATAACTGCGGGTTGGACAATAGAAACAGAACAGAAACAACAATAGTGGTTGGCCTGTTTAAATATTTTTTCGCAAACGCAAATAACACAATACTGCACAAAACACTTAAAATAACGGAAAGTGATTTTGCAGAAACATCAGAAACGCCAAAAACCTCCATCCAGAAATGCAGCAGGATGATGTGTAGTGGTGGGTTTTGGTCATGTAAAAAAACATCGGTTAATTCGCCCAATGATTTTTGAGCGTGAAAAATGCTATATCCTTCATCACCGTATATACTTTCCTGAGGCAGGTAATAAAATTTGACCAGTAGGTTTAAAATAACAAATACGGTTAAACACCATGCAAGAGGGTTGTTTAAGCGCTTAAATACGTTGTTTGAAGCATTCATTTTCGTTGTTTGGTTGGCGCTTCCAATACCCCTTAGTAGTGCGAATTTCAATATGCAACTATTCAGCTAAAAAGGTTCTATTGTTGAACATTATACTTTCGGTACCGTTCTTTTTATACAGTGTATCCTTTGAAGGCCTTATAAGGAGATCGCTGATTCGGATCATCTTTTTGTTATCAAAAATCTCGTAGTGCCAAATTGTTATAGCGAGGTGATCATTTTTATTTTTAATAGTAATCGGGCATTCAATTAAAGCATTATCACCGTCTAACGTACGTATTCGTGTGTGCATCCCAAATTCTGTTCTGTTATAAGAAGCGCCTGTTGAATCAATACATTCAAGAACACAGGAAGCTCTTGGGTATAAGTCTTGTGTGAAATTACCCATCCAGAAGGAAACAGAATATTCCTGTTCCTCATTATAATTCGGCAGGGTATCATTAAAAACGAGGTTATAATCCAGAATTCTGCCGAGGTAATAACTTTCCTTTGTGGTATTAAGATTTACTTTTTCGTTATATGTATTATACACAAATGTTTTTATGGAATCAGTATATTTAAACTTGCCTATAGTGTATGTTTTACTGTTATTCAATATTTTCACAGTGTTAACATATAGGCTGTCTGTTCGATGCAGGAGCGCTTCAAAAGGCAACTCATATACACTAAACAGGCTTGTTTCATTCAGTTTTTTACATTTAGTCAATAATTGTTTTTCATCGGCATTCAATTCCTGTTCAATTGCTAAAACTAAAAACGGTTTTTGACTTTTTAGATCGTTTAGGATTTTTAATTTACGGTAAGGTTCTAAAATTATTGGAATGTTATTATATGTTTGTGACAGTGAGGTTCTGCTCATTACTGAGGATGTTGTTGGTAAACCTGTTTTTAAGGATGTGATGTATACATGGCCAATAATTTCGGATGCCCTGATCATCCAAATACTTTCAGATCCAACATGAAAATAGGGCAATGTAATTATTGCCTGATAATCTTTTGTATTTATTTCGTTTAACCATTTATCTTCTTCGAGGATGTTTTCTTTATCCTCAAGTCTTGCTATCCGGTTATTGAGTGCCGGTGCAACGGGGCTTGCCATATAATATGCGTCCAAACAAATAAGAACTAGTGCGATAGTTAAGACAACTTTTTTTAAAATGTGATTTTGGTATGACATCCATTGATAGACTTTGTAAAATGCCACAATATTAATAATATAATAAAAAGCCCATGAAAAACGTGCAATACCACGCATTTGTTTCAGTAATCCAACATATTGAAGCCAGTTCTCGTATCCCCTAATTTTAAAAGGATAACCGAAAGATAGTATCAAGGCGAATACCGAGGCCCAGCAAAAAATGTTTAAGATGGGATGGTCGGTGATCCAGGCAATTTTTTTGAATTCGAAAAAAAATATACGTTTTAAAAGGACGAGAGTTAGCACGATAGACACTATAGTTGCTACAATTCCAACGTAGGAAAAGCCTTCCATAGTGTATGGGTGTTCCGGTTTAATAAAGCTTGCATAAAAGGGTTCGTATGGTTTCCCAAAAGGATAAAATACCCCTGTTAAATTAGAAATATATGTTAAATACCCCCATGGATTATTTGTTCTGTCATGAACATTATCAATTAAAAAAGTAATGATCTGGAAAAGTAAAAATGGAAGTCCTATTTGGATAAAAGCGTGCAGGCTGACGAATCTAAAATTCGACCGCGTAATCTTCTTTGAAAAAAAGACAAATGCCCAATAAAAGGCAGCTATGAGGGCAAAAAAACCAAAAAAGTAAAAGTGTGTACCCGCCATAAAAAACACAAGGAAACTTATAAAAACAGATTTTTTTATAGTGGGAGACTGATGGAATTTTAATACCAGCAATAAAAACAAAGGAATAGCAAATTGGTAAGTCAATGAATAATGGCAGGCCAGGCGGATTATCTGGGGCGACAGAAAAGAAATGGCTGTGGCCGCAATGGCGGAATAAGCATAGGGCAGTCGCAGATGCTTGAAAATTAAATAAAGACAAACAGCACAAAAGAAAATAGAAAACAGCATTATAATATTGAGAATTCCAAGGGTGTAGTTTGAAATGTCAATCACCGTGCTTATTAGCTTAATTGGGTTGGACACAAACGGTTGGCAGCCGGTAAAAAATACCTGGTCGCCATATGGGTAATTCATCCCATTCATGTGCCAATAAGCGGTGTCATATTTTACATGGTAAAGCGCACCGTAATAAGCTTGAATACCATCATCTGTTGCACCAAAATATACTTGATTAGGGTTTTGAAGCAATTTTCCAAAAAAGAAAACCATACAGCACATTGCTAATACAACAGTCAGCAATATCCCCCGCTCCGTTACAATATTTTTAAAATGTTTAAGCATTTTTTTTAGTGACTTCGTTTGATGTGTATTGCTTCACTAAATACATCGGCCTGTTTTTTGCTTCATTAAATACCCGTGCAAGATATTCGCCAATAATGCCGATACTTATAAGCTGTATGCCGCCAATAATAAGTATGGATACTAGTGTGGATGCCCAGCCCGGTGTAGTTTTCCCATTGAAATATTCAACCACCGCATAAATGGCGTAAAGCAAACCGATTAAGGAAACAATGAGTCCGGCAAAAAAAGAAATGCGTAAAGGTTTTGCAGAAAACGATGTAATACCATCAGCTGCAAAACGAAACATTTTAAAAATGGAGTATTTGGATTTTCCTGAAAACCTTGCCGGAGCTGTATATTCAATTACTCCTTGCTTAAAGCCCATCCAGCTGATGATTCCGCGGGTAAAGCGATCTTTCTCTTTCATTTGCAAAAATGCAGTTACTGTTTTCCGGTTCATCAGCCTAAAATCAGCTGAAGACGGCTCAATGTGAATATCTGAAAGGTTGTTGATCAGTTTGTAAAAATAATGGGACGTTATTTTTTTGAATGGCCCGGAATCCACCGTTTCAAGGCGAATGGTGTTCACAATATCAAACCCTTCCTTGTATTTGTTATATAACTCAAGAATAATTTCGGGAGGGTGCTGCATATCAGCGTCTAATGTAACCACCACTTCTCCGGAACTGTGCTCCATTCCTGCCGTTAAAGCTATTTGGTGTCCGAAATTACGTGAAAGTGAAATACCTAAAACGCGGGTATTTTGCTGGCAGATAGTATCAATGATCTGAAACGAATTGTCCTTGCTGCCATCATCCACAAAAATAATTTCGTAGTCAGGGGATATTTTTTCAACTACAGGAACTAGTGCGTTATATAAAACCATGATATTACCATCTTCGTTTAAAAGTGGTACTACTATGCTGATATGTGTTTGCTTCATATTTACAACTGTTTCCGAACGCATTTCTGTTAAAGACTTTTATTATATTTTACATTTTTCAGTACACACTATCGGTAACATTCTAAAATTGTATTCTCGTATTATCCGCAAGTTATTTGTTTTTTTTGAATTAAAACAACTCTTTAAACAGAGAATAATAGTTGTGATCATACCGGAATTTTCATTTTATTTTTTCTCAGCAATTAAAAACATAATATCGTACGTGTTAAACGGGATATTCATTTTTGCAGGAATCATATTGTATACTTTTTCAACAAACGATGGATATTTTTTGCGAAGCATAAATAAGGAATAATAGATCAGCCTGATACTACGGTATACCGGTGGATAGGATACAGCTACTGTTTTAAAGCCATAATTTTCTAACAGTTTTGAAAGTGTACGTTTTGAAAAATACTGCAGGTGCGAAGGCGGGTGGATCATTCTCCATTTTGCTTTTTGCATACGCGGAACCATACATTCAATATCACCCGTTGTAATATAAATACGTCCTCCGCTTATTAATTCACGGGAGGCTTTTTCAATAAATTTTTCCGGATTCGATAAATGTTCAATCACATCCCACATAAAGATATCACTTACTTTTTCCTTTGTAATCGCTTCCAGGTAATCTCCGCAGATTATATTTTGTTTGAGCTCATTTCTACCATAGTTTATAGCTTCCGGAACCACATCATAACCGGTATATTTTGCGTTTTTTAATTCGGCAGTAACAGTTTCTGCAAAAAAACCATAGGCACACCCAATTTCTATAATATTGGTAATACGTGATTTATCAATGCGTTTAAATATAGTGAGTAAGCGTTTTTTAAAATTTGTCTGAAGAATTTCTTTGTCACGTAAATAGTCAACATATTCCTCGCCTTTAAAGTAATTCTCCGTATAAGTTTGTTTAAGAATATTCGCATCCACCTCCATATTGGCAGTTACAAAACCGCAGAAATTGCACTTCAGCAAAGTATCATTATAAATAGCGGTGAAGCCATTCGCCTTACATACTAAACACGTTTTACTCATCAAAATGAATCATTAAATGGTCTGGTTGTGAAATATCAAGCGCTTCCGAATAAACGAGGATACTTGAATCTTCAAATATAACTCTTAAAACTCATTTTTTAATTAAATGGCCATTAAAAATTGGATGTTTTATTTACGATGTTTCCTTGAATTAATGGAGTTACAAGGCCAAATTTAATTGATATAACACAGGTTTGCTCGGGGAGGCGTCATTTTCAAAACTCGCGATCTGAAGATTTAACAGGTAGGTGCCGTCAAACACATTGTTTGGAACGTATATCATTTCTGTAATAGTTCTGTTTAAGCGGGTATTGTGAGGGTATTGCCAAAACGCATGATGTGCGGATAGTTTCCCGCCATCTACTTCTTTATCCACCGAAGGAAGATCAATCAGCAGGTGGTCAATTCCTAAATCATTAATTAATTCAGCAGCTTCATGCTGTAAATAGGGCGGATTGGTATTGGAATAATGTTTGTTTATTTTTGACAGGCTGTTGTCTAGAGTACGTATAATGAGTGCTTCAGGCCGTTTTTCGCCTAAGCAATTTTCAATGTGTTTTTTGGTAATAACCAAATCCCCATCAGGTGTTTCGTCTGGCAGCACGGTAATTAATTCAGCAAGAAAAAAGAATGTTTTTAAACATTGGTTAATGCTGTAATCCTCTTTGCTGATATGCCCTACACACTCTGTATGTGTTCCATTTCCATGAGGATTGAATTGTATATTCCTGAAATTTACCGATCCGCCTTGCTTTACATCACCCACCCATTCGCCCATACGGACAGGTTCAATTTTAACGGGAGAGCAATACCAGGCGTTCACATTTTCCTCTCCTGTTCGCAAGGGTATCGAAATGTCGATCGGCTTATAAAGATCAGCGTTATAGCTTTTGCCTTTATGTGTTATTTTTGAGATCATAGGTTACGAATAAACGAATGGTTACGAATTTACGAAATATACAATTTATCGGTATGTTATCTGAATTTTAATCCGTCAGGACTTTAGAAACTGTTTAAATTTCATTGGTTTTTTTGTCATTGCTTCCCAATTCTTCGACTAAGCTCAGAAGACAGCGCGCGGTCATATTGAGCTTGTCGAAATATGTGGGCTGGATTCGTAGCGATAGAATTTTTTTATAAAATTTAAACAGGCTCTTATTCTTTATAATGAAAACTGTTTATTATGTTTTGTAAATTCGTAACCATTCGTTTATCCGTAACCGTACTATTTCCCATCAGCAAAAAACAAATCTCCGGCAATTTTATCCGCAAATAATTTCCCCTTATCCGTTAAAAATAATTTATTGTCCTTCTGATTAAGGTCCCTGTTTTCAATGTGCTTTGCAGACTCATTCAAACAATAGGTTAAATAATCATTTCCAAATTTCGTTTCGATATACTTTAAGTCCGTTCCCCACATGGTACGTAAAGATGTTAAAATATATTCGTTATACTGCTGTGAAAGAGTTAGCACTTCTTCTTCAAAATTCAATTGCCCTTTTTCGATACCTTGAATGTACAATGCATTATTTGAAATATTCCATTGCCGGTTGTTGCCATTGTAGGAATGCGCAGATGGGCCCAACCCTAGGTACGCCTCCTTTAACCAGTAATTACTGTTGTGCTTAGAAAAGTGATTGTCCTTACAAAAATTAGAAATTTCATATTGAACAAAATTACTTTTTTGCATTTCTTCCAGCATAATTTCAAATTGATCTGCACTTTGCTGCTCATCCACATTGTTAATTGCACCGGATTTTACTAAATGCGCAAGCGCTGTTTTGGGCTCTACTGTTAAGCAATACGAGGAAATGTGTTTGATTTGAAGATCGAAAGCTGTTTGCAAATTGTGTTTCCATTTTGCATTTGTTAGCGAAGGAATGCCGTAAATCAAATCGATCGTGATGTTTTCTAATCCCTTATCCTGCGATGCCTTCACAGCAGACAGCGCTTCTTTCGAATTATGTGCGCGATTCATCAGCTTCAGGTCCTCATCGTAAAAACTTTGAATGCCAATGCTCAAACGGTTTACAGGTGTATGACTCAGGTCATTTATTTTTTTTGCAGTTAAATCATCCGGGTTGGCTTCCAGCGTTATTTCGGCATCAGCACTAATTTTAAAATGCTTATTCAGCGATTCGAAAACACCCATTAGTTCTGCTTCTGACAGCAGGGAAGGTGTTCCGCCTCCAAAATAAATAGTATTTATTATTTCTTGCCCTGCCGCAATTGATCGTGTTGGCAGGTAATTCTGCTGCATTTCTATTTCTTTTTTCAATGCTTTTAAAAAAGCATCTTTATTATTCATGGAGGTGGAAAAATGAAAATCGCAGTAATGACAAGCTTGTTTGCAAAAAGGAATATGAATGTAAATGCCAGCCATGGGTCAATTTAATAATTTTGCGGTAGGTAATAAATTTTGAATGCACGACAATTGCCTACTGAATAATTGTCTGTTATTAATGGATCATTTATTCAAAACAATTCTAAACGTGGTGCCTTTATCAATCTCGGAACTTTTTACAAATATTTTACCGGAATGATAGTTTTCAATGATCCTTTTTGTTAAGGATAGTCCAAGGCCCCAGCCACGCTTCTTTGTAGTAAAGCCGGGTTCAAAAATAGTTTTGTATTTTGATTTTGGCACCCCCTTACCAGTGTCTGTAATATCAATATACACAAACTGTGTTTGATCGGAAACAGAAATTTTGATCTCCCCTTTCCCATGCATTGAATCCACTGCATTTCGGATTAAATTTTCAATCACCCACTCAAATAAAGGAACATTTAGCAATGCGTTAATTTCAGTAACGTTTGTTTGATCTACTGTAAACGCTACGTTTTTTGATGTACGTAATTTCATATAGTTAACAGCATCGTTCAATACTTTTATCACGTCAACCATATCGAGTTTCGGTACGGAACCAATTTTTGAAAAACGTTCGGTAATTGTTTCCAAACGGTGAATGTCTTTTTCAATTTCAACAGCTGTTTCAGGGGCAAGGCCTTTTGTCTTTAAATATTCCAGCCATGCGATTAAAGATGATAGCGGTGTTCCGAGCTGATGGGCAGTTTCTTTCGCCATACCTACCCATACCTGGTTTTGTTCCACTTTACGTGCAGTGCTGAATAACAAATAAGCAATCAGTAAAAACAAGCCAATAATCCCAAACATTACGTACGGGTAATATTTAAGCTGTGTTAACAGCATCGACTCCTGGTAAAAAATATAACTTTTGCTGCCATCACCAAACTCCACTTCAATAGGCCGGTTTTCATAAGCCATTGTAGCAATTGTTTCTTTTAAATAGATGGTATCATTTATTTTTGTAGAATCTATATTGCCCGAAGCGATCACATTTAATTTGGTGGAGTCGGTATAAATAACCGGTACAGATGCTGAATTTACAGCTACTTCAGAGATGAAAGATCGTACAAGATCATCTAACACAGTTTTTAGTTCTGAAAAAAGTTTAGAATCCTGGTAATACAAATAGTTTTTTTGCCCCCTGTATATGTTGATTTCAATGGGCTCCTGAACAGTGCCCATTAACTGCATCTGCTCCAAAAGGTACATTTTATCTTTTTCTTTTACAGGATCTAAATTTCGGGAAGTAACCGGCTCACCCTTTTCATTGGCAAGAATAACCGGAACGGTAGTATTATCAGAGACTACTTTTAAAACAAAACCATAGTCGCTAAGTTCTCTTGATAATTGCTTTGTTGCCTCTGCCCACAACTCAACCTTTTTACGCTCTTCCGTTTTAATTTTATTAAAAAGTTCATTGGTGTATTTAACCAGGTTGGCCTTTTTCTGAACCGCATCAGCCCAAAGCTTAACCTTTTTACGCTCTTCCTGGGCAATTTTATTAACGAGGAGGTTAGTATACCATAGTGATGCTCCAATAATAACGAGGGCAGCCACAAACAGCCACAATTTCCATCGTTGTTTTTTTGAATAAATGCTCACGTATACCGTTTTAATTTAAGGAATGCGAATTTACTGCTTTTTATTGGATTCTCTTCCATGGCCCTGACAGGGTTTTAAACCCTGTTAGGGGTGAAACTTAGGATAGAAACGAAAGGGTTTTTCGAAAAGGGATAAAAAATAATACGAGTGTTTTAAAATCTCCCTTTTATGTTTGATTTTAGGTAGTAAAGGGCTAACTACGCAGCACAGTAGTGATTAAAAATCATCTTCCTCAGCCTTCTTCGGTTTTTTCAACACTTTTTTCTCTTCTTTCTTTTCCTCTTCCTCCCATTTAATAGTAAATTTGGTTTTGTCTTCTTTCAGAGTTTTATTCGTATTCTGTAAGGAAGTATCCTTTTTGAAAAGTCCAAATTCCTCTTTCAATATTTTTTTTAAAGATTGTTTTTCTACTTTCAAATCTTGTTTAATGCTTTGTACAGCGCTTTTGGAGTCGTATTTAATAATCGGATTATCCACAGTGCCGGTCATCGATAAAAAAATATCAGTGCGTCCCAGGCCGTCATCTTCAATCACTCCAAATTCATCATTCTGTTGTTTAGGCTTTCGTACCTTTTTTGCCAGCAGATCATTTAATGATAATTTTATTTTATAATTAATTTCGTTATCAAAGGTGTGTGTCCCTGAAGTAGTGAAATCCATTGCGTTTGATTTGATCTCAATTTTTGGTATTGTAATAATTTGATCTTTGATTTCAAATTGATTTTTGAAAGTCGCAAAGCGAATATTTTCTAATTCTTTCAATTCAATAAAGCGGGATAATTTTTTAAAGGACTCCACCTTATTCAACTCTCCGTTATCTATAACCATATCAATTCCTGCATATAATTTGTCCAGGTCAATATCCAGCTCAGGGCTGTAAACAGAGGCAAACTGAATTTTAGCGGTGATAAGCCCTTTTATATTTTTATCAGTAATAGTGGATTGCCCGAAATTTTCGAAAGCGATAAAAAGTTTTGTAACGTTTAATGCATTGATATCAGTAAAGCAGGTAATCAGCAGCTTGGTAGAATCACTCCCATCAATGAGTCCGCTTGTGGTTATGTTTCCATTCATGGTGGAAAGCGTTACCGGATCCACTGTCATTTTTTTATCTTTTAATGTAATAACGCCCTTAATGGCTGTGGCGTCAAACTTCCGGAAGACCAGATGCCGAATTTCACTTTTTAAATTCACATTAATATGTTCTGAAAATTTCAGTTTATACTTACTGTTGGCTGGCGCATCTTCTTCTTTGTTAGCAAGCAGTTCATCTAAATTTATGTTGTTGGAATTCAGGCTCGCTTCCACAGTAATGTCCTGGTTGTCTTTTAATATAAATCCAATACAGTTTCTGAAAGAGCCCTTTAATTCAAAGTCACTGCTGGAAACGTTTCCCTTAAGGCTGTTGATGGAAAGGTCATTATTATCAAATGTAAAATCACCATTTATATTAGCAAACGCTAAAGTGTTGTTTTTCACTTTAACATTCATATCTGAAATTATTAGATTGCCGGATGTGGTAATGTTTTCATAGCCGCCATCGTTGAGCGCTTTGCTCTCTCCTGTGAAAGAAGCATCAATTTTTAACTGCCCGGTAATGGTTTCAACAGTATCAATTTTAGCAAAAAGCTGTAGTTTTTCTAAGCTGATATCCGCCTTGATTTTAGCGGATATGGAAGGATCGGTTAAATTACGCAATGATAATTCGCCTGAAATATTTCCCTGGTCTATAGTGGCTGAAAACGGTATTAATTCTAAGAGTGAAGCCTCCTTGGTTTCTGTATTTCCGTTTGAATACCGGCCCTTCAGATTAACATTTCGTAAAATAATATTTTCCTTCAGCTGAGTGATCTCTGCATTTTTAATTCCGAAATCCGCTTTAATAGCCGGCATTTTGTCTCCGGTGACAACACCCTGAATGATGGCATCAAAATAAAACTCACCGTTGCTTTTGTAATCATTAATTTTTTCTTTGTATTGATTTGGAATTAACGACAAAACAGATGTTATATCCATTTCCTTGCCACGTATGCCAATGTTCAGAATTGGATCTTTATTAGCAGCAATAGCAGTTCCAAATACTTCGAACAGTAAATTTTCAATCTTAATTTTACCGTTTTTTATTTTGTATGAGGGTATTGTATTGTCAATATTCAACGCAAATTCAACCTGAACATTTTTGTTGCGGATGTACGTGGTTTTGTTTGCCGTCACTTCATTGATATACAACTCGCTATTGGTTTGTAATTCATATTTTGAATTTGAGAATTGACCGGAGGTAACGCTTTTTTTAATGAGTACTTGAACTACCTGGTTGCTTTTTTTATTTTTATACGAGAGATTTAGTTGCTGTAATACTATTTTTTTAAGCGCGAATGAAAAAGCCGTAGTGCCTGTATCTGCGGATGGTTTCCAGATATGATAATTGTCTTTTCCGTTTTTATCAATTCGTATATTCAAATCAACATTGTCAATTTGAATCTTTTTTACATCATATTTTTTTTTAATAATATCAACAATGTTAAACTGAAAAGAGATTTTTCCTGCCCTGAATAGAGTATCTTTTCTTTTGCTGCTAACAGCCTCCAGGGCCTTTACGTTTTTGAAATCGACAGATGCATATGGGAAGTTCTTGATCACCGTAAAATCAATGTCTTTACCATCCACTATTATCTGGGTGTTCAGCTGTTTGTTCAATTCATTTACCACGTAGTTTTTTACTTCATCCTGGTAAAAATAGCTGATAACGATCACTCCTGCGGTAATAGCAACGCAGAGAACAATAAAAAGCGTAAAAATACGCCACAAAAATCGCGGAATCGTAGAGGTTTTTTTGTCCGGAGTTATGGGAAGATCAGATAAACTTTCGTTATTCATGGAATGAATGGTATTACGCTGCAAAGTTTATCAAAAGAGCACTCCTATTTTAAGTTGCTCGGGAATATTATCAATAACGGGTAGTGGATAAGTTTAGTGTATCCTTGAATATAATGATTTTGCCTCACCTGGCAAATGGGTTTTAATACACATTTTTGTGGATGCATTTTGCTTTGGTCAAATCTTCATATCGTCTTTAATTACGTATGGTTAAGTCTCAAACTGTTTCGAAAGAGTAGATTTACATAAAAACAATCCCCAGCAAATGGTACTGCCGAAATACTGGCGCAATGGCATTAATAGGCCATACAGCAATGCCAGCCGGGTAGGTAAATAATATTAAATGTGGTAAAAGAGTAAATTATTCTCCGCTGCTGATCATTTTCAACATGCCTACTTCAGCATCCGATAATATTCTCCAGCGCCCGCGGGGCAGGTCTTTCTTGGTTAATGAACCAAACACAACACGATCCAGTTTACGTACATTATACCCCATGTGCTCAAATATTCTTCGCACAATACGGTTTTTTCCGGAATGTATTTCAACACCTACCTGTGTTTTATCGGCCCCATCACCTACATAGGTCACTTCGTCCACTTTAATCGGGCCGTCTTCCAGCTCAATACCAGCTTGGATTTGATCCAAATCAACACGTTTCAATGGCTTATCCAGTTCCACATGGTATATTTTACGCACACCGTAACGCGGGTGGGTTAATTTTTTGGTAAGGTCACCATCATTGGTAAACATCAATAACCCGGTAGTAGCCCTGTCTAATCGGCCTACAGGATATACGCGTTCTTTACAGGCACCCTGTATGAGTTCCAGCACAGTTCTGCGCTCTTGTGGGTCATCAGCAGTAGTGATGTAATCTTTTGGTTTATTTAAGATAAGGTAAACCAAACGTTCTTTTTTAAGCGTTTGACCGCCATACTTAACAATGTCGGTAGGTTTTACGCGGTAACCCATTTCGGTAATTGTTTTGCCGTTCACCTGCACAACACCGGAAGTAATAAGGTCATCCGCCTCTCTGCGTGAGCAGATTCCGGCATTAGAAAGGTATTTATTCAAACGGGTTAATCCATCATCTGTTTCACGTTGTGGTTTAGATGCTGTTTTTTTGCCCGAAAAGGTCTTTTTTTCGTAAGGCTTTGACTTTTTAAAACCTCTTCCTCTTTCGCTTGAATCGCTTGATTTTTCAGTGCCGTAAGCAAAATCGCTTGCATTCAGGTCAGCAGATTCAGCATGATCGCTTTTTCTGACGAAGCCGGATTTTGATGACGATGCTTTATCAGATGACCTTGGTTTTTCGGAGGATCTTGATTTATCGAATGATCGTGGCTTATCACTTTTTTCTCCAAATGATTTAGGTTTGGATCTAGCCGAAGAAGATTTTTTATCGAAAGAGCGGGGTTCGCTTTTTTCTTTGTATTCATTTTCGTAGTCACTCTCTGTAGGCTTTCTTAAAGGCTTTTCAGAAAACGGTTTTTTAGAAAATGGTTTTTTGAAAGAGGTTGTTTTATCAGAATCTCTGTCTCTGAACGATGGCTTTTCATCTTCATCGTTACGTGTTTTCTTAAAAAACGGTTTATCGGATGAACTTTTTTTGCGTTTATCCTCAAAACTAGAAGAGCTACGGCTTTTAGCGCTGCCAAAATCAGATGGACGCGCATCATCTCTAAAACGTTCAAAAGCAGGCTTTTCACGTTTCTCAGGGCGCGCTTTTTTTGTTGAAGACGACTTTTCGTCTTTAAAATCTTTGTCGTTGCTGCGTTTAAACTTGTCATCTGAACGCTCATCTGAACGGCCGAAAGAAGTTTTTTTGTCAGATTTGGAGTATTTACTTTTAGTTTCTCCGTAAGATTCTTTTTCTTCGGAGGCACTGCTTTTTTCGCGTTTAAATGCTGCAAACGGGTGAGATTCCTCACCGGAGCGGCTAAAAGAAGATTTTTTATCGGAACCCTTACTTTTTCCTTTGTTTGGGTTAAAGGGCTTTTTCCCTTTAAAATCTTTGCTGCTGCTACGTTTGAATTCTTTTGCCATTATGTGGTTTTTTTGCAAATGTACAAAAAACGAATGGATTTGTTGGGTTTAAAATAGGGATTAGAAACACGGTGAAGATATATTCCTGAAACCACAATAAATAACAGGCTATCAAATTGACTTTCTAAGCAATATCACTTCGATACACCAAATTTTAAGCACATCTCCTAAATTAAAAAAAGACATCCGGTCTTTTGCTTTTTATTTAATACTTTTACTTCAAGGTTCAAATAATTTTAAGTGAAGTATACAAGTCTAATAAAAAATTTATTTAATGGTATTATGCCATGGATTTACATAAAAGTATTTCTAGCTTCTTTGTATATTCTTTTTTTTACAGCCACATTCGCTCAAAACCAGAAAACTAAAAGTTCCGGCCCTGAACGTACGTTTCTTAATACGAAACCAAAGCCACAGGTTGTCACTGTCCCAAAATCAAAGGAAGGCTCCTATGTTTTGCAGACTTTGAACGGGCCTCAAACAATAAAATTAGAGTCCCCAAAGGTGCACCTCCTCCCTATTTCCCCCTCGCTTTCTAATGAAAAAGAAAAGGTGATACATCCAGAGACTCAGGGTAAAGGCTTTTTTACAACTTACACAACTGATAACGGTCTTGCTTTAGATGCAATTCTCTGCAGTATAATGGATAAAGAAGGAAACCTTTGGTTTAGTACAGCTGGTGGAGGCGTTTCGCGTTACGATGGAAAAACGTTTACAAATTACACCACAGCACACGGGCTTTTAAGTGATGTGATCTGGTCCATAAAGGAGGATAAGACGGGAAATATCTGGTTTGGGGACAATACTGGAGGTGTTTCACGATATGATGGAAAAGCCTTTACCACAATAAAAGGATCCATTTGGCCTCAGCATAAAATAATTTTATGTATCGAAGAAGATAAAAAAGGAAATATGTGGTTTGGCACAAATGGAGAAGGCGTTTTTCGTTATGATGGAAAAGTATTTACCAAGTACACGATGGCACAGGGACTTGCAAATAACCAGGTGTTAAGCATTATGGAAGACAAAATGGGAAGCATATGGTTTGGCACAGGGGGGG